>CAVKJH010000080.1:0-74903 GCA_963656755.1 bacterium
GAGGGCGCATATTTAAACCGCATGATGATTTGAATTATGCGCCCCCTACAGGGGCGACGGAAAAACGAAGAACCGTTAAACGTAGGGACGAGCCCCTACGCTATAATCTGTGCCCCCTACAGGGGCAATTTACAGTGAATATCGCAGATGCAAAGATAATTCCCCATAGTGCGAATATTTCTAAAGCTCAGGTATTCAATGTTTCACAACGAAACACCAGATTTTTACCGGTCGCCAATAATATCTTTCGCAAACCGAGGTATTGCTGCCCGGCAGTTCACGAAAAAGCCACCGCACGGAGCACTCGTTCGTATCGTACTCCATGCGGTGGCTTTTTTTGTGTCTTGTTGTGTGGCTGCGGCCTTCCGCGCCTTCTTGCGGGTTACACGAAACTGATGATGCCCGGCGCGGTGTTGCCGTGCTCTTCGGTTTCCTTCTCTTCCTTTCCGCCGTTGGCCTGGTTGCGTATGTCCTCGAGCATCTGGCGTGTGCGCTTGTAGGTGGGCGTGTTCTCCACGGATAGGATCACATCTTCGTTGTCGAGGTCGTTCTGTGTGAATATGAAGATATGCGGGCGGCGCTTGTACTGCGGACCGTTGGTGTCCTTGCCGTAGTAGCGGCGGCGGCGGTCTTCGCGCTCGGCCTCTTTCTCCTGTTCCTCAGCCAGACGGTTTGCCTCCTCGATGGTGCGGCGTGAGCGCCGGTCCTTGGGCTCCACGTCCTCCACGCCAAAGCCGGTGGCGAGGATGGTTACCTTTACCTTCTTGCCCAGTTCGGGGTCGAGTGCTATACCCCACTTGATTTCGAAATTCTCGCCGAATCGGGCCATGAAGTCGTTCACGTCGTTCATTTCCTCCATCATCAGGCCCTGGTTCTCGTTGTTCTTGCCGTTGGAGAAGGCTATCGAAAGGAGTATCTTTTTCGAGTTAAATACATCGTTGTCGTTGAGCAGGGGCGAGTTGAGTGCGTCGTCGATGGCTTTCTTCACGCGGCCTTCGCCTTCGCCGTAGCCGGTACTCATGATGGCCACGCCGCCGTCTTTCAGTACGGTCTTCACGTCGTTGAAGTCGAGGTTGATCAGCCCGTGCGTCGTGATGATTTCGGCTATGCTCTTGGCGGCTACGCTCAGCGTGTCGTCGGCCTTGCCGAAGGCATCGAGGATTTGCAGTTCGGGGTAGATCTCGCGCAGCCGTTCGTTGTTGATTACCAGCAGGGCGTCTACGTGCTTGGCCATCTGCTCCACGCCGTCGAGTGCCTGGTCGATTTTCCTCGGGCCTTCAAAGCGGAAGGGGATGGTGACGATGCCTACTGTGAGGATGCCCATGTCCTTGCTGATCTGTGCCACTACGGGGGCTGCGCCTGTGCCTGTGCCGCCGCCCATGCCTGCGGTGATGAAGGCCATCTTCGTGCCGTCGTTGAGCATGTTGCGTATCTCGTCAACGCTCTCGGTGGCTGCCTGGCGTGCCCGTTCGGGTCTGTTGCCGGCCCCGAGACCCTCATTGCCGAGCTGCAGATGCACCGGAACGGGACTGTCGTTGAGTGCCTGTGCGTCGGTGTTGCACAGCACGAAGGTCACGTCGTGTATGCCTTCGCGGTACATGTGGTTCACGGCATTGCCGCCACCGCCGCCTACACCTATCACCTTGATGATGCTGTTTGCCTTGCCGGGGTCGCCGAAATCGAGTATCGAGGGGCGTTTGTTGTCGGCTGTCAACTGGTTGTTATCTTTGTCTGCCATAATGGTCTGTCTGTTTGTTGTCTGTATGATGCTGCTTGTTCTCGCTTTCCTGCGGCTCCGCGACTATTTGTCGTCCTCCTCTTCAATCATGTTTCCGATGAAATTCTTGAGGCGACGCATGAACTTTCTCGGTACCGAGTTTTCCTGACGCTTGCGGCGCTCTTCTTCCTCAGCCTTTGCTGCGGCTTCCGCCTCGGCACGTTCTTTCTCTTCGGCAGCCTTGCGCGCAGCCTCGCGTGCAGCTTCTTCGGCTGCCTTTTCGGCCTCGGTCAGCACTTTTCCGGTACCGGTACCCTCCACGGTCTTGGGTTTGCGCCCGTCGGAGAGCGTCTGTCCTTTGGTGTCGTTGTTCGTGCTGAAGAGGTCGTTGTTGATCGGATTGCCTGCGCAGTTCATGTCGCCCTTGGCCAGCAGACCGAGGATGGTGCACATCGTTCCGTCCTTGGCGTTGATGGCTGGGCTGTTCGTGTTGATGGTCGGGTAAACAAACTTGGCTATCCTTATCTTCTCCACATGCGTGTGGTTGCGGAAGGCACGGTCGATGTTCTTCATGTTTGCACCGCCGCCGGTGAGTATGATGCCGCCGAGCAGCTTGTCAGTGTACTCGCTGGGCACCTGGCACCACACGTTCTCCACGATTTCCTGTACGCGCGCTTCGACAATGTCTACAAACTTGCGCTCGTCCACACTGCGCTCGTTGTCGATGCTATAGGTGCGGCTGGGGTCAATGTCGTTGGTGTCGGTGTAGGCCGATGCGTATTTCAACTTCATCGTTTCGGCATCCTTCTCCTCCATCTGCAGCGTGGCGATGTCCTTGGTGATGTTGTTGCCTCCGAGCGGTATGACCGTGAGGTTGCGCAGGGTCTTCTTGTGGAAGACTGCCACGGTGGTGGTGTCGGCACCCAGGTCGACCAGTACGCAGCCGCCGCGCTTCTCGGCGTCGGTGAGGATGCTGTCGGCCAGTGCCAGCGGAGAGAGGTACATTTCGGCAATGGCGATGCCGGCATTGTCGAAACATTTGTTGATGTTGCGGTAGAACGTCTTCCGCCACAGTATGTTGATGAAGTTGCCTTCTATGCGCGAGCACTGTATGCCTACGGGGTCAAGCTGGTACTGGTTGTCCACCTTGTATTCCTGTGTGGCGGCATCGAGGATCTCGAGCTCGGGGTACTGCATGCTGCGGTTGGCATCCATCAGTTCGTTGATGATGTCCTGCGTTACGATGGTATCGCCGGGAAGGTCTTTCACATTGGTGTTCTTCACGCTTCGGATGGACTGGCCGCCCACGCCCACATACACCTGGGCAATCTTTGTCTTGAGTGTCCGTTCCAGCTTTGTGATGATGTTGGTCAGTGTCTGTACCGTCTTGTCGATATTGTATACCACGCCCTTCCGGATGCATGATGTGGAGTCTTCCTTGACCACGGCAAGCACGTTGATGCTGCCATCGAGGTTTTTCTTGCCTGCGATACCGGTCATCTTTGATGAGCCGAGTTCGATAGCTACTATAAATTCTGCCATAGCTCTGTGATGATAATCAATTCAATTTTCGTTTCTTGCAAATAATCTGGTTGTCGAACTCCACGTTGATGTAGGAGTATTTGTTCCACCCCGCCTGTGAAAGGCCGTACTTGTAGAAGTTCCGCAGACGGTCCAGTTTGGTGCTTACATACTCTGTGACCAGTTTCTTGCGGTCGTTGACATACGTTGTTTGCGGCAACTGCCCGATGTAGATGATGTGTTCGCCTACCCGCGGCACCAATTCGACGCCATAGTCCGGCAACACATTGATCTGCACTATCTGGTTTCGCCAAAAGTCGTCGGCCATCAGCGTGCTGCCCACATGGGCCACATAGTTGCGTGCAAACCACTTGCTGATATGTCCCGTCGCTATGATGAGGTCGCTCGTGTAGTGCGAGTTGGGCATGATGCGGTTGTCGTCGTCGAGGTAATAGTCGTCACCGTTCGCTGCCTTGATGCGCAGGGTGGGCATGCGCTGGGTGAGGGTTATGTGCACGGTTCCGTCCTGCGTCTTGTAGCATTGCGACGTCTTGACGAACGGACTTTGCTTCAGCGTTTCCTCGATGGTGCGGGCATTGATGTCGCGCATGCGCCTGTTGAGGGGATAGATGTTGCCCTTCTCCAGCCGCGCCTTTATTTCTTTGGCGTTGATGAAGCCGTTGGCGGTCTCGTCCTGTATGTCGATGCTGACCTTCTTGCATACCGGCATTTCCTCTCTCGGCTTGTCGAAAGCGGCGAAAGCCATCACGATGTAGGCTCCCAAGGCTACATCGACGGTAATCAATAGCGTTTTCTTCCAGTTGAAGCGCATCATGGTCGGTTATTGGCTGGATTGGTCTTTGGCTTCAATGAGTTTTGTTATCTGTGGCACATAGTTGTCGAGATCGCCGGCGCCCAGTGTGATGAGTACGTCGAAATCGCGGTTCTTCACATACTGCAGCACGTCATCCTTGCGTATCTTGCTTTTCTCTACATCCGGCCTCAGGTTGTCGAAAATCAGGTCTGAGCTTACGCCGGGTATCGGCTTTTCGCGTGCCGGATAGATCTCTGTGAGTATAACCTCGTCGAAATGGCTCAGTGCATCGGCGAAATCCTTGTAGAAATCGTGTGTCCGGCTATACAGGTGCGGCTGGAAGATGACCGTGATTTTCCGGTCAGGGTATATCTCCTTGAGGCTCTTGGCACTCTGCAGGATTTCCTTGGGATGGTGTGCATAGTCGGAGAGTAGCACATGGCGGCTGTTGCGTATCTTGAAGTCGAACCGGCGGTCCACGCCGTGGTAGGTCTCCATGCCGTAACGCAGCTCCTGCGGCGTGCAACCGTTGAGCTGTGCCATGGCCATGGCCGCTATTCCGTTCTCTATGTTGATGGGCACGGGCTGGCCTAGGCGCACGTTCTCCACGTTGCCTGCGGGCGATATGAAATCGAACGTAATCTCGCCGTTTTCAATCCTTACGTTTTCGGCGTGGAAGTCGCCCTTGTCGCGGCTGTAGGTGTAAGTTGTCACACCATCAGGCACATGTGCTTCCATCTCCAGGTCGGTATGGATGATGAGTGCGCCGCCGGGCTGTATCAGTTCGGTATAATGACGGAAGCTCTCAAGATAGGCTTCCTTCGTCCCGTAGATGTCCAGATGGTCGGGGTCGCTCGATGTAATGACGCTCATCCACGGATTGAGCCAGTGGAACGAACGGTCGAACTCGTCGGCTTCGATGACGACATAGTCGCTCGTGTCTGACAGGATGTAGTTGGTGCCGTAGTTCTTCGAGATGCCGCCCAGGAAAGCATTGCAGTCCACATGGCTTTGGTGCATGATGTGTGCGCACATGGTCGACGTGGTGGTCTTGCCGTGTGTGCCGGCCACGCACAGTCCCTTGTGTGTGCGGGTCAGTGTGCCCAGCACCTGTGCGCGCTTCTCTATCTCGAAATTCCCGTTGCGGAAATACTGCAGTTCCTTGTGGTCGGCAGGGATGGCCGGTGTGTATATCACCAGGCAAGAGTTGTTGTCGCGGCAGGCATGCGGTATCTCGTCCACGTTTTCTTCGTAGTGTATGAGCATGCCTTCTTTCTCCAGGCAGCGCGTCAGTTCCGACGGCGTACGGTCGTATCCCGCAACCACCAGTCCTTTGCGTATAAAATAACGGGCGATGGCGCTCATACCGATGCCGCCAGCCCCTATGAAATACACTGCCTTGATGTCTTTCATTTCCATAGTTGTCTGTCCCCCTCCTTTAAATAATGCGTCTTGTGTTCCTTTTTCAGTTGTTTTCCCATGCCAGCTTTATCACCTCGTCGGCAATGACATCGGCCGAGTTCTTCAGGCCCAGCAGTCTGATGTTTTCGCTGAGCGATGCCAGTTTGTCGTCGTTGGCGACGGTCTTGAGTGCCGTGTGCAGCAGCTCTGTCTGTGCCTCCGCGTCTTTGACGTAGATGGCGGCGTCTCTGCTGACCAGTGCCATGGCGTTCTTTGTCTGGTGGTCTTCGGCCACGTTCGGGCTGGGCACCAGTATGACGGGCTTTCCGATCAGGCAGAACTCGCTTATCGAACTTGCGCCGGCTCTGCTGATAACAAGGTCGGCGGCTTTGTAGGCTGCACCCATGTCGCTGATGAAATCAAGCACCTTGAGGTTGGGTATGCTGCCGAACGCCTTAACGGCTTGGTTCATCTCTTCGTTGTAGTACTTGCCCGTTTGCCAGATAAACTGCACGTCCGCCTCCTGTATTTCCTTGAGGTGCTGTCTCATGCTTTCGTTGATGGTTCTTGCCCCGAGGCTTCCGCCGACCAGCAGGATGGTTTTCTTGTCAGGGGCAAGGCCGAAACTCTCTCGCGCCTCCTCAGGAGTCATTTCGTTGTTCAGCACGTTTTGCCGCACTGGGTTTCCTGTCTTCACTATCCTGTCGGCAGGAAAGAAACGTTCCATGCCATCGTATGCCACACAGATCTTGGCGGCTTTCTTGGCTAAAATCTTGTTGGTAACGCCCGCATAGCTGTTTTGTTCCTGTATGAGGCAGGGGATGCCCTTTTCTGCGCAGACGTTCAGCGTGGGGCCGCTTGCGTATCCGCCGACACCCACAGCAGCCATGGGCTTGAACTGTCTGACAATTTTTTTCGCTATGTGCTGGCTTTTCCAGATCCTGAACAGGACAACGATGTTCTTCAGAAGATGCTTGCGGTCGAAGCCGCAGATGGGCAGTCCCTTGATCTCGTAGCCCGCTGCAGGTACGCGTTGCATTTCCATCCGCCCCAGTGCACCCACAAACAGTATCTTAGCCTGAGGTTGCTTGGCCTTGATGGCGTTGGCTATCGATACGGCCGGGAAGATGTGTCCGCCGGTTCCGCCTCCGCTGATGATAATTCTTAGCTCCTTGTCCATAATCGCTTATTTTTGCAAAAGTAATCAATAATTCCCACTTTTGAACATTTTAAAACCTTTTTCTTGATTGCCGCCGATGCCCTCTGCTGACCTGTTTCGCGGTCTGCCGGATTGCGGCGGCTCTTTTGTCTTCGGGCATTATGCAATCGCTGCGGCCGCCTTTGCACTGGCATTGCCGCCGTCTTTCGTTTTCTTGGCGGTGCGGCTCACGCTGAGGATGATGCCGATGTAGACACTGTTGATCAGTGTCGAGGTTCCGCCCTTGCTGACCAGCGGCAGCGGCTGTCCGGTGACGGGCACCAGTCCTACGGCCACGCACATGTTGAACAGGGCTTGTACCACGAGCAACAGGGCCAGTCCCATGGCAAGAAACGCGGGGAAGTTGTTCTCGCAATGGCCGGCGATCTTTCCCGCCCTGAACAGCAGGATGATGTAGAACATGGCCACAAAGAATGCTCCCCATAGGCCCGTCTCCTCTATAATGATGGCGAAGATGAAGTCGGAGAACGCCTGGGCAAGGAAGTCGCGCTGGATGGAATTTCCCGGGCCTCTGCCTATGATGTTGCATGTGGCGATGGCTATCTTGGCATGTGCTTCCTGCGCGCCCTTGTCGAGGTCCACTTTCTCGGGCGGCACATCCTCCGAATCAAAGAACTTGTCTATTCTTGATTTCCAGGTGTCCAGTCGGTGCAGCAGTCCTTTGTGCCCAGCTTTCGTTTCGGTCTTGACCGTCTGTCCGTCTGCCAGGGTCTGCTCGGTCATGTTCTGCGAAGCATCCTCTTTGCCGGTGTCTTCTCCGACAATCATCACCATAGCCACGGCCATGGTAATGGCTGTCACGACAACCAGCACCAGTCGGCCGATCTGCTTCCCCGGAACCTGCCCGATAATCATCATGAAGAAGATGACAGCACACAGCAACGCGGCCGTCGACAGGTTTTCCGCGCCGATCAGCACGAGGAACGGCACGGCAATCCACAGGATGTATTTCATGGCCTTTCGGTCTGCGCCGTTGTCCGTCTGCATGGCACTGAGTATCTGGGCCGTCATCAGTACTAGCGCCCCCTTGGCCAGTTCCGACGGCTGGAACTGTATGCCCAGAATCGGAATCCAGCGGTTGGCGCCGTTGGTGGTCTGTCCGGCCACCAGCACCCAGACAAGCAGTACGCCGGCTAACATTAGCAACAGGGGAGTGGCAATCTTGAAATACTTGCACCGTATGTTGAGTGTGATAACCGTCAGGCCGAACCCGCCGATAATCAGCAGTATGTGCTTGATGATGGGTGCCAGGTAGTTGCCTCCCTTGTAGGTCAGCTCGGAGGAGGCCGAGAAAACCTCCACGATGCTGATGACGCAAAGGAAGAAATAAATCATCCAGATGCCTTTGTCGCCCTTGAATAAGTTGGAAATCTTCTTGTTCATTATGCTGGTTGCGTGATTGCTTGCCCCTTGTCGGTTCTTTTCCTATAAATTTCTGACGAGCGACTTGAATTGTTCGCCCCGGTCCTCCATGTTTTTGAACAGGTCGAAGCTGGCGCAGCAGGGCGACAGCAGAACGGTGTCGCCGGGATTGGCCATTTCGTAGCAAGCCTCCACACACGCCTTCATGCTGTCAGTGTCGCGCACGGGAATCCCCAGACCGTCGAAATTGTCGTGCAGTTTGGTGTTGTCGGCTCCGAGGTACACCAGTCCCACGCACTTTTTCTTTACTAGGTCTTTGATTGCGCTGTAGTCGTTGCCCTTGTCCTTGCCGCCGATGATGAGCACCACGGGTGTCTTCATGCTTTCGAGAGCATACCAGCAGGCATCCACGTTGGTTGCTTTGGAATCGTTGACATAGTGCACGCCCCTCACATCGCACACCTTTTCCAGCCGGTGTTCCACGCCCGGAAAATCGCTGAGGCTCTTGCGTATGATTTCCTTCTTTATGCCGCTGATGTTCGAAGCCAGTCCGGCGGCCAGCGAGTTGTAGATGTTGTGCTTGCCCGTCAGCGACAGTTCTTCCTGCTCCATGTTGAACGGAGTGGGTACTTCCAGTTTGTATTTGCCTTCCTCGATGTAGGCTATCGAGCCATCCTCCTTCAGTTCGGAGAAGGGGCAGGGTACTGCCTTGATGTCAAATTTCTTCAGTTCTTCCCTGATGACCGGGTCGTCGTTCCAATAGATGAAGCTGTCCTCGGCCGTCTGGTTTTGTGTAATGCGCATCTTGGAGGCCGCATAGTTCTCGAACTTGAAGTCGTAGCGGTCCAGATGGTCGGGCGTGATGTTGAGCAGGATAGCAATGTTTGCACGGAAATCGTACATGTTGTCGAGCTGGAACGAACTCAGTTCGATGATGTAGTACTCGTGCGGGTCCTCAGCCACCTGCAGGGCGAGGCTCCGCCCAATGTTGCCGGCCAAGCCCGCATCGTAGCCCGCCGCTTTGAAGATATGGTAGATGAGCGATGTGGTGGTGGTCTTGCCGTTAGATCCCGTGATGCATATCATCTTCGACTGCGTGTAGCGTCCGGCAAATTCTATCTCGCTGATGATGTGCGTGCCCTGCGCCATGAGCTTCTGTATCATGGGCGCCTTGTCGGGTATTCCGGGGCTTTTGATGATTTCATCGGCGTTGAGGATGAGTTCCTCGGTATGTTGCCCTTCTTCCCATTCTATCTGATGGTCGTCGAGGATTTTCTTGTACTTCTCGCTGATCTTCGACATGTCCGACACGAATACGTCGAATCCTTCCTTCTTGGCCAGTACGGCGGCACCTGCGCCACTTTCGCCGGCTCCCAGAACCACAATTCTTTTCATTGCTTTCGTTTTATCGGTTGTTGATGCGTGTTGATGTTTTCCGCAGTCCGTTGTCACACCGGGTTTGCGTTACCTGATTTTCAGGGTGATGATGGCCAGAGCTGCCAGAATGATGGTCACAATCCAAAAGCGGATGGTGATCTTCGCTTCATGTTTGGCCGTGTGCGGTGCCTTGATGAGGTATTTGCATTCGGGGTCCAGCTGGTCGTCGGTCACCCGGTAGTTGTCGTGTATGGGCGTGCGTTTGAATATGCGCTGTTTCACCCCCTTGCGCTTGCCCAGCTTGTAGTACCATACCTGACAGATGACGCTGAGACTCTCAACAAAAAATATGCCGCAAAGTATGGGTAGCATCAGTTCCTTGTGTATGATGATAGCTCCCACGCCGATGATGCCGCCAATGGTAAGCGACCCCGTGTCGCCCATGAATACCTGTGCTGGGTAGGCGTTGTACCACAGGAAGCCGATCAGAGCGCCCACAAAGGCACACATGAACACCACCAGCTCCTGCGAGCCGGGTATATACATGATGTTGAGGTAGGCCGCAAACTCGATGTGCGAACTGACGTATGCCAGTATGCCCAGTGCCACGCCGATGATGGCCGAGTTGCCCGCGCACATGCCGTCCATGCCGTCGTTGAGGTTGGCGCCGTTGCTGACTGCTGTCACCACGATGATTGTCATGATGACAAACAGTATCCATCCGGCCGCCGACTTGTACTTGCCGCAGAACGACATGATTTGCGAGTAGTCGAGATTATGTCCTTTTACGAAGGGAATGGTTGTCTTCAGCGATTTCTCTGCCTCTGAGCTGTGGCGCACCACCACCTCCTGTCCGTTCAGGCGTTCGGTGGTAAGGTTCTCGTTCATCTTCACGTCGGGCGATGTCCAGAGCACCAGGCCCACGATGAGACCGATCGACACTTGTCCCACAATCTTGTATTTGCCCTTCAGACCCTCCTTGTTGCGCCGGAAAATCTTGATAAAATCGTCCATTCCACCGAGAAAACCCAGCCACAGTGTGGTGACAATCATCAGGATGAGGTATATGTTTCTCAACCGTCCCAGCAGCAGCACAGGCACGAGGATGGCCACGATGATGATGATGCCGCCCATCGAAGGCACCCCGATCTTCTTCACGCCGAAGGGGTCGATGGTGGCATCGCGTTGCGTCTCGGTTATCTGTTTGCTCTTGAGGTACTTGATGAACCGCTCGCCGAACCATGTCGAGATGACCAGCGAGAGGATAAGAGCCAGCAGCGCGCGGAAGGATATGTAGCTCCACATACCCGACCCGCTGATGCCGAACTGTTCCAGAAACCTGAAAAGATAGTATAACATAGGTGGTTGTATTTAGTCCTTGTCGAATATCTCGTGCAGCACCTCCTTGTCGTCGAAGTGGTGCTTCACGCCCTTTACCTCCTGGTAGTCCTCGTGTCCCTTTCCGGCCACGAGTATCACGTCGTCTTTTTGGGCCATCATGCAAGCGGTCTTGATGGCCTCTTTTCGGTCAACGATGGTCACCACCTTTTTCATCTGTTCCTTGTTGAGCCCGGCCACCATGTCGTCGATGATGGCCTGCGGGTCTTCGAAGCGGGGGTTGTCGCTGGTGATGATCACCTTGTCCGACTGTTTCACGGCCTCCTGCGCCATCAGCGGTCTCTTGCCGTGGTCGCGGTTGCCGCCGGCCCCGCAGACGGTGATGACATGTCCTTTGCCGCTCAGCACCTCGTGGATCGACGACAGCACGTTGGCCAGGGCGTCGGGTGTGTGGGCGTAGTCCACGATGGCCGTGTAGCCGTCGGGCGACTGCACAGGCTCCAGGCGGCCGCTCACGCTATGCAGGGTGGAGAGTGCCAGCAGGATGTCTTCGGGCTGCTTGCCCAGCATGCGCGCTGCGCCGTAGACGGCCAGCAGGTTGCTGACGTTGAACTTGCCGATGAACTGCACGCCCACCTCGTGGTTGTCGATGTCGAGGTACATGCCCGCAAAGTGCATCTCGATGATGCGCGCGCGGAAGTCGGCCATCTGCCGAATGGAGTAGGTCTTCACGGTAGCCTTGGTGTTCTGCACCATTACCATGCCGTTCTTGTCGTCGGCGTTGGTCACGGCAAACGCCGTCTTGGGCAGTGCGTCGAAGAAAGCCTTTTTCGCGTCGCGGTAGTTCTCGAACGTCTTGTGGTAGTCGAGGTGGTCGCGTGTGAGGTTGGTGAAGATGCCGCCGGCAAATTTCAGTCCGCTGATGCGCTTTTGTGCCACGGCGTGGCTTGAGCACTCCATGAAGGCATACTCGCAGCCCGCGTCCACCATACGCCCCAGCAATTCGTTGAGCTCGATGGGGTCGGGCGTGGTGTGGCTTGCCGGAATGGCCTCGTCCTCGATGTAGTTGCACACGGTCGACAACAGGCCGCACTTGTGGCCCATCTTGCGGAACATGTTGTATAATAAGGTGGCGATGGTCGTCTTTCCGTTAGTTCCGGTCACGCCGACCAGCGTCAGGTGGTGCGAGGGGTTGCCGTGGAAGAGCGTGGCCACCTTGCCTGCGGCCTCTTCGGTGTCGGCCACCTGCACATAGGTCACCCCGTCGGCCTTTTCGTCCGGCAGGTCTTGGCACACCACCGCTTTGGCACCCAGTTCAATGGCTTTGGCGATGAACTGGTGTCCGTCCACCTGCGTACCTTTCATGGCCACGAACAGATGTCCGGCCTTCACTTTCCGTGAGTCGATGTCAACCCCCGTGATGTCTACGTCCAGGTCGCCTGTCACGGTCAGCGGCTTGGTGTTCTTCAACAGCTCTTGCAGTTTCATATCTTGTCAGTTATGGTTATTCTAATTTCAGTGTGCAAATCTCTTTGCCCTTGATGTAGTGTCCGGGCTCCAGACTCTGTTCCACCACCTTGCCGCGCCCGTGCAGTATGCACTTCACGCCCCGGCTCTCTATGAGGTACACGGCGTCGCGCGCGCCCATGCCGCACACGTTGGGAATATAGCGTTTGCCGGTGGCGGCGGTTTTCCTGAGCGACACGTTGCCGGCGTTGCGGTGTGTGGCACCCCATACGACGGCATTCGGACTGGCCGGTGCGCTGTAGTTGGTGGTCGTGCCGATGCCCAGCAGGTCGAGCACCCGCTGTGCCGAGAATATGTTGCCGTACTTCACGTCGGGTATGGGGTGCGAGGCCGAGTCGCGGGCGTCGCTGATGTCGTACCTTACATATTTGGCCATGATGCCCTCGGCAATGTCCCTGAACACTTCGCCGCTCATCCATCCGTAGGCCGGCATGCCCTGCTTCTGTATGCAGACGATGCAGCTGTAGTAGGGCTTGTCCTTCTCGCCGAACCATCCGGCAAACGACAGCAGGTGGTTGGGAACGCCCTTGTACGAACCGTTTGTGGCAATCATGGCTGTTCCGGTCTTTCCGCACACCCAGAAATTGGGGCTGTTCGCTTTCTTTCCGGTTCCGTTGACCACCACGCGGTGCAACAGATCCTGTATGGTTCTGATGGTCTTTTCCGATGCGATGTGTTCGCGCCCCTTTACCACTTCGGGCGGGTAGGTGGTCAGTGTGTCGCCGTTTTTCACGGTAGCCTTCACAAAGCGCGGCTGCATCATGCGCCCGTTGTTGGCTATGGTGTTGTAGAACGTGAGCGTGTAGATGGGCGGGATGAGTGTCTCGTAGCCGATGCTCATCCACAGCAGGGCCGTCTTGCTCCAGTTTTTCCACTGTCCGTTGGGATATTTCTGCGGCATCCGTATCCAGGGCTTGGCATGTCCCTTGATAGGTATGCGGATGTTGGGGTCGTTGATGCCGGTGCGCCATATGCCCTTCACGAACTTTTCCGGGTTGTTGTGGTAGAACTTGTCGGCCATGTAGCTTATGCCGATGTTGGAGCTGAGCTCCACGGCCTGTCCCAGCGATATGGTGCCGTAGCCGCCCGTGCGCCAGTGGCTGTCCTTCATGTCGCGCCCGTAGATGTGCCATATGCCGTTGCCGGTGGGTATGGCGAACGACGTGTCGCATACGCCGTCCTCGAGGGCCGTCATCACCGAAGCAACCTTGAACACCGATCCCGGCTCCACCAGGTCGGTGACGGCGTGGTTCTGTATCTCGCGGTACTTGCCGTCCACACACCGTTCCAGGTTCACGATGGCCTTCACGTCGCCCGTGCGCACGTCCATGACGATGGCCACGCCGAACTCGGCGTCGATTTCCTGCAGCTTCTTCAGCACGGCCCGTTCGGCCAGGTCCTGCATGTTCACGTTGATGGTGGTTATGATGTCGGCACCCTCCACGGGCTCGCGCTCGATGATGTCCATGTACTTGCTGAGCACCTTACGTCTGTTTTTCAGTCCGTCGGTGCCCCGCAGCAGCGAGTCGTACGAGAACTCCAGTCCGCAGCGCGGCGTGCGCCCCATGTCCTTCTCGTTGAACATCATGCCGATGGTGCGTGCCGCCATGTTGCCGTAGGGTCTGGTGCGCGACTGCAGTTCCTGCGGCACGAAACCGCTTTGGTACCGCTTCAGCCGGAACACCGGCAGCTGCTTCACTTCCGAGTAGGTGTTGTAGTTCACGCGTTTCGGCCATATCGCATAGTAGCGCTTGCCCTCCTTCCGTCCTTTCTCCAGGTGGTCCCTGAACGCCTTGGCGCTCTTTTCGGGGAAGATGGCGTGCAGTCCGTTGCAGATACTGTCGAGCTTCACCTCCCAGAGCGAGTCGTTCTTGGCCTCGTGCAGCTGTCCGAAATCCATGTAGAGCTTGAATTCGGGCAGCGACGAGGCCAGCAGTTGCCCGTCGTCGCTGAGGATGTTGCCGCGCTGCGAGGGCATGGGCACGCTGTCCCTCGTCTCGCGCTTGGCCACCTGTTCCCAGTACGACCGCTGCACGGTCATGATGTACCCCGCCTTGACGAGTACGCCCAGCGCCACCAGCGCCATGATCCAGGCGATGAGGTTGTAGCGCGGCATGATTTTCTTTCTGTTGAACTTGCTCATGGCGGGTTATTGTCCGTTGGGGATTTCTATAAAATAAGGAGGCTGGCTGGCTATTTTCAGCGTGCTGTCCCGGTTGTTCTTCAGCATCTCGAGCACGTTGCTCTCGCGGCTCAGTTCGGTCAGTTCGCTCTGGCTGCTGAGGGCCTTGTACTTGGCGTCGGTAAGTTGTTTGTGCAGTTTGTCTATCTCGATGATGTCCTGTTGGCAGCTGTACCGGTTCGACACGTATATGACCATGAAGAAGACGATGAGCAGTATGAGCCACACCTGCCGGCGTATGATGGCGGCGTTCAGAATGTCGCCGCCGAGGATTTTGCGCAGCGAGAACTTGCTCGACAGTGGGGCCTCGTCCTCGGTGGCCGTCTCTTCGATGACATCCTTCAGTGACAGCTCTTCCGCCGGCTTGTGGTCGGCGTGCTTAGCCTTTTCGGCGTTTTCGGTGTTGGCGGTCTCTGTCATTTCTTTTCGGCTATTCTGAGTTTTGCACTTCGGCTTCTCGGGTTGTCTTGCAGTTCCTCGTCGGTAGGGGTTATCACTTTCGTGGTTATCAGGCGGTACGGGCTTTCCGTCCGTCCGAAGAAATCCTGCTGCACCTTTCCGTCGGCCCGTCCGGTCTTCATCACGTTTTTCACGATGCGGTCTTCCAGCGAGTGGTAGGTGATGATGCTCAGCCGTCCGCCCGGTGCCAGCAGGTCGGTGGCTGCGGCCAGCATCTCCCGGAGGGCGTCCATCTCGTGGTTCACCTTGATGCGCAGTGCCTGGAAGAGGCGTGCCAAGTCTTTCTTCTCGCGGTCGCGCCTGAAGAACGGCTCCACGGCCTCCATCAGGTCGTGGGTGGTGGCTATGGCTTTCCGCTGCCGTGCCTTGGCGATGGCGGCGGCTATGCGGCGCGAGGTGCGCAGTTCGCCGTAGAGGTAGAGCACGTCGGCCAGCTGCGCCTCGTCGTACTCGTTCACGATGTCGGCCGCCGTCTTGCCGGCCCGCTTGTTCATGCGCATGTCGAGCGGCGCGTCGAAGCGAAACGAGAAGCCGCGGCTCTCGTCGTCGAAATGGTGGCTCGACACCCCGAGGTCGCCGAGCAGTCCGTCTATGTGGTCCTCGCCGTGGTAGCGCATCCAGTTTTTCAGGTAGCGGAAGTTGGATCTCACGAAGGTGAACGTGGGTGCGCCGTCTCCGTCGGCACGGCCGTTGCCTTGCCCCACGATGTTGCCGACGTTGTTCTCGGCATCGGCATCCTGGTCGAACCCGTACAGGTGTCCGCCCCCTCCCAGCCGCGCCAGTATCTCGCGCGAGTGTCCGCCGCCGCCGAACGTTACGTCCACATACGTTCCGCCGGGCTTGATGTCAAGTCCGTCCACGCTGGCTTTCAGCAATACTGGTACATGATATGTTTCTGCAGTCTTGACCATGGCTTGTTTCTATTCGTTGGTTGTTGTTGTCTTGGGCGTGGTGTCGCTGCCACTTGCCATCATCTGTTCGAGGTTCTGCCCGAACTCGTCGGCGCTCATGAAAGGGGTGCTGCCCGTTTCGTTGGCCCACACCTCGATGGTGTCGCCCATGCCCACGAACCGTATGTCCTGCCTGATGCCGGCTGCCTCAAGAAACGGTTTGGGGATGAGTATGCGGCCGTTGGCATCGACGGCCAGGCTGGTCACGCCGCTCACAAAGCTGCGGTAGACCATCTGCTGCCGGCGGTCCCAGCGCGACAGGCGGGCGCGCATCTCGTCCATTTCGCGGTTCCATACCGTCTCGGGGTATATCACCAGGCACCGTTCGAAGATGTCCTGTCGCAACACCAGCCCCTCCTCGCCCGATGCCATCAGCACCTTGCGGAAGGCCGAAGGGAGGAATGCCCGCCCCTTCGCGTCTGTCCGTGCCTCGATGTTGCCTAAAAACCGCATACGTTCTAATTTATTTTTTTGTTGGGGGTTCAAAGTTACATAAAATTCCCCACTTTGCCCCACTTCTCTCCACAAAAAATAAAATTCGGCGTGTTTTTATGATTTTGCGCAATTGCGGCACCCGTGGCGGCGAGGGTATGAAGGTGTGTAAAATAGCCGACAAAACACATGCTGAGATTTGCGTACAGTCGTCCGGGTTTGCACTTGTCGCAAAATAGGCCTGTTTTGGGCAATGTTCCGCAATGCGGTGAGTATCAGGCGCGTGGAAAGCCTTGCGCGGATTCGGAGTTTTGCAGTGCGGTTTTTCGGCGGCCGAAAGACCTTTTCCGGGAGCCGTTTGTACTGTTCGGTGCCGCCGTTTGCCCCATTCCATCGTCTTTTTGGCGGCTTTTTGCACTGCGATAGGCTACCTTTGGCGGTGCGAAAGCTACTCCGCCGCAGTCCCGCTCCGCTGCCATGCGTGGGCGACGGTGGTGCGAACGGCCGAAAACTATAGTATCGGCCTTCCGGATGCAGGGCTTACGGAGTGCGTGTTTTTTGTCATGTGTCTTTACAACCCCACGCTTTCTATACGCTCCTCGCGGTTGCTTCACCGGCTTGCCGCATGCAGTAGCTGTGGGGTGGGGAAGCCGGCCTCCCGGCACCGGCGTCGCGGCTACGGGCACGATGTACTGCGCCGTGCCATGCGGAGTGCGTAATTGTGAAGAAAAAGTGAATTTTTGAGCGAAAAGAATGTATTTTAGAAAAAGAAGTGTTATTTTTGCAACTTGTTAGAAGCATAGAGAAGTTTAGCGAAACATGGAAAAGACCATCGACATAGACAAGATACTGCGCAGCAAGATGGGCGGCAAGGCCAAATGGGTGCCGCGGTTTGTTGTTTCTTGGCTGAAGCACATTGTGCACGAGGACGAGGTGAACCGCTTTTTGTGGGAGAGCCGCGACAAGACCGGCACCGAGTGGCTCACCGAGTGCGTGAAGTATCTGAAGATGAACGTTACCATCGAAGGCGAAGAGAACTTGCCCGACAAGAACGACGGCAAACTCTACACATTCGTGTCTAACCATCCGCTGGGCGGCGAGGACGGCGTGTGCCTCGGCTCCATTATCGGTACACACTACGACGGCCGTTTCCGTTATCTGGTCAACGACCTCTTGCTCTCGCTGCCCGGCCTGCGCCCCGTGAGCATCGGCATCAACAAGACCGGCAAGCAGAGCCGCGATTTCCCGCGCATGGTCGAGGCCGGTTTCCAAAGCGACAACCACATGCTCATGTTTCCCGCCGGGCTCAATTCGCGCATGATTGGCGGGAAGATACACGACCTACCGTGGAAAAAGACGTTCATCACCAAGAGTGTGGAGTACCGGCGCGATGTGGTGCCCATCTATTTCAGCGGACGCAATTCGGACACCTTCTACCGGCTTGCCAAATGGCAGAAGAAGCTCGGACTGAAACTGAACCTTGCCATGCTGTTGCTCGTCGACGAGATGTACGGCAACGTGGGCAAGGACTTTCGTGTGGTCATCGGGAAACCCATACCCTGGCAGACGTTCGACAAGAGCCGCACACCGGTGGAATGGGCACAATTTGTAGAAGACAAGGTTTACGAACAAGCTGGGCCGGCCTCGGAGCGAGGTGAGTGAGCCCATAGATTACAACATGATGGAAGAAGAGATTTGCCAACCGGTCAGCAAGGAGTTGCTCAAGGCGGAACTGACGCCTGAGCGCGAATTGAGGACGACGAACAAGAGCCACAACGAGATTTATGTGATTACTGCCAGCGACTCGCCCAACGTGATGCGCGAGATCGGCAGACTGAGGGAGATTGCTTTCCGCACTGCCGGCGGCGGCACGGGGAAGTCGGTCGATATCGACGAGTTCGACACCATGGACGACGGGTGCCGGCAGCTCATCGTGTGGAATCCCGAAGCCGAGGAGATCATAGGCGGCTACCGCTACCTCTTCTCCGACGACTGGAAACTCGACGGCGGCGGGCAGCCCCAGTTGGCCATGGGACACATGTTCCATTTCTCCGAAGAGTTCATGCGCGACTATGCGCCCTACACCGTGGAGCTCGGACGGTCGTTCGTGTCGGTAGAGTACCAGAACGTGCGCAAGAACACCAAGTCGATCTTTGCCCTCGACAACCTGTGGGATGGGCTGGGCGCACTGACGGTCATCAACCCCCGATGCAAGTATTTCCTCGGAAAGATGACCATGTATCCCTCGTTCAACCGTCGCGGACGCGACATGATACTCTATTTCCTGCGCAAGCATTTCGGCGACCGTAGCGGCCTTGTAACCCCGATGGAACCGGTGGTTTTCGAAACTCCCGAGGCTGAGCTGGAAGCCATTTTCTGCGAAGACGACTTCAAGGCCGACTATCGCATCCTTAACCGCAACGTGCGCCAGTTGGGCTACAACATCCCGCCGCTGGTCAATGCCTACATGAACCTGTCGCCCACCATGAAATTCTTCGGAACGGCCATCAACCACGAGTTTGGCGAGGTGGAAGAAAGCGGCATCCTGATTGCCGTCGACGAGATATTCGAGGAAAAGCGTGTGCGTCACATCAACAGTTTTGTGGAGGAGCATCCCGAGGCGCTGTCCTTCCCGGCACAGCCCAACACGGTGATGCTGTAACGCGTGTGGCGGCCGGGTGCCGCCCATCGTCTTCCCCGGCATGCGCCAACCGCCGCAGGGCCATTACGGCCGGTGCAACCTTGCACCCGCAACCGTAATGGCCCTGCGGCGGTTTGTGTATCGATGGGATTGGGTAAGGGCGCACGGTAAAATGCACCGGTTATCCATCCGTATTGCTAAAGATAGCCCATGAGGATGTCCCACACGGCGACGATGTGGCAGACCGAACCCAGAAGCACGAAGAAATGGAACACCGTGTGCATGAAGCGGCGGCGTTTCACGCTGTAGAACACGGCTCCCGTGATGTAGCTCACGCCCTCGGCGATGATCCAGCGGAACGAACCGGCGGGCAGCGCGTCGGTCAGCGGTTTCAGTGCCACGAGCACACTCAGACCCATCACGACAAAGCACGCCGTCTCGAGGTTGCTGTGGCTTTTCAGGCCGCGGAAGCTCACCACCGTGCCGGCGATGGCCGCCGACCAGATGAAGGTGAAGAGCGTCCAGCCCCAATAGCCTTGGTCGCGCAGGCAGATGAGCGTGATGGGCGAATAGGAACCGGCTATGTGCCAGTAGATGGCGGCGTGGTCCCACTTGCGCAGACGTTCCTTCCACACCGACCAGCCGCTCAGGGCATGGTAAACCGTCGACGCAACGTACGAGCAGAGCATGCCGAAGAGGTACAGGATGATGCCGGCCGTTGCCCAGCCGTTGCCTTCGCGGAAACACCAAACGAGAAACACCGTGCCCGAGACTACGCCCAGCGCAATGCCGCCGGCGTGGCTCCAGGTGTTCCACAACTCCTCCTTGTGATTGAAGAAAATGCGCCGTTTCATCGTGTTTTTCGTGCTTTGCAGGGGTTAGACAATGGGCAGTGCGATGCCTTCTATCTTCTGGTAGATGTCGAGCGCGTAGATGTCGGTCATGCCGCTGATGTAGTCGAGCACGGCCATGATGCGTGTCTCCAGGTCGGGACTCCCTATGTCGTACTGGCTGCTGAACCGGCTGATGAGTTGTTGCGAGTGGAACTTTTCCGGGTGAACGGCCGCAGAGACCAGCGTCTCCATGAGTGTCTCCATGATTTTGTAACCGCTCAGCTCCACGTCGAGCACGGGCTTGCTGCGGTAAATCTTCTGCCGCGACACCTGTGCGCACAGTTCGTAGGCTTTGCGCAGGGGCGCGTCGATGTTCCCGATAAGGCTGCCCGTGAACGAACCGTGCAGGATGTCGTCCTCGTGTTCCACGAACGTGTCGACACAGGCACGCTCGAGCTCACCCACCACGCAAGCGCGCATGTAGACAATCTGCTCGTTGCGGTCGCTGACACCGTCGTCCTCCAGGCGGCGCATGATGCCGGTCTGCTGTTCGGGACGCAGGAAACCCAGCAGCAGGTCGCGCGTCTCCTCGAAGGACAGGATCTTGAGTTTGTGCGAGTCCTCGATGTCCATAATCTCGTAGCAGATGTCGTCGGCCGCCTCCATGAGGTACACCAGCGGATGGCGGGCGTAGCGCAGGGGCGCACCGGGCTCCGAAAGGCGAATCATGCCCAATTCATCGGCTATCCGTTCGAAGCTCGAAGCCTCCGACGTGAAGAAGCCGAACTTGCCGTGGCTGCCCGCCAGCTGACTGGAGAACGGGTACTTGACGATGGAGGCCAGCGTGGAGTAGGTCATGACATAACCGCCGGCGCGCCGGCCCACAAACTGGTGGGCCAACAGGCGGAAGGCGTTGGCGTTGCCTTCGAAATGGGTAAAGTCGTCCCAGTAGGCTGCGCTCACGCGGTCGCGCAACGCTGCTCCGGGGCCCTCGGTGAAATAGGTCTGGATGGCCTTCTCGCCCGAATGGCCGAAGGGTGGGTTGCCCATGTCGTGGGCAAGGCCCGCTGTCTGCACGATGGTTCCGATTTCCTCGAACAGCGTGCCGTGCAGCTCGGGATGCTTGGCGGTCAGCCGGCGTGCCACATCGTCGCCCAGCGACTTGCCCAGCGACGACACTTCCAGCGAGTGGGTCAGACGGTTATGCACGAAGATGCTGCCCGGTAGGGGGAATACCTGCGTCTTGTTCTGAAGGCGGCGGAAAGGGGCGGAGTAGATAAGGCGGTCGCCGTCGCGCTTGAATTCCGAACGGTCGTCGTGGCGGAGGGGATGACGCTCCTCCTGGCCGAAACGCTTGTTGGAGATGAGTTGGTTCCAGTTCATGTTGCTGTTGTTTTCAAGACCCGCAGTGACAAGTGGTTGTGGCAGTGCGGGCCGTTGCGGCAAAGTTACGCTTTATTTCGCCATTTTTGCCTTTTTAATATTTAAAAAGTCTGTAAGTGGGTGGAATTTATTAATTTTGCAAGTGTTATGCTCAAGATAAAAGTTGTCAATACGGGGCACCAGCCGCTGCCGGCTTATGCCACCCCCCAGAGTGCCGGACTCGACCTCCGCGCCAATCTTACGGAACCCATCACCCTGCACCCCATGGAGCGCAAGCTCGTTCCTACGGGACTGCACATCGCGTTGCCCGACGGTTACGAGGCCCAGGTACGCCCGCGCAGTGGTCTGGCTCTGAAGCATGGGGTGACGGTGCTCAACACGCCGGGTACCGTCGATGCTGACTATCGCGGCGAAATCATGGTGCTGTTGGTCAATTTCTCCAACGAGAACTTTGTAGTCAACGACGGCGAGCGTATCGCCCAGATGGTTGTGGCACGCTACGAGCAGGTCGACTTCGATACGGTTGACGTTCTCGACGAGACACAGCGGGGTACCGGAGGCTACGGCCACACGGGCGTGAAATGACAAGACTTTGTGATGCCGATGTATAAATCATTCAGACATATCGCGCTGGCGGCTCTGGCTGCTGTGGCGGTGGCCGGTATGGCACTGCCCCGCGTCGCACACAAGCCAAAGGCCGAAGGCCGGCCGGCTGCGGTTGCCGCCGACACGCTGAGCTATAATGACAGCCGCCGGTACAACTATTTCTTTCTCGAAGCCGTCAGGCAGCAGGAAGCCGGCCGGTACGCAGCGGCGTTCGACTTGATGCGCCATTGCCTTGACATCAACCCCAAGGCTGCCGAGGCCTACTACCTGCAGGCCGATTTCCTGTCGGCCATGCGGCAGGACTCGCTCGCCCTGAAATACCTGGAGAAGGCGGCTGAGCTGCGTCCTGGCAACGGCATCTACCAGGAGAAAGTGGCACGCTTCTACATCGGCATGGGCGACTATGCCAAGGCCACGGAGGCCTTCGAACGGTTGCTGGCCAACAACCGCGACCGCAGTGACGTGCTCAACGTGCTGGTGCAGCTGTACCAACAGCAGAAGGATTACGACAAAATGCTCGATGCCATCGCAAGGATGGAGGAAATGGAAGGCAGCGACGACCAATTCCAACTGGCCAAGATGAACGTCTACGAGTTGAAGGGCGATGCCAAGAATGCTTATAAGACCCTGAAGCGTCTGGCCGACAGCCATCCCAACGACAATACTTTCCGCATCATGCTGGGCAACTGGCTCATGAACAACAAAAAGTACAAGGAGGCTTACAAGTTGTTTGCGCAGACCCTGAAGGAAGAACCCGACAATACCTATGCGCTCAGTTCTATGTACGACTATTACCGGTCGTCGGGCCGTGACTCGCTCGCAAAGCAGATGATGGAGCGTATCCTCATGGGCAAGAACACGCCCTCGGACAGCCGGGCGCAGTTTCTCAAGCAGGCCATTCAGGAAAACGAAAGGCGTGGGGGCGACTCGACGGTCATCATCCGGCTCATGGAACGCATGACGCAGGTGGTGCCGCAGGATGTGTCGCTGGCCGAGATAAGGGCCGGCTATTACCAGCTCAAGAAACTGCCGGAGGCCGAGGTCGACACGGCGCTGGTGCAGCTGTTGCGGATAGCACCCGACAATGCGTCGGCCCGTTTCCAGCTCATACAGAACAAATGGCGCTCGCAGGACTGGAAGGAAGTGGCCGCCCTTTCCGAGCCGGGCATGCTTTACAACCCCGATGAAATGGTGTTTTATTACTTCACCGGGCTGGCACGCTATTACCAGCACGATGACGAGGGGGCACTCGATGCCTTCCGCAGAGGAACGGCCGAAATCAACGACAAGAGCAATGCCGACATCGTCAGCGACTTCTATGCCATCATGGGCGACATCTACCATTCCAAGCACATGAACGGCAAGGCGTATGCCGCTTACGACAGTTGCCTGCAATGGAAGGCCGACCATACGATGACGCTCAACAATTACGCCTATTTCCTCTGCGTGGACGGGGGAGACCTGAAGAAAGCGGCTGAGATGAGCGCCAAGGCCGTGAAGTCGGAGCCCGACAACGCTACCTTCCTTGATACCTATGCGTGGATACTCTACAAACAGGAAAGGTATGCCGAGGCGAAGATGTATATGGATGCCACGCTGAAGAATGTTGCCAACGACTCCGTCAGTGCGGATGTCTGGGAACATGCGGCGGACATATATTATAAGGTGGGCGAACATGAACAGGCTGCCGGTTTCCTGCAGAAGGCCATCGAGGCTGGCGGCGACAAGGATGCCCTGACGCGTAAAATAAACTTATACAAGAAGGAAAAATGAAATCGTCGACTGTAAAGATGTTGGTTCTTTGCATGGCAATGGTGCTTGCCTCTTGCGGTGCAAAGAAGTCGCTGGTGAATGACAGCCACTCAAGTACCGCAACGCAGGGCACTGACCGGAAGGCCGCTCAACAGCAACTGGCTTTCGTGCAGAAGGTCAGCGACCAGAAAGTCTATGCCAAGAACATCGTTGCCAGCCTGTCGTTCACGGCTTCGATGGACGGTAAAAACATAACCGTGCCCGGTGCGCTGCGCATGCGACGCGACCAGGTGATAAGGCTGCAGTTGTTCGTTCCCATTATCGGAACCGAGGTGGGACGGCTCGAATTTACACCCGACTATGTGCTGGTCATCGACCGTCTGCACAAGCAGTATGTCAAGGGCGACTATAACCAGCTCGATTTCCTGCGTAACAACGGACTGAACTTCTACTCCTTGCAGGCCTTGTTCTGGAACCAGCTGATGCTGCCTGGAACCAATAGGGTGAGCGAGGGAGACCTGGAAAAGTTTTCGGTAAACCTCGATGAAACCGGACAAAATGTGCCTGTTTCACTGAAAAACGGCAATCTGTCGTTTGTGTGGAAAGCCAACCGGAACAGCGGTCAGATATCCGAGGCGGTGGTGGCGTATAGCAGTGCGTCGCACGGCAGTTCCGCGCTTACTTGGCAGTACGGTGATTTCAAGGCGTTGGGAAGCAAGAAATTCCCGGCATCGCAGGTCTTCTCATTTGCCACCAATGCTACCAAACAGACTCGAAAGGCTACTGTCAAACTGGCCATGGACGAGCTGAAAACATCCGACGACTGGGAAACCAACTCTACCGTGTCGAGCAAATACAAGAAGGTGGAGGCTGCAGATATTCTCGGCAAACTGCTCGATTTGTAAACCGTAACCACATTTCACCCAACCATCTAATAGTTGCCGCTTGAAAGATAGTATAATGAGGAAAATTCTGTTCATGTTGTTGGCTCTGTCGCTGATGGCCACCGCCGGGGCGCAGACCAAGAAAAGCAATAATGCCCGCAAGCAACAGCGCACGACAACCGTACAGCGCAAGACTGCTACGAAGGCCAAACAGCGCAAGCAAACCAAACAGTCTGCCGCTTCGGGCAAACAGGCACAGACTGCGCGCTACACCAACGCGTCCATTCGCGGACTGCAAAACCAAAGGGCTGCCATACAGCAGAAAATCAAGGAACAGGAGAAAGCGTTGAAAGCTAACAAGGAGGATGTGGCACAACGCCTGAAGAACCTCATGCTCATCAACGGTGAGATTGACCAGCGGCAGAAGAATATTGACAACATACAGACCGACATCCAGCAGATCGAAGGTAACATCGATATCCTGAAATCGCAGCTTGCCACGCTGCAGATGCAGCTGAAAGAACGGCAGGAAAGGTATGTGAAGTCCATGCGGTACATGGCTCGCTACCGTTCCGTACAGGACCGTCTGATGTTCGTCTTTTCTGCCAAGAATTTTGCGCAGATGTACCGGCGGCTGCGCTTCGTGCGCGGATATGCCCAGTATCAAAGGGCGCAGGGTGAGGCGGTAAAGGCCAAGCAAAGGCAGGTGTCTGCCAAAAACACCCAGCTCGAGAATGTGAGGGGACAGAAAAACAACTTGCTTTATCAGGGCAAACAGGAAAAACTGAAGCTTGAGGGCAACAAGACTGAGCAGCAGCAGATTGTCCAGGGACTGCAGAAACAGCAGAAAACCATACAGGCGGTCATAGCCGAGCAGCACAAGAAGGATGCCGCTCTCAATGCGCAAATCGACCGGCTGGTGGAGATTGAGGTGCAGAAGGTGCGTGAACGGGCGGCTGCCGAGGCCAAGCGCAAGGCCGCCGCTGCCGAGGCTGCCAAGCGAAGGGCGGCTGAAATTGCCCGCAAAAAGGCTGAGGCTGAGCGGGCAGCACAAGAAAACGCGCGACGGATAGCCGAGGCGAAGGCACGCGAACAGCAACTCAAGGAGGAGGCGCGTAAGGCGGCGGCAGCCGAGGCTGAAGCGCGGCGACTGCGTGCCGAGGCTGAGGAAGCGGCCAAGGAACGTGCCCGCGAGCAGGCTATGGCCGAAGAAAGGGCGCGCCAGAAAGCCACAGCTCGTGAGTTGGCGGCCAAAGCTGCACAAGCCGAGGCGGCTGCAAAGGCGGCTGCCGACAAACAGGCGGCTGCCCAGCGTACGGCCGCCGAGGCGGCTGCGCGCAAGGAAAGGGCCGAACAGGCGGCACGCGAGGCTGAGTCGATGCGGTTGGCTGCGGAGCGAAAGCAGAAAGCAGACGCGGCACGCGCCAAGGAGGAAATTGCCGAGGCCAAGGAGAACGCGGAGGAAATGGTGAAGTTCTCTACCGTCGACCGCATGATGAACAGCGGCTTCGAGGCCAACCGCGGACGGTTGCCCATGCCCATAACGGGCAACTATAAGATTGTGAGTCATTTCGGACAATACCAGGTTGACGGCCTGAAAGGGGTGACGCTCGACAACAAGGGTATCAACATTATGGGCAGTCCGGGGTGCCAGGCACGTGCCGTCTACGACGGTGAGGTGAGTGCCGTTATTGGCTATGGCGGCAACATGGTTGTCATGGTGCGCCACGGTGCTTACATATCGGTGTACTGTAACCTCAAGTCGGTCAGCGTGAGCCGGGGACAAAAGGTGTCTACCCGGCAGGCGCTCGGTACCGTCGGCCCCGACCGCATACTGCAGTTCCAGTTGCGCAAGGAGCGCACCAAGCTCAATCCGGAGGCTTGGCTGGGCAGGTAGGATGTCCTGCCCGAAATATAAAAATTACATAACAACAAAGCCATGGATACAAACCATGGCTTTGTTATTACACGACGGTTGTGCCGTAGCTTATGTCTCTCCCGTCCAGCAGGGCGATGTAGGTGTCGAAAGCATGCTCAATCTCGCTGACTTTGATAAACTCGTCGGCGCTGTGGCTGCGCGACGACTCGCCCGGACCGAGCTTGAACGAGGGAAAGGCCATCAGGGCCTGGTCGCTCAGGGTAGGCGAACCGTAAGGCTTCATGCCCATATTGACACACTGGCGGACAAGCGGATGGTTGGGGTCTATGTGCGAAGAGTGAAGCCGGAAGGAATGGGCGTGGACGTCACATTTCACGTTCTTTCGGATAATGTCGTACACTTCCTCGTTCGTGTAGTATTCGTTGGTTCGCACATCCACCAGCATTTGGCAGGTGTCGGGTATGACATTGTGCTGTGTTCCGGAATGTACGACGGTCAGTGTCATTTTCGTCGGGCCGAGGAAAGGGCTTATCTTGGAGAACTTGTAGTCGCGGATCCATCGCATGTCGTCCAGTGCTTCATAGATGGCGTTTACCCCCTCGTTGCGTGCGGCGTGACCGCTTTTGCCGTGGGCCACAAGGTCGAGCACCATCAGTCCTTTCTCGGCGATGGCGGGTTGCATGCCGGTCGGTTCGCCCACGATGGCCACATCGATTTTCGGCAGTAGCGGCAGGGCGCGGCTAATGCCGTCTTTCCCAGACACTTCCTCCTCGGCCGACGCCAGGTAAATGAGGTTGTAAGGCTGCGTCCGCAATGCCAAATAGCGGAAGGCCTGCAACAGTGTCGTCAACCCACCGCCGCAATCGTTGCTTCCCAAACCGTAAATCCTACCGTCTTCGAGCGTTGGCGCAAACGGGTCGCGGGTCCACGAAGCGGCCGGTTTCACCGTGTCTATATGCGCGTTGAGCAGCAACGTTGGTTTCTTTTCGTCGTATCCGTCGGCTGTCAGCCACAGGTTGTTTCCCTCGCGGTTTGGCGCGAAGCCGTAGCTCTTCATCCGTTGTTCCATGATGTCAGCCGCCTCTTTTTCCGATCGGCTCACGCTCGGAACGCTGATTAGGGCGTATAGCAAATCGATGGCATCGCCCACATAATCCTGATGTTTCATAACGCTGGCAAAATTAAGAAAAAACGCCAAATAATTTCCTGCTTTAAGGATTATTAATTAACTTTGCAAGGAATAAGCGGCGTATGCAAATTTGATGCCAGTGGCTCATGACGGCGCGTACGGAACGCCCTTTCGTAAAAATTAAAAGCCTTTTAACCATGCAGAATTTAAGTCATCTCTCTGTGCTCATTCACGAGCAGGCCAAGAAGTATGGCTCGCGCCCAGCCTTGACATTCCGCAATTTTGGCAGTCTGAAATGGAAGACGGCATCATGGAACCAGTTCTCCATGCGGGTGAAGCAAGTGAGCAATGCGTTGTTGAATCTTGGTATAAAGCCGCAGGAGAAGATTGCTGTGTTCTCGCAAAACTGCATCCAGTACCTCTACACCGACTTTGGAGCGTATGGCGTGCGTGCTGTTTCCATCCCGTTTTATGCCACAAGTTCGGAGCGGCAGATACAGTACATGATTAATGACGGAGAGGTAAAGTACCTGTTTGTCGGCGAGCAGGAACAGTACGACAAGGCCCACCGCATCTTTCCCTTGTGTCCCTCGCTGGAGCGGATTGTTATCTTCGACGACAGCGTCCGTGTCAGCACGCATGACCCCAACGCCCTTTATTTCGAGGATTTTTTGAAATTGGGCGAAGGCTTTCCGCGTCAGACGGAAGTGGAAAAGCGTTGGAGCGAAGCCAACGACGAGGATATCTGCAACATATTGTATACCAGCGGAACCACCGGCGACAGCAAAGGCGTTATCCTTACTTACGGCCAGTACAATGCCGCCCTTGTCGCCAATGGCAAGTGTGTGGATATAACGGAGAAGGACCGCGTCATCGATTTCCTGCCCTTTACCCACATTTTTGAGCGCGGCTGGGCCTATTTGGCCTTGTCCGCAGGGTCGCAGCTGATCATCAATACCTACCCGAAAGAGATTCAGGAGTCCATGCGCGAGACACATCCCACGAGCATGTCGAGCGTGCCCCGCTTTTGGGAGAAGGTCTATCAGGCTGTCAAGGAGAAGATGGATGCCGCAAGTGGCGTGCAGCGCAAGCTCTTCAACCATGCCCTCGCCATAGGCCGCAAGTACAACATAGAGTATCTGGCCAATGGCAAACGTCCTCCCTTGTCCTTGGCTCTCGAATACAAGGTGGTCAACCGGACGGTGCTTAGTCTTGTCCGCAAGCAGTTGGGGCTGGAAAATCCGAACATTTTCCCCACGGCCGGAGCGTATGTCTCGCCCGAGGTCGAGCAGTTCGTTCATTCCATCGGCATATCGATGATAGTGGGATATGGCCTTACGGAAAGTCTGGCCACGGTGTCGTGCGACCACAAGAACAAGAAATACACCATCGGGTCGGTAGGCCGTCCTATTGAGGGCATCGAGATAAAGATAGGCGAAAACGACGAGATTTTGCTGAAAGGCCCCACGATTACCAAGGGCTATTACCACCGCGACGAGGCCAATGCACAGTCGTTCGACAAGGACGGCTTCTTCCATACCGGCGACGCCGGCTACCTGAAGGACGGCGAGCTGTTCCTTCGCGAACGCATCAAAGACCTTTTCAAGACCAGCAACGGCAAGTATGTGGCTCCGCAGATGGTCGAGTCGTTGCTGCTGGTCGACAAGTATGTTGACCAGGTGGCAGTCATAGCCGACCAACGCAAGTTTGTTTCCGCACTTGTCGTGCCCGAGTTCCGCCTGCTGGAAGAGTGGGCCCGCGACCATGGCATCAAGTGCGAGGACCGCGAAGAACTGTGTGCTAACCCGCAGGTTCACGAGATGATGATGGAGCGTATCGTAACGTTGCAGCAGTCGTTGGCCAACTATGAGCAGATAAAGCGATTCACGTTGTTGGCCCACCATTTCTCGATGGAATCGGGAGAATTGACCAATACGCTCAAGATGCGCCGCCCGGTCATCAACAAGAACTACAAGGACATCATCGACAAGATGTATTTGGACTAACCCTTCAAGGATAAGTCGAACCGTCCTTTTGCGTAAGAAAAAGCAAGATAAATAATCAATGATAACAGCAGACCAATTGAAGGATGTGATGGAACGTGCCGAAAAGCTCCATCATTATCTCAATATCGATCAGAAGAAAGTAGAGTTCGAGGAAGAGCAGCTCCGTACACAGGCCCCCGATTTCTGGGACGACCCCAAGCGTGCCCAGACCCAAATGAAGAAGGTGAAGGGCATCGAGAAATGGCTGAAGGGTTACGAGGAGGTGCGGCAGTTTACCGACGAGTTGCAGCTGGCTTTCGATTTCTACAAGGAAGACATGGTGACCGAGGACGAGGTGGATGCCGATTACGCCAAGGCCGTTCACGCCATAGAGGAACTTGAGCTGAAAAACATGTTGCGACAGGAAGAGGATTCCATGGATGCCGTGATGAAGATCAACTCGGGTGCGGGCGGTACGGAAGCGCAGGACTGGGCGCAGATGCTGATGCGCATGTATATGCGCTGGTGCGAGGCGCAGGGCTACAAGGTGACTATCTCCGACCTTCAGCCGGGCGAAGAGGTCGGCGTGAAGAGCATGACCATGACCATCGAGGGCGGCGAGTATGCCTATGGTTTCCTCAAGAGCGAGAACGGTGTGCACCGTTTGGTGCGCGTATCGCCTTATAATGCACAGGGCAAGCGCATGACCAGCTTCGCCAGCGTGTTTGTCACACCGCTTGTCGACGACACCATCGAGGTATATGTCGACCCCGCCAAGGTGAGTTGGGACACTTTCCGCAGTTCGGGTGCCGGCGGCCAGAACGTGAACAAGGTGGAGTCGGGTGTCCGTCTGCGCTATCAGTACGAAGACCCCGACACGGGCGAGAAGGAAGAAATCCTCATTGAGAATACCGAGACGCGCGACCAACCTAAGAACCGCGCCAAGGCCATGCAGCTTCTGAAGAGCCAACTTTACGACCGGGCGCTGAAGAAGAAGCAGGAAGAGCAGGCAAAGATCGAGGCCGGCAAGAAGAAGATAGAGTGGGGCAGCCAGATACGCAGTTACGTCTTCGACGACCGCCGCGTGAAAGACCACCGCACGGGATACCAGACCTCGGATGTCGATGGAGTAATGGACGGCAAGATCGACGGCTTTATCAAGGCCTACCTGATGGAGTTCCCCACCGAGGGCGAGGAGCAATAGTTCCCTTGTCCGGTGCCGGGACGCAGTGTGTTGCAATCTTTTGGAAACCTTAAAATATTGAAACCATGAGCAAGAAGAAAGTAGAGAAGCACCCTGTGGTGCACGAGGTGAACAAGGTGGTTCGGGCTCAAAAGCGCGAGAACCACGAGCAGAAGCAGAAAGACCAGGGCGAGGTTGTCGTAAAATGGATATTCGGCATACTCATGGCCCTTGCCGTTCTTTATGTCATTTGGTCAATGTATGTAGTAAGATAATGAGTGGACTTGAGATAGAGCGCAAGTTTCTCGTCAAGAAAGGCGACGCGTACAAACGCGCCGCCTTTTCTTGTAGCCACATCCAGCAAGGTTACATTCCCGCCAAGGGAGCCACGGTTCGCATCCGTGTGCGCGACGAGAAGGGATTCCTGACCATCAAAAGCCACAGTGCGAACGGTGGTCTTACCCGTTATGAGTTTGAGAAAGAGATAACCCTCGACGAGGCAACCCGTCTGTTGCAGCTGTGCCAGGGCGGAGTGGTCGACAAGCACCGCTGGCTGGTGAAAAGCGGTTCGCACACGTTCGAGGTCGACGAGTTTCACGGAGCCAATGCCGGTCTGGTGGTGGCCGAGGTGGAGCTGCGCAGTGAGGACGAACGCTACGAAAAGCCCGATTTCATCGGTCCTGAGGTAACGGGCGACCCCCATTACCGCAACTCCTGTCTGCTTACCGACCCTTTTTGCAACTGGCAACAACTCGTGCCAGAAGCATACCGGTCAGCTGACCGATAAGCACGCCGATGCCGTCGGCTAACCAGTCGACGACATCGCCGCTCCGCCGGCCGCCCGTGCAGGTGGCCTGCACTATTTCCACCAGTCCGCCCATCACGAAAGGCATGGCGAACGCCCAGACGCACAGAAACCGCTTGTCGGCCGGTGTGTGTCTCAGAGCGTGTTCGCCCCATATCACCGTGCACAGCCCCCCGAACATGACGAGGTGCGTCCATTTGTCGATCATGTTGATTTCGCCCAGCGGTGTTTCAGGCACCGGTATGAGGCAAAGCACCCAAATTACGGCAATACATGTCCAGGAAACCGGATAATTCCTTAATGTATTGCACATTTTTTTAATTTTCGCTTTCATATTGATGCAAAAGTAGATATTTTTTCATAATTTTGCAAGAGTAAAGTAATGAAAAGATAAGCATGTCAGAAGAAAGAGCCAACTTTGGAAGCAAAATCGGGATGATACTTGCCACGGCCGGCGGCGCTGTGGGATTGGGCAACGTTTGGCGTTTCCCCTATATGACCGGACAGAACGGCGGAGCCGCCTTTATCCTTGTTTATATCGGTTGTGTGTTGCTTTTGGGCATACCCTGCATGGTTTCCGAGTTTATCATCGGCCGCCACGGAGCCTCCAACACGTACCGTGCCTATTCCAAGATGGCACACGGCAACGGCTGGAAATGGGTCGGCCTGCTGGGCGTTCTCACCGGCTATCTCATTACCGGCTACTATGCAGTGGTGTCGGGCTGGTGTCTACAGTACATCTATGCTTCGGCCGTCGGTCAGCTGCACGGTGACCCCGCGTTTGTGAAGACTTATTTCCAGACATTCTCCTCCGACCCCATCCGTCCTGTCTTCTGGATGCTGGTCATTCTCCTTGTCACCCATTTTGTCATTATCCATGGCGTGCGCGGCGGCATCGAGAAAGCCTCCAAGTTGCTCATGCCCACCTTATTTATATTGCTGCTCATCATCGTGGTAGCCTCTTGCATGCTGCCCGGAGCCGGCAAAGGCATCGAGTTCCTGTTCAAACCCGATTTCGGCAAGTTCGACCACAGCGTGTTTCTCGGTGCCCTGGGCCAGTCGTTCTTCTCATTGAGCCTTGCCATGGGCTGCATCTGCACCTACGCCTCTTACTTTTCGCGGCAAACCAACCTGCTGCATTCAGCCGTACAGATATCGGTCATCGACACCCTTGTGGCCATCCTTTCCGGTCTGATGATTTTCCCCGCCGCGTTCTCTGTGGGTGTCAATCCCGACAGTGGCCCTTCGCTCATCTTCATCACCCTGCCCAATGTCTTCAACCAGGCCTTCTCGGGCATGCCCCTTTTGGGTTGGGTTGTTTCGCTGTTGTTCTATGCGCTGTTGTCGCTGGCCGCCCTCACGTCGCTCATGTCGCTCCATGAGGTCAGCACGGCGTTCTTTTACGAAGAGCTCCACATCTCGCGCAAGAAAGGCGCCTGCATCGTCACCGTCACCACCTGCGTCATTGGCGCGTTCTGCTCGCTCTCGTTCTGCGGCTACGATGGGCTGCAAGTGTTCGGCCAAAGCCTTTTCGATGTCTTCGATTTCGTAACCGGCCAGATATTCCTTCCCGTTGGCGGATTTCTCACCTGCCTGTTCCTGGGCTGGTTTGTGCCGCGCCAGACGGTGAAAGACGAGTTTACCAACTGGGGCACGGTCAGTGGCCGTTTTCTCGGCATTTTCCTTTTCCTTGTGCGCTATGTGTGCCCGTTGGCCATCCTTTGCGTATTCCTCCATCAGTTCAACGTAATCTAATCAGCGTCGACAGCCCGTATTGGGCAGTATCCAACGAACCATCCTATGACAGAACGCGGAAATTTTGGAACCAAGATTGGCGTGGTGCTTGCCACCGCCGGGTCGGCCGTCGGCCTGGGCAACATTTGGCGTTTTCCCTACATGACAGGCCAGGACGGCGGTGCCGCCTTCATCCTCGTCTATGCAGTGTGCATACTGCTGTTGGGCATCCCTGGCATGGTGGCCGAGTTTATAGTGGGTCGCCATGGTGCGTCGAATGCCGCCCGTGCCTACTATAAGATGGGTGGCCGCTGGTGGTCGGCCATCGGTTATATGGGTACGGTCACTTCGATGATTATCTTGGGTTTCTACGCCGTCATTGCCGGCTGGTGCCTGCAGTACCTTGTGGCCTCGCTGACCGGCGCGCTCAACGGCGACGCAGCCTACGTCACCGAGTATTTCCAGACCTTCTCTTCCGACCCGCTGAAGCCCACGCTTTGGACCGTGGCGTTTGTCGTGCTGACCCATCTGGTGGTAATCCGCGGTGTGCGCAAGGGCATCGAGAAATTCAGCAACACGCTCATGCCCATCCTTTTCGTGCTGCTGCTAGTCATCGTGGTGGCCGCCTGTACCCTGCCCGGTGCCGGCGAGGGCATCGAGTTCCTGTTCAAACCCGACTTTTCCAAGGTGTCGCGCAGTGTGCTGCTCGACGGGTTGGGCCAGGCCTTCTTCTCCCTCTCGCTGGGCACGGCGTGCCTTTGCACCTATGCCTCCTATTTCAGCCGCCATACCGACCTGCTCAAGACAGCCGGCCAGATAGCCTGCATCGACACGCTGATAGCCATCCTTGCCGGCCTGATGATTTTCCCGGCTGCCTTCTCCGTGGGCATCAAGCCCGACAGTGGCCCCTCGCTCATCTTCATCACCCTGCCCAACGTGTTCCGCCAGGCTTTCACCCCCACCTTGGGTTATGTCATCAGCATCCTTTTCTACGCCCTCCTGTCGCTGGCCGCCCTCACCTCCACCATATCCATGCACGAGATAGGGACGTCGCTTTTCTACGAGGAGCTGCATGTCTCGCGCAAGCGCGGCGCCCTCATCGACACGGTGGTGTGCTGCGGCATCGGCGTGCTTTGTTCGCTGTCGTGCGGTGCAGCCGACATCAGCCTGTTCGGCAAGAGCTTTCTCGACTGCTGCGACTACCTTACGTCCAACATCCTGTTGCCCCTCGGTTCGTTCTTCACCTGCATCCTTGTGGGCTGGGTGGTACCACACCGCATCGTACGCGACGAGGTGTCCAACTGGGGCACGCTGCGCTGTACGCTCTATGGCGTGTGGCTTTTCATCGTGCGTTTCATCTCGCCGACCTGCATCCTGCTGGTGTTTCTCCATCAGCTGGGCGTGATCTGAACCGTCTGTCCGCCCGGCATTTTCCGTAAACCATCGGTGTGAAATTCAAGGATTTGTTCTATTTTAACCGGTCCGACCGCAGCGTCGTCGTCTTTTTCCTGTTGCTGCTGGTTGTGTGTTGTTCGCTCATCGGTTACTTGGGCAACTTGGACGACCTGTCCCTTTCCGCGCCTGCGGACAGTCTGCAGCCCACGTCGTCGGCCGGTGCGCCGTTTGCCCCCCGTGCTGCTGCGGGCCGCCGTCCGGCCCAGTATTACCGGCAGGAAGCCGTGGCCTGTCCCGAGCGTTTCCCCTTCGACCCCAATACGGCCGACAGTACCCAGCTGCTCCGTCTCGGACTGCAGCCCTGGCAGGTACGCAACATCTACCGTTACCGTGCCTCCGGCAATGTGTATAGCCGTCCGTCCGACTTTGCGCGCCTCTACGGACTCACGCAGAAGCAGTACCGCGAGTTGGAACCCTACATCCGTATCGGTGCCGATTTCCAGCCGGCCGCCGACCGCTACGGCACCCGCCACGACCAGTACCGCGACAGCGTGAAAGCCCGCTATCCCCAAAAGCTGCAGCTCGACGAGACCGTCGATCTCAACCAGGCCGACACGGCCCTGTTGCAGCGCGTGCCCGGCATCGGCCCTTATTTTGCACGCGAGATAGTCAGTTACCGCCAGCGGCTGGGCGGTTTCTACGATGCCGACCAGCTGCTCGAGCTAACCGACTTTCCCGAGAAAGCCCTTCCGTATTTCACCGTCGGCGGCCCCACGGTCAAGATACAAATAAACCGGCTAACCCTTCAGCAACTGAAGCACCATCCCTACATCAATTATTACCAGGCCAAGGCCATCACCGACTACCGCCGCCTGCGCGGTCCGCTCAAGAGTCTCGACGACCTGCGGTTGCTCCGCGAGTTTACCCCCGACGTGCTCGAACGCCTCGGCTATTATGTGGAATTCTGAGCCGCCGCACCCCTTGCCGCGATGCCTTTTGCGATACGATACCTTTCGCCTTGCGATAGTTATCGAACGGCACTGCGATAGCTATCCAACGGCACTGCCGTTCGGCACCTATCGCACCGCCATAAACCACCTATCGCAACCCCGCCCTTCTCTCCCTTGGCTTTGTCCGTATGCGTGCAGTATGCGGCTAAGGCGCATATTTATACCCGTATATGCAATAGTGATGTCCGAAAATGCCCTGTTTCTGCAAGAAATATGCAAAAACGCTTGCAGATTTCTGTGTAAAATTGTAATTTTGCATACGGAACAAGAATAAAAATACAAACGATGAAGACCAAGAACCATCGCCTTGAAGCCATCAAGATGATCATTTCCGGCAAGGAAATGGGCAGTCAGGAGGAAGTGCTCAATGAGTTGCGCCGTGAGGGCTTCAAGCTCACGCAGGCCACGCTCAGTCGCGACATGAAACAGCTGAAGGTGGCCAAGGCCGCATCGATGAACGGAAAGTATGTCTATGTGTTGCCCAACGAGACCATGTACCGGCGTTCCCGCAAACCCCTGTCGGCCGGCGAGATGCTCACCAATCCCGGTTTCCTGTCCATCAACTTTTCGGGAAATCTCGGTGTCATCAAGACACGGCCGGGCTACGCTAGTTCCATAGCCTACAACATCGACAACAGCGCCATACCCGAGATACTGGGCACCATAGCCGGCGATGATACCATCATCATCGTGCTCCGTGAGGGCGTAGACCATAACGCCATAGCAGAAGGCATCAACGATATCGTAGAACAATAACAACAGTCATGAAAGAAGTACAAGTGATGGTAGCCGACGAGAGCCATATTAAGTACGTCGACACCATTCTTCAGACCATTGCCGACGCAGCCAAGGTGCGCGGCACCGGCATCGCCAAGCGGTCGCCCGAGTATGTGGCCACCAAGATGCGCGAGGCCAAGGCCGTAATCGCCCTCGACGGCGAGCGTTTCGCAGGGTTCAGCTACATTGAAACATGGGGTAACAAGCACTATGTCACCACATCCGGACTCATTGTCCATCCCGATTACCGCGGCCTCGGACTGGCCAAGCGCATCAAGAACCTCACCTTCACGCTGGCGCGCGTGCGATGGCCCCACGCCAAGATATTCTCGCTTACCTCGGGGTCGGCGGTCATGACGATGAACACTCAGCTGGGCTATCATCCCGTGACGTTCAACGACCTTACCGACGACGAGGCGTTCTGGCGCGGATGCCAAGGGTGCATCAACCACGACGTGCTGGTGCGCACCGGCCGCAAGTTCTGCATCTGTACCGCCATGCTCTTCGACCCCGAGGAGCACCTGCCCGCCAAGCTCACGTCCGAGGTCATGGACCGCATACGCAGCATCGACGGCGGCGCAGTAAAGGCAGGGCCCAGCTCCAGCGACTACGGCGAGTCGTGAACAACGCCGCCGGCCAGCATGCCTGACGGCCGCCCGGCGACACCTATTTAAATTATACAAACAACAAAACCAACAACCATACCCGTCGTAGCCCGCACGATTGCCGGCGGTGCCGCCTGGCACCCGGCCGCCCACGGGATGACGGACAGAGGAGGACACAGATTATGAAAAAGAAAGTAGTAGTAGCATTCAGCGGAGGCCTTGACACCTCGTACACCGTGATGAAACTGGCCCAGGAAGGGTGGGAGGTCTATGCAGCCTGCGCCAACACGGGCGGCTTCAGCGACGAGCAACTCAAGAAAAACGAAGAGAACGCCATCAAGCTCGGTGCCGTGCAGTATGTAACCCTCGACGTGACGCAGGAGTACTACGCCAAGTCGCTGAAATACATGATCTTCGGCAACGTGCTCCGCAACAACTGCTATCCCATCTCCGTGTCGTCGGAGCGCATCTTCCAGGCCATCGCCATCGCACGCTACGCCAAGGAAATCGGCGCCGACGCCATTGCCCACGGCTCTACCGGTGCAGGCAACGACCAGATACGTTTCGACATGACGTTCCTCGTCATGGCACCCGGCGTGGAAATCATCACCCTTACGCGCGACAAGGAACTCTCGCGCAAGGAGGAGGTCGACTACCTCAACGAGCACGGTTTCTTCGCCGATTTCACCAAGCTCAAATATAGCTACAACGTGGGTATCTGGGGCACCAGCATCTGCGGCGGCGAACTGCTCGACCCCGCACAGGGACTGCCCGAGGAGGCTTACCTCAAGCACGTCACCGCCAAGGACGACGAGACCGAACTGCGCATCACCTTCGACAAGGGCGAGATCGTGGCCGTCAACGGCGAGGCGTTCGACGACAAGGTGAAGGCCATCCAGAAGATTGAGGAGATTGGCGCCAGCTATGCCATCGGTCGCGACTGCAACGTGGGCGACACCATTATCGGCATCAAGGGCCGTGTGGGATTTGAGGCCGCTGCACCCATGCTCATCATCGAGGCCCACCGCCTGTTGGAGAAATCCACCCTGTCGAAGTGGCAGCAGTACTGGAAAGACCAGGTGGCCAACTGGTACGGCATGTTCCTCCACGAGAGCCAGTATCTGGAGCCGGTCATGCCCGACATCGAGGCATTCCTGTCCAGCTCGCAGCGCCATGTCAACGGCACGGCCATCCTGAAGCTGCGCCCCTACGGCTTCCAGACCGTAGGTGTCGACTCGGCCGACGACCTCACCAAGTCGAAGCTCGGCGAGTACGGCGAGATGAACCACGGCTGGACGGCCGACGACGCCAAGGGATTCATCAAGATCAGCGCCACGCCGCTGCGCGTGTTCTACGGCATGCACCCCGACGAGCAGCGTTAATCCCTTAAACTCACTCGAACCATGTCATCTAACAAACGACTTGCACGGTCGTCTTCCGACCGCTGGATAGCCGGTGTCTGCGCCGGCGTTGCCGAGTATTTCGGCTGGGACCCCGCCATCGTGCGCCTTGCCTATGTGCTGCTCTCCGTGTGCAGCGCAGGGTTCCCCGGAACGTTTATCTACATCCTCCTCTGGCTCATCATGCCGAAGGACTAACCACGCCACGTTACTATGATAAAGATAGGAATACTGGGCGGAGCCGGCTACACGGCCGGCGAACTGATCCGTCTGCTGATCCACCATCCCGAAGCCCGTCTGGTGTTTGTCAACAGCGAGAGCAATGCGGGCAACCTCCTTACCGATGTCCACGAGGGGCTTTACGGCGACACCGACATGCGGTTCACCTCCGACATGCCCTTCGACGAGGTTGACCTCCTGTTCTTCTGTTTCGGCCACGGCAAGAGCGAAGCCTTCCTGCGCGAGCATCCCATTCCCGACCATGTGCGCATCATCGACCTGGCACAGGATTTCCGTCTGGCTGCACCCGCGCCCTTCGACCCGTCGAAGCCCTATACGCCGGCCAACCACGACTTCGTGTACGGTCTGCCCGAGATCAACCGCCAGCGCATAGCCGCTGCCCGCCATGTGGCCAACCCCGGCTGTTTTGCCACCTGCATACAGTTGGGACTGCTGCCCGCTGCCCAGATGAAACTCATCACGAGCGACGTGTCGGTCAACGCCATCACCGGGTCCACCGGTGCCGGTGTCAAGCCCGGAGCCACCACCCACTACTCGTGGCGCACCGACAACCTCAGCATCTATAAGGCGTTCTGCCACCAGCATGTGCCCGAAATACGGCAGAGCCTGCGACAGGTACAGGGCGACCTTGCGGCAGCCATCGATTTCATACCCTACCGCGGCAATTTCGCGCGCGGTATCTTTGCCACCGAGGTGCTCCACACCGACGCCTCACTGCAGGTCGTCGTCGAGGCTTACAAGGCGTTCTACGCCGCCGAGCCGTTCACTCACTATGTCGACAAGCCGCTCGACATGAAACAGGTGGTCAACACCAACAAGGCTTTGGTGCACTGTGACGTCATCGACGGCAAGCTGCTTGTCACCGCCTGCATCGACAACCTGCTCAAAGGGGCGGTCGGACAGGCTGTGCAGAACATGAACATCATGTTCGGCATCGGCGAGACGACCGGCCTCGGCCTCAAGCCGTCGGCCTTCTGAGCGGCTTCGGCCTTCTGCCGGCGGGGATGCTTTCCCCTTGTCGCTCCATTCCGTGGGGCGATTTTCCGGCCAAGGTCGTTTCAGCGCCCTTGGCCGAACAACCATTTATAAATGATTTCGAGAGTAAGACAGAAAATGAAATTATTCGACGTATATTCCCTGTTCGATGTGAACATCGTAAAGGGCAAAGGAACCAAGGTGTGGGACGACAAAGGGCAGGAGTACCTGGACCTCTACGGCGGTCATGCCGTCATCAGCATCGGCCACACGCATCCCCACTATGTGGAAGCCCTGACACGGCAGCTGGACAGTATCGGTTTCTATTCCAACAGTGTCATCAACCGGCTGCAGGAACAACTGGCCGAACGGCTGGGCCGCATATCGGGCTACGACGACTACCAGCTATTCCTTATCAACAGTGGTGCCGAGGCCAACGAGAACGCCCTCAAGCTGGCCAGTTTCCACACCGGCCGCAAACGGGTGCTGGCCGCTTCGCACGCGTTCCACGGCCGCACGTCGCTCGCAGTGGAAACGACCGACAACCCCAAGATTGTGGCTCCCGTCAATGACAACGGACACACTACCTTCCTGCCCGTCAACGACCTGCCCATCTGGGAACACGAACTGGCCAAGGGCGATGTGTGCGCAGTTATCCTCGAAGCCATCCAGGGAGTGGGCGGCATACGCCTGGCCACACCCGAGTTTGCACAGGGACTGGCCGCAGCCTGCAGGAAGCACGGTGCGGTGCTCGTCTGCGACGAGATACAGTGCGGCTACGGGCGCAGCGGCAAGTTCTTTGCCCACCAGTGGCTCGGCGTCAAGCCCGACCTCATCACCGTGGCCAAGGGCATCGGCAACGGTTTCCCCATGGGTGCCGTACTCATTTCGCCCGACTTCGTTCCTGTCAAGGGACAGCTCGGTACCACCTTCGGCGGCAACCATCTGGCCTGTGCGGCTGCACTGGCGGTGCTCGACGTGTTCGAGAGCGAGCACCTCGTCGACAATGCGCACGAGGTGGGCGAGTACCTTATTGACAAGCTCAAGCAACTGCAGCAGACCCAGCCCCACATCCTTGAGGTGCGCGGACGCGGCCTGATGATCGGGGTGGATCTCGACATTCCGCACAAGGACGTGCGGCTGCCGCTTATCCACCAGGAACACTGCTTTACCGGTTGCGCCGGCACCAACGTGCTGCGCCTTCTTCCGCCTCTCTGCCTCACCAAGGCCGATGCTGATTTGTTCCTCGACAAGCTCAACCGCGTTTTCGAAGCCTTATGAGGTTGGCCATGATAGGCGTGGGCGCCATGGGCGGCGCCACCGTCAAGGGACTGTTGCAGTTGCCGGCCTTCCGGCCGGCCGACATCATCGTGGCCAATCCCACGCTGGAGAAGCTGTCCGCGTTCGAGGCGATGGGAGCCGTGGCCACAACCGACAACCGACTGGCGGCAAGTCAGGCCGATGTGGTATGTGTCTGCGTGAAGCCTTGGCTGGTCGAAACGGTGCTCAAAGAAATCCGCGACGTGTTGAGGCCCAAGGAACAGATGCTTGTCGTCATCGCCGCCGGGGTCAGTCCCGACCAGATACGGCAGTGGTTGCCCGACACGCCGCCCCTGTTCCTCGTCATTCCCAACATCGCCATTGCCCAGTTGCAGTCCATGACGTTCATCGTGCCCGTCGGGGCAAGCTACGCTCAGACGGCCGAAGTGAAGGCTCTGTTCGATGCAATGGGCACCTCGCTGCTTACCGACTATGCGCACCTGGCGGCCGGCACCACGCTGGCTTCGTGCGGCATAGCCTACGCCATGCGCTACATCCGCGCGGCGGCCGAAGGCGGTGTGGAGCTTGGCTTCAAGGCTGATGTGGCCAAAGAGGTGGTGATGCAGACGGTGCTCGGTGCCGTGACCCTGCTGCGCCAGACGGGCATGCACCCCGAACAGGCCATCGACCTGGTGACCACGCCGGGCGGACTGACCGTCAGGGGGCTCAACGAGATGGAGCATGCCGGCTTTACCTCGGCTGTCATCAGGGGACTGAAAGCCGGGGCAAACTGATTTCCCGATTTTTTTTTGTACCTTTGTCCCATCAAACTAAACGGAAACGCATTATGGACGAACAACTGAAACAAATTGGCGAAAGGCTCAAGGGACTGCGCGACGCGCTCGACCTGTCGGCCCAGGAGGTGGCCGACACGTGCGGCATCGATGTTGAGAAATACGAGAAGATTGAACGCGGCGAGATCGATATCACCATCTCCAAACTGATGAAGATTGCCGATGCCTACGGCGTGTCGGCCGAAGAGCTGATGTTTGCCGAGACACCGCACATGAAATCTTATTATGTGGTGCGCAAAGGGCAGGGCATGAGCGTGGAGCGGTCGAAGGCCTACAAGTACCAGAGCCTGGTAAGCGGATATGTCGGTCACTTGGCCGATGTGTTCATTGTCACCGTGGAACCCAAGCCCGACGTACACACTATTTACAAGAATACGCATGCCGGACAGGAATTCAACCTGGTGCTCGACGGGGCTATGGACATCTATTTCGACCACAAGACCATACGCCTCAACACCGGCGACAGCATCTATTTCGACTCCGCAAAACCGCACGGCATGATGGCCGTGGGCAACAAGGCGGTGCGGTTTCTCGCTGCCATCGTGAAATAAACTACCGAAAGCATACGCCATGATAGAGAGATTCTTAAAGCAGACCCACTTCGAGTCGGTCGAAGACTATAACAAACACCTCGAATTCATTATCCCGGAAAACTTCAACTTTGCCTACGATGTCATGGACGCGTGGGCTGATGAAGCACCCGATAAGCTCGCCATCCTCTGGACCAACGACCAGGGCGACGAGATACGCACTACCTACGGACAGCTCAAAGAGCAGACCGACCAGGCTGCCGCCTACCTGCTCTCGCTGGGCATCGGCAAGAACGACCCGGTCATGCTCATTCTCAAGCGGCGCTACGAGTGGTGGGTCATCATGTTGGCACTGCACAAAATAGGTGCGGTGGTCATCCCGGCAACCCACATGCTTACCAAGCACGACATCGTATACCGCAACACGCGGGCCAGCGTGAAGGCCATCATCTGTGTCGACGACCCGTATGTCACCGGGCAGATCAGGCTGGCCATGCCCGAAAGTCCTACCGTGAAGACACTCGTGGCGGTTACCGACCACGGCAAACCCATCCCCGAGGGCTTCCGCAACTGGCAGGCCGAGTGGCAACTGGCACCGCGGTTTGTCAAGCCGGCGTTTGTCAATACCAACGAAGACACGATGCTGATGTACTTCACCAGCGGCACCAGCGGCGAGCCGAAAATGGTTGCACACGATTACCTCTACGCCATGGGCCACCTCACAACGGGTGTGTTCTGGCATAACTTGCACGAGAACTCGCTTCACCTTACCGTGGCCGACACTGGTTGGGGAAAGGCTGTGTGGGGCAAATTCTATGGCCAGTGGTTTGCCGGAGCTACCGTATTCGTGTTCGACCACGAGAAATTCAATGCCGACACGATGCTCCGCCAGATCGAAAAATACCGTGTCACGTCGTTCTGCGCACCGCCCACCGTCTACCGTTTCCTGATACGCGAGGACCTGTCGAAATACGACCTCTCGTCGCTCGAGTACTGCACCACGGCAGGCGAGGCCCTCAATCCTTCGGTGTTCGACAAGTTTAAGGAACTGACCGGCATACAGATGATGGAGGGATTCGGCCAGACCGAGACCACCATGACGCTTGGCACGATGCCTTGGATGAAACCCAAGCCTGGGTCGATGGGTATCCCCAATGCGCAGTACGACATTGACCTGGTGAAGCCGGACGGTACGCCTTGCGAGGACGGAGAGAAGGGCGAGATTGTGGTTCGCATAGGCGACCGGAAGCCTATCGGTCTCTTCAAGGAGTACTACCGCGACCCGGAGCTTACCCGTGAGGCATGGCACGACGGTCTCTATCACACCGGCGACATGGCATGGCGCGATGAGGACGGGTACTATTGGTTCGAAGGGCGCATCGACGACGTCATCAAGTCAAGCGGATACCGCATCGGCCCGTTTGAGGTGGAGTCGGCACTGATGACCCATCCGGCCGTGGTGGAGTGTGCCATCACTGGCGTGCCCGACGACATTCGGGGCATGGTGGTCAAGGCTACCGTGGTGCTCGGAAAAGAGTGGAAGGACAAAGCCGGCGAGGATCTCGTAAAAGAGTTGCAGCAGCACGTTAAGAAAGAGACGGCGCCCTACAAGTATCCGCGCATCGTGGAGTTTGTAGACGAGTTGCCGAAGACCATCAGCGGCAAGATACGCCGTGTGGAAATCAGGGAAAAGGACAGCGGGAAGAAAGACTGACACCCGGCTGTCGTTAATACACAATGCCATGGACGAGATGAACAAACGACTGGTGGTGAAGGTGGGAAGCAATGTGCTTACGCGGAAAGATGGCAAGCTCGACGTGACGCGCATGTCTACCTTGGTCGACCAGATAGCGTGGCTCAGACAACGGGGCTTCGAGGTTGTCCTCGTGTCGTCGGGGGCCATGGCCAGCGGAAGGGGTGAACTGCAGGTGCAGCACCGGCTCGATTCGGTGGAGCAAAGGCAGCTCTTCTCTGCCGTCGGGCAGGTGAAACTGGTCGGACTCTACTACGACCTGTTCCGCGAATACAACATTCCGGTCGGACAAGTACTCACGATGAAGGAGAATTTCGAACCCGGAGAACAGTACAACAACCAGCGGGCGTGCATGGAGGTGATGCTGCAGAACGGGGTGTTGCCCATCGTCAACGAGAACGATACGGTGAGTGTTACCGAACTTATGTTCACCGACAACGACGAACTCTCCGGTCTCATTGCCCGGATGATGCACGCCGGGACACTGGTGCTGCTCTCCAACATCGACGGTATCTATACCGCCCACCCCGATGACCCTGCGGCGGAGCTGATTGCTGCGGTCGAACCTGGTCGCGACCTCAGTGAGTATATCCGTCCGGAGAAGAGCGCGTTCGGTCGCGGCGGTATGCACTCCAAGTACACCACGGCCAAGAAGGTGTCGCAGGACGGCATCCGTGTCATCATCGCCAACGGCGAACGCGACAATGTCCTGGTAGACTTGGTGAACAACAAAAGCAATGTTCCACACACAGAATTCATGCCATGTCGCTGACCCCGCTTTTCCAACGTGCCAAGGCGGCCAGCCGTCAGCTGGCCCTGTTGGCTGATGATGTCCGCAACGATGTCCTTCTGGACGTTGCCGGCGCGATAGAGATGCATGCCGGAGAGTTGCTCGAGGCCAATGCCGAAGACCTGTCGGCCATGGACCGCAACAATCCGTTGCGCGACCGGTTGATGCTCGACCGCAGCCGCCTGGACGGCATAGCGGCCGACATGCGCCATGTGGCCGCATTGCCGTCGCCCTTGGGCCGTGTCAGCAACGGCCGCATACTTGGCAACGGTTTGCGGCTTCACCGCGTCAGTGTGCCCTTCGGTGTCATTGGCGTGGTTTACGAAGCAAGGCCCAATGTCACGTTCGACGTGTTCTCGCTCTGCTTCAAGAGCGGCAATGCCTGTGTCCTGAAAGGAGGGCGCGATGCTGCCCGCACCAACCGGATGGCGGTCCGTATCATACAGGATGCACTGCGCCGGCATGGCGTGGACGAACAGGCGGCGGTGCTGTTGCCTGCCACCCATGAGGCCACAGGCGAGATGCTGGCTGCCGTGGGCTATATAGACCTCTGCATACCGCGGGGCGGACGGCGGTTGATAGACTATGTCCGGCAGACGGCTCTGGTGCCGGTCATTGAGACGGGGGCGGGTGTAGTGAACACCTATTTTGACGAATTCGGCGACGTGAAGAAAGGAAGCACCATTGTGTTCAATGCCAAGACGCGCCGTGTGTCGGTCTGCAATGCGCTCGATTGCCTGTTGGTGCACGAACGGCGGCTGCCCGACTTGCCCGGACTGGTGGGCCACTTGGCTGACCGTCGGGTAACGGTTTATGCCGACCGTCAGGCTTACGGGCAGCTGGAAGGCCATTATCCGGCTGACCTTCTGTGTCGTGCCACACCCGAATCGTTCGGTACCGAATACATGGATTACAAGCTGACGGTGTGTGTAGTGCCCGACATCCATGCGGCGCTTGCACACATAGACCGTTACGGGTCGGGGCACAGCGAGTGCATCATCACCGAGGACGAGGCGGCGGCACGGTTGTTCCAGTCTGGTGTAGATGCCGCATGTGTCTATTGGAACGCCCCCACGTCGTTTACAGACGGTGCCCAGTTCGGCCTGGGAGCGGAAATAGGCATCTCTACGCAGAAGCTGGGGCCGCGCGGGCCGATGGGTCTGGAAGAGATCTGCACTTACAAATGGATCATCGAAGGCAACGGGCAGACACGCCCGTAGATGCCGTAACGGCTGTCAAGAAACATAATATCTAACAACAATAAATACTAACAAGGATTATGAAGACCTTTTTCAACGTGCAAGATATCGGCCCCCTCGACAAGGCGTTGGCCGAAGCTTTGGAGGTAAAGCAGGACCGTTTCAAGTACCAGCAGCTGGGCAAGAATAAGACCCTGCTAATGATTTTCTTCAACAATTCGCTTCGCACGCGCCTCTCCACACAAAAAGCGGCCATGAACCTGGGCATGAATGTCATTGTGCTTGACGTGAATGCGGGTGCCTGGAAACTCGAAACCGAGCGTGGCGTCATCATGGACGGCGACAAGAGCGAGCATCTGCTGGAAGCCATTCCCGTAATGGCCAGCTATTGCGACATCATTGCCGTTCGCTCGTTTGCTGGGCTGACCGACCGCGAGTACGACTATGCCGAGACGGTGGTCAACCAGTTTGTGAAATACTCGGGCCGCCCGGTGGTAGCCATGGAGACAGCTACGGTCCACCCGTTGCAGGCTTTTGCCGACCTCATCACCATCGAGGAACACAAGAAGGTGAGCCGTCCCAAGGTTGTGCTGACGTGGGCTCCCCACTGCCGCGCCCTTCCGCAGGCTGTCCCCAACTCGTTTGCCCAGTGGATGACGGCAGCCGACGTCGATTTCGTCGTTACCCAACCTGAGGGTTACGAGCTTGATGCCCGGTTCGTGGGCAATGCCCGTGTGGAGCACGACCAGCGCAAGGCACTTGAGGGAGCCGACTTTGTGTATGCCAAGAACTGGAGCTGCCCGGGTGTGACCAAGCCCGAAGACTACGGAAAAATCCTCTCCAAGGACCCGTCGTGGACCATCGACGCCGAGCACATGAGCTGGACCAATGACGGCTATTTCATGCACTGCCTGCCCGTGCGCCGCGGACTTATCGTTACCGACGATGTCATCGAGAGCGACCATAGCCTTGTTATCCCCGAGGCTGCCAACCGCGAGATCAGTGCAGAGGTGGTGCTCAAGCGCGTGCTTGAAAGTCTCTAAGCACCCCAAACAGACAGAAAACAGCAAAAGGCTGCATGCGAACCTCCTGGGGTTTGCATGCAGCCTTTTGCTTTGTGGGGCGTTTATTTTGCCGAAATGCGCTGTTCGCCGCTATAGCCGTTGGCCACGACGGCCAGCCCGGCCCGTTGCCATGCGGCAGGGACAGGCACGCTAAGATAGCCCGTAACGGTGTAGTACTGGGGGACGGCTTTCTGTGCGTGCAGCAGGCGGAGCGTTACGGCTTGCACCGAGTCGCCGCTCGTGCTGACCGAATCGACCATGATGCCGATGGACTGCCGTGCGTCCAGCTCGTCGGCTTTGCCCGATTTCACGGCAAAGCCGATATTGAGGAAGCCGCCGCCAATCCATGCTTTCTCGAGTGTCAGCGGGTCGGTGGGTACGCTGTCGAGCGAGACCTTGGCCATGGGCAACGTGACCGGCACTTGTGAAAGGGTAAACACCTGGTGCGTGTTCGTGTCGTAATAGGCCAAGGCGCGGCAGAGCGTGTCGCGCGCAGGAAGCCAGCTGGCCGTGGCGGGAGCCGACAACCGCACGCTGTCGCCGTTGTCGGTTATAAGGTAATCGACGGTTTTCCCCGCAGTGGCATGCACCATACAGAAATCGGCCCGCAGGTAACTGTAGCGGCCGTCGCCCGTGTCGTAGCCGTCGCTGGAGCATCCGGCGGCCCATGACAACAGGCAGCAGGCTACGGCGATGTTCGCCGCAAGCGATATGTGTCTTTTCAGTCGGGTCATTCAGCGATAGCGGCCAGGTGGTTAACGGCAGGGTTGGCGTACATGGTCAGGATACATTTGCGCAGATAGTTGTCGTCTTTGTCAGGCAGGTCAACCTTCGCAATCTGCTGGCATACGTAGCGGTCGAAGAAAGCCTTGTCCTCGTCTGTGTAATGCCCCTTGTATGTATCGGTGGCGTGCAGCTCGTCGAGCGCAATGTAGTTGGACGGGTACAGCCGGTAGTTGCGGTGTATCTCATGGTCGATGTGGTCGGCAATGATGCGGTAGATGTCGCCTTTGGGCGTGTCGGCCGGTATGCTGTCGAGAAAGCCGTCGATGCACGGAGCGCACTGGTAGTGCACGTGCCCCTTGTATCCCATGATGCCCGTCTGCATGGAAACGATGTCGTCCGTCGGTCCCTTCTTCCATTGCGGGTTGTCGCGTTTCTGTTGGAACTCCTTGGCCTTAAGATAGTCGCAGGGGTCGTATTCGTAGGATATGGTGAGCGGAACGATGTGGAGGCTTTTCAGCCGGTCGGTCACCGACCCCTCGCCGCCCATGGTCATCATTTTCAGCACGCCGTCGGACGTGAGGTCGTTGCTGTCCTTAGCGCGTCCGGCCCGTTGTGCAATCCATATGTTCTCGTGCTTTTCGCTGATGGCGAAGTGCATGTACTCGGACAGCGTCTTGCTGGCCACGAGCATCTCGCGCATGGGCAGTCCGCGTTTCACGATGAAGCTCTTGTTCACCCTTACCAGGTCTTTCACCCACGGCAGCGACAGCAGGTTGTCGCCGATGGCTATCTCGCAGGTAGTGGTGAAGCCGGCATCGACGAGCAGCACGTCGAGCAGGGCCGAGTCGAGCACGATGTCGCGGTGGTTGCTCACGAACGTGTACCGCTTGGTGTTGTCCACCTCGCGGCAGTCCATCTCGAAGCCACGGCTGGCTTTGCCCATCAGGTCTTTGATGAACTTGTAGCAGAACTGCACCTGGAAGTCCAGGCAGGTGGTACACGTTCGCATCTTGGCGGCAATCATGTCGTAAGGAACGTCGGGGTAGAGATGCCCTACCACAGCCTCGAACTGCGGGTTGGCCAGCAGTCGGTCGTAGACCTCGGGCAGCTCTTCGGGTTCGAAGGGCCTGATGTCTTTGAATTTTTCGGGAATAGTCATAGGCTTCGGTATGTTGTTCGACTTGTCTTCGGGTGTCAGAACTGGTTTTCCACGATGTCGGTCAGCACGTCCTTGATGTCGAGGCCGGCTGCGCGCACCTGCTGCGGTATGAAACTGGTGGCTGTCATGCCCGGCGTGGTGTTGATTTCGAGCATGTTGACCACGTCGTTGCCTTCGGCATCCTTGGTGATGATGTAGTCGATGCGAATGATGCCGTTGCAGTGCAGTATGTCGTAGATTTTGCTGGTTTCCTCGGCCACTTTCTTCGCTGTCGCGTCGGCGAGACGTGCAGGAGTGATTTCCTGTACCTGTCCGTTGTACTTGGCGTCGTAGTCGAAGAACTCGTTCTTGGTCACCACCTCGGTTGCGGGCAGCACCACCGACTTTTCGCGCGTCTTGTAGCATCCTATCGAGATTTCGGTGCCCTCCATGTAGCTTTCTATCATCACCTCGTTGCTTTCCATGAAGGCCAGGCGCAGGGCCGGAGCCAGCTGGTCGGCGTTTTTCACCTTCGACACGCCGAAGCTGCTGCCGTCGGCCGACGGTTTCACGAACACGGGCATGCCCAGCTGCTGCTCGATGTCGTTCTCGTTGTAGCTGTCGCCCAGGCGCAGTAGGATGCTCTTGGCCACGTTGATGCCAAACGAGCGCAGGTAGTTGTTGAGCACATACTTATTGAATGTCAGTGCCTCTACCAGTACGCCGCTGGTGGAGTAGGGTAGATGTATGAGGTCGAAGTACCCCTGCATCAGTCCGTTCTCGCCCGGTGTGCCGTGGATGGTGATGTAGGCATAGTCGAAGACAACGGCCTTGCCGTCTTTGCCAATGAACGAGAAGTCGTTACGGTCGATGTTGGCAACGGTACCGTCTTCGTATTCCACATGCCAGTCGATGCCTTTCACGTCGACGATGTAGATGTTGTAGCGTTCTTTGTCGAAGAACGAGTATAGTCCCTGGGCAGAGCGCATGGACACGTCGTGCTCGGAGGAGTCGCCTCCGCAGACGATGGCAATGTTTCTCTTTAAGTCTTTCATCTTGTTGGTATTGATGTGTTTTGCTGATTGTCGTTAAGTGTTGTGGCGGTCAGGCTTCGCGCCTTGTTCCGCCGATGAATGTGCGCCAGTGGTCGATGAGCTGCGTCAGGTCGGAGGGCCATGGCGAGTCGAAATCCATCTGCCGGCCGGTGCGGGGGTGTACGAAACCGAGTGTCTTGGCGTGCAGGGCCTGGCGCGGGCACAGGGCGAAGCAGTTGCGTATGAAGGCGCGGTAGCTGGAGCTGCGCTGTCCGCGCAGTATCTCGGTGCCGCCGTAGCGTTCGTCGGCAAAGAGTGGGTGGCCGATGTGCTTCATGTGCGCGCGTATCTGGTGCGTGCGCCCCGTTTCGAGCACACATTCCACGAGGGTGGTGTATCCGAACCGTTCGATCACGCGCCAGTGGGTGACGGCCGGTTTGCCGATGCCCGAGTCCGGGTCGAACACTTTCATGCGCAGCCGGTCTTTGGGGTCGCGGCCTATGTTGCCCTCTATGCGCCCCTCGTCGTCGGTGAGGTTGCCCCACACCAGGGCGTTGTAGCTGCGGTGTGTGGTCTTGTTGAAGAACTGCTTGCCGAGGGCGGTTTTGGCCTCGGGCGTCTTGGCCACCACGAGCAGGCCGCTGGTGTCCTTGTCGATGCGGTGCACGAGCCCCACCTCGAGGTCGTTGGCGTCGAACTGCGGCACGTCGCGCATGTGCCAGGCCACGGCATTGATGAGTGTGCCGCTGAAATTGCCGGCACCCGGATGCACCACCATGCCCACCGGCTTGTTGACCACCATCAGGTCGTTGTCCTCGTAGACAATGTCCAGCGGTATGTCTTCGGCGTGTATCGACGTGTCGTGTTTGGGCCGGTTGAGCCTCAGTGTGACCACATCGCCGGGACGTACCTTGTAGTTGCTCTTTACGGGCCTGTCGCCCACAAAGATGCAACCGGCCTCGGCTGCGGTCTGTATGCGGTTGCGGCTGGAGTGCTGCATGTGTTCGGCAAGAAACTTGTCGATGCGTATGGAAGCTTGTCCTGCATCCACTTCCGTTCTCCAGTGTTCGTAGAGTTGTCCGTCGCCGTCCGGTGTTTCGGCGGTCTCCGGCATGTAGTCCTCCAGGATGTCTATGTCGTCTGTGTAGTCTGCCATTGGCTGTCGTTGTTGTATTGTGGTGCGTGTGTCTCTGTGTGGTGCCATCATTCGGCCGTGGTGTTGGGGGCGCTCTTTGCGGGTGCGGTCGGCCCGTCGGGTTCGTCGGGCTGTTCGGTTATCTCCTCGAACGGGTCCTCCTCGTCGGCCGGTGCTTCGTCGAAGCTGTCGTCGGTCTCCATGTCTATGTAGTTCACCGAGTCGCTGGCGTCGCGCTGTCCGTTGCCTGCCTGTATGGTTACCGCTGCGTCGACCGGTATCTTGTCGCCGTACACCACATGGCGGCCGCCCACAAGCACGCCGTACACCCAGTCTTTCTCGCCGGGTACAAACTGGGGCGTGGTAAGTTTGAAGCCCATGGCAGTCAGTTTGGCCATGGCTTCGCGTAGCGAACTGTTGTCGATAATGTCGGGCAGTGTCAGGGTGGGTGTGTGGCTGGCGTTGATGGTGACGTACACCACATGCCCCGACTTCACGCGTTCGCCCGGCTCCGGGTTCTGCTCCAGTATGCAGTCGGGTGGCAGGGTCTTCACATAGCCCGTGTCGCTTACCTCTATGCGCAGGCCCAGCTGGTCGAGCACATGTGCCGCATTGGCGTATTTCTTGTGCACAAGGTCGGGAATGGCTATCGATTCGCCGTGATGGGTGTAAATGCCTATGGCGTACTTGGTGCCGGCCAGCAGTATGGCCACGACAATGGCCATGGCCGCCAGATTGCCCCACAGGTATCTGCTTTTGAACTTTCCGAAGAATTCTGATGCCGTCATCGGTGTGGTATTTTTCCACAAAGATAGTGCAATTAGCCCGAATGCCCAAACAGCCACTTGCTTTTTTCACACTTATTTTTTTCGATGCACCGGCTTAGGGGAATACAAAAGGTGTCGGCAGGCGGATGTTGTCTGCCTGTTTACCTTCCACTTGTCTTGCCCTACATTATTTTTACAAAAGGCATGCCGGAAAGATGACGTCGCGAAAGCATACCTTTCGCATTGCGATAAGTATGCTTTCGCGGTGCGAAAGATATGCTTTCGCAGTGCGAAAGGTATGCTATCGCGACGCAATAGGTATGCTATCGCAACCTCGGCAATCAGGCGAGTTGATGGGTGATGCTCTTTGATAGTTTGCAATACGCTTATATACAGTTGTTTGCGGATTTATAAAGCAGTCCGGGAGTAGCGTTTCGTTTGTCCGGGTGGGATGGGGCTTTTGGGGCATTGGCGGCCGCGCGGTTATCGCCCAAACGGTAGCATGTGCCTTGTAAAATGCAAAAAGCAGCATGAAAGCGGATGCTTTCATGCTGCTTTTTATCGTCTGTCAGACTGTGTCCGGGCGATTACTTACCGTGGTTCTCGTCAGAGACGGTCAGCTTCTTGCGGCCATGGGCGCGGCGTGAAGCCAACACGCGACGGCCGTTCTTCGTGGCCATTCTCTCGCGGAAGCCATGCTTGTTCACACGACGACGGTTGTGAGGCTGGAATGTTCTTTTCATTTTTGTTGATATTTAATTGTTGTAATTGCTTGTAATGTGCCGAATGGTCTAAGCGTTCCTTTTGGGCTGCAAAATTACTCATTATTTTTTAAACGGCAAAGAAATAAACGTTTTTTCGGCTTTGTTTTATGCGTTTTTTATAAAAATATAGTAACTTTGCACCCGTTAAAGCGAATATAGTAACTATATCATAGACAACGAACAATGATCAATTCATCGGAAATCAAAAAAGGCACTTGCATCCGCATGGACGGCGCCATTTGGAAGTGTATTTGGTTTGAGCACCGCAAGCCCGGAAAGGGCAACACTGTAATGAACACGAAGCTGAAGAACGTGGCCGACGGCCGTGTGCTTGACCGTACATTCCAGGTGAGCTTCAAGCTCGACGACGTGCGCGTGGAGCACCGCTCATACCAGTATCTCTACGAAGACCCCACAGGCTGCATCTTCATGAACCAGGAGACGTTCGAGCAGTTCCCCATCAGCCGCGGTCTGATTACGGGCGGCGAGTACATGAAGGAAGGCGACATCGTGGACGTGCAGATTTCTGCCGACGACGGTACCATCCTCTCTGCCGAGATGCCTCCCAAGACCAACCTCACCGTTACTCATTCCGAGCCGGGCGTGAAGGGCAACACTGCTACCAACGCTACCAAGCCCGCCACACTCGAGACCGGTGCCGAGGTGCGTGTGCCTCTGTTCATCAACGAGGGTGATGTCATCACCATCAGCACAGAGGACGGCAGCTATGTCAGCCGCGTGTCGGAAAAGAAGTAACAGCATCAATAGCGATAACAGTCAAGGGTAAGAAGGTTGACATGGACCACGGCAACGCCGTGGCCACAACCTTCTTGCCTTTTTTGTTTTCTGTCAACGCTCCTACCAAGTTTTAAGGCCAACAGATGAAATACAGTCTGATAATTCCCGTTTACAACCGTCCCGACGAGGTGGACGAGCTTTTGCAGAGTCTGCTGAACCAAACTTTGAAAGACTTCGAGGTCATCGTTGTCGAGGATGGGTCGCAGACACCGTGCGGCACCGTGTGCGAACGTTATGCCGACCGCCTGACGCTGCACTATTTCATGAAAGAAAACAGCGGGCCCGGACAGAGCCGCAATTATGGCGTGGAGCGCGCCACGGGCGACTACGCCATCATTCTCGACTCCGACGTGGTGCTGCCCGATGGCTATCTGCAGGCCATCGATGACGAGCTGCGCCGCGAGCCGTGCGATGCCTTCGGCGGTCCCGACCGTGCGGCCGACTCGTTCACCCCCGTGCAGAAGGCCATTTCCTACTCCATGACGTCCTTTTTCACCACCGGAGGCATACGTGGGGGAAAGAAAAAACTCGACAAGTTCTATCCCCGGTCGTTCAACATGGGCATCCGCCGCGCGGTCTACAACCAGTTGGGCGGGTTCTCGAAGATGCGCTTCGGCGAGGACATCGATTTCTCCATACGCATCATCAAGGCCGGTTTCAAGACGCGTCTGTTCCCCGGGGCGTGGGTCTACCACAAGCGTCGCACCGATTTCCGTAAGTTCTGGCGTCAGGTGTTCAACAGCGGCATTGCGCGCATCAACCTGTACAAGAAATACCCCGACTCGCTGAAGGTCGTGCATCTGTTGCCCGCCGTGTTCACGGTGGGTGTCGTCCTGCTGTCTGTACTCTTCCTTGGAGGCCTTGCCTGTGCTGCTGCTCTCTTCTTTGCCGGCTACGGCACGGAGCCGGCTTTGCCGCTGTCGGTCAGTGCGCTGTCGCTCGTCCTGCTGCTCTTCTACGCAGTGGTCATCTTCCTCGATGCCCATTGCCAAACGCATAGTCTGCGCATTGCCGTACTCGCCGTGCGTGCCGCCTTCACCCAGCTCATGGGTTACGGCTGCGGATTTCTGAAAGCCTGGTGGTTGCGCTGTGTGCTGGGGAAGGACGAGTTTGAGGCATACAGGCACAATTTCTACAAATAGACGCCGTCCCGCATCCGTAAACCCCATCCCGATTATGCCAAAACTATCCATCACCGACTGGGCCGAAGAGGACCGTCCACGCGAACGCCTCGAACGGTTGGGGCCTGAGGTGCTCTCCAATGCCGAACTGCTGGCCATACTCATTGGGTCGGGAACGGTAGAGCAGAGTGCCGTCGACCTGATGAAAGACGTGCTGGCGGCATGCCACAACAACCTCAACTCGCTCGGAAAGATGACCCTCCGCCAGCTGCAGGCGTTCAAGGGCATAGGTCCGGCCAAGGCCGTCACCCTACAGGCTGCTTGCGAGCTGGGCAAGCGCCGGGCACGCGAGAAAGCCGAGGAACGCACAGACCTGGGCACGCCCGACGCAATCTATCATCTCATGCACCCCCAGATGCAGGACCTCGACGTGGAGGAGTTCCATATCCTGCTGATGAACCAGCGCTTCCGCCTTATCAAACAAGTGTGCGTCAGTCATGGGGGCATTACCGAGACGGCCGTCGACATACGCATCATCATGCGTGAGGCCCTGCTCAACAATGCCACCGTGCTGGCCGTTTGCCATAACCATCCCAGTGGCAACAACTGTCCTTCGCGCGAAGACGACCGGTTGACCGAGCGCATTCGCAAGGCTTCGGAAACCATGCGCATCTTTTTCCTCGACCATGTCATCGTTACCGACGGCAGTTATTATTCCTATCACGACCATGGAAAACTTTAATCTACGCACCATGCCGGGCTGCGCACCGATGCGGCTGATATGCCTTGTCTTCGCATTGCAGACTGCCTTCTTCGCCGCCAGAGCGCAAAAGACTTATCATGGTGACGGCCCCGACAACTGGCTGCGCTTCGTGCCGGTGGCTTCCGTTTATGCGCTGAAGACGTGCAGTGTGGAGAGTGCCAGCTCATGGAAACGGTTGGCTGTCAATACCGCTGCCAGCTATGTGCTGGCCTGCGGAACCACATGGGTCTTGAAACAGGCCGTGCGCGAGCGGCGGCCTGACGGCACCGACCGACGTGCCTTCCCATCGGGCCACGCCACCGTAGCCTTTGCCGGGGCGGCCATCCTCGACAAGGAGTATCGGCATGTGTCGCCCTGGATAAGCGTTGGAGGCTATGCTGTGGCCACCGCCGTGGCCGTCGACCGTGTAGTCCGCAACCGTCATCAGTGGCATGATGTGGTGGCCGGAGCAGCCATAGGCGTTGGCGGCACATGGCTGGGCTACTGGCTTGGCGACAAGATTACGGGGCAGGACAGCCGCTACCGTGTGTCGGTCGACGGCAATGCCGTAACGTTGGCTGTCAGGCTGCCCTGAACCAACCGTGTTCCACGGCGTTTCCAAAACAAAATACGGGCATGAAAGCCGCTCTGCAGCTTTCATGCCCGTAAAACGTTTAGGCAATGCTTGTTACTCCTCGGGAGCCTTGTCGATGAGGTCCATGAACTGGTCGAGCTTCGGGGTAATGATGATCTGCGTGCGGCGGTTGCGCTGCTTGCCCACCTCCGTGTCGTTGGAGGCCACCGGGTTGAACTCGCCGCGGCCGCCGGCCGTGAGGCGCTTGGGCTCCACGCCAAAATGATTGATGAGGTACTGCACCACCGATGAGGCGCGAAGGGCTGACAAATCCCAGTTGTTGCGGATGTTCTTCATCGAGGCAGCCTCGGTGTTGATGGGCACGTTGTCGGTGTTGCCTTCAATCAGCACGTCGTAGTCCTTGTAGTCCATGATGATTTTGGCAATCTTCGAAAGTGTCTCCTGGGCGCGCTCGTTGATCTCGTAGCTGCCGCTCTTGTAGAGCATGTTGTCGGCCAGCGATATGTAGACCACACCTTTCAGCACCTGCACGTCCACCTCTTTCATCTCTTCTTTCGACAGCGAGCGTGTCAGGTTGTTGGTCAGCACCATGTTCAGCGAGTCGCTCTTGCTTTTCACCTCTACCAAATGGCGAATGTATTGGTTCGACTCGTTGATCTGGTCCACGAGCTTCGAGATGTTCACATTGTTGTCGCTGGTGTTCGAGAGGCTCTTGTCGAGACTCTTCTGCAAGGCGGCGTAGTCCTTCTTTTGCTGGGCCAGCTGTTCCTCGAGCGAGCTTACGCGTGCTTGCGAGGCTGCCAGCTTTTCCTTGGCATCTTGGTAGTTGGATGTCAGTTCTTTGTTCTCGTTCTGGCAGTTTTGCAGGTCTTTCTTGCTGGCGCAACCCGTCATGAGCAGCGCAGCGGCGAGCGTGGCCAGTACAAAAATGTTCTTCTTCATATCTCTGGTTATTAGTGATTGCTGGTTGCAAATATATTAATGTAGACCGTTATAAACCCTAAAAGTTTCAAACGTTTAGGTTATTTTAACCGCAAATACCTATTTTTAAGGTATAAACCGGTTTTTTCGGGCTACGAACGTCATTCGATGATCATATAGTCCATGTCGGGCATCCATGTCGTGTCGTTGTGCAGACGTACGGTGTTGTTGCCCTTATTGAGCTTCACGGCGACGCTTACGGTCGTGTTGCCTTCCACGGTCAGTGTCTTGACGTCCTGTCCGTTCACGTTCACCGTGAACTGTCGCTTGTCGGGCGACATGCACTTGAAGCTCAGGGTCTTCTTTCCTCCTTTTTTCATGTAGACGTGTTGCCATTGCAGGTCGTTCTGTGGCGAGCAACCCAGCCAGGTGGCCTTCATGCCAGCCGAGCACTGGTTGTCATACTCGTAGATGCCCGTTTTCTTCGTTTGGTTGTTCCATAGCTCCTGATAGTCGGAGATGTAGGCCGTCTCTGCCTCGTAGCGCTGGCGGTCGAGGCGCCTGGTTGCCGTAAGGACGTAGATGCGGCAGCCGTGTCCCGGCACGCTCACATGCATCTTCCCGTCGGTCAGCGGTGCCTCGTCCTTGCGCTCGAACACGTTGCGCACGCCGACCGTTCCTGCCAGATCTGCATCGCGCAGCGTAAGCGTGGCCTCGGCGGCTGTTTCGGCCGGATTGTAGAAAGCCACCGCGCGTTGCATTCCGTGCAGCGTGTTGACATCCTTCACGAGGATGTACACACCGTTTGACACAGCCACCGGATAGGCCTGCTGGTGGGGAGCCGCTTGCGAAAGGGCTATCAGTTCGGTGTTTTTCAGCAGTGCCAGCGTCTGCGGTTTGATAGCGCCCAAGTCGCAGCCTATCAGCAACGGGCTTTCCATCATGCACCACATGCCGAAATGCGTCTTGTCTTCCTCGGCCGTCATGGAGCGTCCCACCTCCAGCATGTCCATGTCGTTGTAGTGGCCGTCGCTGCTGTAGGCCGAGAGATAAAGGTTTTCGCGCAGGATGCCGGCTACCGACTGCCAGCTGTCCCATATGTCGTGCGTGGTGCGCCACGAGTCGGCCACGCCGCTCACCCATGTCCCGGGGTAGTTCCATCGGCACACGTTCATGCGCACGTTGGTGCGCCCTGTGGCATCGATAGCCTTCCGTATGTCGGTATAGCGGGTCTCTTCGTCGAGTTGCAGCCGGTCTGTATTCTGTGGCGCGTCGCCTCCGCAATAGTCTATTTTGATAAAGTCGAAGTTCATGTCCTTGAAATAGAACCGTGCGTCGGTCGTGTCGTGCTCATAGAAACCCACGCGCACCGAGAGCGTGTCCTTGTCGTAGTAATTGCCGCAAGTGTTGCGTCCGGCATCCGAGTAGATGCCGGCTTTCAGTCCCAGCGAGTGTATGTAGTCCACCACTGGCCTCAGACCGTTGGGGAAACGGTGCGGGTTGATTATAAGGTTGCCGTCGGCACCGCGCCCGCCCTGAAAGCCGTCGTCGATGTTGACGTAAGTGTAGCCCGCATCTTTCAGACCAGTTTTCACCATGCAGTCGGCCTGGTGGCGTATCAGGCTGTCGCTAATGTCCACGCGGTATGTATTCCATGAGCTCCAGCCCATGGTCGGAGCATTGTCGGTTTGTGCGGTTGCCGTTGCGGCCATACATGCCAAGGCAACTGTCAGAAGGTTCGTCTTTTTCATCGTTCGGTAGTTGTTTTGGGTTCTTGTGATCGTGTTTTGTTATTCGGTTTCTTGTTGTTGACGCAATGAGGCGGTGTCCATGATGCGTCCTCCGGTTCGTTTTCGCCGTGCGTTGAGGCTCATTCCAGGGTCGGCCATCCGTCTTTCCACGCTATCTTCCGTTGCACCAGGATGCTTTGTCCGTGCAGCGGAATGCTGTAACCGTGGCACACAAAGGTGTCCCCGTCAGCGAAACGGTAGGCTGCGCAGTGTCCGGCCGCTTCGAAGTCCTTGCCGTCGCCGCCGATTACGGCTGTGCCGCCGCCGTCATACATCGGACGGCCTTCACGGTCGATGTACGGCCCGTAGACCTCTCTGCTGCGGCCGACCACGACGCGGTAGTTGCTCTTTTCGCCCCGGCAGCAGTAGTCCCAGCTGACGAACAGATAGTAGTATCCGTCGTGATGCATGATGAACGGGGCTTCGATGGCGTTCACACCCGCATGCTTCGAGGTCGGGTTTTCGAGGTTGCCGGGTGCGTTGTGGTAGTACCGTCGGGCAATGGTTCTCGGATAACCGGCCATCTGTGGCTTGCCGTTCCGCATGGTCATGGGGGCCAGTTGTATGCCGTCCCAAAACGAACCCCATGCCATCCAGAGACTGTCTTTGCTGTCAACGACAAACGCGGGGTCGATGGCGTTCCAGTTGTCGCGCTTGGCCCTACTGGCCACGAGGCATCCCTCGTCTTTCCATTCGGTGGCAGACAGCGACGGTGCGGACAGCAGTCCGATGGCCGAAGTGTTCTTTCCGAACGTCGAGCAACTGTAAGCCAGCCACCAGCGGTTGCGCCAGCGTATGATGTCGGGTGCCCAGATGTGGTCGCTGAAACCGGGCACGCTGTCGTGTGTCCAGGCAGGGATGTCGCTTATGAGGCCGTCGCGCGCCACAGTCCACGTCTTGCGGTCGGTGGATGTAGCGTGCCCGATGTGCCGCCCGGTATGGAATATGTGGTAGACACCGTTTTCAAAGGCCATTACCGGGTCGTGCACGAATGGCGTGTCCGTGCTGAAGGTCACCGCGTCCGGCTGTCCGTGTTGCGCCGTGGCGGCATGGGGAAGCAGTATGCAGATCAGCCCTGCCAGAAATGTTTTACGCTTCATGTTTCTTCATCTTCAAGAGAATAAGTGCCAGCACGGCCCCTATGATGAACAGGAAGCCTAGAGCTATCAGCGGGGTCAGCGTGTCGCCAAATACCAGAATGGATATAATCATGGCCGTCAGCGGTTCGAAAGCACCGAGAATGGCCGTCAGTGTGGCTCCGATCTGCTCGATGGCCGGGATGAGCGTCACGTTGCTCAGTGCTGTCGACACCACTCCGAGCAGTGCGAGGTTGACCAGCATGTCGGTGCTTTTCACCGTTTCCACGCCGTCGAAGAACAAGCAGGAGAAAATTGCGAAGAACACCATACCCATCAGAAACACATAGAACGTCAGTTTGAGACCGCCCATGTGGCGTACCCGCATGTGGGGCATCGATACCATGTAGAGCGCGTACGAGAAACCCGCAGCCAGTTCGATGACCACGCCCAGCGGCTGTATGTCGGCACCGCCCAATGGTATCGACATGCAGCCCACGCCCAGCACGGCCAGCGTCATGGCACCGATGGTTGTCCACGAGAAACGCTCGTGGAAGAACAGCAGCATGAGCAGTTCGGTCCAGATGGGGTAGGAGAAAACCAGTGTGGTGGCCACACCGCTCGGCATGTAGTTGTAGCCCAGTATCATGAGCAGGGCTTCCACGTCGTAGAACAGTGCCAGCAGACTGATCTCGGCCAGTTCGGTAAGGGTCACTTTCATGTCTGTGCGTTTCCAGAGCAGCACGGCCAGGATGCCCAAGCAGCCGAAGGCGAAGCGGTAGACCATCATCGACGGCAGGTGCATGCCGGCAGTCATGACCGGTATTGAGAACAGGGGGATGAGACCGAACGAGGTAGACGATACCCAGCGGTTGGTGAAGCCTTTCACCGTGGCGGATAGTTTCATGTGTGTTTCTTTAGATTGTAAAAGGTTGTGGGTAAATAAAGGTTGTGGGGCGATTGGTCAGCGTGCGGCCGGGCGTGCGTCAATAGAGCAGCAGCAGACCGGCCACCGCTGCGTAGCAAATCATGTGTATGGGATTGATTTTCATCCATTTTGTTCCAACGAACGTTGCGATGAAAAGGGCTATGCTGATGGAGAAATGCCAGGGATTGTCCGGCGTGGAGAAATTTTCGCCGTTGCACAGCAGCAGCGTTGCAGCGGCGAGCATGCCCACCACTGCGGGGCGAAGGCCCGAGAACACGTCCTGCACGGCACGGGTCTTCATGTATTTCATGAACATCTTGCTGATGAGAATCATCAGGATGAACGACGGGAGAACCAGGGCGACGGTGGCTGTGGCCGACCCGAATATGGCCATGAGCCCGTTGTAGCCCGCATTGTGAACGGCGGTGTAGCCGCAGTAGGTGGCCGAATTGATGCCGATGGGGCCCGGGGTCATCTGCGAGATGGCCACGATGTTGGTAAATTCGGCAGAGCTTAGCCATGTATGGTTGCGCACGGTCTCCATCTGTATGAGCGAGAGCATGCCGTATCCGCCGCCGAAACCGAACAGGCCGATCTTAAAAAATGTCCAGAAGAGTTGCAGGTAAATCATTCCGCTTGTTTCAAGTGTTTTCCGTAGAGATAACCGCCAACGCCGGCGGCTATGATAATCCAGATGGGGTTCACGCCCAGCGCCCATATCAGCAGGGCCGATACTACGGGAATCCATCCGTTCGAAAGGTTTATTTTTGCACTTTTGGCCAGATTGAACGTGGGCACGGCAATCAGTGCCACCACTGCAGGGCGTATGCCGCTGAACATGGCGGCAATCCATTTCACGTCCATAAACTGGCGGAACACCATGGCGATGGCGAGGATGATGAGGAACGAGGGGAGACAGGCCCCGGCGGTGGTGCATGCCGCACCGCGCACCTTGTTGATCCTGTATCCGATGAATGTGGCGATGTTGGCGGCAAAGACACCGGGGCAGCTCTGTGCGATGGCTATGAGGTCTACGAACTCCTCCTGTCCTATCCATTTCTTCTTTTCCACCACTTCGGCCTGTATGATGGGTATCATGGCGTATCCGCCGCCTAAGGTGAAGGCGCCGATCTTGAAGAATGTCGCGAAAAGCTGCAGTCCGCTCGTAGCCTGTATGCCTTGCTTGGCGGTAGGCTGCGGCTTGACGGCCGGCCGGTCTGTCGTGTTGTGGTCCATTGGTTGACGGGTTGTTGCTACAAGGTTAACCGTACGCCCCGAACGGCAAAAGCGGTGACGGTGTCGGCTTTTGGCTGTTCGTGGCGCACGGTTGACGGGTTGGCACACCCTTGCGCGGGGCAGGGGTGTGCCGTGACGGTTATTTGTTTTTCTGTTCGATCCACTTTCTCGCATTGACGAAAGCCTCCATCCATGGAGTCACGTCGTCGAGCGCGTGGTCGGCCGGGTACCAGGCGTTTTGCCAGGGGAAGATGGCACGCTCCGGGTGCGGCATCATGGCCAGGTGACGGCCGTCGGCCGAGCAGATGCCGGCCACGTTGTAGTCGGAGCCGTTGGGGTTGCCCGGATATCCAGCGTAGTTGTATTTGGCCACGATGTTGTAGTGGTCCTCGCCCTCGGGCAGTTCGAAACGGCCCTCGCCGTGAGCCACCCAGATGCCGAGCTTGTCGCCGCTGAGCGATCCCAGCATCACGCTGTTGTTCTGCGGAATGTCGAGGCCGAGGAACGAACTCTCGAATTTCTGCGAGACGTTGTGCAGCAGATGAGCGCGTTTGCCGTGTTCCGGATTGATGAGGTTGAGTTCCACCATGAGCTGGCAACCGTTGCAGATGCCGAGCGACAGTGTGTCCTGCCGTGCGTAGAAACGGTCGAGAGCCTCCTTGGCTTTCGGATTGTAGAGGAATGCGCCGGCCCATCCTTTGGCCGATCCCAGCACGTCGCTGTTGGAGAAACCGCCGCAGAACACGATCATGTTGACCTCGTCGAGCGTCTCGCGGCCGCTGATCAGGTCGGTCATCATCACGTCCTTCACCTCGAAGCCGGCCAGCCACAGCGAGTAGGCCATTTCGCGGTCGCCGTTGGTTCCTTTCTCGCGGATGATGGCAGCCACGGGAGCCTTTGCAGCGGCGGTGCCGTCAGCCTTTGCGGCCTTCCAGCGGTCGGGGTTGATGCCGAGCGATGCGAAGGAACCCTTGAACGTGTCGTGCAATTTGATTTCTAGCGGCTGGTTCTTGTAGTTGGCGTAGCGCTGGGCGGCCATGCCGTTCATGCTCTGGTGCTCGTCGAGCAGGGCCGAACTGCGGTACCATGTGTCGCGCAGTGCGTCGATGTCGAACTCGTGCTCCCAGTTGTCCTTCACCACGGCCACCTTGCGTACGGCCGGTGTGGGGTAGGCTATCTTGGCAAAGCCGATGCCCTCGTCCTCGAGGTACTCCTTCAGTTCGCGTTTGTGCGTGTCGCTTACCTGGATGACCACGCCCGGGTTCTCGGCAAAGAGTATTTTCACCACGTCGTCCGACTCGGGCTGCACGTCGTGCAGGTTGACGTGCATGCCGCCCTCCTTGTTGGCGAACGTCATTTCGAGCAGGGTGGTGATGAGGCCGCCGGCCGACACGTCGTGTCCGGCCATGACCCAACCCTTCTTGATGAGGTGCTGTATGGCGTTGAAGCAGTCGGCAAAGTATTCAGGGTTCTTCACTGTGGGCACGTCCGAGCCAATCTTGCCCAGTGTCTGGGCAAAGGCCGATCCGCCGAGGTGCTGCGCGTCGAACGAGAAATCGATGTAATACAGCGACGAGTTCTTGTCGTTGACCATGACGGGCGATACCGTCTGGCGTACGTCGCTCACCTCAGCTCCTGCGCTTACGATGACCGTACCCGGCGCGATGACCTTCGAGCCGTCGGGATATTGCTGCGACAGTGACAGCGAGTCCTTGCCGGTGGGCACGTTCAGACCCAGGTTGCAGCAGAAGTCGGACAGGGCCTTCACGGCATCGTAGAGACGCGCGTCCTCGCCCTGTTGCGAGCGGCAGGGCCACATCCAGTTGGCCGAGAGGTTCAGGTTCTGTATGGGCGACGGATGGTTGCGGTCGGTAGCGACGGGTGCCCACACGATGTTGGTGAGGCTTTCGGCCACGCTGAGCACGCTGCCGGCTGCCGGGTCGGCCAGTCCTGCCTGCGGCGCATGGCCCAGGGCAGTGGCGATGCCCGCTTTTCCGCGGTAGTCGAGTGCCACCACACCGCAGTCGCTCAACGGCAGCTGCACCTGTCCCTGGGTCTGCTGGCGGGCCACCTTGCCCGTCACCGAACGGTCCACCTTGTTGGTGAGCCAGTCCTTGCAGGCCACGGCCTCAAGCTGCAGCACGTTGTCCAGATACTCGTCGATCTTGTCGACGCTGTAAGTGGCATCCTCGTAGTGGTGCACCACCGTCTGGTCGCGCATCACCGTCTTGGGTGAATGGCCGAACATCTGTGCCACGTCGAGGTCGAAAGGCTTCACGCCGTCGCCCTGCACGAACGAGAAATGGGCATCGCCCGTGGTGTGGCCCACCACATAGAACGGAGCGCGTTCGCGTGCGGCAATCTTCTTCACCTTGTCGAGCTGGTTGTCGTCGATGAGCAGTCCCATGCGCTCCTGGCTCTCGTTGGCTATGATCTCCTTGGCCGAGAGGGTCTTGTCGCCGATGGGCAGTTTGGTCATGTCGATTTCGCCTCCGCACTCTTCGGCCAGCTCGGAGAGACAGTTCAGATGGCCTGCCGACCCGTGGTCGTGTATGGAGGTTACGGGGTTGGTGTCGTCTTCCACCAGGGCGCGCACCAGGTTGTAGGCACGTTTCTGCATCTCGGGGTTGGCGCGCTGCACGGCGTTCAGCTCCACGGCCGTTCCGTAGCGGCCCGTGTCGACCGACGATACCGAGCCGCCGCCCAGTCCGATGCGGTAGTTGTCGCCGCCCACTACCACGATGTCTTCACCTGCGGTGGGTTCTTTCTTCAGGCAGTCGCGTTTCTTGCCGTAGCCCACGCCGCCGGCCAGCATGATGACCTTGTCGTAGGCATACACGGCGCCGCCCGTTGCCGAGGTGGCGTTGCCCACATTCTGCTCGGCTGCTGTGCCGTCGGGCAGTGTGGCCGTGTCGGCATCCGTGGTCTGGTACTCGAAGGTCAGCACCGATCCGGTGATGAGCGGCTGTCCGAACTTGTTACCGAAGTCGGACGCTCCGTTCGACGCTTTGGTCAGGATCTCGCGCGGTGTCTGGTAGAGCCATTTGCGCGGGGCGATGCCGGCCTCCCATGAGCGGCCCTCCTGTGCGCCTTCAGCTTCGGCTGCCGACAGGCGGGGGTACGAGGTCATGTATACGGCGGTTCCGGCAATGGGCCACGAACCAGTTCCTCCGCCCATGCGGTCGCGTATCTCGCCGCCAGTTCCTGTGGCAGCGCCGTTGAACGGTTCCACGGTGGTGGGGAAATTGTGGGTCTCGGCCTTCAGCGAGATGACGCTCTCGATGGGCTTCACCTTGAAATAGTCGGCCGTGGTCTGGTCTTCGGGCGCAAACTGCTCGATGGTGGGACCCTGCGCAAACGCCACGTTGTCCTTGTAGGCAGAGAGTATCTTGCCCGGATGTTCGTTGGTGGTCTTCTTGATGAGCGCAAAGAGCGACGACGGGCGTTCCTCGCCGTCGATGATAAACGAGCCGCCGAAAATCTTGTGGCGGCAGTGCTCCGAGTTGATCTGTGCGAAGCCGAAAATCTCGGAGTCGGTGAGCGGACGGCCGTTCTCTTTTTCTATCTTGTGCAGATATTCTATTTCTTCGGGGCTCAGTGCCAGGCCCTCTTCCTCGTTGTACTGCTCGATGTCGTCAACATGCTTGATGGGCTCGGGCTGGTGGTTGACGGTGAAAATCTGCTGGTCCAACCCGTTGTACATGCGCTGCAGCATACGGTCGTGACTGGCGTCTTCGCTCTCCACGGGGAAGAACTCTTCTATACGCGAAATGCCGGTGAGACTCATGTTTTGCGTGATCTCAACGGCATTGGTACTCCATGGGGTTATCATTTCCCGGCGCGGGCCGACGAAGAAGCCTGTCAGGGTTGTGGCGTCCACCGGTGTGGCTTCGCCATAAAGCCAACAGAGTGCTTGTTTCTCCTGCTCGCTGGGCTGGTGGTCCATCTCAGTGGCAATGATGTTCTCCTTGGGAGTCTTGAAGAATAGTATCATGTCTGTATAAATTTATAGGTGCTTGTTATACCGATGCAAAATTAATTGTTTTTTCGTGAATACGGGCAAACGCCTCTTATCTTTTTTGATTTCACGGCCATTCTTTTCTCCTGCACCCTGCGCGAAATCTTTAGCTTGCAAACTTTCGCATTTTGCACTTGCGCCCTTCGATATGCCGAGCGCCCCGAAAGGTAGGGCGCAGCCATCCAAGAAAACGTGTAACGATTTTACAAACTATAGCTTCAAAATGGCGTTGTATTCTTCGGCGGCTTGTCTTGTGGCCGAAATGCCCGGTTTTCGGAGTTTAACGGTTGTCCTTAATAATCAGCGTATAACGAGTCGGTAATGATGCATGCCAGCAACTGCTAAAAATAATGGGTGCATTCCCCACGGAGACAGTAGGCATCGCTCTGTTGCCCTTTCACGACTTGCATGTTCTGCGTGATAGCTAATGCTTTGCGCCCGCATCCTTCCCGGGAACGGTTGTCCGGCGGAAGGATGCGGGCGCATCATGGCAGGTGTCTGCCTGCATCAGCGGTTGAGAGCCGCCTGTGCCTGCGGCGACAGTTTCTGCGCCTTGGGATGGCTGCCGTGAACCTTGAACTTGTCGAAGCCCTCGCCGTACACGCCGATCACGTTGGTCTGGGTGACGAAGGCATGCGGGTCGATCTCGTTGATGATGTTGAAAACGATTTTGCTTTCGCGGCGCTTGGCCATGATGAACAGCATCTTCACCTCGTGGCCGGTGTAGAAACCGTGGGCATGTATCACTGTGGCGCCACGGTGGGGATAGACGGCTATGCGGCTGGCTATCTCCTGATACTTGTCGGAGATGATGAAGAACTGCACGCTGCGGCGCATGGAACTGACCACCTGGTCGATGCAGAAGCTCGACACCCACAGCACCACATAGCCGTAGATCACTTTCTCCCAGTCGTGGAACACCAGATAGGAGGAGGTGATGATGACGATGTCGCAGAGCATGATGACGCGCCCCAGCGAAATGTCGTGGTACTTGTTGACAATGGCGGCAATGATGTCGGTGCCGCCCGTGGAACCGTTCGACGAGAAGCCCAGGCCGATGCCCGAACCGGTGAAGATGGCACCGATGATGGCGGCCATGAACGGCTGGTCGTGGAGCATGGCGGTCTGGCCGGCGAATTTCTGGAATAATGACGTGATGACCGTCAGCACCAACACGGCATAGATGGTCTTGACACAAAACTTGAAGCCGAGTATGCGGAGCGCGGCCAACAGCAGTCCGGCGTTGATGATGAAATAAGTCCACTGCACGGGGAACTGCGTGCCCCAGAACACGACCGAGGCGATACCCGGCACACCGCCCGTGGTGATGCTGTTGGGCAGCAGAAAGACGTTCCACCCGATGCAGTAGGATATCATTCCGACACCGATCATCACATAGTCGCGCAGTTCATTCCATAATTTTTGTTTGACAATAGCCATAGTTCTTTTCTTGTGTTTCGTTTTCCGGAATATCGTATTCCGTAGTTTCTTTTCCCGTCAGGCTTGTGTTACAACCGGCTTTTGACGGCGAAGCCGAGCCGGCGGCGTGTGCCTTGGCACGGCAATCGGCTGCAAAGTTACGTTTATTATTTGAAAAAGCCCCAGCTTCCCGGTACAAGAAATGGTGAAACCGTGGTTTCCGGTGGTTGTCAGATGATGTGGAAATACTGCAGGGCATTGCGTACGCCGTCGTGGTCGACGGCTGTGGTGACGTGGTCGGCGGCGGCCTTAACCGTGTCGTTGGCATTGCCCATCGCAACGCCGATGCCCGCCTGGCGGATGATGGCGATGTCGTTGCCGCCGTCGCCGAATGCCATGGTGTCGGCTATGGCAATGCCTTCGTGCCGGCACATGGTGGCAAGGGCCTTCCCCTTGTCGGCATCGTGGTGGGTGATGTCGGTGAAGGCAGGATGCCACCGCGAACTGATGCAGGAAGACAGGTGCGCCATGACCGTGCGCTCTTCCTCCTGGGTGAAGAACGGACTGAGCTGCAGCAGGGGTTCCTGCAGGGTGACGGACAAGGGGGCGAACTCGTAGTCGAGGTTCAGACCCTCACGAAACTGGCGGGTAAGATCGTCCGAGTCGTTGATGAGGGATATGTGGTCGGTACCTACCACGACGCACGACTTCTCGAGCTGTCTGCAGGCATCCATTACCTGTTGGGCTTCGCCGGGATCGATGCTGTGTATGCCGAACTGCCGGTCGCCAACCATGCAGAGTGCCCCGGTGGTGGTGATGTAACCGTCGATGAGGTCGCTAATCTGGCCGAGGTTGTTGATGAACGGGGCGGGACGGCCGGTGGAGATGTATATTTTTATGCCATTGGCCTTGGCCTGGCGCAAGGCACCGACGGTGCTTTCGGGTATGCGGTGGGTGTCGAAGCTGACGAGCGTGCCGTCGATGTCGAAAAACAATGCTTGTGTCATGGTATGGCTACTTATTCGTTGCTGCTGTCGTCCTTCACCTTTTGCGGGCCGCGCACCCGTTCGCCTTTCTTCAGTCCGCTCTTCACCTGTATGTTGATGCCGTCGCTGAGGCCCGTGGTGACGCGCCGCTTGTCGTAGATCTTCTGTCCTTCGCGCTCCTTCACGACGTAGACGTAGGTGTCGGTGCCCTCGAAGGTAATGGCACTCTCGGGTACGGTGAGGGCCTGTCGGGCTTCGGCCAGTACAATTTCGGCGTTGGCGCTGTAGCCCGACCGTATCTTGCCGGTGCCGACGATGTGTACGGCTGCCTTGATCTCAAACTGGTTGGCGCCGTTGTTCTGTGTGGCCTTCGGCGCTATGTATTCCAGCGATGCCTGCAGACGCTCGTCCTGAAGGGCACCGACGGTAATTTTCATCGGCATGCCGGTTACCAGGCGTCCCACCTCGGTCTCGTCGACATTGCCGCGGAAGATCAGGTCGGCCATGTTGGCCACGGTGGCGATGGTGGTGCCGTCGTTGAACGTGTTGGACAGGATGACGGTGTTGCCCACCTTCACGGGGATGTCGAGGATGAGGCCGCTGATGGTCGACCGCACGAGTGTCGACGAGCTGCTGGCGTTCTCCTTCGATACACCGTCGCGCACCACCTCCAGGTTGTCCTTGGCCGCACGCACCTCCTCGGCCGCCTGCTGCCACGCCTTGCGCTTCTGGTCGTACTCGTCGCCGCTGACCAGTCCCTTGTCGTAGAGCGTCTTCTCGCGCTCGTAGTCGACGCGCGCTTGACGGGCGTTGATGTCGGCCAGGCGTATGCGTGCCTGGGCCGAGCTGAGCTGGCTCTCGTCGGGGATGACCTTCACCTTGGCTATCACCTCGCCGGCCGTGACGTTCTCGCCGGCTTCCTTGTAGATGTCGGTGATGATGCCCGATATCTGGGGTTTCACGCTGACCTCGTTGCGCGGCTCAATGCGGCCCGTTATGAGGGTGGTCTTACGGATATCGGTGTAAGTGGCCGTGAACTCCTCGTACTCCACGGGTTGAGGCTGGCTCTTTTGCCACAGAAAAACGAAGGTGCCGGCGAATATCAGGAGGATGATGGCGGCAACCGCAATTTTGAAATACTTTTTCATAATCGTATGTCACGGCCGTGGGGCTCTCTGCACGGGAGTGGGCCGCTTGTTTATAGATGTGTTGTTTGTCGGGATGGAACGTGAGGTCACTCGTCGCGCATGGCATCCACGGGTTTTATGCTCATGGCCCGCAGAGCCGGGGCCAGGCCGGCCAGCACGCCCAGCGCAGTGAGCAGGACCAGTGCGCCGACGGCTGTCCAAAACCGCACCTGGAAGTGGGCTGTGGTGATGCCGTCGCTGGTGTTGGCCAGCTCGAGCATTTGCAGTACGGTGACGGCGAAGATGATGCCGGCCATGCCGGCCGCAATGGTCAGGGCGATGCTTTCCGATATGATTTGCGAGAGAATCATGCGCGGGGTGGCGCCGATGGCACGGCGGATGCCGATCTCGGTGGTTCGTTCGCGCACCGTAACCATCATGATGTTGCTCACGCCGATGGCACCGGCCAGCAGTGTGCCGATGCCCACCAGCCAGATCAGGATGTTGACGCCGCGAAACAGGCTGTCGACCATCGAGAACATCACTTGGGTGTTGATCACGAAGAGGGCTTTCTCGTCGGTCGGGTCCACGTCGTGGGCTTTTCCCAACACGGTTCTTATGCGGCCTTGCATCTGCGTTACCCGGTAGCCGGGCCGCAACGTCATGTAGAGCAGGTCGATGCTGTCCCCGCGGTTGTAGGCCTGCTGCATGAGGGTGATGGGTACCGACACCGTCTCGGCGTTGCTGCCGTTGATGTTCATCGCTCCCTCCGAATAGTCCACGCCTACCACTTTGTAATAGGCCGAGTCGACCTGTATGCGCTGGCCGCACGGGTCGCCTCCGCCCGGAAACAGACTCTTGTAGACCCGCTTGCCGATAACGCAGACGCGGCGGTTGTCGGCTATGTCCATGTCGTTGATGTAGCGTCCGTAGTAGAGCTTGGGTGCTTCGACTTTGGCATACGAGGGCAGCACGCCCTTGAACGAGCAGCTGCTTTTCTTGTCGTTGTGTGTGGCGAAGCCGCCCCAGCGCATAAGCATCGGACTGACCACGTCGAGCTGCGGCACCTGCGAACGGAGACGCTCGGCGTCGCGGTAGGTGAGGCCCCATGCGCGGCCTTTGCGGTAGCCGTGGTAGGCCTTGGTGGTGGGCTGCGGAAACAACACGACACTGTTGGAGGCAAAACCGTCGAACGTAGTGGAGAGCAGGTCTTTAAGTCCCTGTCCGCCGCCGATGAGTGCCACCAGCATGAAGATGCCCCAGAACACGCCGAAGCCCGTGAGCAGCGAGCGTGCCTTGTTGCGTGTGATGGTGTCGAGTATCTCGCGGTATTGGTCTATGTCGATTCTCACTGTTGTGTGGTTTGTTGGTGTTGCGCGGCGCCTTGTGGTCACTCGGCGCGCAGGGCCTCGATGGGGCGTGTGCGTGCCGCACGGATGGCGGGCACAAGGCCGGCCACGGTTCCGGCCACCACCATGAGCAGGGTGGCCTCGATGCACACGTCGAGACCCACGGTGGGGTTGAGGAACGTGGTGATCTTGGCGAAACCCAGATTGGTGGTCTGGTGTCCCAGGGTGGCGTCCATGTATTCGTTGGCGGCTATGCCGAGCAGCATGCCGATGTAGCCGAAGAAGGTGGTGATGATGACGCTCTCGGTAATGATGAGGCGCAGCAGACTGGATGGCTTGGCTCCGATGGCTTTGCGGATGCCGAACTCGCGCGTGCGTTCCTTGACCGAAATGAGCATGATGTTGCTGATGCCCACGATGCCCGAAAGCAGGGTGAAGATGCCCACGATCCATAGGGCCAGCCGGATGATGGACATGCCGGTGTTCATCTTCAGGTTCTGCGTGAAGCGGTTCCATATCCATACGGCATCTTCGTCGTCGGGGGCAGCATGGTGGTTGCGGTTGAGGGTTGTCTTGTACTGCCGCTCGAATTCTTCGTTGGCCTGCTGGCTTTCCAGTCCGTGGAAGGCAAACAGGATGCGGTCGGTCTTGTCGCCCCGCCCGTAGATGGTGCGCAGGGTGGTGAATGATGTGTAGCAGTCGGTGCCCATGCCGCTCTCGTCGCTCTTGGCAATGCCCACGACCTGAAAGGCGAAGTCGCCCACCTTGACCGTGCGGCCCACGAGGGCGGTTGCGCTGCCGGCCGTGAGCTCGCGCGCCTGTCCGTCGCCCACAACGAGCACTTTGCGGCGTTCGGCAATGTCGATGTCGTTGATGAAACGGCCGGACAGCATGTGTATCTTGTTGATGGCGGCTTCGCCGGGATAGGAACCGCACAGGGTAGAACTGACGTAGTTCTCTCCTAGAGAGATGGTTACGCCGTCCTGGCGCATGGCCGACGACACGCTTTCCACATGATTGCCGAACCGCTGGCGTATGGTGCTGACATCGCCGTCGTTGAGGGTGACTTCGCGCCCTTCCTTCAGCCCGTCGTAGGGCTTGGAGGTATGGCCGCCAAAGACAACCATCGAGTTGGCGAGAAAATCGCCCATGTTGTTGGTTATGCCGTTGATGAGGCCGTTGCCCGCTCCCAACAGCACGATGAGCATGAAGATGCCCCATGCCACGGCAAAGCCCGTGAGCGACGTGCGCAGCTTGTTGTGGCGTATGGTTGCGTGTATCTCCTGAATGGTATCGAGCATAATGCGTGCTTACTTCATGATGGTGCTGCCGCCGAAGATGCTTGACCGGTGGTCGCGGTTGTCCTCTATGCTTCCGATAAGCCCGTCCTTGATGTGGATGATCTTGTCGGTCTCGTTGGCCACACCGCTCTCGTGGGTCACCACAACAATGGTCTTGTGGTCGTCGCGGTTGAGGCGTTTCAGCAGTTTCATAACTTCCAGACTGGTCTTTGAGTCGAGTGCGCCCGTCGGCTCGTCGGCGAGGATAATCTTCGGATTGGTGATGAGGGCACGGGCGATGGCCACGCGCTGCTTCTGTCCGCCCGACATTTCGTTGGGGTAGTGCTCGGCCCATGGCGTAAGCCCCAGCCGGTCGAGATAGTCCATGGCCAGCCGGTGGCGCTTGCGGCGGCTTACGCCCTGGTAGAGCAGGGGGAGCTCTACGTTCTCGACAGCTGTCTTGAAGCCGATGAGGTTGAAGCTCTGGAAGATGAAACCGATCATGCGGTTGCGGTACTCGGCTGCGCGCGTCTCGCTGAGGTTCCTGATGGGGGTGCCGTCGAGCAGATACTCGCCGGTGTCGTAGTTGTCGAGGATGCCGAGAATGTTGAGCAGCGTCGATTTGCCCGACCCCGACGAACCCATGACCGACACTAACTCGCCGGCCCCGATGTCGAGGTCGATGCCTTTCAGTACATGTAGCGGCTGTGCGCCGTAGTAGGTCTTGTTGACGTCTTTCAGATGTATCATCGGCATGCTCATGAATGGCCCGACCATACGTCGTCGCTGTTGTATTTCAGCCGGAAATTGATGGGGAGTTCATATTCTACCTTGATGGGCATGCCGTAGCGCTTGCCGGGTGTCCATTGCGGCATTTCGTTCACTACGCGCAGGGCTTCCTCGGCAAAGGCATCGAGGGCTTCCTGGCGGGTGCGCTGCCGGGAGTCGCCGCGCAGTTTCAGGAACGGCAATTTGTCCTCCACGGTAATCTTGTTGTCGATGACGCGGGCATTGGTGATGGTGCCGTCGGCTTCGACCATGAACTTCACGATGGTCTGGCCTTCCAGTCCGTAGTTGCTCGCTACACGGGGATACTTGATGCTCTTGGCCAGATAGTAGCGTAACTGTAGCTCGCCGCCCTTGTATTCGGGATTTTTCGATTTCTTGCTGCTGGGAATGTGAACACGCGAGAGGTCGAGCAGGGTCATGCGGCGGGCCAACTTCTTCACGTCCACGGTGCGCTCAATGACGCGCCCCTCGGGATTGAGTACGTAATAGGCCGGTATCCAGTTGATTTTGAACATGCTGTAGGTCTTGGTCTCGCGCATCTTCTTCAGCTCGGAAAGTTGTAGGCCGAACATCTTGTTGTCCTCGATGTATTTCTGCCAAACGTCTTTGCGGGTGTCGTACGAAACGTGTATGAACACAATGCTGTCTGAATTGTATGCATACGACAGTTCATTGATTTCGGCCATGTCGCGGCGGCAGTCGGGACACCACGATGCCCAGAAATGCAATACCACATAGCGACCGCGCAACGACTCGAGGGTAACGTTGCTTGCCGAGTCGATAACCATATCGGGGGCAAGTGCGCCTATCGGCAACATGTCTTTGGCGTAGAGCGAGTCGGGATCTTCTGCATGGAGGCCCAGAATGGGCAGGGCGGCACATAATAGGAAGAGTAGTTTTTTTACCATCTGTGTTTTTTCGTAAATGTAGTTCTCTTCACAAATGTACGGGTAATCAAGCATAATGCCAAATATTCATTCGCTTTTCATGCCGTTTGGTCGTATATTTAGCATGAATTAACTTATCTATCCGTAAATGGAATGTGGATAGAACGGCCTTTTTTGTATTTTTGTAACTGCAAACATAAATGATGATTATGATGAGATTTTCATGTATATTGGCCCTTGCGTTTTTTTGCTCGCTGAACACCGTGGCGGCCGACTCTACGGCTTATCGGCCGCAGAAGGAACTGACGCAGTATGAGGGATACCGGCTCGTGTGGAACGACGAGTTTGACCGCGACGGCAAACCGTCGGACGATTGGGACTACGAGCACGGGTTCGTGCGCAACGAGGAACTGCAATGGTATCATGAAGACAATGCTTTCGTCAAGGACGGTACGCTCGTCATACAGGGACGTAAGGAGAGAGTGGTCAATCCCGACTATCGTGAGGGCAGCAGCTACTGGGCGCAGGCCAGGCCTGAGGCTCATTATACATCGTCGAGCCTTACCACGCGGCGAAGTCATACGTTCCGGTACGGCAGGTTCGAAGTCCGTGCCAAGATTCCGACGGCTTCGGGTTCGTGGCCGGCAATATGGTTGCTGGGTAACCAGTGGAGCTGGCCGGAAAACGGCGAAATCGACATGATGGAGTTTTATATCAAAAACGGAAAGCAGTCCATTCTCGCAAACACATGCTGGGGATCCGAACGTAGTTATGATCCGGTATGGAACTCTGTGGTTACGCCGTTCGTACATTTCACGGAGCGTGATGCCGATTGGAACAATAAATTCCATGTATGGCGTATGGATTGGGACGAACGTTTCATCCGTATTTACCTGGATGACGAGTTGCTTAACGAAACCGATCTGTCTAAAACGGTCAATGGCGGTGTGGGCGGAAACCGCGAGAATCCGTTCAGCAACCAGGTGCCGGGATTTGGCGACTACATTCTACTCAATCTTGCCATCGGAGGCAATGGTGGCGTACCCGACGATTCGCAATTCCCGTTGTGCTATTACGTAGATTATGTACGCGTCTATCAAAAGAATTAATCCGTTGACACTTATGCCCACCATGCCAAAAAGTCTAAAAAGCCCATAAAATCCGCCACGCGTATTATATATAAGGTATTGGCCTTCGTTTCGCCCCATTTTGTCAAACAAAGCGAAAACATTGCATAACTTTCTCATTTTTTCTTGTGAAAGTTTTGCGGTATTGCGGAAAAGCTATACCTTTGCACTCGCTTTTCAGGAAC
>CAVKJH010000081.1:0-66602 GCA_963656755.1 bacterium
GGGGCGCATAATTCAAATCATCATGCGGTTGAAATATGCGCCCCCTACAGGGGCGGTTCATAAATACCCATTGGAAATGATAGGGGCGAGCCCCTATCCTATAATATGTCGCCCTTTCAGGGCTTCGCATAAGGTGCCATTACATTCGACTTTGTCGCTTGCCTTAGCAAGAAACAGGCGGCCCTTACACGAGCCAAACGGCGGTCTTCCACGACATCCCATTGCATCCGCCATTTCACTTGTCGGTTTTTCTGACAGAAAAAACGCTCACGGCAGCCGTTGCTTCCAGCGGGAAACAACTGTCCCGAACGGCGATACAGCCGTCCGCCAGCCCGAGAAAACGCACGGCGAGAGAGCCTCCCGCCCGTTTTCCGCCGCGAAAGCATACCTATGAACCGGCGGCAGGTATCCAACCGCGTTGCGACCGGACACCCGCCGCAACGCGAAAGAGTACCTTTCGTAGGCCGAAAGGTGGCCTATGGAGAATGGCCAAACGTTTTGCGGCGGAAATCTACGGCAAGCAATAGCACATCATCCTGTCTTCCAGCCAATTAGAAATACACACGAAAAACCGGTTATTTGCGGCGGCCGAAACGGCCGGCTGCAAATAACCGGTTCTTGCTATGCGTTTTGTACTAACTATTCACATGGTTTTTGCGGCTCAGATCAGCTGCATGCCCAGCTCCGCACACTCGCGGCGCATGTCGTCGGGCCAGATGCTGGCCTGTATCTCGCCGATGTGGGCCTTGTGCAGCATCACCATGCACAGGCGGCTCTGTCCGATGCCGCCGCCGATGCTCAGCGGCAGTTTGTCGTCGAGCAGCTGCCGGTGGAAATAGAGCGACGTGCGCTCTTGCTGTCCCTCCAGCTCGAGTTGGCGCAGCAAGGCGGCCTTGTCCACACGGATACCCATGGAACTCAACTCGAACGAACGGCCCAGCACGGGATACCAGATAAGGATGTCGCCGTTGAGCCCCGCACGGCCGTTGTCGGCCACCGTCGACCAGTCGTCGTAGTCGGGGGCACGGCCGTCGTGTTTCTTTCCGTCGCTGAGGCGGCCGCCGATGCCTTCCACGAACACAGCACCGTACTTCTTGCAGATGGCATCCTCGCGCTCCTTGGGCGTCAGGTCGGGATACATGTCGAGCAGTTCCTGGCTGTGCACAAAGTGGATGTCGCGCGGCAGGAAGGGCTTCAGCTGCGGGAACGTCTCGCAAGTAAGGTATTCGGTACGCAGTATGGCGGCATAGATGCGGCGCACCACATTCTCGAGGCACTGCAGGTTGCGGTCTTCACGGGTGATGACGGCCTCCCAATCCCACTGGTCCACATAGAGCGAGTGGAGGTTGTCGAGCTCCTCGTCGGCGCGGATGGCGTTCATGTCGGTATAGATGCCGTAGCCGGGGCGCACCTTATACTCGGCCAGCGTCAGACGCTTCCACTTGGCCAGCGAGTGCACCACCTCGGCACGGGCCTCGCCCATGTCCTTGATGGGGAACGTCACGGGGCGCTCCACACCGTTGAGGTCGTCGTTGATGCCGAGGCCCTGCAGCACGAACAGGGGAGCCGTGACACGGCGCAGACGCAGCTCTGTGGAAAGGTTCTGCTGGAAAAACTCCTTGATTTGCTTGATGCCCAACTCGGTCTGGCACATGTCCAGAAGGGCCTGGTAGCCCTGGGGCTTGATGATTTTGCTCATGGCTTGTATGTCGTTTTTGTTCGTTCGGTAAACGGATGTTCAGGTTTTCACGTTTGCAAAGTTACGCAATCATTGTTAATCCGCAAGCGTTTTAGGCGATTAATTTGCATATTGACAGTATTTTTGCCGTTTAGGTAGCGTTTCGAAACACGGGCGCAGCAGCGTTCCGTTTCCGCCGGCCGTCCATTTCCCGGTCTCGGCACAAGGCGCGCGGGCCGGCCGCCGGGGTACCGTCTCCTGCCGTACAGGCCGAAAAACGTTTCGGACGGATAGCTTTTAACGCTTTTTTCTTTATCATTCGAGGGGAAATGGCTATCTTTGCAAATAGATATTGCTAACAACCAAACATTATATGAAACGATTAACCGCTTTAGCGCTGTCGCTTTTGGCAGCCTGTCTGCCGTCATTGGCCGACAACACCACGCAGACCGTGGAACAAGTAACCGGTGCCGTGACACTCGACAAGGATGTGGACTACCACATCTCGTCGGCTACGCCCTTCACCGCCACGGGCAGCATCAACCTGACCGACACGGCCCACGCCGTGATCATCTTCGATGCCCTGAAACCCTCGCTGGCGCTGAACCAGCTGGCTTACGTCTCCATCAACGGCGCACAGGCCGTAAACGGAAAGAACTGCCAGGTGAAGATCTACAACCGGGGTGCCATCATCATGCCCTACGGGGCCAATTTCAAACCGCTCACCGTCTACACCGGGGCCAACTTTACGGGCGAGAGCTGCAACGACTTCAACACCAACAGTTCGGGCGGATTCATGCAGACCCTCACCGACGCTCAGTTCAACAACCGCATCATGAGCTTCCGCCTGAAACGCGGATACATGGTGACCTTCTCGCTCAAGGACGGCGGACGCGGATACAGCCGCTGCTTTGTGGCCGACAAGGCCGACCTGGAGGTCAACCTGCCCGCACTCATGCAAAAGCGCATATCCTCGTACCGCCTGTTCAAGTGGAACGATGTGTCGAAGGCCGGACTGGCCAACAATACTGGCTTTGAGGCCAACGACGCGCTCAACACGCAGTGGTGCTATAGCTTCGGAGTGGGCGGAGACACCGGCATCGACCGCGAGTGCGTGCCTCACCACATCTATGAGGACTGGCCCAACGCCGCCGCCTGCGGAAGCGTGAACTACACCACGTCGTCGCCCAACATGAAGACCAACAACGAGCCGCGCAACACGGCCGACGACCACCCGCAGACACTCGACCAGATTCTCGACAACTGGGAGTCGCTGATGCGCACCGGACAGCGTCTCTGCACACCGTCGTCATGGGACGGAAGCTACTCGTTCAACCAGCAGTTCCTCGATTCTATCGACGCGCGCGGCTGGCGCTGCGACATTCTCGACATACACGCCTACTGGGCTACCTCGTCGTTCTACCAGCTGCAGAGCCTGCACAACAACGCACGCCGCCCCATCTGGGTCACCGAGTGGTGCTGGGGCGCAAGCTGGAACAAGAACGGGGCCTTTGCAAGCAACGTGACAGAAGAGCAGAACGCCAACAACGTGATGAACATCTGCAACCTCATGAACAACTGGAACTATGTGGAGCGCTACGCCTACTGGAACAGCGAGCGCGACCCGTCGCGCCTCTACAAGAACGACACACTGACCGAGTGCGGACGGCGCTATGCAGCCATGCAGCCCGGACTGGCCTACAACAGCAGCGTGGCCACCTACGTCCCGTCCAACCCGCGCACATACGCTCCCACAGGCCTGGCGCTGACCTTCCGCCCCGACAAGAACACGGCATTGCTCACATGGAACGAAAAGAACGGCGAGCTCAACGACTCGATGTGGATAGAGCGTAAGGTCGGCACCGGCAAACTGGCCGAGTTTGAGCCTTACCGCACCATAGCCCTCGGCGACGAAGCTGCCAGCTATAGCTTCACCGACACCGTGACCACGGCCGGATACTATACCTACCGGGTGGCCATCCGCACTTTCGACGGACGGCTGCTCTACACCAACGAGGTAACCAACAGCATCGCCGGAACCACGTCGGTCGGAAAAGACGACCAGCGAGGCGCACTGCAGTACGGCACGCTCACAACCGGCACATCCGAAGAGGGTTACCTCTATTTCGACAACAAGTTCGATGCACAGCCCGCCATCGTCTTCGGAAGCCTCAGCGACCAGAACACAAGCATGATGCCGATGGAGCGCGTGTCGAACGTGTACAGCGTCAGGGAGGCCGACGGAAGCCGCAAGTACTCTTATTTCCGCTACTCCATCTATCCGTTCAACCAGACCAAGTCGACATCGGCCAAGACCGATTTCTACAACGGCTACACCGACTACACCTCTTATATTGTAGCCAAGACCGGAACCGGACAGGTCGGAACGCTCAACTATGAGGCCGGCATATCGGCCAACTGCGCAGCCAACGACACCGTAGACATCACCTTCGAACAGACCTTCGCCGAGGCACCCGTGGTGCTCGCCACTCCCATCATGGCCATATCGACCACCGAGCGTTACCCGGTGGCTACCCGCGTGTTCGACGTGACACCCACCGGCTGCCGGGTTGCCTTGCAACGCCAGCAGGCCCTCAACGACAACAATAGCGTGAAGCGCACTATCAAGTTCTCGTATGTAGCCATCGAGAAGGGACAGACACAGGATCAGGCCGGCAAGCTCATCACCGTGAAGGACACCACCATCAGCTTCATTTCGAAAGCCACACGTACCGACCTCTCGTTCGGCGAGAAACTGACCGATGCCGCCTTCCTCGTACAGATGCAGACGGTCAACAACCCGAGCCTCACCGTGCTGCGCACGCGGCCTACCGGCCTCTACGCATCGACAGACTCGACGGGTACCAAAATACGCCTGCAGGTCGACGACACCAGCACGGCCACCGCACCCTCGCGCAACGAGCCGTGGACGGAACGCCTCGGATGGATAGCCATCAGCACCGACACCAAGTATGTGGACACTGCCATCAAGGGCATTGCCGACCATGCGGCTACCGGACAGCGGCGCTCGGTCTACACCATAAACGGTGTGGCAACGGGCAAAGACCTCGACCAACTGCCGGCCGGCATCTACATCGTAAGGGAAAACGGCACCACCCGAAAGGTAATGAAGAAATAAGGCCCGCACCGGCCGCAACACCACGGCAGAGGCTTGACACGCAGTCAAGCCTCTGTCTTTTGCAGCGGCAGACGGCCTGCAACAACCATCCAAAGACATGAACATCGAAAAACAAATCGAACTGATCAGAAAACAAGACGGACTGTCGAACACGCTCGGAATGGAATTTGTGTCCACACCCGAACCCGACACGCTGATGGCGCGCATGAAAGTGGACAGGCTCAACCGGCAGGTATTCGGATTTCTGTCGGGCGGCGCATCGCTGGCCCTGGCCGAAAACGTGGCCGGGGTCGCATCCATGGCGCTCTGCCCCGGACGCATCTGCGTGGGCATCAACGTCAGCGGAAGCCACGTCAGGGCCGTAAGGGAGGGCGACGTGGTGACGGCCTATGCCAAGCTACAGTTCAAGGGACGCACGCTCCACGAGTGGCAGGTCGACATCAAGAACCGCAACGGCGAACTGGTGTCTACCGTCCACGTCACCAACTATGTCGTACATACCGTGCCGAAAAAGCCCTTCGCCGAGGAGCTAACGGAATAAGCGCGGGAAAGACATCCGGAACACATACGCCGAAGGGCATGAACGTATGGCTGCATACGTTCATGCCCTTCGGCTTGTTGGCAAAGGTTACGCCCTTCGGCGAATGGCCGGCTGGTTATCCCTCACGGAAGAAATCGAGGGCCTCGCAAATCTCCTGGTCGGTGGCCGTCTGGTTGATCAGCACGTCTCCGATGGCGTCGAGCAGCGTGAAATTGATGATGTTGGCCGTGTTCTTCTTGTCGTGGCGCATCAGCGCTATCAGCTCGGCATAGTCGTCGCAGGTGATGTTGAAACGCCCGTAGTTTTCGCGGACGAACGCCACTGTCTGCCGCATCTGCTCCGAAGGAAATCCGGCCTTCACGACCGACAGGTACAGCTCGCAGATCATACCGTAGGCCACGGCGTATCCGTGCAGGATGGGGTCGGTGCCGGCAGGATGGTGCTTGAGCGAGAAACTCTCGAAGGCGTGGCCGAAGGTATGGCCATAGTTGAGAGCCTTGCGGATGCCGCTCTCGTGCGGGTCGCGGCTTACCACACGTTCTTTTACCTTTACCGACTTGGCCACCATCTGCTGCAGAAGGCGCAGGTCGGGTTGCGACAGGTCGAAACGCAGCAGCTCGGCCCATGTCTGCTCGTCAGATATCAGACCATGCTTCAGCATCTCTGCATAGCCGGAACGGAGGTTGCGGTCGTCGAGCGTACGAAGGAAACGGGTGTCGAGAATGACGTAGCGCGAGTCGTTGAACACGCCCACCTCGTTCTTCAATCCGTTGAAATTGATGCCAGTCTTGCCGCCTACCGACGCGTCGACCATCGACAGGAGCGTTGTCGGGATGTTGATGAAGTCGATGCCGCGCTTGAAAGTGGAGGCCGCAAAACCGCCGAGGTCGGTAACCATGCCGCCGCCCAGGTTGATGAGGCAACTGTGACGGTCGGCTCCGCCGTCGTCGAGCGACTGCCATACATGGGTAAGCGACTGCAGGTCTTTGTGGAGGTCGGTAGCCCCAATGGTAATGACCTGGGCTCCCTTCAGGCAAAAGAAATCGCGCACAAGGGGAAGACACAACTCGCGTGTCACCTCGTCGGTTAGCACAAAAATACGGTCGTGCTCGCACTCGGATATGGCAATAGCCAGCTCCGTCTCCAAATTCTCGGACAATATGACTCTCTGTTCCATACGCATACTCTGTTTTCTCTTGCTACAAATATAGCCATAATATAATAGGAACGCACGCAACACGCCCTACAAATTAAGACTTTTTAAGCGACAACGCTGCCATTTTGCGCATTTCGAACGACAAATGTGCAAACGCAAAGGGGCTTTCGAAAAAATTATTGGTGTAGCGTTTAAACTTATTCGGTTGCCTTCCGTCTACCATTATAGAACGAATACTAACAACGATAGCCAAAAACGCTACCCTAACTAACAACATTACTTATGAGAAAAGGTTTTCTCTTGATCCTCCTTTTGTTGGCAGCGACCGTGACATTCGCCCAAAAACGGGAGATTTCGGGGTTCCTGGTCGACAGCGACTCGAAAGAACCGCTCGCAATGGCCACCATCCAACTGCTCAAGATGGACTCCACGTTTATCACAGGTGCTTTGTCCAACGACAGCGGAAAGTTTGTCATCCAAGCCCCAGCCAACGAGAAATACCTTCTCAAGGTGACAAGCGTCGGATACCTTCAGGCCGTCAAACGCATACAGATGCAGGACGACCACGACCTCAACATGGGCCTTGTTCAGGTGCAGGCCAACTCGACCCTGCTCAAGGAAGCGGTCGTGAAGGCGCAGGCTTTGAAAGTGACCGTGAAGGAGGACACGTTTATCTACAATAGCGCAGCTTACAGAACGCCCGAAGGGTCAACCATCGAGGAACTGGTAAAGAGGCTGCCCGGGGCACAGGTCGATGACGACGGAAAGATCACCATCAACGGAAAGGAAGTGAAGAAAATCCTGATTGACGGAAAGGAATTCATGACCGGAGACACCAAGACGGCCATGAAGAACATACCGACATCGATCATCGAAAAGGTAAAGGCATACGATCAGAAAAGCGACCTGGCACGCGTCACGGGCATCGACGACGGCGACGAGCAGACCGTGCTCGACTTTGGGACCAAGCCGGGCAAGAACAAGGGACTCATGGCCAACGTGGACGTGGGCGCGGGAACCAAAGACAGATACTCGAGCCGCCTGTTCGCGGGGTATTTCAACAGCGACATGCGCGTGTTCGGAATGGGCAACGCCAACAACGTGAACGACATGGGGTTCGGCGGACGAGGCGGAGGCTTCGGACGCGGACGCAGCGGACTCAACGCCTCAAAAATGGCAGGCGTCAATGTGAACTATGAAAAGAAAGACACGCTCAAGGTGGACGGAAGCATAAGATGGAACCACAGCGACGGCGACGCATACAGCAAGACGGCATCCGAAAACTTCGTGAGCACCGTGGGGTCGTTCTCCAACAGCATCAACCAGAACTATTCGAGAAGCAACAACTGGAACGCACAGTTCCGCGTGGAATGGACACCGGACAGCATGACCAACATCATGTTCCGGCCAACCATGAGCTTCAGCACCAGCGACGGGCTCTCGGCCAACCAGTCAGCATCGTTCAACGAAGACCCGTACAACTACGTCGCCAATCCGCTCGACGAGGAATCGATGAAAGCACTGAGCGAAGACAGCGTCATCGTCAACTCCAACCGAAGCTCGTCCATGAGCTACAGCAAAAGCAAGAGCTTCGGCGGCATGCTGCAATTCAACCGCCGCCTCAACTCGAAAGGACGCAACATGACCCTGCGCGCCGATGCCAACTACAGCGACTCGCACGCCAACAGCCTGTCGATGAACAACGTGCATCTGTACCAGCTGCAAGACATCTACGGCAATGACTCCACCTACCAGACCAACCGCTACACGCTCACGCCCAGCAAGAAATGGGACTACACCCTGCAGGCCACCTACAGCGAGCCGCTGTGGAAAGGTGCTTTCCTGCAACTGCGCTACCGTTTCAACTACAGCTACAGCAAGAGCGACCGCAACACCTACGATTTCTCCAACCTCGGCGAGGATTTCTTCGCCGGTCTGTCAACCGGATACCGACTCTGGAACAACTACCTGGACCGCCTCAGCAAGCCCTACACAGAGTACCTGGACACCGACCTGAGCCGTTACTCCGAGTACAAGAACTACACGCACAGCATCGAACTGATGCTACGCATGATACAAACCAAGTGGCAGCTGAACGCCGGCGTGCTGGCGCAACCGCAGAAATCGCACTATGTGCAGGACTATCAGGGAGTGAGCGCCGACACGACACGCAGCGTGTTCAACATCTCGCCCACTTTCGATTTCCGCTACCGCTTCAACAAGGTAAGCAACCTCAGGCTCAACTACCGTGCCTCCACGTCACAGCCCAGCATCTCGGACCTGCTCGATATCTACGACGATTCTGACCCGCTCAATATCTCTACGGGTAACCCCGGACTGAAACCGTCGTTCACGCAACGCTTCTCGCTGTTCTACAACAGCTATTTCCAGAAGACCAAACAAGCCGTCATGGCCAACGTGAACTTCTCCACCACCAACAATTCAATCAGCCGGAGAGTGACCTACAACCAGCAGACAGGCGGCCGCATCACACGTCCGGAGAACATCAACGGTGACTGGAACCTCAACTCCGCCCTGATGTTCAACACTCCGCTCGACTCGGCCGGCAACTGGAACGTGAACACGTTCACCAACCTCAGCTACAACAACAATGTGGGCTACATAACACTCGGGGCCGACCAGAACTCACAGAAGAACACGACAAAGGACCTGAACCTGAACGAACGCTTGTCGGCCAGCTACCGCAACGACTGGCTCGAAGTGGAATTCGACGGGTCGCTGGGCTACCGCCATTCACGCAACGAGCTTCAGTCATCGTCGAACCTCGACACCTGGCAGTTCGCCTACGGACTGAACTTCAACGTAACGGCACCCTGGGGTACCACACTTGCCACCGACCTTCACATGAACAGCCGGCGCGGATACAGCGATGCCTCGCTCAACACCAACGAATTTGTATGGAACGCACAGATATCCCAGAGCTTCCTCAAGGGAAAGCCGCTGACCATAATGCTGCAGTTCTACGACATACTGCACAACCAGAGCAACTTCTCGCGCTCGATCAGCGCAAGCCAAAGAACTGACACGGAGTACAACTCCATCAACAGTTACGCCATGCTGCATGTGAACTATCGCCTCAACCTCTTTGGCGGCAAGGACGGAAGGCGAGGCATGGGCGGGCCCGGCGACGGGCCCGAACGCGGCGGACGCAACCGTGGCGGCTTCCATCCGGGCCCGCCTCCCGGAGGCGGTTTCGGCGGCCCGAGATAAACACAGCATGCAAACCGGGCTGCGGTAACCCCGGGAGCTGCAGCCACAAAGCACTTACGGCATTACGATTGCGCCCGCAGCGCACAATGCCCGGACCACTATACCATACGATTGTGCCCCAGCGTGGAAACACGTTGGGGCACAATCGTTATTGCAAGCGAGCAAGATGGGGGCCGGGGCTACTCGTCTTCGTCCCACTCGTCGTCATCATCGAAACCGAACATCGCAGGCTCGGCGAAAGCATCGATGGCCCGCCGGTCTTTCTTGGTGGGCCGACCCGTACCGCGGGCACGGTCGACGAAGCCGCTGATACGGCTCATTTCCAGCAGCTCATACTGCTTGGGGTCGGTAACATTTTCATACACCTGAGGAACAAGTTTGGCCCCTATGCGCTGTTCGATACAGGCCAAGACCTTGAACGAATAGGTCACGGGCGGTTTCTTTACGTTGACAATGTCGCCCACCTTGACGAGGTGGCTCGGCTTCACATTGCTGCCGCCTATGGTCACCCGGCTGTTCTTGATGGCATCGGCCGCCACCGAGCGCGTCTTGAAAACCCGCACGGCCCACAGCCATTTGTCGATACGGGCACTGTCGCCCGTCTTCGGAAGTCGCTCCTGTTTCATGTTGCCGGTCGTTGTCACTTTCTCTTTCCCAGCTTGTTGAACTGGTTCATCGTATTGGCTATGCCCTGCAACACGAAGCTCTTGATTATCTCCACGGCAATGTCAAACGTGGGCTGCAGCGCCTCCATGTCCTCTGCCGAGTAGCGGCCCAGCACCCAGTCGACCTGTCCGCCGCGCGGATAGTCGTTGCCGATGCCTACGCGAAGCCTCGTAAAGTCCTGTCCGATGAGCTGCATGATGTGTCCCAACCCGTTGTGCCCGCCGTTGCTTCCGTTAGCCTTCAGCCGGAACTCGCCCAGCGGCAAAGCCACATCGTCGCTGACAACCATGAGCCTCTGCTGGTCGATGTTCTCCTTGTTGAGCCAGTAGCGCACAGCATTTCCGCTGAGGTTCATAAACGTTGTGGGCTTCAAAAGGATTATCTTTCTCCCCTTGAGCGTGGTTTCGGCCACATATCCGTAACGCTTGTCCTCAAAACAAATATTGGACGCTTTGGCAAAAGCGTCCAATACCATGTATCCTGTGTTGTGGCGGGTACCGGCATATTCGTCGCCGGGATTACCGAGACCACAAATCAAGTATTTGTCCATTTATAGAAAAACGGTGTTCCGGTTCCTTTCCATTACTCAGCCGAATCGCCGTTGGCGGCAGCAGCGGCAGCGGCAGCCATGGCGTTACGTGTCATCTTGATGGAGCAAACCACAACCTCCTTGCTTGTAGCCAGCTCGAGACCCTCGAACGAGAGCTCGCCCACCTTGATGCTCTTGCCGATGCGGAGCGGTGTGACGTCGATGTCGAGATGCTCGGGAATCTGCTGGTAAGGAGCAGTAACGTTGATTTTGCGGATAGAGAGGTTCATGCGGCCACCGTCGCGTACACCCTGTGCCAGACCGTTGAGCTTGACGGGGATGCCGATGGTGATGGGCTTCTGGTCGTTGATTTCGTAGAAGTCGACGTGCAGGGGAGCGTCTGTCACGGGGTGGAACTGTATCTCCTTCATGATAGCCGTGTGCTTCTCGCCCTCGATGTCGAGGCAGACCACATAGATGTGGGGAGTATAGATGAGTTTGCGAAGCTCAGAGAAGGCGATGGCAAAGGCGAATGCCTCGGGCTTGCCGTCCACTTTCTTTTCGCCATAGAGGTTACAGGGCACATAGCCTTCCTTACGGATAGCCTTGGAGGCCTTCTTGCCAAGAGCTTCGCGCTTCTTGCCTACGATAGTAATTTCTTTCATAATAAATGTGTTACTCTAAATTAAATTGTGAATTAATTCGCCATCACACTGGACTGTAAAGATCCCTGCCCCGCAAAACCTTGCGGAAGGGGCACAATCTTTGCCAATCTGAAAAGCGGTGCAAAGTTACTACAATTAATTTGAATGTGCAAAGTTTCCCTAAAAAAACAAAGTTTTCTATCGTTTGTTCTTGTGTATATATAGTTTTTTAAGTACTTTTGCATCATTAAGTCTAATTTAAGCAGAACGAAAAGGATAAGAGTAATGATCAATCGTGAACTCATTCGAATTAAGATAGTCCAGTTAACCTATGCATACTATCAGAACGGTAACAAAAACATGGACAACGCCGAGAAGGAGTTGTTGTTCAGCTTGTCAAAGGCTTACGATCTCTACAATTACCTTCTCGAACTGATTGTGGCCATCACCGGCGAGGAGCGCCACCGCAACGACATTCTTACCCAGCGCGCCCTGCGCGAAGGTACGGAGCCCCCCTCGCAGAAATTCATCAACAACAAGTTTGTTACCCAGCTCGAAGAGAACAAGATGCTCAACGACTTCATGGAGATGAAGAAGCTGACATGGAGCAACGACATCGAGTTTGTGCGCAAGCTTTGCACCCAGATAGAGCAGAGCCAGACCTACCAGGACTACATGGCCGACAGCGACGACTCATACGAGGCCGACCGCGAGGTATGGCGCAAGCTCTACAAGCAGCTCATACAAGACAGCGACGACATCGACGCCATCCTGGAGGAGAAAAGCCTCTACTGGAACGACGACAAAGAGGTTATCGACACCTTCGTGCTGAAGACCATCAAGCGTTTCGACCCCAAGAATGGCAGCAAGCAGGAGCTTCTGCCCGAGTACAAGGACGAGGAAGACAAGGAATTTGCCCGCAAACTCTTCAGAGCCACCATCCTCAATGCCGACACGTACCAGCAGTACATGAGCGACGCCTCGCGCAACTGGGATTTCTCGCGCCTGGCCTACATGGACGTGGTCATCATGCAGATAGCCATCGCCGAGATGCTCACCTTCCCCGGCATCCCCGCCCAGGTCACCATCAACGAGTTTGTGGAGCTGGCCAAGCTTTACAGCACCCCCCGCAGCAGCGGCTACATCAACGGCATGCTCGACGCCATCGCCCGCTATCTGGTATCCACCGGCAAGATGCTGAAAGACCTGCCCGAGCCGCGCAACCGGCAGCAGGAAGCACCCGCACACAGCGACAATGCCCACACGGGCCGCGTCCGGTTTGTGCACCGACCCAAAGACGGCGAAGGCAGCGCAGCGCCCGATGCCGCAACAGAGGGCATCACGCCCGACGGCAGCGAGAACGGCAGCGACAGCGAAGCTACGGCTAACGTTACCGAAGACAACGAATAATAACCAACAACGAAGCATATAAAAATGAGTACACTGGTATTGGCTGCACAGGCAGCCCAGCAAGGAGGCGGCATGGGTGGCATGCTGATCATGATGGTAGCCATCTTCGCCATCATGTGGTTTTTCATGATTCGCCCACAGCAAAAGCGCCAAAAGAAAATCCGTGAGTTCCAAAACGCCCTACAGGAAGGCACGCGCGTAGTGCTCGGCGGCGGCGTCTACGGCACCGTGAAGCGCATCGACACCGCCAAGAACATTGTCGAGGTGGAGGTGGCCAAGGGTGTGGTCCTCACCGTCGACAAGGGTTACGTCTTTGCCGATGTTGCCCAGCAGCAACCGAATGCGTAATCTAAGGAAAATATACCAAATAGTCAGGAGTTCCCTGTTCAGCTGGATGAACAAGGAATTTCTGATTTTTCTGTTCTTTCTTGTGCTGAGCGGCATCTTCTGGTTGATGATGACGCTCAACGAGACCTACGAGAAAGAGCTCTCTGTGGCCGTGCGCCTCAGCGGCGTTCCCGGCAACGTGGTGATGACCTCCGAACTGAGCGACACGGTGCGCGTCACCGTGCGCGACAAGGGCTTTGTGCTCCTGTCCTATGTGTCGGGCAACCAGCCCACGGCCGTCACGCTCAATTTCAACACCTACGCCAACAAGCAGACCTTCCACGGGCAGGTGTCCCTGGCCGACATACAGAAGCAGGTGCGCCAGCAACTGTACTCCTCGACCACCATCACGTCGATCAAAGCCGATGCGCTGAGCTTCAATTTCAACTACGGCGAACGCAAGAACGTGGGCGTAAGCCTCAACGGAAACGTCGTTCCGGCCAAGAACTGCTACCTGTCGCATGTGCAGCTGACCCCCGAGAAGGTAACCGTCTTTGCCTCGAAGGACAAGCTCGACAGCCTGAAGGACGTGCAAACCGAATATGTGAACATCACCAATTTCGACGACACGGTAAGGAGAACGGTCAGAATCAAGAAGATACCCGGCGTGAAGGTGGTGCCCGAAACCGTGAAGCTCACCCTGCTGGTCGACATACTGACGGAGGAAAGCATGGCCGTGCCCATCACCACCATCAACAAACCCGCCAACCTGACCATCCGTTCCTTCCCGAACCATGTAAAGGTAACATTCTCCGTGGGCACACGGCAATTCCGCAACGTGAAGCCATCCGACTTCCAGGTCGTCATCGACTACAACGAGATAGCCGCCCACCCGTCCGACAAGTGCCGGCTACACCTGCGCACCAAACCGTCGATAGTGAGCAACGTGCGACTGGAAATGACACAGGTGGACTATCTCATCGAACAACAATGACACTGACAGCCATTACCGGAGGCATCGGCAGCGGCAAGAGTCACATATGCCGGCTGCTGGCCCAGCACGGCATAGAGGTGTACGACTGCGACGCAGCCGCCAAGCGGCTGATGCGCGACGACGCGCTGCTGCGCCAGCAGCTCACGCAACTTGTGGGCGAGGGCGTATATATAAATAAGGTGTTGCAGAAAGCCGTGCTGGCCCAGTTCCTGCTGGCCTCCGAAGCCAACAAACAGGCCGTAAACGCCGTGGTGCATCCTGCCGTGGCGCGCGATTTCATGCAGAGCGGCCAAGAATGGCTCGAAAGCGCCATCCTCTTCGACAGCGGCTTCGACCGCCGGGTGGCCTTCGACCGCATCGTCTGCGTCACCGCTCCCACCGACATCAGGGCGAAGCGCATCATGGAACGCGACAACATACCGCGCCTGAAAGCCATGCAGTGGATAGAGTGCCAGATGCCGCAGGAAGAAATGGTACGCCGCGCCGATTTCGTAATCAACAACGACGGGACACAAGACCTCGGGAAACAAATAGAAACATTACTCAATCATCAATAACAACTGGAAAAATGGAAACAATTCTTTCAATCGCAGGCAAGCCAGGGCTCTACAAACTGGTGAGCCGCGGTAAAGCTACACTGATAGTGGAGACCATCGACAACGCCCACCGCCGCATCCCCGCCTTTGCCACCGACCGCGTGACAAGCCTCGGCGACATCGCCATGTATACCGACTCCGAGGACATTGCCCTTTGGGAAGTGCTGGCCAAGGTTGGCGAAAAAGAAGGGCTGAAGGAGGCCTCGCTCAACTACCGCAAGTGTTCCAGCAAAGAACTGCGCGACTATTTCAGCGAGGTGCTGCCCAATTTCGACCAAGAACGCGTACACGACAGCGACATCAAGAAACTGCTGCAATGGTACAACATTCTCGTGACAAACGGATACACCGATTTCAAAGCCGTCCTCGCTCCTGCCGAAGACGAAAGTGCCGCCGCTGACGGCGAGCAGGAAAACGCATAAGGCCACATACAGCCTAAAGGCCACCGGCGGCTCTCCCAAATGGGAGAGCCGCCTTTTGTTTTGTCCGCCCGTGCCTTGCGGCACCCCACCCTGCACCGAAGCCCAAGACGAAAGGTATCGAACGGCTGAAAATAATAGCTTAAATTTTAAAAATTTAAGCTATTATTTTCAGCCGTTCGGCACTTATCGCCCAACCACCTCGTAATAGCGGCATCCGCCCCGCTATCCTTTCGCTGTGCCCACCCTCCCTAATACCGTTGCGCATAGAGCTTCCGGGCGCCAAGAATGTAAAGGTAATTCAGTATTATTAAACTGCAAGCACAAGCAGTCTAACGTTAAGACAGATTGTCATATCCGTATGCCACATTGTCACTCCGCAACCAACGGCACGAACCTTGCAGAGATACCGGTGTAAACACAATACAAAGAACAAACTAAAGAATAGGAGATAATGATTATGTACACACGCAACAATTGGCTTCCTGAAGTTTTCAACGACTTCTTTGACACAGACCACATGGCACGCACCAACGCCACAGCACCCGCTATCAACGTACTGGAGAAAGAAGACAAGTACACGGTTGAACTGGCCGCACCGGGATTGAAGAAAGAGGATTTCGATGTGAACATCAATCAGGACGGCGACCTCACCATCAAGATGGAGAAACACCAGCAGGAGGAAAGCCAAAAGGCGCACTACCTCCGCCGCGAATTTGCCTACTCGAAGTACGAGCAGACCCTCATCCTTCCCGACAACGTGAACAAGCAGGAGATATCGGCCAGCGTGGCCGACGGCGTGCTCACCATCAATCTGCCAAAGGTAAAGGTGGAGGTAAACAAGGTGGCCCGCAACATACAGATCGGCTAAACCGCTGCATACCAACCGCATGCGGCCGCCGCAAGGAATGACAGTTCCGATAAGTTTGATAGGTTTATAATTGTGTGATTATTACTTGCAAATCCCCGGATATCGGTATATCCGGGGATTTTTGTACCTTTGCAACCATAACATTTGAGATATGACAGAAACCATTACCTTGTCGGCCCTTGCCCCATCGAGCATCTGGCTGCAGGCAGTACTGCTGGCTATAAGCGTGCGCATCGTGCTCTGGGGAGCCGACTGGCTCACCGACGGAGCTGTGTCGCTGGCCCGGCGCATGGGCATCCCGCAGATTGTGATAGGCCTCACCGTGGTGGCCATGGGCACATCGATGCCCGAGTTTTTCGTCAGCCTGACGTCCGCCGTCAACGGCACGCCCGACCTGGCTGTCGGCAACGTGGTGGGCAGCAACATTTTCAACACGCTGTTCATTGTCGGCGTGGCAGCCATCGTGGCCCCCATCGCCATTCTTCCCGCCACGGTGCGCAAGGACATGCCCTTTGCCCTGATTGCCTCGGCCTTGCTGCTCGTGCTGAGCATCGACCGCAAGATAGGCACGCTCGATGCCTTGGTGTTGTTGGTTTTATTCATCGTTTTTATGGTCTACACCGTACGCGGCGCAACGGCCGGACAGCCGGACAGCCGCAACGAGGCTGACGCATCGGCCGAACCCGTGCAGCAGAAGAGTGCCTGGCGTGCCGTGCTGCTCGTGGCAGCCGGACTGGCCTGCCTGGTGATAGGCAGCAACGTGTTTGTGGACAACGCCTCGGCCATAGCCCGCAGCATAGGCGTGAGCGATGCCGTCATCGGCCTGACCATCGTGGCTTGCGGCACCTCGCTGCCCGAACTGGCCACGAGCGTGGTGGCCGCACGGCGCGGCGACAGCGGCATAGCCATCGGCAATGTACTGGGCAGCAACGTGTTCAACATTCTCATGATTATCGGCCTCACGGGAATCGTTTCGCCCATGAACATACAGGGCATCACCACGCTCGACCTTTCCATGACCATCATCTCTATGGCCGTGCTGTGGCTGTTCGCATTCACCAAATACCGTGTGCAGCGGTGGGAGGGCACGGTGCTCGCCGCCGCCTACGTTGCCTACACTGCCTACCTCATCGCCACGGCCGTGGGCTGACGCTACGGGGGCACTCGCGGGGCGGCCTGTGCAAGCGCCACTTCCGCCCCCCGAAACCAGGGCCCGACAACTAAAAATGCGGGGAAGGCAGAGCCGTACGGCTTTTTTTTCGTAACTTTGCACCCGCAAACTTACCAAGGGGTACTTGCTCAACCCCCTTTAACAAAACAAGACATGAAAAAACAGAACCAAACGGTGAGTGTGCTGTTCATGCTGTTCAGCATACTCTTCTGCGTTTGCCTCATTGCTGCAAACGTGCTCGAAACCAAACAAATTGCCGTAGGCCCCGTCACCTTGACCGGCGGTCTTTTGGTTTTCCCCATTTCCTACATCATCAACGACTGCGTGTGCGAGGTGTGGGGCTTCCGCAAGGCCCGCCTTCTCATCTGGACGGGATTTGCCATGAACTTCCTGTTTGTGGCCCTGGGTGCCCTCTGTGATGCCATTCCCGGAGCCGCCTACTGGCACAACGACGCCGGCTTCCACGCCATTTTCGGCCTGGCACCCCGCATCGCGGGTGCCTCGTTCGTGGCGTTCCTGGTAGGCAGCTTCATCAATGCCTACATCATGAGCAAGATGAAGATACACGACGGCGGACGCCGCTTCTCCGCACGCGCCATCCTGTCGACCGTGGCCGGCGAGAGTTGCGACAGTGTCATCTTCTTCCCGCTGGCACTGGGCGGTGTGGTTCCCGCCGAAGAACTGCCACTGCTCATGCTGTGGCAGGTGGTGCTCAAGACCGCCTACGAGGTGGTGGCCCTGCCCCTGACCATCCGTGTGGTGAAGGCCGCCAAACGCCACGAGGGCGAAGACGCATACGATAACGGCATCGACTACAACGTTTTGAAAATCAAAAACATATAATATGGAAAACAGAAAAGACGAGGGACTGCTCTCTCTCGGAAAGAAAACGGAATACAAGACAGATTATGCGCCCGAGGTGCTCGAGACTTTCGTGAACAAGCATCCCGGCAACGACTACTGGGTGCAGTTCAACTGCCCTGAGTTCACAAGCCTCTGCCCCATCACCGGGCAGCCCGACTTTGCCGAGATTCGCATCAGCTACATCCCCGACGTGCGCATGGTGGAGAGCAAAAGCCTCAAGCTCTACCTGTTCAGCTTCCGCAACCACGGCGATTTCCACGAAGACTGCGTCAACATCATCATGAAAGACCTTATCCGGCTGATGGACCCCAAGTACATCGAGGTGACCGGACTGTTCACCCCCCGGGGCGGCATCAGCATCTACCCTTACGCCAACTACGGGCGCAAGGGCACCTCATACGAGGAGCTGGCGCGCACGCGCTTTGCGCAGCACGGCCTGAACGGATAGGCCGCGGGTCACTCGGTGGTCTCCTTCAGCGCCTGCTTGGACCGCATGTCGGCAATGGCCTTGGCCCGCTTGTTGATGTCGTTGATGTCGTTCTTGCGGTAATAACTGCGCGAGCCGTCGCGGTCGGAGAGCACCAGCGAGTCGTCGTCGAGATAGTCGATGGTACACGTGTCGTAGGCAATGCTCTGGTAGCCCACCACCCGGTTGTCTTTGCCCTCATACTTGGGCTTGCCGCTGGTCATGACAAACTTGCCGTTCCAGATGTGCCACGATATGAACCATCCCAAGGGGGGATAGACCACCGGACTCTCCTCGGCCAGCAGGCTCGACTCCTGCACATAGCCCACGCTGGTGGCTTCCCACTGGCGTTTCAGCCAAAAACCGTACTCGCGGGGTACGAAATACAGGTCTTTCAGCGAGTCGGGCATGGCGCGCACCACCCGGTCCTGCTCCTGCACGGTCATCGAGTCATGGTCGCGCAACTGCGGCATGACGATGTAGCACCATATACCCTTCAGCTGGTCGAGGTTTATCACGATGTCGGCCACATGCCTGTCGGTCTTGTTCAGCACCACGGCAATCCAGTCGCCCGTCTTGATACGCCCCAGCACGCGGTGCTGGCGGTTGGCCTTCACGGTGTTGTAGTAGACGGGGTCGCTGCCGTCGCCGGGCAACAGCACGACGGCCGTGTCCGAGCATCCCTCGCAGGCCAGCCCGTAAATGGTGCTGTCGCCCTTCAGGGGCTGACCGTAGCTGACGGTCTGCCGCACCTTAGCGGCATCTTTCTTGTCGTGGCGGCACGCAGTAAAGGCAACTGCAGCCAACAAAAATACAAACAGTGTCTTGGCGCTCATCTTGTAGTCTTTTATGCTGCAAAGATAGTTATAAATAATAAAAAAACAACCGGATAGTCCGTATTTTGGTTTTTTTTATCTAATTTTGCACACTGGCTTTTGCACTTTATTATATATTGTTGAGACGGGTGCAGGGGGCCGTTTTCTCAAGACAGGAAATCATCAAGAAAAGAAATAAATGAAGAAGAAAATTCAGTTCAGTCTCGTCTATCGCGACATGTGGCAGAGCTCCGGCAAGTTCCAGCCACGCAAGGACCAGCTGGAGCGCATCGCTCCCGTCATCATCGAGATGGGTTGTTTCGCACGTGTGGAAACCAACGGCGGCGCCTTCGAGCAAGTGCAGCTCCTCGCCGGCGAGAACCCCAACGATGCCGTGCGCGCTTTCTGCAAGCCTTTCAACGAGGTCGGCATCAAGACCCACATGCTCGACCGCGGCCTCAACGCCCTCCGCATGTACCCCGTTCCCGACGACGTACGCGCCCTGATGTACCGCGTGAAACACGCCCAGGGTGTCGACATCCCCCGTATCTTCGACGGTCTGAACGACATCCGCAACATAGCGCCTTCCATCAAGTGGGCCAAGGAGGCCGGCATGACCCCGCAGGGCACCCTCTGCATCACCACGTCGCCCGTCCACACGCTGGAGTATTACGCCGAGCTCGCCGACAAGGAGATTGAGGCCGGCGCCGAAGAGATCTGCCTGAAGGACATGGCCGGCATCGGACAGCCCGCCTTCCTCGGCCAGCTCACCAAGATGATCAAGGACAAGCACCCCGAAATCATCATCGAGTACCACGGACATTCCGGCCCGGGCCTGTCCATGGCCTCCATCCTCGAGGTATGCGAGAACGGTGCAGACATCATCGACACCGCCATCGAACCGCTGTCGTGGGGCAAGGTTCACCCGGACATCATTTCCGTGCAGGCCATGCTGAAGCATGCCGGTTTCGACGTGCCCGAAATCAACATGAGCGCCTACATGAAAGCGCGCGCGCTCACACAGGAGTTCATCGACGAGTGGCTGGGCTGCTTCATCAACCCCGGCAACAAGCTCATGTCATCGCTCCTGCTCACCTGCGGACTGCCCGGCGGCATGATGGGATCAATGATGGCCGACCTGGGCGGCATGCGCACCACTATCAACAACCTCAGAAAGAAGAAGGGTGCGGAAGAACTGTCCATGGACGACCTGCTCATCAAGCTCTTCGACGAGGTGGCCTATGTGTGGCCCCGCGTAGGTTATCCCCCACTGGTGACGCCTTTCTCACAATACACCAAGAACATCGCCCTCATGAACCTGCTCACGCTTGAGCAAGGAAAAGGCCGCTTCGTCATGATGGACGACGCTATGTGGGGCATGATTCTCGGCAAGAGCGGCAAGGTACCCGGCACCATCGCACCCGAACTGAAGGAACTGGCCGAGAAGCAAGGCCGCCAGTTCACCGATGCCGACCCGCACACGCTGCTCGCCAACGCACTCGACGACTTCAAGAAGGAGATGGACGAAAACGGCTGGGAATACGGACAGGACAACGAAGAACTGTTCGAACTGGCCATGCACCCCGAACAGTACCGCAACTACAAGAGCGGACAGGCCAAGAAGAACATGCTGGCCGACCTGCAGAAAGCCAAGGACGCACAGCTCGGCGCCACAGTCTCGCCCGAGGAGGCTGCCGCCTTCAAGCACGCCAAGGCCGACGCTGTCGTGGCTCCCGTAAAGGGACAGGTCTTCTGGGAGTTCCAGGGCGAAGGCGAGGCCGCACCCGCCATCGAGCCTTTCATCGGCAAGGAGTACAAGGAAGGCGACACCTTCTGCTGGATCCAGGCACCGTGGGGCGAATTCGTCGAGGTGAAAGCCGCTCTGGGCGGCAAGCTCGTCGAGATCAACGCCAAGCAAGGGTCGAAGGTCCAGAAGGGAACCGTTCTGGCATACATACAGAGGGACTAAGCCCGTCAGCGACCTTTCGGAGATATGGATTACCAGACCATCATCGACAAATATTATCCCGAGGCCAACAGGCTTCGGGATATTTTGATTCGGCACAGCCGCCAGGTGGCCGACCGGGCACTGCGCATCTGCGACGCCCACCCTGAACTGGGCCTGGACCGGCAGTTTGTCGAGGAAGCGGCCATGCTGCACGACATAGGCATCTTCCGCTGCGACGCGCCGGGCATCGCCTGCCTGGGCACCGAGCCCTACATCTGCCACGGGCGCATCGGGGCCGAACTGTTGCGCAGCGAAGGATACGAACGGCATGCCCGCGTATGCGAACGGCACACCGGAGCCGGCCTGTCGCTGCACGACATTGCCAGCCAAGGCCTTCCCCTGCCCCACCGGGATTTCCTGCCGGAAACACTCGAAGAAAAAGTGATTTGCTACGCAGACAAGTTCTACAGCAAGTCGAACCTGCAAAAAGAAAAGACACCCGCGCAAGCCGAAAAAAGCCTGGCCAAGTTCGGAACGGATGGCTTGGCCCGTTTCCAGGCATGGGAAAAGCTGTTCGAAGGATAGTTAAAATTAAGAAAAACATGCCTTATTCCCTTATTATTGCGTAATTTTGCAGTTCAATGGGGACACGCCTGCGAGGTTCGGAAAGACATGTCCCCTTTTTCTAAAAGGGATATTCCACAGTTTCATGAGGACGAAATCATTCATTGCATTACTGCTTTTCGCCGTGGCTTTCGTCATGGCCAACAGTTCTGTGCCCCAATCCCGGAAGCGCCACAAGTCTGCCACTGCCGACTCGACCGACGTTTCCGACTCCATCCTTACGTCCGCAGACACCACAAAGATGGACTCCCTCGAGCTGGCCATCTACCGCCACAACAAGGCCGTAGACGACTCCATCCACCTCGATTCGCTCAACAGGCAGAAGAAGAACGGCATCGACGCGCCCGTGGTCTACGAGGCGCAGGACTCGCTGGTCTATGACGCCGCCACCAACACCGCCCACCTCTACGGTTCGTCGAACGTCGACTACGAGAACATGAACCTCAAGAGCGACAAGATATACATGAGCCTCGACAGCAGCCTCGTCCACGCCACAGGCTCGCCCGACTCGACTGCCGAGGGCGGAATCAAGGGCAAACCCGTCTTCACCATGGGCCAGGACACCTACGACACCGACACCATGGCCTTCAACTTCAAGACAAAGAAAGGTCTCGTGCGCCACGCCTACACCCAGCAGCAGGACGGTTTCCTGACCAGCGAGGTGTCGAAACGCAACGACAACGGCGACATATACCTGGCCCACGGACGCTACACGACTTGCGATGCCGAGCATCCCGACTTCTACATCGCCCTCTCGCGCGCCAAGGTACGCCCCGGCAAGGATGCCATTTTCGGGCCGGCCTACCTGGTGGTGGCCGACGTTCCGCTGCCGCTGGCCATCCCCTACGGTTTCTTCCCCTTCACGAAGAGCTACTCCAGCGGCCTCATCATGCCCACCTACGGCGACGAGAACAGCCGCGGTTTCTACCTGCGCGACGGCGGATATTACTTTGCCATCAGCGACAAGTGGGACCTGAAGCTGCTGGGCGAGATATACACCAAGGGATCGTGGGGCATCTCTGCGGCCAGCAATTACCGCAAACGCTACAAGTACAGCGGTTCGTTCTATTTCAGTTACCAGGACACCAAGACCGGCGACAAGGGCATGCCCGACTTCCAGGAACAGGAAAGTTTCAAGATACAGTGGAGCCACCGCCAGGACTCCAAGGCCAACCCGTACAGCACCTTGTCGGCCAGCGTCAACTTTGCATCGACGAGCTATGAGCGCAACAACCTGACGAGCATGTACAATCCGCAGTCGATCACCCAGTCGACCCGCACCTCTTCGGTAAGCTGGAGCACCACGTTCTCGAGCCTCGGACTGTCGCTGAGCAGTTCGGCCAACCTCTCGCAGAACATGCGCGACTCGTCGATTGCGATGACCTTACCCGACCTGAACATCAGCGTGAGCCGCTTCTATCCCTTCCGCCGCAAGCACATGGTGGGCGACGAGCGCTGGTACGAGAAAATATCGCTGAGCTACACCGGCCACCTGAGCAACTCCATCAGCACGAAGGAGGACAAGCTGATGCACTCCAACCTCATCAAGGACTGGCGCAACGGCATGCAGCACAGCATACCGGTCAACGCCAACTTCACCCTGTTCAACTACCTGAACGTCACGCCCTCGTTCAATTTCACCGACCGCATGTACACGAACAAGGTAAAGCGTTCGTGGGACAAGGCGCGCCAAGTGGAAGTGGCCGACACGACCTACGGCTTCCACAACGTGTACAACTGGAACCTGAGCCTCTCGGCAAGCACCAAACTTTACGGCATGTATACCGGAAGTCCGCGCTTGTTCAAGAAGCATCCCTGGCAGATACGCCATGTGTTCACGCCGCAGGTCAGCTTCAGCTATGCGCCCAACTTCGGGTCGGCGCGCTACGGCTACTACGACACCTACCAGAAGACCGACGCCGACGGCAACGTCTCGCTGGTGGAATACTCGCCCTACAGCAACGCCCTCTACGGCGTGCCAGGCAAGGGACGCACGGGAAGCATCTCGTGGGACGTGAGCAACAACGTGGAGATGAAGGTCAAGACCGACAAGGACAGCACGGGCTACCGGAAGATCAGCATCATCGACGAGCTGGGCGCCTCGATGTCGTACAACATGGCGGCCGCCACGCACCGCTGGAGCGACCTGTCGATGCGCCTGCGCCTGAAATGGTGGAAGAGCTATACCTTCAACCTGAATGCGGTGTTTGCCACCTACGCCTACGAGCTCGACGACAACGGCCGTCCGTACGTCGGCAACCACACCGAATGGGGCCGCGGACGCTTCGGCCGCTTCCAGGGCATGTCGCAGAACTTCTCGTTCACCCTCAACCCCGAGCAACTGAAGAAATGGTTCGGCGGAGGCGACGACAAGAAGGACGGCAAAGACAACGGCGAAGACAGCGAAGGCCGCGACACCGACATAGAAAGCAATGTGGACGAGGACATGATAAAGGGCCAGCAAGGAGCCAAGCGCGGCAAGAGCGGCGGCAAGGCCGAGACCGACGAGGACGGCTACATGACGTTCTCCATGCCCTGGTCGCTGACCATCGGCTACGGCGTGACCATGCGCGAGGACACCCGCGAGGCCAAGTTCAACAAGAAGACGATGCGCTATCCCTACCGTTTCACCCAGACGCTGAACTTCAGCGGTAACCTGCGCATCAGCGACGGCTGGAACATCAGCTTCTCGAGCGGCTACGATTTCGAGAACAAATCAATCAGCATGACCACTGCATCGCTGCAGCGCGACCTCCACTGCTTCAACATGAGCTGCTCGGTGGTGCTGGCCCCCTACACGAGCTACAATTTCTCGTTCCGCTGCAATGCCGCCACATTGACCGATGCGCTGAAATACGACAAGCGCAGCGGCTACAGCAACGCGGTGCAGTGGTACTGAGCGGAAAAGCGCCGGGCCGCATAAATGCCGCACCCCGATACCTGCCGTCTGCAGGTATCGGGGTGCGGCATTTATGCAACGGTCAGTTGGCGGCCACAAGCTGCATGATGGACTGGCGTTCGCCCACCACCCAGATGATGTCGCCCTGCTCGAACTTTCTCGCCGGGTCGATGCTGGTCAGGTAGTGCTGTCCGCCCTCGAGGCCCACCAGCATGCAGTTGTACTTGCTTCGGATGCCGCTTTCCGACAGCGACTTGCCGATGAACGGGCAGCGTGCCGAGAGCATCATCTTCTGCAGTTTCATCTCGCGTTCCTCGATGCGCGGGTCGTCGGGCACCAGGTCTGCTTTCAGCGCTTTGCCGAAAGCCTGCAGCTGTTCGTCGTTGCCGATGACCTGCAGCCTGTCGCCGGGGAACACGATGGCATTGCCTCCGGGTATGTTGATGCGCTGGTTGCCGCGGAGCACGCTGCTGACATGCACGCCGAAACGTGTGGCAAACCTGAGTTTGGCCAGTGTCTTTCCCGCCCACATCGAGTCCTCCGGGATGTCGAATTCGCCGATGTGTATGTCGCGGTCTATCAGTTTCCCCTCGAACAGCGGCCGCCGCTTGCCGCTTACCTGCGCCGCAATGTCGCGCGAATGGAGGTTCTGCACGAAGCGCCGCTCCATGGTGATGCTCTGCTTCTTCAGTTTGCGCGAGAGCCCCATGAACACGATGATGACCACGGCCAGCGTGATGACCACCGCATTGGCGAAGCGGGCCAGATAGTTGCAGATGTAGAACAGTATCGACGCGGCAATGGCAGCCCTTGCCAGAACGGTGAAGATGAGGGGGAAGCGGTTGAGGCGGCTTTCGCTCCACAGGGTGTGGAACTCCTCGCTATGGTTGTTCTTCATGACCAGGGCCCGCATGAAGGGCGACAGGCAGAGCACGGTGAGCACGCCCGTGACGCCGTTGGCCCACCAGTGGGGCAGCAGATGCCGCACGAACTGCAGCACAAAGGTGAGCATGATGGCTGTTACGGCCACACAGAGGATGGTGTAGACCAGCGTGTTGACACCCATCTTCCTGAACAGCCTTTTCCACAGGCTCTGCTCCACGGGCGTTGACTGGTGTGCCGTTCCCATGTGCTCGAGGCGGCGGTGCCACTTGCGCGGCAGCCGCCGCTCCACCAGGCGGAATGCCGGCTCGGCTGCCCTAATCATATAAGGTGTAAGGAAGGTGGTGATGACACTCACGGCCACGATGACCGGGTAGACAAACTCGCTGATGACATGGAGCGACATGCCGAGCGAGGCGATGATGAACGCAAACTCGCCCACCTGCGCCATGGAGAAGCCGCAGCGCATGGCTGTGCGCAGCGGCTGTCCGCTGAGCATGTAGCTCAGAGTGCCCAGCACGGCCTGTCCGGCCAGTATGGCCATCACCAGCACCACGATGGGCAGGGCATAGGTCACCAGCACGCCGGGGTCGACGAGCATGCCCACCGACACGAAGAACACGGCGCCGAAGAGGTTCTTCACCGGTTCGACCACGCGCTCGATGCGCTCCACATCGACCGTTTCGGCCATGACGCTGCCCATGACAAACGCGCCGAACGCCGAGCTGAAGCCCACGGCCGTGGAGACCCAGGCCATGGCACAGCACAGGCCGAGGGCCACGACGACCAGCGTCTCGTCGGTCATGAGCTTGCGCGTGACCCTGAGGAACGTGGGCACGGCATAGAGGCCCACCACGAACCACAGCACCAGGAAGAAGCCGATGCGCACCAGCGACCCGAGCATCTGCCCGCCGTCGGGGTTGCTGCCGCTGGCAATGGCCGAGAGCATCACCATCATCACGATGGCCAGGATGTCCTCGAGGATGAGCACGCTCATGACCAGCCTTGCAAACGACTGCTGCAGGAGGCCCATGTCGTCGAACGCCTTGTAGATGATGGTTGTGGACGACATGGCCACCATGCCGCCGAGGAAGATGCAGTCCATGCGTGCCCACCCGAAGGCATAGCCCACGCCCATGCCCGCCATGAGCATGAAGAACACGATGCAGACGGCGGCTATGACGGGTGCCATGCCCATCTTCAGGATTTTCTTGAACGAGAACTCGAGGCCGAGGGCGAAGAGCAGGAACATGACGCCGATGTCGGCCCAGGTCTGTATGTCGGCCTTGTCGACCACCGACATGGTGTAGGGCATGTGGGGCGACACCAGGAAGCCGGCCACGATGTAGCCCAACACCAGCGGCTGTTTGAGCCGCTTGAAAAGCAGGGTGACCACGCCGGCCACCACCAGGATGAGTGCCAAGTCCTTGACGAGGTTGGGAAGTTCTGCCATAAGCGATAAGTTTTAGCGGTTGTCGGCAGGCCGGGGCGCTGGCCTTGCCTGAAAAACACGGGAGGGGCACACCCCTTGATGCGCCCCTCCCGGATATGACTGTTGCCGGCACGGCCGGTGCCCGTCAGTCGTTGTAAGTACCTGTGATTTCGCAGATCTTTGTGATTACCTTCACGGCCTTCTCCATAACCTGTATGGACACGAACTCATAGGGTCCGTGGAAGTTGACGCCGCCGGCAAAGATGTTGGGGCAGGGCAATCCGCGGAAAGACAGCTGTGCGCCGTCGGTGCCGCCGCGTATAGGCTCCACCTTGGGCGTGACGCCGCTCTCCTGCATGGCCTTGAGCACAATGTCGATGACATACATGTTGGGGTCTATCTTCTCCTTCATGTTGTAGTACTGGTCTTTCAGCTCCACGCTGACGGTGCCTTCGCCGTACTTTTCGTTCATCTGCCGTGCGATGTTCTCCATGAAGTCCTTGCGCTGCTCGAAGCGCTTGCGGTCGTGGTCGCGTATGATGTAGCTGAGCTTGGCTTCCTCGCAGTGGCTGTCTATGCCGAGCAGGTGGTAGAAGCCCTGGTAGCCCTCGGTGGTCTCGGGAATGTCGGTTTCGGGTATGTATGCGTTGAACTCGCATGCCAACCGCGAGGCGTTCACCATCTTGTCCTTGGCGTATCCGGTGTGCACGCTGACGCCCTTGATGGTCACCTTGGCCGCAGCAGCGTTGAAGTTCTCGTATTCCAGGTCGCCGAGGTCGCCGCCGTCCATGGTGTAGGCCCACTGGCAGCCGAATTTCTCCACGTCGAAGTGGTGTGCGCCCATGCCGATCTCCTCGTCGGGGTTGAAGGCCACGCGTATGTCGCCGTGCTTTATCTCGCTGTGGTCGCGCAGATAGCACATGGCCTGTACGATTTCGGCTATGCCGGCCTTGTCGTCGGCGCCGAGCAGTGTGGTGCCGTCGGTCACGATGAGGTCCTCGCCCTTGTGCGCCAGCAGCTCGGGGAATTTCCTGGGCGACGAGACGATGCCCGGCGAGAGCTCTATGTCGCCCCCGTCGTAGTTGGTCACCACGCGTGCCTTGATGTTGGCTCCGCTGGCATCGAGTGCCGTGTCGTAGTGGGATATGAAGCCGATGGTGGGCACGTCCTTGCCCACGTTGCCGGGCAGCGTGGCATAGATGTATCCCATATCGTCCATCTCGACGTCCTTGAGACCTTCGTCCTCAAGCTCGTCTTTCAGGTATTTGGCAAAAATAAGTTGTTTGGAAGTGCTGGGCACCGTCGGCGAATCTTCGGCCGACTGGGTGTCGAACTTGGTATAATTAATAAAACGTTGGGCAATGTCCATAATTGCTACGGTTGTGATTGTAGTGACTCCGGCGGGACTCAAACCCGCGACACTCAGAACCGGAATCTGATGCTCTATTCAACTGAGCTACGGAGCCATTGGTTTCCTTTCATGTGCAAAGGTAGCAATTCTTTCAAACAAAACAAAGGTTTCGCACGAAAAAATCGCTCTGCACTGTGCCGGCACGCGAAAAACGGTGCCTGGGCGGCGGAGGCGGCACCCGGTTATCCTCTGTTGCGTTGCCCCTGCAGGGGGCGCAGAGTTCAACGCCGTATGCGGTTAAGTATGCGTCCCCTACAGGGACAATGATTTTGTAGTGCTTATGGAGATAGGGGTAACCCCCTATCCTTTATTATGCGCCCCCCTACGGGGGCCAAATCCGGCCGGGTTCCTGTATAGCTTTGTTGCGGTCATTGTCCACCCCGGCAACCGCACACGACGGCGGCAAGCGCACGCGTTTGTCGTGATTTTTTGCCAATTTCCGGCACTCTACCGACACTCCAAATAGGGCGCGGCAGGCGGCCAACAGGCGGAACAAGCACACGGACGGGCCGCCGGGTTGCCCCTGACAAGCCGGAAAAGGGTGCCTTCGGGCACATTCCGGCATGCGAAACGGCACATTCCGGAACGTCGGTGAGCACCTATGGCACTGCCGTAAGGCACCTATGGCACTGCCGTAAGGCAGGTTTGCCGGCGGCGTAAGGTAGGTTTGCCACTGCCGGCCTTCGTCTTCCGAGGGCAGACGAAGGCACAAACGGCACAACATCCTATAAGTCAGCCGGTTGAAGAAAACCGAAAAACAGGGCGTATTTGCAGCCGGAAGCCCGTTGTTTTGCGGCGAGGGCCTTCACGAAGAGGTGTTTGTAAATATTTATACAAGCACGTTTCGTCGGTAACCGGCAAGGCAACACCAGTATAGGGCGTGCTTGAATTATGCGCCCCCTATAGGGGCATCACACACAAAGCAGGCCCCTGAAGGGGGCACAGATTATAGCGTAGGGGTCGCCCTACGTTTAACGGTTCGTCTTTTTCGTCGCCCCTGTAGGGGGCGCATAATTAAACGCACAATACAGCTTAATTATGCGCCCCCTACCTTCCAGGGTATTGCCCATACAGGCCGGATGTCCACAACATGTTTCAAAATTTACGGACGCAACCGAAAAGTAATGCGGCTTTTGTTTTGCATTGACCGCCGTTTGCTTTATCTTTGCAACATATAAGCAGGGGCGCAGCCACCGGCTCGGACGCACCGCACCGAAACATCAATCAAACAGATAATGAGAACACTGCTATTAACCCTATTCTGCCTGCTGGCCCTCGGCACGGAGGCTAACCCCGTGGACGGTCTGCTGGAACGCATCGACCCGGGCGCATCGCGCAAGGTAAAGACCGAACTGGTGAAACAAGACCGCGACTTTTTTGAGATTTCGGCCAGCAACGGCAAGCCGTGCATCAAGGGAAACACGTGGGTGAACATCGCCTCGGGACTGAACTGGTACCTGAAATACTATGCCGGCGTGCACCTGTCGTGGAACGGCATGAAGGCCAAGCTGCCGGCCAAGCTGCCCCTGCCGCAGAAGACCGAACGCCGCGAGACCGACCTGAAACTGCGCTACGACTTCAACTACTGCACCTTCTCCTACTCCATGGCCTTCTGGGACTGGGCACGGTGGCAGACCGAGATAGACTGGATGGCACTGCACGGCGTGAACCTGCCGCTGGCCGTGGTCGGCGAGGAGTGCGTGTGGCGCAACCTGCTGCGGCGGCTGGGCTACACCGACGACGAGGTGGGGCGCTTCATTGCGGGCCCGGCCTTCCTGGCCTGGTGGGAGATGAACAACCTGGAAGGATGGGGCGGTCCCCTGCCCGACTCGTGGTACACCCAACAGGAAAAACTGCAGAAGCAGATACTCAAGCGCATGAAAGAATGGGGCATGCAGCCCGTGCTGCCCGGATATAGCGGCATGCTGCCCAGCAACGCACGCGAGAAGCTCGGCGTGAACGTGGCCGACGGCGGCAGCTGGAACGGATATGTGCGACCCACCTTCCTGCAGCCCACCGACAGCCGGTTCCACGAGATAGCCTCGCTCTACTACGAGGAGCTGACCAAGCTCTACGGCAAGGCCAACTACTACTCGATGGACCCCTTCCATGAGGGCGGCAACGTGCAGGGCGTGGACCTCGACGCGTCGGGCAAGAGCATCATGCGCGAGATGAAAACCGTCAACCCCAAGGCCGTATGGGTCATACAGGGATGGAACGAGAACCCGCGCGAGGCTCTCATACGCAACCTGCCCCAGGGCGACCTGCTCGTGCTCGACCTCTTTTCCGAGTGCCGGCCCAAGTGGGGCATCGCCTCCATCTTCCAGAACGACGAGGGCTACGGCCACCACCAGTGGCTGACCTGCCTGCTCGAGAACTTCGGCGCCAACGTGGGACTGCACGGGCGCATGGACCAAATGCTCAACAATTTCTACCAGACCAAGACCAACCCCAAGGCCGCACACCTCAAGGGCATCGGCTTCACGATGGAGGGGTCGGAGAACAACCCCGTGATGTTCGAGATGATGAGCGAGCTACCCTGGCGGCCCGACAAGTTCGGCAAGGAGGAATGGCTGCGCGGATACGTGCGCGCTCGCTACGGCACCGACGACCCTGCCCTGCAGCAGGCATGGCAGATACTGGGGGCCACCATCTACAACTGCCCCATGGGCAACAACCAGCAAGGGCCCCACGAGAGCATCTTCTGCGGGCGCCCCTCAGCCAACAACTTCCAGGTGTCGAGCTGGTCGAAGATGTCCAACTACTATAACCCCGACGACATACTGCGTGCCGCCACGCTCTTTGCCAGCGTGGCCGACAAGTACCGCGGCAACAACAACTACGAGTACGACCTGGTCGACATCGTGCGGCAGGCCATGGCCGACCAGGGCCGCGTGCAGTACGAACAGACCATGGCCGACTACAAGTCGTTCCGTCCCGAGGCCTTCGCCGCCGACAGCAAGCGGTTCCTCGACATGCTGCTCCTGCAGGACAAGCTGCTGGGCACGCGCAGCGAGTTCCGACTGGGCCACTGGACCACACAGGCCCGCAGCCTGGGCAACACCGCTGCCGAGAAAGACCAGTACGAATGGAACGCGCGCGTGCAGATCACCACATGGGGCAACCGCTACTGCGCCGACCAGGGCGGACTGCGCGACTACGCCCACAAGGAGTGGCAGGGCATCCTCAAGGACTTCTATTATATAAGGTGGAAAACCTATTTCGACGAGCTCGCCAAGCAGATGGAGGCCAAGCGGAAACCCGACATCGAGAAACTGGGCAGCGGCAAGTACAAGGGCATGACCACCGACGAGCTCTTCAAGCTGGCACTGGAGCAGGATGTAGACATCGACTGGTATGCCATCGAGGAGCCCTGGACACTGCAGCACAACCCCTACTCGCCACAGCCCGAAGGCCAGCCGGCCGACGTGGCGCAGGAGGCCATACGTTTCCTCAACCGCTGATGCCATGAACGACTCTTCCCTTACTACCCAGGGCGGCAACGCCGCCGCAACGGCCGCCGCACCCCGCAAGCAGGGGCGGCTGGCCAGTCTCGACATCCTCAGGGGACTGACCGTGATGCTGATGATATTTGTGAACAACGGTGCCGGCGACGACATCTTCCCCATGCTGGGGCATGCCCAGTGGAACGGCATGACACTGGCCGACATGGTGTTCCCCTTCTTCCTCTTCATCATGGGCGTGGCCTCCTTCCTCAGCCTGAAGAAATACGGGTTCAGATGGTCGGTGCCGCTCGTGCGCAAGATCGTGAAGCGCACCGTGCTGCTCTTTGCCATCGGCCTGGCCATCAACTGGCTCAGCATGGCAAGCAAGGGACGGCCGTTCGACTGGGAACACCTCCGCGTACTGGGTGTCATGCAGCGCATAGCCCTCTGCTACGGCCTCACCGCCTTCCTGGCGCTCGGCTGCGCTTCGGCGGCACGCGCCTGCGGCAACCGCCGGGTGCTGACCGGCGGCCTGGCAGCGGTGGCGGCATTCTTCCTTGTGCTGCACGGCTACATGCTGCTCGCACACGGCGGCTTCGACTACGACGCGGCCACCAACTGCCTGGCACGCATCGACCAGGCCGTGCTCGGCCCCACGCACCTGTACCAGAAGTCGCCCGTCGACCCGGAGGGACTGTTCTCCACCCTGGCGGCCACCTGCAATACCCTCATCGGCTTCATCATAGCCGCCTTGGCCTTCGGCCGGAAGCACGACGATACCGCACGCCACGCCCAGCGCACGTTTGCCGACAGCGGCGGACTGCTCCTCGTGGCAGCCGCACTCGTCTGCGGTTTCATCAGCCTAAACAAGCGGGTGTGGAGCCCCAGCTACGCGCTCATGACCTGCGCGCTGGCCGCCATGCTGCAAGGCGCGCTCATCGCGCTGGTCGACGTGTACCCCACGGCACGCAAATGGAAGATATCGAAGGCCGCCGGCCGGCTGGCACTCGTCTTCGGCACCAACCCCCTTTACCTCTATGTGGTTTCCGACATCGTGGCCATCGCCCTGTCGGCCACCGGGCTGAACGACGCGGCCTACGGGCTGCTGCACCGGCTCATCGCCAGCGCGCCGTGGGCCAGCGTGGCCTATAGCCTGCTGTTCGTGACCGCCATGGCCCTGCTGGGCTACCCGTTGTGGAAACGGCGCATATTCATCAAGCTGTAAGTCCGGCGCACGGCACGGCGCCGGATGCACGCTGCAAAGTCCCGGAAGGTAAGGTGTTCAGAATCAATTTTATATGCGAACGAGAAAATACACAAAACAGGAACGAATATGCGGTATATAAGGCATTTGGGTTCTTACAAACAGGTTCGTATTGGACACATGCCCCTATAGGGGCAAAAACTGCACAAACGATGCATATTTGATTCGAATTTTGAACACCCCACCTTCCTGCATGTGCCGTTCGCCTTTTCCTGCGGCCTTGCTCCCCGTTGCCGACGGTCACACAAGCGCAAATGCCAAATCCGCAACACGAGCCGGGGTTTTCCGTTGGCTGGTTCGGAAAAACTTTGTAACTTTGCACCAAAATACGCAAAGGATTAGTTTTCGATAACCATGGAATTGCTGAACAATTTGTTTTGGGGCTCTTCCCAGTACTGGGGAGGCGGAGTATCCCATTCTATCTTCATTCTGTCATTGGTCATTTCGCTGGGTCTGATACTCGGCAAACTGAAAGTACGCAACGTATCGCTCGGACTGACCTGGATCCTGCTCATCGGCGTGATATTCGGCTATTTCAGCATGAATCTCAACGAGCCGCTGCTGCACTTCCTGCGCGAGTTCGGCCTCGTGCTCTTCGTCTACTCCATCGGACTGTCGGTGGGTCCCGGCTTCTTCTCGTCTTTCAAGAAGGGCGGACTGGCACTCAACATGCTCACGCTCATCACCATCCTGACAAGCATCGCGGTGGCCGTCGTCATCTCCTACACTACCAGCACACCCATCACCGCCCTTGTGGGCATATTCTCGGGTGCCGTCACCAACACACCCGGACTGGGCGCCGCACAGCAGACCTATTTCAGCATGACCGGCGTTGACGCACCCGACATCGCCATGGGCTATGCCGTGGCCTACCCCATGGGTGTGGTCGGCGTAATCCTGGCCTTCATCCTGCTGCGCTACATACTGCGAATCAAGCCTACGGCCGAGGAGCAACAGGCCGAACGCGGACTGGGACACCTGGAGCAGCTCACCGTCAGGAGCTTCACACTGGAGGTGACCAACCCCCGCATCGACGGGCAAAGCGTGAAAGAACTGCGCCATATCGCTGAGCGCCGCTTTGTCATCTCGCGCATCATACAGCACGAGGACGAAAGCCACAACCAGCTCGTCAACGGCGCCACAAAGCTCCGGCTGCACGACAAGATTCTCCTCGTGGCTGCGCCCAAGGACATGGACGCCATCACGGCCCTCATCGGCACTCCCGCCAGCGTGGACTGGACACCCTACGAGAAAGAGTTCGTAAGCCGCCGCGTGCTGGTCACCAAGCCCGAGATGAACGGCAAGACACTCAGCCAGCTCAACCTCGGCGACAACTTCGACGCCACCGTAACACGCGTGAACCGGTCGGGAGTGGACCTCGTGGCACACCCCGGCCTGCGCCTGCAGCTCGGCGACCGCCTGACCGTCGTGGGGTCCGAACTGGCCATCGGCAAGGTGAGCAAGATGCTCGGCAACTCGCTCAAACGCCTCAACTACCCCAACCTCATACCCATCTTCCTCGGCATCGCGCTGGGATGCCTCGTGGCCAACATCCCGCTGCCCATACCCGGCATGCCGCAGCCCGTCAAGCTGGGACTGGCCGGCGGACCGTTCATCGTGGCCATTCTCATGGGCTATTTCGGCCCGCGCTACCACCTCGTCACCTACAACACCATTTCGGCCAACATGATGCTCCGCGAGATGGGCATCACCATATTCCTGGCATGCGTCGGACTGGGGGCCGGACACGGCATCGTCAGCACACTGCTCAACATGCAGGGACTGACATGGTTTGCCTACGGCATCATCATCACCATGGTGCCCGTCATCATCGGCGGCATCATCGGGCGCAAGTTCTTCCACCTCAACTACTACACGCTGATGGGTGTGTTGTCGGGCGGTAACACCAACCCGCCGGCGCTGGCCTACTCCAACACGCTCACCGACAGCGACCAGCCGGCCGTGAGCTACGCCACCGTCTACCCATTCGCCATGTTCCTGCGCATCATCTCGATACAGATTCTGGTGATGCTCTTCCTGGCCTAAGACGAACCCGAACACATCCTTCCATTCCCACACCACTATCATTACATGAAGAAAAAGAACAACGAAATGTCGTTTGAAGAACAGATCAAACAAGAGGAACTGATCGTGGGCAAGCAACAGCACGAAGCCGAAGAAGGCGCCGACGTGCAGCTGCTGCGCCGCAAGCTCGACCTGCTGGTGCGCACCGGCTGCCTGCTCATGGCAAGCAATGCCGACTGCGCACGCATCATGCGCAACCTGCACAGATGCGAGGCTTACCTCGGGTTGCCCCACGAGTATATCCACATACACCTCGGGTTCAACATCATCATGGTGAACCTCAGCGACGAGACCCACTCGTTCTCCAAATACCAGCGCATAGACAGCCACTGCGTGGAGTTCACCGTCATATCGAAAGTCAGCAAAATGCTCTGGGCGGCCATCAAGGAAGACTGGAGCCTCGACAAGTACGAGGAGGAACTGACCGCGCTCAACCATGTGCACAAACAGTACTCGCCGTGGATGATTGCCGTGGCGGCCGGTTTTGCCTGCGGCGGCTTCTGCGTGCAGTTCGGCTGCGACTGGCCCGCCTTCTTCTATGCATCCATCCCCGCCATCCTGGGTTTCCGCCTGAAGATGTATCTGGGCAAGCTGCACTGGAACGGATACGTGAACATCGCCGTCTGCGCCTTCTTCGCCACGCTGATCGGATGGCTCACCACGTTCCTGTCGCTCGAGCCGGCCATCGCCGGCGCACTGCCCGACTTCATGCACTCCAACACACCCTACCATCCGCTCATGGCCTGCACCCTGTTCATCGTGCCCGGCGTACCGCTCATCAACTTCGTGAGCGACATGGTGAGCGACTATGTGCAGGTGGGCATCACGAGGGCGGTCATCACGCTGATGACCATCATTGCCATGTCGTTCGGCATCGTGCTTGCCATACAGATATGCGGCATCGACAACTTCGTGAAGGACCTGAGCATGACACCGCACAACACGTTCGTGAACTACGCCATTGCGGCGGCCATCTCGTCCATGGGCTTTGCCACCATCTACAACACGCCCAAGCGCATCATGCCCGTGCTCGCCATAACGGGCATCATCGCCGTCTGCACGCGCAACTTCGTGAACCTCGGCCCCTCCAACGGCAACATCGGCCTCGACCAGGGCATCATCATCGGGTCGTTCGTAGGCTCGTGCATAGCCAGCCTCATCGCCACCAAATCGCAGCACTGGCACCATGTGCCGCACCAGATAATCGCCATCCCGTCGGTCATACCCATGATTCCGGGCGTGATGATGTACCGCGCCCTGTTCGGCTTCATACAGATGGACGGCGTGGTCGGCGAGCTTACGTTCGCCTTCAACTGGGCCATCAAGGCTTCGCTCACCATCCTGTTCATCGCTCTCGGTGTGGCCATTCCCAACATCTTCGTACGCCGCCTGATACAGCCCAAGCGCAAGATGAAACTGCTGAAGCTCGTGGAGGAACGCCACATGCGTCACCACGACATGGTGGACCTCAAGAAACTGTAAGCACCGGCCTGCACCGGCGGCATCTTTCTGCAAATGAACATAGACGAGATAAAAGACAAGCGCATAGCCGTGCTCCTCTCGGGAGGCGTGGACAGCAGCGTGGTGGTGTACGAACTGGCACGCCATGGGCTGCACCCCGACTGCTTCTACATCAAGATAGGACCCGAAGAGAAAGAGGAGTGGGACTGCAGCTCCGAGGAAGACCTGGAGATGGCCACCACCGTGGCAGCCAAGTACGGCTGCAGGTTGCAGGTGGTGGACTGCCACAAGGAATACTGGAATCAGGTGACACGGTACACCATGGAGAAGGTGAAGGCCGGATTTACCCCCAATCCCGATGTGATGTGCAACCGGCTCATCAAGTTCGGGGCCTTCGACGAGAAGGCGGGGCACGACTACGACCTCATTGCCACCGGGCACTATGCGCAGACCGAATGGATAGACGGGCGCAAATGGCTTACCACCAGTCCCGACCCCGTGAAAGACCAGACCGACTTTCTGGCCCAAATCCACCAGTGGCAACTCAAGAAGGCCGTCTTCCCCATCGGCCATTACCTGAAGCATGAAGTAAGGGAGATTGCCGAACGCGAACACCTTGTAAACGCAAGGCGAAAGGACTCGCAAGGCATCTGCTTTCTGGGCAACATCGACTACAACGAGTATGTAAGGCGCTACCTCGGCGAAAATCCCGGCGATGTGGTCGAGTTGGAAACTGGAAAGAAAATCGGCGAACACAAGGGACTGTGGTTCCACACCATCGGCCAGCGGAAAGGCCTGGGGTTGGGCGGCGGCCCCTGGTTTGTCATCAGGAAAGACGTGGCACACAACATACTCTATGTCAGCCACGGCTACGACCCGCAGGATGCCTACAAGAAGGAGTTCGTGATACACGGCTTCGATTTCCTCACCGAAGGCATCACCCGGTTGCCGGAGCGCGTGTCGTTCAAAATCAGGCACACACCCGACCACCATGCGGCAACCGTTGTGCCCGAGGAAAACGGCAGATACCGCATCCTTTCCGACGACAGGATACACGGCGTGGCACCGGGACAGTTCTGCGTCATATACGACGATGCCCACCACCGTTGCTACGGATCGGGCGAGATTACCGTTTAGGGGGAAGCTCTATCGATTGCACCATAAAAACAGGGCATGCAACCGGCGTTGTCACGGACAACAAGCGGTTGCATGCCCTGTTTGCTTAATCATTTGCCTTCTTCCTTCCGCACCAGTTTCGGCACGTCAGGAGGTGTCTTTTCCGGCTGTCTGCGGACATCGTCCGCTGCCTTGCCGGCAGCTTGCGGCCGGGCGACAATGCCGGATGTCGATGGTTGCGATGAAACAACCGACTGCGGCCGGGCGTTATGCCTGATGCCACCGACTGTTTGCAAAGAGAGCGTATCGGCCTGGACAGCCAGCGAGTCGGCACGTCCGGAAAGGCTGTCCGGCATCTGCCCGGAAAGGGAGTCGGTTGCCGCGGTTCCCAGTTGTTCTGCCATCCGCTGTCTTATCGCCGCATCGCGTTCGTCTTCCGCCAGTTGCCGCTCGTGCGCCAGCCGCTTGTTCTCCTGGTCTTTCTTGTAGGCGTTTATCACAGGGTCCTCGTCGAGCTGGTCCATTTTCCGGAAACTCTCCTTTACTTTCTTGAGGTGTTTGCGGTCGCGCCGCCCCCTCCGGTCAATCATGTTGGCAAAATCAAAACTGGCAATCCCCTTGGGAGCAGCCGCCTTGCCTTCCCCGATGGCCCGCTTCAATCCTTCGGCCATGTTCTCGTTGGCGCGGTTGGATCCATCCTTTCCCCATACCGTCACCTCGCGAAGCGATGCCCCGCTGGGAATGAGAAAGGTGGTATCGCCCACTTCCTTCATCGTAAGTTTTGCGGGCAGATATCCCGCCTTGTAAATGCGCAGCGTGTCGAAATCCTTCGGTACGGCCACAATGCCGCGGTAATTGCTGCTGTCGCGGTAGCCGTCTTTGGACGTTACCACCGCTTTGCGGATGGGGACGCGCGTCTCCATATCGGCCACGACCAACCGGCGCACAGGCCTGTCGGGCACAGGGGCTATGCGTTTCACATCTTGTGCCGAAAGCAACAAGGAGGGCAATAACGTCCAAAACAGACTAATCAACCGTTTCATCGTTGCAAAAGTAATGGTTTTGGCCCGTTCTCCCCTGTTTGCTTTATCATCTTTTATGTTATTTAACCTTAAGGGCGGATTTGTCAGAAACGTTCCACGATCGCAAAAGCGATTTGGGGTTTACCGGCAGTCTGCACGGATGTATCGCCGCACTTCGGGTTGCCGGTCAGCGGGATGCCGGCACAAAACCGGAAAAGGCGTCCCACTCGCCACACAGGTCGGCGATGGAAGGAACGAGCACATGCGCCCCTTCGCCCGTCAAGGCACTGTCGTCCAGAGGACCGCTGTTTACGGCAACGGTAAAGCATCCGGCTGCAACCCCAGCACGCACACCCAGCGGCGCGTTCTCCACCACGATTCCCTCGCAGGGCTTCAGGTTGCCGGCCTTCTGCAGTCCCGTCAGATAGGGGTCGGGGTTCGGCTTTCCGCGGGTCACGTCGTAAGCCGTAACGATATGCCGCTCGTCGATGTAATCGCCGAAATCGGTGAGCAGCCGCTGTATGAGGGGGCGTTGTCCCGACCCGGTCACCACACCGATCTGCAGTCCCGACTGCGCAATCCTGCGCATCAGGTCGTACACGCCGTCGAAGATTTTGGCATCGCCCATCTCATGGAAGATGGCCGTTTTCACATCGTAGATGCGCTGCGCCTCTTGCTCGGTAATGTCTTTCCCCTTCTGTTTCTTGGCAAAGAAGCGTATGGTGTCTATGCCCCGGGCTCCTTCGGTGGCGTAGGCGTCGGCAGCCGTCATGGCCAGTCCGAACTGCGCCATGGCTTTCTGCCAGGCCACGGCGTGGTGGGGCATGGAGTCGTAGAGCACGCCGTCCATGTCGAAAAGCACCGCCTTGAATTGCCGATCGGCACTGTCGGCGCACGACGGCAGGGCGTCGAAATACTCGTTTATAGCTTGTTGTATCATGTGTTAAAGGGCTGTAGCGGTAGCCAAAGTACGGACAGGGAACGCGGAGACCATCGTCCGGCGCACCTGCCGTCCGGCATTGGCACATTTGAAGAAGAGCCATTCCCGCGTTTCACCTTGGAAATGGCTCTTCTGATTGCAGTTGTTGTCGGGAGCAGATCGGCAGATGGCGGAAATCATTCTCCCGTATGGGCTGTATGCTTATTTCTCGGCAGCAAGGCGCTCCTGAATGGCCTTGCTTTCAGCCTCATAGCCAGGCTTGTTGAGAAGGGCGAACATATTCTTCTTGTAAGCCTCCACACCCGGCTGGTTGAAGGGGTTCACCTCCTCGAGCAGTCCACTGATGCCGCATGCCTTCTCGAAGAAATAGATGAGCTGACCGATATAGTACTCGTTGAGCTTGGGAATGCTGATACGGATGTTGGGCACACCGCCGTCCACGTGAGCCAGCTTAGTGCCCAGCTCGGCCATCTTGTTCACCTCGTCGACACGCTTGCCCTCCAGGAAGTTGAGCCCGTCGAGGTTCTCGTCGTCGTGGGGGAAGAGCACGGTCTCGTTGGGCTGCTCCACCGAAAGCACGGTCTCAAAGATGGTGCGTTCGCCGTCCTGGATCCACTGACCCATAGAGTGCAGGTCGGTGGTGAAGTCGCAAGCTGCGGGGAAGATGCCCTTGTGGTCCTTGCCCTCGCTCTCACCATAGAGCTGCTTCCACCACTCGGCCATGAAGTGCAGCTTGGGCTGGAAGTTGGCAATGATTTCGATTTTCTTGCCGGCCTGCGTGTAGAGAGCCTGACGCACGGCAGCATACTGAGCGCAGATGTTGTCGGCATAAGGCACGCCGGGTGCTGTGGCTTTCTCCATATCCTGCGCACCGCCTACCAGTGCCTTGATGTCGAAGCCGGCCACGGCGATGGGCAGCAGGCCTACCGGAGTGAGCACCGAGAAACGTCCGCCCACGTTGTCGGGGATGACAAACGTCTTGTAGCCTTCCTTGTCGGCTGCGGCGCGGGCCGCACCCTTGTGTGCGTCGGTGATGGCCACGATGACATCCTTGGCAGCTTCCTTGCCCAGCTGGTCCTCGCACTGCTTCTTCAGCAAGCGGAAGGCGAGTGCGGTCTCGGTCGTGGTGCCCGACTTGGAGATATTGATGACACCGAACTTCTTGCCCTTGAGGTAGGCAGTGAGTTCGGCCAGATAATCTTCGCCGATATTGTTTCCGGCAAACAGGATGGTGGGGTTCTTCTTGTCGGCCACCAGCCAGGCAAAGCTGTTGCCCAGGGCTTCGATGACGGCACGCGCACCGAGGTACGAACCGCCGATGCCAGCCACTACCACCACCTCGCACTTCTCGCGCAAGGTGTCGGCCACGGCCTGCACGCTGTCGAGGAACTCGGCCGTTGTCTCGGTGGGCAAATGAAGCCATCCCAAGAAATCGTTGCCGGGGCAAGTACCTTTTTCCAATGCCTCTTGAGCCTCATTCACTTTGGGCTCGTAGCCTTCCACAGCCCCTGCGTTGAGGAACGGTGCGGCTTTCGTAATGTCTAATTTGATATTTTCCATTGTTATCTGAAACTATCTGTTAATAACTTGATCTCTATCTGCGGATTGATTCGTTCGTAAAGTATGTTGTAGACGGCGTCGAGGATGGGCATGTTGACGTGCATGTGCCGGTTGATTTCCTTCATGCACTTCGTTCCGAAATATCCCTCGGCAATCATCTCCATCTCTATCTGTGCCGTCTTTACCGAGTAGCCCTTGCCTATCATGGTGCCGAAAGTGCGGTTGCGCGAGAAATTGGAGTAGCCCGTGACCAGCAGGTCGCCCAGATACACGCTGTCGTAGATCGACCGTTGTATGGGATGGACGGCCGTAAGGAACCGGTTCATCTCCTGCACGGCGTTGCTCATGAGCACGGCCTGGAAATTGTCGCCATACTTCAGTCCGTTGCAGATGCCTGCCGCGATGGCATAGACGTTCTTGAGCACCGACGAGTATTCGATACCTATGACGTCGCTCGAGGTCTTGGTCTTGATGAACTCGGAAGCCAGCACCTCGGTGAAGGCTTCGGCCTTGTTCAGGTCCTTGCAGCCCACGGTGAGGTAGCTCAGTCTTTCGAGCGCCACCTCCTCGGCATGCGAGGGGCCGCCGATGCAGGCCAGATTTTCCAGCGGCACATCGTACACCTGATGGAAATACTCCGAGCACACCAGGTTCTCGTCGGGCACGATACCCTTTATGGCCGTGACGATGAACTTGTCGCGTATGTTGGTCTTCAGCTTGCGCAGATGGTTCTTGAGATAGGGAGACGGCGTTACAAACACGAGAGTGTCGTACTCCTTGACAATCTTGTTGATGTCGGAGGAGAAGAGGATTTCGTCAACATCGAAATGGGCCGACCTCAAGTAGGCGGGGTTGTGGCCCAGCCGCTTGAAATCCTCGATACGGTCGTCGCGTCGCATATACCATCCGATGTGGTGCGTATGCCCCACAACAATCTTGGCAATGGCCGTGGCCCACGACCCGCCGCCTATGATAGCAGTCTTTCCTACGTTGTACATAAGCTCTAAGGCTCTAAGCACCTCCTGCAGCCATGGCCCGGGGTGTCTGTTTACGGTATGGCGGAAGGCGTCAGCCGCCGTCCGCCCGTGCAGCTTATTCTCCGGCCTTCGCCCCGTCTATCCACTGTTGGATTTCGTCGAGCGACGGCTTTTCGTAGTCCAGCTTGTACTTCTTGTGTATCTCGCCCAGTTTCTGCTGCAGTCCCTGTGCCTTCTGCGCCTTGATGTCGGATATGAGGTTGAAGCCGGCCTTGCGCAGCACATAGACCCACTGTTCGGGCACGCCGAGGGCGCCCCATTCCTTGACGGAGCTTTGCGGTATCTTGGCCTCGGGCTTGAGCTGCGGGAACGGCATCACCTCCTGTATGTTCTCCTTGCCCGTCATGAGCATGACGAGACGGTCAATGCCGATGCCGATGCCGCTGGTGGGCGGCATGCCGTACTGCAGGGCGCGCAGGAAGTCGTGGTCGATGACCATGGCCTCGTCGTCGCCCTTGTCGGCCAGTTTCATCTGGTCGACGAAGCGCTGTTCCTGATCGATGGGGTCGTTGAGCTCCGAGTAGGCGTTGGCCAGCTCCTTGCCGTTGACCATCAGCTCGAAGCGCTCGGTCAGTCCGGGCTTCGAGCGGTGCATCTTGGTGAGCGGCGACATCTCCACGGGATAGTCGGTGATGAACGTGGGCTGCACGAACGAGCCTTCGCAGCACTCGCCGAAGATCTCGTCGATGAGCTTGCCTTTGCCGGAAGTCTCGTCCACGGTCTCTATCTTCAGCTTGTTGATGGCAATGTCTCGTATCTCCTCCTCGCTCAGTCCGTTGAGGTCATAGCCGGTCTTCTCCTTGATGGCGTCGAGGATGGGCATGCGCTTGAAGGGAGCCTTGTAGCTGATGGTCTTTCCCTGGTACTCCACCTCATCGGTGCCGTTCACGGCCACGCAGATGGTCTCGAGCAGCTGCTCGGTGAACGTCATCATCCAGTTGTAGTCCTTATAGGGCACATAGAGCTCCATACAGGTGAACTCGGGGTTGTGGTACTTGTCCATTCCCTCGTTGCGGAAGTTCTTGCCTATCTCGTACACGCCGTCGAAGCCGCCCACGATGAGGCGCTTCAGGTACAGCTCGGTGGCGATGCGCATATACATGTCGACATCGAGCGCATTGAAATGGGTGATGAAGGGGCGTGCCGACGCACCGCCGGGTATGTTCTGCAGGATGGGGGTTTCCACCTCGGTGTATCCGTGCTTGTCGAAGAAGGCACGCATGGTGCGCAGCACGGTAGCCCGCTTGACGAAGGTATCCTTCACGCCGTCGTTGACCACGAGGTCCACATAGCGCTGGCGGGCCCGCATCTCGGGGTCGTCAAACTTGTCGTAGGCCACGCCGTCCTTGTACTTCACGATGGGCAGCGGTTTCAGGCTCTTGCTCAGCACGGTGAGCTCTTCCACATGCACGGAAATCTCGCCCATCTGCGTGCGGAAGGCATAACCCTTCACGCCGATGATGTCGCCGATATCCAGCAGTTTTTTGAATACCTTATTATATATGTCCTTGTCCTCGCCAGGGCACAGGTCGTCGCGTGAGATATAGAGCTGTATGCGGCCCTTGCCGTCCTGCAGCTCGGCGAAAGAGGCCTTGCCCATGATGCGCTTGCCCATCAGTCGTCCGGCAACGGTAACCTCCCGTTTCTCGTCGTCCTTGAAGTTAGCCTTGATGTCCTCACTGGTGGCGTTCACGGGAAACTCGGCGGCGGGATATGGGTCGATACCCATGTTGCGCAACTCCTGCAGGCTTTGGCGGCGGCCAATTTCCTGCTCACTTAACTCTAAAATGTTCATAAGTCCTTGTTAATCGAATATATTCTTTCAACGTGCAAAGGTAATAAAATCTATCGAAACTCTTTTCTTTTTTAACCCGAATTAATTCATCAGGCTGCGCAGCCGGGCAGAAATAGGGCAGGGGCACAGAAAAAAGCGGGAAGGGAAATTCTAAGGGGGGAGGGGGACAGGCACGGCACTTGCAGGGCCGGTGGTCGGCTTGCGGCCTGTGCGTCAAACAAGCGGATAGGCTATACAGCGATTTGCTGCGCCCCACCCCACGGCAACTTGCGGACGGCCCGAAGCGACGCTGGGCACAACGACCGACGGGACGGCGGTTTGTCATGACAATTCCGAAAAAACGGGGATCTGCGGAGGGCACGATCTGGAAGGGCGGCATGCGGATGCGGTGGGGCTCCGGGCCGTACGGGGCCGATGCGGAGAGGCCGCAGGGGCGCGGCAGACGGGCATTGGTGGTCTTTGGCACGGCCAATCGGCAGCAAAGGCGGTGCCGAAGGGTACCGGCGGCCGCGCCAAACGGCATATTTGGCAGTGCCAAACGGCACCTTTCGCGCTGCCCACCGGGCCTTTGCGCCACGCAGAACGGGCCAGACGGCCGTAACCATCTGACCGTATGGCATTTGCGAAAACGGCAAAAAGACGGCGTATTTGCAGCCGACCGGCGCCCGAAACAGAACGAGGCCCTTCCTGCGAAGCACTTTGTAAACTGTTTTCCACAACGTCAGCCCCACCCCACGACAGGGTACGACTGGGCATCCGGCACGGCAGGTGACGCCGACACACGGACGGCAAATGCAGCGGCGCGACGCACATATCCGCCGCGGCATGGCGGCGGTTCGGATAAAATTTAGTAATTTTGCGCAATAAGCAGGTGTCCACCATTGTCTATTAACGAATAGAGGGACGGGGGGAGGCATGCCTGCCGACGGTTTTTCAACCATAAAATACCGAACCGATACTTAACCCTGGTGCAAGCGCACCGCCACTCAAACGAGAACGATGAAAAAAGTTAGGCCAAAAAAGAACTTGGGGCAACATTTCCTTACCGACCTCGGCATAGCCCGGCGCATAGCCGACACGGTGGATGCCTGTCCCGACATACCCGTGCTGGAGATAGGCCCCGGCATGGGGGTGCTCACACAGTACCTGGTGGAGAAGCCCCGCGAGGTGAAAGCCGTGGAGATAGACGACGAGAGCGTGGCCTACCTGCACGCCACCTACCCCAAGCTCGAGGGCAAGATCCTCGCACAGGACTTCCTGCGCATGGACCTCGGCGAGGTGTTCGGCGGACGGCCGTTTGTGCTGACCGGCAACTATCCCTACGACATCTCCTCGCAGATTTTCTTCAAGATGCTCGACTACAAGGCCCTCATTCCCTGCTGCACAGGCATGATACAGCGCGAGGTGGCGCAGCGCATCGCCTCGCAGCCGGGCAACAAGGCCTACGGCATACTGAGCGTGATGATACAGGCGTGGTACGACGTGGAATACCTCTTCACCGTCGACGAGGGCGTGTTCAACCCGCCGCCCAAGGTGAAGAGCGCCGTGATACGCATGACCCGCAATGCGACGACCGACCTGGGGTGCGACGAAGCCCTCTTCCGCCGCGTGGTGAAGACCGCCTTCAACCAGCGGCGCAAGATGCTGCGCGTGTCGCTCAAGCCCCTCTTCGGCCCCGACCGCATGCCCGACGCCTCGTTCTTTGCGCAGGACATCATGACCCGGCGGCCCGAGCAGCTCACCGTGGCACAGTTTGTCGACCTGACCAACCGGGTGGCCGAAGTGATGGCCGAGCGGTAATTTTTCGGCCAATTAGTTGCATCGTTTGGAAATAATACCTAAATTTGTGGAAAATATAAATCAGCAAAACACATGATAGACGTAAAGCAAACACTGAAGGATGCCGAGGCACGCATGCAGAAGGCATCCAAGTACCTGGAAGAAGAGCTGGCCCGCGTGCGCGCCGGCCGGGCCAACGTGGCCATCCTCGACGGCGTACGCGTCACCGCCTACGGACAGAGCGTGCCCCTCAACCAGGTGGGCAACGTGTCGACACCCGACGCCCGCACCATCACCATACGCCCCTGGGACCGCAAGCAGATCAAGGACATCGAGAAGGGCATACTCGACAGCGGCGTGGGCATCACACCCGAGAACAACGGCGAGATGGTCATCCTGCGACTGCCGCAACCCACCGAGGAGCGCCGCAAGGAACTCGTGAAGCAGTGCAACAAGACGGGCGAGAAAGCCAAGGTCGAAGTGCGCAACGTGCGCGGCGAGATAAAAGACAAGCTGAAGAAGGCCGTGAAGGACGGTCTGTCGGAAGACCAAAGCAAGGACGCCGAGGCCGACCTGCAGAAACTGCACGACAAATACGTTAAGGAGATCGACGCCACGCTGGCCAAGAAGCAGAAAGAGATCATGACGGTGTAAGCGCAATGCACGGCACAGTTATCAAGAACACCGGGTTCTGGTACACCGTTCTCACCGACAACGGGCGCGAGGTGGACAGCAAGGTGAAAGGCAATTTCCGACTGAAAGGCATACGGTCTACCAACCCCGTGGCCGTGGGCGACCGGGTGGAAATCAGCATCAACGCCGAGGGACAGGCCCTCATCACCGCCATCGGCGACCGCAAGAACTACATCGTGCGGCGGTCGACCAACCTCTCGAAGCAGAGCCACATCATAGCGGCCAACGTCGACCAGGCGTTCCTGGTGGTGACGGTGGCCCATCCCGAGACGGCCACCACGTTCATCGACCGGTTTTTGGCCTCGGCCGAGGCCTACTCGGTGCCGGTGGTGCTGGTGTTCAACAAGACCGACCTGCTGTCGGCCGACGAGCGCCGCTACCAGGACATGATGGTGCGCCTGTACGAGACCGTGGGTTACGAGTGCCGGCAGGTGTCGGCGGCCACGGGCGAGGGCACCGATGCCCTGCGCAGTCTGCTCGACGGGCGCGTGACGCTGCTCAGCGGCAACAGCGGCGTGGGAAAGTCGACGCTGCTGAACCTCCTGATCCCTGGAGCCGGGGCCCGTGTGGCCGACATCAGCGACGCACACGACACGGGCATGCACACCACCACGTTCTCGGAGATGATGGCCCTGCCCGACGGCGGCTGGATTATCGACACGCCGGGCATAAAGGGCTTCGGCTCGTTCGACATGGAGCCCGAGGAGATTGGCAGCTATTTCAAGGAGATATTCCGCTTCTCGGCCGATTGCCGCTTCAACAACTGCACCCACACCCACGAACCCGGCTGCGCCGTGCGCCAGGCCGTAGACGACCACTACATCGCCGAGAGCCGCTACCGCAGCTATCTCTCGATGATGCAGGACAAAGACGAAAACAAATACCGGGAGGCTTATTAGCCTGGGGGCGCATATCGCCCCGGCTAATAAGTTTCGGTTTTACAGGACGGCACTACCCGTTTTCCGTGCCCTTGCGTACCTTTTTTTGACACACAGGGCACCCCTACTGTCGGGGAACAACGCAGTGCGTGGCATCTGCATGGCACGCACGAAATCAAAGAAACAATAAATACGATGAATCAGAAAGTGAAAGGTTATGTGGCCGGCATACTGGCCGCCATCTTTTATGGCACCAACCCGCTGGGCGCACTCTACCTGTACCAGGACGGCATCAACTCGGGCTCGGTGCTGTTCTACCGCTATGCAATGGCCCTGGTGTTCTTTGCCGTGTGGATGGCCGTGCGGCGGGAGAGCTTCCGCATGAAATGGGGGCACGCCGTGCGCTTCATGGTGCTGGGCAGCCTGTTTGCCATGTCGTCGACGGCACTCTACCTTAGTTTCCACTACATGGATGCCGGCATCGCCTCGACCATACTCTTCAGCTACCCCATCATGACGGCGGTGCTCATGGTGGCCTTCTTCCACGAGCGCGTCACGTGGCCCACCGTGCTGTCCATCGCCTTGGCCACACTGGGCATCGCCCTGCTCTACCGGGGCGACGGCAACGCCACGCTTTCGGCCGTGGGCGTGTCGCTGGTGTTGCTGTCGTCGCTGCTCTATGCGCTCTACATCATTGCCGTGAACCAATGGACCACCGACTACTCGCCCGTGAAGTTCACCTTCTGGATTGTGCTGGGCGGCGTAATCTCCATCCTCGCCTTCACGTTTGCCTCGGGCGAACCGCTGCAGTGGCTCCACGGCACACGCCAGTGGACATGCGCCGCCCAGCTGGCCCTGGTGCCCACGGTGCTGAGCCTGTTCTTCATGAACATCGCCATCAAGAACATCGGCAGCACGCCTTCGGCCATCATGGGCGCGCTGGAACCCGTAACGGCGGTATTCATCGGTTGCCTCGTGTTTTCGGAAAGTTTCTCCATGCGGCTTGCCGTCGGCATTCTGCTCATCCTCACGGCCGTCATCCTCATCATTGTGGTCCGCAGCGGCGGACACGACAGACCGGACGCGACCGAGAACCGCCACCTGAACTTTGCGCCGCCGCGCCTGCGCTTTCCCTTCCACCGCCACCGTAAGCAGCCGTAGGCCGTGAGCCTACGCATAGGGGTCACAGGAACAGATGGCACATGCCGAGCAGCAAACCGCCGAGGATATTTAACACGGCGGCCATGAGCGGTACCAGCCAGCGGTCGCGCCTCAGCTCGTCGGCCTCCGACTGGTCGGCCACGCTGATGGGCTGGCGCAGCATACGGCGCAGGGCAAAGGTGATGCCCGCCGAGCAGCCTGCCAGGCAGATGCTCCATATCCACAGGCCCCGGCCGTGGGCGGCCGCAAAATCCTCCAATCCCACCCACACGGCAACGCCTATGGCCGCTGCCATCGTGGCAAGCGCTGCCAGTTCCAGTCTGCGGACAAGGGGGGTCAGTCCGATCGTGAGCTCCACACGGGGTGCCAGCCGGAGGTCGGGGGCAAGGCGGGCGGCCTGCCTGATCTGGCGGGCGAAGTACCATTTCACCAGAAAGAAAGCCGACAGAAAAACAAAGCCGGCATACATCCAACCGCTGGAACTGAAAATGCAGAAACAGAGGTAAGCCAGGCAAAAGAATACGTTCTGAAGCCGCTCCATCCAGATGTGGAGGGCATACTGTTGCAGGCACGTGTAGCCGTCGGCACGTAAGCTGTTCTCGGGACGTTCGCCCCGTATGGCATTGCGGACAAACACCGCCACGCAAAAGGCCAGTATGCCCAGCCGGGCATAATAGCGCAGGTTGCGGTCGGGCTGGGTGTCGCACAGTTGTGCGATGCCTTCGAACAGCATGAAGGCGGCGAAGGCAAGGTTGAGCGTGCGGCCCACCAAGGTGGGGCGCACCACCACCGGGCGGTTCTTGTTGCCCGTGGGGATGATGTGTCGGGTGTCGAGTATCAGTTGTTTCATACTTCTTTTTCTGTGATTGAGGTGCTCTCCGCCCCACCGTCGCCCTGGGTTTCTGACGACGACGTGCGGCGGGGCAGACGACGGTTGCGGCGCAAGGCGTCTGCAATGATCCATTGCAGCTGGCCGTTGGTGGACCGGAACTCGTCGGCTGCCCATTTCTCGACGGCCTGCATCGTGGCGGCGTCGAGCCTAAGCACAAAACTCTTGGTTGCTTTCACCATGTTCCTGACAGGCTGTTACATGTTGAGCGTGCCCGTGTTGACTACCGGCTGGGCCGACTCGTCGCCGCAGAGCACCACAAGGAGATTGGACACCATCGTAGCCTTCTTGTCGTCGTCGAGCTCCACCACTTGCTCCTCAGCCAGCTTGTCGAGTGCTGTCTTGACCATGCCGACAGCTCCCTCCACTATCTTCTCGCGGGCGGCAATGATGGCATCGGCCTGCTGGCGGCGCAGCATCACAGCGGCTATCTCGGGAGCATAGGCAAGGTAGTTGATGCGGGCCTCGACAATCTCGATGCCGGCCATGTCGAGGCGCTCGTCGAGCCGCGCCTCCAACTGCTTGTTGACAATGTCGCTTCCGTCGCGCAAGGTTACATCGTCGTCGCTCTCGTTGCTGTCGTAGGAATAGAGGCCGGCTACCTGACGGAGGGCTGCATCGCTCTGTATCTTCACGAAATTCTCGAACGCGCCCATGATGCTGTTTACATTGGCGCCCACCGAAGCGTTGCCGGTGGCCATGGTCTGGGCGTCGATCTCGAACATGGCCTTGTAGGTATCCTTCAGCCGCCACACCAGCACCAGGCCGATCATCACGGGGTTGCCCTGCTTGTCGTTGACCTTGATGGGCTCGGCATCGATGTTGCGCGAGCGGAGCGACAGGCGCTTGGTAGAGATAAAGGGATTCACCCAGTAATAGCCCACGCGCTTGAACGTGCCCTTGTACTGGCCGAAGAACATCATGACGCGCGCCTCGTTGGGTTCCTGCTGGATGAAGCCTTTGATGGCAACAAGCAAGCACACGAGCACGATGCAGCCCAAAGTGCAGAGCGTACCGCTCTCGTTGGATATGCCCCCGATCAATACAACGCCAGCAGCTATCAACAGAATGATGAAAAGAACAAGGGCTACAAAGCCGTTCATGGTGTAGCCTTGGAAATCGCGTTCGCCTCTTGCCGTAGGCGAAGTCGTGGGTTGTTGAGTTTTGACAGACTCCATAACGTAGTTTTTTAAGTTAGATATTGATTTTGCAATGATATCATTTTGATACTGCAAATATATAGTGTTTTCCGCAACTCCGCTACTGCGGGCCTTACCTTTTAACGTAAATTAAACATTCGTATTCTGTTTGGGGGGTAGCGGACACCAATAAAAAGAGGCCATATTTCCGGCCGGCCGCACAGCGTGGCGCTGCAGACCGCTTCGCGGCGCACTGCAAGAGGAATATTGTTTTACACCGCGCCGCCGACCCGCAGGAATCGCATGCCCCTGCCGTCCGGCACTCATAATGCAAAAAGGACTGGAATTCCACAAGGGAATCCCAGTCCTTTTATTATAGAATGAACTTAAAAAATCAAACTGAAAGCGGCTGCCCGCTTACTTTGTGCCCTCCACCATGCGATCCATAACCAGTGCCAAGGCTGAAGCACCTACGAACATGACAGCTGCGAATGCGATAAATGTCATCATACTCATAACTTTTTCCTTTCTCAATTAATTTTAGTTTCTACTTGCCGGCCTTTCTTGCCGGCCTTTCGTCTACCGCTTGTGCGGCGTATCCTTGAATAACAATCTTTATGTCTTTTGACGATGCAAAGGTACAAACTTCGCACTGTGTGCGCAAACAGAAGCCGTTTTTCGTGCTTTTTTTCGCATTTTAATTGACCGAGGTCAACCCGGTTGATACAGGTCAAGCCAAACGATTGACATAGGTCAAGCGTGGCGCGCCATGCAGTCGTAAGCCGCACTGCGCTGCAAACGCCCTGCGCCGCAGTGACGGGCAAACATGTTAAACGAACCGTAAAAAACAGCCATTTCCTTTGCCGTTCAACCGATTTGCACTATCTTTGTAAATCAAATGAAAAAGACCATCTGCGACATTCTCAAGGTGGCACTCTCGCTGATACTGGGCGGTGCCATACTCTACTGGATGTACCGCGACTTCGATTTCCGCCGCATGGAGCATGTGCTGCTCCACGAGATGAGCTGGACATGGATGCTGCTGTCGTTTCCTTTCGGCATTCTGGCGCAGGCCTTCCGCGGATGGCGGTGGCGGCAGTCGCTCGAACCCGTGGGCGAACGGCCGCGGGCCGGCGTGGCGGTCAACGCCGTCTTCCTGTCGTATGCCGTCAGCCTGGTGGTGCCGCGTGTGGGCGAATTTGCCCGGTGCGGGGTGCTGCGGCGCTGGGACGGCGTGTCGTTTGCCAAGGCGCTGGGCACCGTGGTCACCGAACGCGCCATCGACTCGCTGCTCATCCTCGTGGTCACGGGGGCCACACTGCTCTGCCAGTTCCGCATCTTCGACACCTTCTTCCGGAAAACCGGCACGCGCGTCGACGAAATACTGGCCGGTTTCTCCTCCACCGGGTGGATCGTGACGGCCGTCTGCGCCGTGGCCGTGCTGGTGCTGGTGTGGTACCTGCTGCAACGCATGGCCATATATAATAAGGTGAAAGGCATCTTCGTGGGCCTGTGGCAGGGCATACTGTCGGTGCGCCACGTACGGAGCGCGCCCCTCTTCGTCGGCTTCACGCTGGCCATCTGGATATGCTATTTCCTGCACTACTACCTCACGTTCTTCTGCTTCGACGCCACTGCGCACCTCGGATGGAGCTGCGCTCTCGTCACGTTCATCGTGGGGTCGATTGCCGTGGTGGTGCCCACACCCAACGGGGCCGGGCCGTGGCACTTTGCCGTGAAAACCATGCTCATACTCTACGGCGTGGGGGCCAACGACGCCCTGTTCTTCGTGCTCATCGTGCACTCCGTACAGACCCTGCTGGTGGTGGTGCTTGGCGTCTATGCCTGGACGGCCCTGTCGTTCACGCACAAGCGTGCAGCCGCAGCACAGCCCGACACAACGCATACTTCAACTTTTAAAGACACAATACAATGAGTGAAATCGCAAACCTGAAACCTGAGGCCGTCTGGCGCAACTTCGATGCGCTGACCCAAGTGCCGCGTCCGTCAGGACATCTCGAGAAAGTACAGCAATTCCTGCTCGACTGGGCCAAGGAACACCAAGTGGAAGCATTCCTCGACCCCGCCGGAAACATCGTCATGCGCAAACCGGCCACACCCGGATACGAAGACCGCAAGGGCGTGCTGCTGCAGGCACACATGGACATGGTGCCGCAGAAAAGTCCCGAAAGCACGCACAACTTCGAGACCGACCCCATCGAAACCTACATTGAGGACGGATGGGTACATGCACGCGGCACCACGCTGGGTTCAGACGACGGCATCGGCGTGGCCGCCATCATGGGCGTAATGGAAAGCAGCGACCTGAAACACGGACCCGTGGAAGCACTCATCACACGCGACGAGGAAACGGGCATGTACGGTGCCAACGACCTGCCCGAAGGCGAACTACACTCGGACATCCTCATGAACCTCGACTCCGAACTCTGGGGCAAGTTCGTCATCGGTTCGGCTGGAGGCATCGACATCACCTCCACGCTCGAATACAAACCCGTGGCCAACGACCAGCAGAAAGCCGTGCGCATCACCCTGAAAGGGTTGCGTGGCGGACACAGCGGTCTGGAAATCAACGAGGGACGCGCCAACGCCAACAAGGAAATGGTGAGGCTGGTGCGCAAGGCCATCGCCGAAAACGGCGCACGGCTGGCAACATGGCATGGTGGCAACATGCGCAACGCCATTCCCTTCAAGGCCGAAGTGGTGCTGGCATTGCCCGCCGGCAACGTCGACGCTCTCAAGACGCTCGTGGAGAAACAGCGCGTGGCCATTGAGGACGAATACCGTGGCATAGAGAAGAACGTGGAGTTCTTCGTCGAAGATACCGAAAACCCGGCCGAACTGGTGCCGCAGGAGATACAGGACAACCTCGTGAACGCCATCTACGCCTGCCACAACGGCGTGGTACGCATGATACCGGCCTACCCCAACGTGGTGGAGACATCGTCGAACCTCGCCATCATCGACATCGAGGCCGGACAGGCCAGCGTGAAAATCCTGGCTCGCTCCAGCCGCGAGGACATGAAGGAATATGTGGCCACCACCCTCAAGAGCTGCTTCGACATGGCCGGAATGAAGACCGAACTGAGCGGAAGCTACGGCGGATGGGACCCCAACCCCGACAGCGAGATACTCAACCTGCTGAAGAAGGTCTACAAGGAACAGACCGGGAAGGATGCCACCGTGCAGGCCGACCACGCCGGACTGGAATGTTCGGTCATCCTCAGCAAATATCCCGGAATGGACGTGGTGTCGCTCGGACCCACGCTCCTCTCGCCCCACACCACCAGCGAACGGTTCAAAATCGACACTGCCGAACCGTTCTGGAAACTGCTTACCGCCACACTCGAACAGGTGCCGAAGAAATAAACGGCAACACACGCGGCTGACTGCAACAGCCTCAACACATGTGTGACAAAACCGACAAAATAACCGGAAGACGTGCAAAAAGTATGGATTTTAGCACGCCTTTCGGTTGTTTTTTTATAATTTTGCATTCAACAAACCAATATCACACAACAAATGGACGATTATCACGCGGACAATTACAAAGACTAACGTGAGGATCAGACGCAAAAGCGGCTAATCCCCACAACAACCATTATTACGGAGATTAGCTGCAATGAAGACATATTGGAACATTGAAAAAAGCCTGAAAGCCATTCCCGAATGGCAACCCAACTGCTGGATACAGGTCACCTGCCCCACCGACGAAGACCAGCGCGAACTCGAAGAGAAATTCAACATACCCGACTATTTCCTCAGCGACATCAGCGATACCGACGAGCGTGCACGCTACGAGTACGACGACGGATGGATGCTCATCATCCTGCGCATACCCTATGTCAAGGAAATACGGTCGCGCACGCCCTACACCACCGTGCCGCTCGGCATCATACACAAGCGCGACGTAACCATCACCGTGTGCTTCTACGAAACCAACATGATGATCGATTTCGTGTCCTACCAGCAAAAGCGCGGCGAGGGTTTCACCGACTATGTCGACATGATCTTTCGCCTCTTCCTCTCCTCGGCCGTGTGGTACCTCAAACGGCTGAAGCAAATCAACGCGCTCATCGAGAAAGCCAAGCACAACCTCGACCACGAGGTGAACAACGAGAGCCTCATCGGCCTCTCCCGACTGCAAGACTCGCTCACCTACTTCATCACCTCCATCCGCGGCAACGAGAACCTGCTGCAGAAACTGAAATTCAAGTTGCAGGTGGACGAGCTCGACGCCGACCTCATCGAAGATGTCAACATCGAGATGACACAGGCCCGCGAGACCACCAGCATCTATTCCGACATCCTCGAATCGACGATGGACACCTACTCGAGCATCATCAACAACAACATGAACACGGTGATGCGTACCCTCACCTCCGTCACCATCATCATGATGTCGGCCACGTTCATCGCCTCACTGTATGGCATGAACGTCACCAACGGACTGGAGAACAACCCCTGGGGATTCGCCATCACGCTCGTCATGTCGTTTGCCGTCAGCGCACTATGCTGGGTGGTGCTGCGCTACAAGCGACTGCTGTGATCATCATCACACCCTAACATTCCACTTGTCTCTTATGTTACGGCAACGGGGCGGCAAGCTCTTTTCTGAGCTTGCCGCCCCGTTGCCGTCATCATGAAAAGCGCAATACTCCTGCGCTTCCGTAGCACAAATTCTCTTCTCCTTTAACAAAGGAGAAAAACGAGAAGAAAAAATCTCTTAATATTTGGAGGAAAACTAACAAATCATTATCTTTGTGACGGAATATTAGAAGTGCTATCAAACTTCCCGACGGGGAACTCCCAAACCTCCTTTAAAAGAAAAGCCCATTAGGCCTTCTGGAGACTTAATCTGAAAACCAAACGCACTAACAGCAAGTGCAAATATTTTATAATTTTTAATCGTTTTCATATGAAACACAGTATCTTAATTTTAGCCCACAAGAATGTGGAGCAATTATGTAGGCTTGTAGAGTATTTCGCACATGATTGTGATGTGTACATACACATCGACAAGAAACAGGCCATTGGAAATGATGATGAGAGGAGACTACTTGCTTACCCGCAAGTGAAACTCGTCTCACGGAAATATGATGTCAACTGGGGCGGCACGAGTGTGCTGGAAAGTGAGCTATACTTGTTACGCAAAGCCATGCAAATGGGAGAAGCCGATTATTACCACCTCATCAGCGGACAAGACTACCCTACCCGCCCACTTGAATGTTTCCTAAGGTTTTTCGAAGAAAGGTCAGGAAAAGAATTCATCAGCTACTTACACTTGCCACATCCGAGATGGGAAGACAACACTTTTAGGAGGCTGCAATACTTTTACCCGTTCGACTACGCAGCCCATCACGACAACCCGCGCAAATGGGTGTGGAATCAAGTGAAGGAGCAACGCGACAAGGGCGCAAAACGCCCCATACCCGATGCCTTTGACCATTTGTACGGGAGTTCACAATGGTTTTCGATCACCCACAGTGCTGCTGAAACATTGCTGGACTACACAGACCATCACCCTAAGCTTTACGCACAAATGTGGATGACGTTCGCACCTGAAGAGTGCTATGTGGCAACAGTATTGGTGAACCTGATGGGAAAAGAGAACATCGAGTCATGGAACCATCGGTTTATCCGTTGGAAAAATGAGAACGGAAACAGTCCTGCCAATCTCAGATGCGAGCATTTCCACTATCTGCTCGAAAGCGAATGTCTTTTTGCGCGGAAGTTTGAACTACCTGTAAGTACGCCATTACTGGATAGGATTGACAAGTATCTACTCCAAGATTATCCTATAAAAATAGGTGAAACAGGCGGTTGGATTTATAACGGTTTTCAAAAGTATGGCTACGATTCGAAATTTGCGGACTATGTGGCAAGGATGTGGTGCGATGTGGATGCAAGGACCGGATTGGACATGGGATGTGGCGATGGCTTGTATGTGTCCCAATGGAGAAGCCGAGGACTCTCGTTTGCCGGATACGACGCCAATCCAAACACAGAAACCTTATCCACTATGCTACTGCCAGAAGGAGACACGCCTTGCGGCGTAGCCGACTTAACGGAAGACCTGGAAGTGAACAGTATGTTTGACATGGTGGTGTGCAAGGATGTTCTACCCTACATACCACAAGAGCTGGAGTCTGTCGCCCTGCGTAATTTGTCGAATCTATCAGCCCTATTCATCATATTGAGTTGGAATGTTCCCGAAGAACTGTCAATGGTGCCACACAGGGATGTGACGGAAAAGACCATACTTGACACACTGGCGAAGGAGCATTTCGTACAGGAAAAGTACATGACGGCCAACCTGCGCGTCATCATGAACAGGCAAGATTGTTGCGTGCTGACAAGGCACGAGCAAATATAATTCATCAATAACATTTTTAATCACATCAATTATGAAAAAACTAAAATTGTACAGTGCCAGCACGCAAAGCGGTAATGGCACAGCAGCCAAGGGGTCTGCAAGCAACCCATACAAAGGAAGAGTATGAGGCAATGCTTGACAACGACTCATGGCCTGGCGGATATGTTGAGGGGCTAGGCTATTGTCTAAGAGGTGTCACGGTTACTGCATCCAGTTCCGATTCGGGTTCCGGGTCATGGGGCTCAGGCTCCATGTTCGACTACTGGTCTTCTATGGACTCCTACCCATGGGACTCCAATCCTATGGACTATACAAGCTCCACGTTCCCTTCTGACACAGAAACTGGAAACGGGACATGGAATGGAACTGGCAGCAGTAACAGTGGCAGTCACAGCAATGGAGGTGGAAGTCATGGCGGAAGTTCGTATAATCCGTACCCACAAAAAATCATAACATGGACAGACATGGCATGGACTATTCTGCCAGTTGAAGGTGTGGGGGTAAAAGGTTCTTTTAACTATCAGTGCACTGCAAAAATTACGGGATACAAGATGTTTGTAAGCGTTTCCGTTAATCCTATCAATTTTGACGATCGCCATTTCAACGCATCCGTCAGAATTAATGGTGGTGAATTTAAAAAGTTGTCACTCGACCCTAACGGGTATGCCGTGAGCAGCGGATGGTCACCTGTTGGATGCATAGATATAGACTTACCCAAATCAGGAGCTATCACTATAACTTTGTATATCGGATACGACCATGATTCTGGGGCTGGCCATGCAAACTATTCCGTAGAACGCACTATTTATCCATTTTAATAATATGTATTAATAATCGAAATCACGTTTCCTCTGTTTCTTGCACAGCAGCAAGAAACAAGAGGAAACCAATATACGACTAAACAAACACATAGAAAATGACACATTTATTAAAAAAGAACAAACTAAACTTCGTACTTCTGATGAGCTTTCTGGTCCTTAGCTTATTCTCTTGCAAACAAACCAAAGACCTGCAATTAGCAAACAAGCAAGAGCTCCTTAAGGAATGGTCACACCTGGGAGGTTTACTGAACAAAAGGGAATACAAGGCAGCCCTTGCCTACATGGACACCATGTATGTCAAAAGCCCCAAGGATCCGCTTCTTCATTTTGCTGAGGGTTGGACATACGACATGCAACATGACACGCTAAGGGCTCGTGCAGCATATGGCCAAGCGTTACGCATTTACAATTCAATCGTTAAAAAAGATCCCAACATGTTCAACTTAGTCAATCGTGCTTTCATCATACAAGCACTCCATGGGAAAAATGCCTACAACAAAGCACTTGACGAGATATTGGCCATCAGACATAACCACAAGGACTCACTGGAAGTGGAGCAATATTGGAGGAAGGCAAATTATGACACTATAAAGTCGCAATTGCATTTTGCACAATAAGCGGATCAGGAAACCTCCGCGGAGAAACCAAGAACACCTTTCGTAAACATAAAACATAAAACTATGGTAACAAAAACTATCAAGACCCTCTTTTTCATGGTGTGCGCACTGTTGCTCACCTTGCTGCTGTGCAAGGTGAGGACCGACAGACAACAGGAAATCAATCGAGAACGCTTCCAAGCGGGGATGCGCGTTGACTCACTGATGCGCAGCCATGACTTCCGCCACCTTTACCCCTACCTCGACTCCCTGCACAGGGTGTATCCTCACGACCCGCAGTTCTACATGGTTGAGGGAATGGCGCGCGACTACCAAGGCGACCGCACTCGGGCATGCAAGGCCTACACCAAAGCCATTGAACTTTACGATGTGCTCATCTCCACCAAGCGCAACTTTGACGACCGCATCAACCGAGCCTGCGTCGTCCTGTTCAAGGATGGCAAGATGGCTTACTTCCTGGCGCTCGACGAGGTGCTCACCCACGCCAAGAACCAACAAGACAAACAAGAGGTCAAGATGTTCAGGAAGATGGACTATGAAGACCTCCTAAGACAAACGTTCACCGGGGTATCAGTACCCAAGCAGACCATAGAATAGAAAAAACCATCTGTGAACTTATTGCTACAGCGAACTGCCTGTTGCGGACAAAAAAAAGACACGCGCGATGAAAAAAAGTCATCGATTTGTTGCCATATCCGTTTTTTTTTGTTTAAGTTTGCACAAAATTATTTAATTCATTGGAGGTCATGCCCTTCGTTGGCAACAACGACGCACGGCATGGCCATGGAACCTGAGTCATAAACTTAAAACAGTGAAATGATGGACTCTCAAGAGAATGTCCTGCAACAGGACAAGTTGGAAAACGAGCAGAAGTCGGCACAAGCCGCTCCTGAAGTAGAGAACGCAAACACCGAGTCGGCCAAGGCTGACGAGGCCACAGACGCCAAGCCCAAAGCTGCAGCCGAGGCATCCGCCACACCGGCAGAAGCCAAAGACGGCGAGGAAGCCCCCGCAGAGACAGCCGACGCCCCAAAGGCCGAGGCTTCCTTCAAGAAGGTCTATGCAGACAAACAAGAGGTGCTGGCAAGAGCCAAGGAAATTGCCGCCAGCGAAGACAACCCCAACAAGGACGAGGTGGAGCACTTGAAGTCGGCGTTCTACAGGTTCCACATCGCCGAGCGCGAGCAACAGCAGAAAGACTATTTGGAAGCCGGGGGCGATCCCGAGAAGTATATCGTTACGCCCGACGAGGCAGAAGACGACTTCAAGGCACAGATGCAGGTTATCCGCGAGAAGCGTGCCAAGATTTTCCAGCAGCAAGAGGCCGAGAAGGAGCACAACCTCAAACGCAAGCTCGAGATTATCGAGAAGGTAAAAGCCATGGCCACATCGCCCGAAGAGGCAAACAAGTCGTACAACGAGTTCAAGGCCCTGCAGCAGGAATGGAAGGAAATCAAGTCCGTTCCGGCAGAGAAGGCCAACGAGGTGTGGCGCAACTACCAGCTCTACGTTGAGCAGTTCTACGACCTGCTCAACCTGAACCGCGAGGCACGCGAATACGATTTCAAGAAGAACCTGGAGCTGAAGACCAAGCTCTGCGAAGAGGCCGAGCGGCTTGCCGACGAAAACGACGTGGTAAGTGCCTTCCACCAGTTGCAGGAACTGCACAGCCAGTACCGCGAAATCGGCCCCGTGGCCAAGGAGCTCCGCGAGGAAATCTGGAGCCGTTTCAAAGCCGCCAGCACGGTGGTCAACAAGAAGCACCAGCAACATTTCGAGCAACTGCGGGCACAGGAGGAAGCAAACCTGCAGAAAAAGACCGAACTGTGCGAACAGGTGGAGGCCATAGCCAAGGAGGAAAACAAGAATGCCGCCGACTGGGAGAACCATAGCAAGCAAATCATGGCTATCCAACAACAGTGGAAAGGCATAGGTTTCGCGCCGCAGAAGATGAACGTCAAGATATTCGAACGCTTCCGCGCCGCCTGCGACGAGTTCTTCACCAACAAAGCCGCGCACTTCAAGGAAATGAAGCAACGCTACGCCGAGAACGCCGACAAGAAGCGGGCACTCGTGGCCAAGGCGCAGGAGCTGGCCGAGTCGACCGACTGGAAGGCCACGAGCGACAAGCTCATCGCCCTGCAGAAGGAATGGAAGACCATCGGCACCGTGCCCAAGAAGCTGGGCGACAAGCTGTGGAGCGATTTCCTCACGGCATGCAACCATTTCTTCGAGGCCCGCAAAGCCGCACACGCCGGTACAAGAAGCGAAGAAGGCACGAACCTGGAGAAGAAGCGGGGCGTCATCGAACAGCTCAAGGCCATCGCCGAGGAAGCAGCCGACAACATACAGGAGACGGTACAAAAGCTCGTTGAAGAGTACAACAGCATCGGCCATGTACCCTACAAGGAGAAAGACAAGGTGTACAAGGAGTTCCACGATGTGCTCGACAAGATATACCAGGAGCGCCACGTCACCACACAGCGCCGCCGCCTCGACAACTTCAAGACCAATCTCAAGAGTGTGGCCAAGCGCGGCGAGGAAGCCGTCGACAACGAGCGCACACGCCTGATGCGCCGTTTCGAGCAGCTCAAACAGGAAGTGACCACCTATGAGAACAACCTCGGTTTCCTCAACATCGCCAGCAAGCGCGGCAACTCGCTCGTCGACGAGATGAACCGCAAGGTGAAGAAACTCAAGGACGAAATGGAACTGACCCGTCAGAAGATCAAGGCCATCGACATCGAAAACAAAAAGGAGAAGACGGCCGACGAGGCTGCCGAGAACAAAGACTGATTGACGGCCAGGCCATCCGCCCGGCCCACTACAGACAACCCTCCCCGTACTGCAGCCGCAGAACGGGGAGGGTTGTTGCGTTGCGGCGGCGGCAAAGAGAGCCGTTCACGCCCACACGGAACACCTTATTTCTCAAAGTGCTGGTAGTCCTTCACACTGCGCCATGCACCGCCCCAGCCGAATCCCGAGCCGGTAAAGAGCTTGTAGGCCAGGTCGGAGCGAGTAATCTTATAGGGGAAACGCGCATTGCGGTTGCAATATTTCGCGGCGCCTGACGGCTGGACCGACATCTTTCCGTTGCGCAACCTGCGGCAGCAGGGATTGTAGAGCGGGTTAAGGTCGACAGCCATGCCCAGCGCATGGGCCGACAACTTACGCGACCCTTTCACCTCGCGGTAGCAGAAACAGCTGGTGTTGTTGGCACGCATCGAACGCTCGTCGTCGGCCCCGAAATCGTCAATCAGCCGTATGCTTTGTATGGGGTACCGCTCGTCGTATAATGTTCTGAATATGCGGAGCAGGTCGTCGGCAATCCGTTTGTTGCAGACCAGTTCGCCCATGCGCACCCTTCCGTCCGTGCCATAGTGCAGCACCCGCACATAACGCAGGTCGGACACACTGACGGGGCAGCCGGCAGGCAACGATTTCCCTTTCATCCGGGCAAGCACCGCATCGGGTACCGGCCCGGCGCAGAAGCACCGCCCAAGCCCCAGTCGCGCCACCTCCAACGTGTCGACGACCGTTCCGGCACGCCAACCGGCCGCACCGGAACCACCCTTCCGGTCTTGCGCAGACACTACCGACGGAAAAAACGCCAGGGCGAAGGCTACGGATGCAACCACACGGCCTGTGTATCTGCGGAATGTATATGCTTTGAACTTCATACGATTGGAGAAACAAAAAAGCCAAACCGCTACGAATAGCAATTTGGCCTATTGTTGGGGTACACGGACTCGAACCATGAATGACAGGACCAGAATCTGTAGTGTTACCATTACACCATACCCCAATGTTTGTTGCAGCTTCATTTCTGAATTGCGATTGCAAAGGTATTGACTTTTCTGCAAACTGCCAAACCTTTTCCCGTTTTTTTTATTTTCCGCCTTCATTTTTTCGCATTTCGCGACATAATCACCCCGTTCCGGGTGCGATAGGCATGCTGTCGGCGCAAAAGCGGCATCTATTAAGGAATGCGCCCACTTCATAAAAAACATCAAATATATAGGTGTTTCCAAGGATTTTCGGGGGATTTGATGTATCTTTGCGGCAAATTATACAAACAATAATCACGACAAACGTTTTATTAAAAACATTTTAATGACAGAGACAACAAATCTTGTGAACGCCATCACCAAGGGTATCCAAGAGAAGAAAGGACAAGACATTGTCATCGCCGACTTGAGCCATATCGACGGGGCCATCGCTAAGTATTTCGTAATCTGCCAAGGCTCCTCGCCCTCGCAGGTCGAAGCCATCGCCGAATCGGTTGGCGAAGTGTGCCGCAAAGAACTGAAAGACAAGCCTGTGGGAGTAAACGGCCTGGGCAGCAACCAGTGGATAGCTATCGACTTCGTTGACGTACTGGTACACATTTTCGTACCCGAGCTGAGAGCGTTCTACGATTTGGAGAACCTGTGGCAAGACGCCAAACTGACAAGATTGCCCAACATTGACTGACGGCCGGTGCGCCGGCAGCAGTCGTTACGGCAGAACACGCACATCAACAAGCAATCATGGAAAACAACAACCATCCCTTCCAAAACAAGGATAACCAGCCGAAGATGCCACGGTTCAACATGACCTGGATATACGTCATTGTGGGTCTGGCACTGGCTTTCCTGTTCCTCACCGGCGGCGGCGACACTCTGGCCAAGAACGCCGGCACCAGCAAGGAGGCAACGTACACCGAATTCAAGTCGTATGTAGAGAAAGGCTATGCCGACCATGTGGTCGTCAACAAAGAGGAGAACACCCTCAGGATGTATGTCAAGGCCAAGCACATACGCGACGTATTCCGCATGTCGGCCCAACAGGCCGGCTCCACCCCCTATGTGAAGGTGGAGTTCGGGTCGGTGACCGAACTGGAAAAATTCCTCGACAGCCAACAGACCAGCCACAAGATTGCGGGCTTCAGCTACAAGAACGAGAAGAGCGGCGACATGCTCAACCTCTTCATCAATTTCCTGTGGTTTGTGCCATTGATTTTCTTTTTCTGGTACATGACACGCGGAATGCGCGGTGGCGGTGGCGGCGGTGGCATTTTCAGCGTGGGCAAAAGCAAGGCCAAGCTCTACGACAAGGCTGGCGACATGGGCATAACCTTTAAGGATGTGGCCGGTCAGGAAGGTGCCAAGCAGGAGGTACAGGAGATTGTGGACTTCCTGAAAAACCCGCAGAAATACACCGAGCTGGGCGGAAAGATACCCCACGGCGCACTGCTCATCGGTCCTCCGGGAACGGGTAAGACCCTGCTGGCCAAAGCCGTGGCCGGCGAGGCCGGCGTGCCCTTCTTCTCGATGTCGGGTTCCGACTTCGTGGAGATGTTCGTGGGTGTGGGCGCATCGCGCGTCAGGGACGTCTTCGGCCAGGCCAAGCAAAAGGCTCCCTGCATCATCTTCATCGACGAGATTGACGCCGTGGGACGCGCCCGCTCGAAGAACCCGTCGATGGGCGGCAACGACGAGCGCGAGAACACGCTCAACGCCCTGCTCACCGAAATGGACGGATTTGCCACCAACTCGGGCGTCATCGTGATGGCCGCCACCAACCGTGTGGACATGCTCGACAAGGCCCTGCTGCGTGCCGGCCGCTTCGACCGGCAGATACATGTGGACCTGCCCGACCTGGCAGAGCGCAAGGCCATCTTCCAGGTACACCTCAAGCCCCTCAAGACCGACCACTCGCTCGACATAGACTATCTGGCACGGCAGACGCCGGGCTTCTCGGGTGCCGACATAGCCAACGTGTGCAACGAGGCAGCCCTCATCGCCGCACGCCACAGCAAGACCACCGTAACCAAGCAGGATTTTCTCGACGCCGTTGACCGCATCATCGGCGGACTGGAAAAGAAGACCAAGGTGATGACCGCCGACGAGAAGCGGTCCATCGCCATCCACGAGGCCGGACACGCCACCATCAGCTGGTTCTGCAAGCACGCCAACCCCCTGGTGAAGGTTACCATCGTGCCGCGCGGACAGGCGCTGGGTGCCGCGTGGTACCTGCCCGAGGAGCGTGTCATAACGACCAAGGAGGAAATGCTCGACGAGATGTGTGCCCTGCTGGGCGGACGGGCCGCCGAAGACCTCTTCGTGGGCAAGATATCCACCGGTGCCATGAACGACCTGGAGCGCACCACCAAGAGCGCATACGGCATGGTGGCCTACGCCGGCATGAGCGACAAGCTGCCCAACATCTGCTATTACAACAACCAGGACTACCAGTTCCAGAGACCCTACAGCGAGACAACGGCCAAAATCATGGACGACGAGGTGCTGAAGATGATCAACGAACAGTACGACCGGGCAAAGGCCATCCTGACAGAACACCAGGAGGGGCACCACCAACTGGCCGAACTGCTCTACAAGAACGAGGTGATCTACGCCGAGGACGTGGAGAAGATTTTCGGCAAGCGTCCCTGGACAAGCCGCTCGGAGGAAATCATACAGGAGAACGAGCGACTGGCCAGCGCCAACAAGCAGGACCGCGACGACGAGCCCAAACTGGAAGACATGCCCGACATCGTGAAGCAGGCACAGGCCGAGCACGATGCGCAGCAGGCACGGCTCAACGACGAAACCGCAGCAGCCGGCGACACGCAGCCGGCCGGAGAACCCGACAAAGCACAGACCAACTGAACCTGCGCCACTGGCTCCGCCATGCGGCCGCAGGCTTTATAACCGACAGCAATGACTGAAAAACAGAAAAACTTAATCGTGCGCACCATTACGGGCATACTCTTCGTGGCCGTAATGGTGGCCGGATTTCTCAATCCGAGGGCAATGATTGCGCTCTTCGCGCTCATCACCGGACTGACCATATGGGAATACACCGGACTGGTGAATGAACATGCGGGCAACGTGCAGGTCAACCGCTTCATATCGACCGTGGCCGGCGTCTACCTGTTTGTGGCCGTGGCCGCATGGCGCACGGGCATTGTCGGCAACTTCATCGTCATGGTGCCGTATGTGCTCACGGTGGTATACCTGCTCGTCAGCGGGCTCTACACCAACAGCAAGAACGCCGTTAACGACTGGGCCTACACCATGTTCGGGCAGATGTATATCGCCATGGGCTTCTCGCTCATCAATATCCTGGCCTTCGAACAGGCCCCCGACGGCAGCGGCGTGCGCTACGACATGCTGCTACCCCTCAGCATTTTCGTCTTCCTTTGGGTCAACGACTCGGGCGCCTACTGCACGGGGTCGCTGCTGGGCAGGCACAAGCTGTTTCCGCGCATATCGCCGGGCAAATCGTGGGAAGGCAGTATCGGTGGCGGCGTGCTGGTGCTCGCCGTGGCGGCAGCCGTCGGCCATTGGGCCAACCAGGGCGACAACCCGCACACGCTCGGCATAGCCGGATGGATGGGGCTGGGCCTTGTGGTGACGGTTTTCGGCACCTGGGGCGACTTGGTGGAGAGCCTTTTCAAACGCACGCTGAACGTGAAGGACAGCGGCAGTCTGCTGCCCGGACACGGCGGCATGATGGACCGCTTCGACTCAAGCCTTATGGCCATACCCGCCGCCGTGGTGTATCTCTACACCGTCACCCTGATATAACTGCCTCGCTGTGGGCACAGACTATAGCGCGGAGGGGCTACACCCCCGCGTGCCACGGTTGCATGTATACTTATGCCCCTGTACGGGAAGGTTTTCAAAATCTTAATAATCTCTCTGTCGAATTTTTGGTTCATCCGACATTTCGAGTGATACGGCAGTCGTGCATCGCATAGAGTCTTAGCTCAAAGTATCTTTCATCCCTGAATCCATACGCATTACGT
>CAVKJH010000082.1:0-100537 GCA_963656755.1 bacterium
GGAACGTGCGAGAAAAAGAATGGAGAAACAAAAGAAAATCAAATAAAAGTCTCTCACCAGGGACCTGCCTTCAAGCAGTTGGGGAAGATAGACGCCATCTACAGGACATCCTTGGCCGACTATCCAACGCTCCAAGATTTCTATCGCTCGGTGGGACTGCCCGAATATGACAATGCTTGTGCTGCCCGGTTGAGCTATGCGCTGAACAAAAGCGGCGTGAAAATGATTCCTAACGTCGAAGGACAGACTCGGGAAGAATACAACGGAAAGAATTTTAGGACCGCACATTATAATAATGTGTGGTTTGGGCCGTTATCAGAGATAGTGAACCAATCATTATTATATAAATCATAGAACTTATGAAAAAGTATTTAGCTGAGATGGTGGGCACCATGGTGCTCGTGCTGATGGGCTGCGGTGCCGCCGTCTCGTTGGGCTGCGACCCGGTCGGCAATCAGGCATCTGTGGTAGGCACGGCCCTCGCATTCGGTCTCTCGGTGGTAGCCATGGCTTACACCATTGGCGGCATATCGGGATGCCACATCAATCCGGCCATCACTTTGGGTGTGTGGCTGAGTGGGCGCATGAAAGGAAAGGAAGCCGGCATGTATATGGTATTTCAGGTGATAGGCGGTCTTTTGGGAGCTGCCGTTCTCTATGCCCTCACGCAGGCAGCCGGCCTGACGGGCACAGGTGCCAACGACCTTCAGGCGGTCAACGAGGCCGGGGTGCAGGTTACCGTGTTCGGCGGACTGCTGGCCGAGACGGTCTTCACATGCATCTTTGTGCTTGTGGTGCTCGGTGCCACATCGAAGACCAATGGGGCAACCAATAATTTTGCCGGTCTGGCCATCGGTCTTGCGCTGGTTCTGGTACATCTGGCCTGCATACGCTACACGGGAACATCGGTCAATCCGGCACGTTCCGTCGGTCCGGCTCTCTTTCAGGGCGGAACGGCATTGGCCAACCTGTGGATTTTTATTGTCGGCCCATTCGTGGGTGCCGCACTGGCCGCACTGGTGTGGAAAATCGTAGAGCCAGCCAAGTAATTCATTTTTAACAACCGGTCCTGACCTTTCCGCTATCGAGAAATAGTTGTACTGCCATAGCGGCGGAAACCGTTGGCGGATAGGTCAGGCATTCTTATGTTATGAGCCGTCAGTCATTAACCAACAAGAAATACATTCTTCCCTTCATTCTTGTTACATCGCTGTTCTTTCTGTGGGGATTTGGCCGTGCCATTCTCGATGTGCTGAACAAGCATTTCCAAAACGAGCTTGGCATCAGCATAACGCAGTCGTCTCTCATTCAGGTCACCACCTATCTGGGCTATTTCCTTATGGCCATACCCGCCGGATGGTTTATCAACCGGCGTGGCTACCGTTTGGGTGTGGTGTTCGGATTGACGCTGTTCGCCATAGGTGCGTTCCTCTTTATACCCAGTGCATTGGCCGGCACGTTCTATGCCTTCCTGGGGGCACTGTTTATAATTGGCTGCGGTCTGGTGTTCCTGGAGACATCGGCCAATCCCTATGTTACAGAGCTTGGCGACCGCGACACATCGACGGCGCGCCTCAATTTCTCGCAGTCGTTCAACGGTCTGGGGTCGCTGTCGGCCACGTTCTTCGTGGGTCAATTTCTCTTCAGCGGAAACAGCCAGGCCAACGACATCGTGCTGCCTTACTCCATTCTCGGTGCGCTGGTGCTGGTCATAGCCGTAATCTTTTCGCGTGTCAACCTGCCCGAGATCAGGCATGAGGAGACCGAAGAAGACCACCAGCGCGGCACACGCATCGTGAAGCTGTTCAAGCACCACCCGATGTTTGTCTTCGGCTTGTTTGCCCTTTTGGCCTACGAGGTGGCCGAGATATCCATCAACAGTTACTTCGTGAATTTTGTAACCGGCAAGGGCTGGATGTCCGACAACCTGGCTTCCATAGTCCTTACGGTGGCTTTGGGCTTCTTTATGGTAGGCCGTTTTGTGGGCAGTTGGATCATGCGCCGTGTCAGTGCCGAAACCATGCTTTTCGTATGTGCTGTAGGCAGTGTGGTGTGTATCGGTCTGGTGTTGCTCAATCTGGGCACGGTGTCGATGGCCGCCCTTGTGTGCAACTACCTTTTCGAGGCCATCATGTTCCCCACCATTTTCTCGTTGGCCCTGCGTGGGCTGGGCAACCTTACCAAGAGTGCCTCCTCGCTGCTCATGATGACCCCCATCGGCGGTTGCGGATTTCTGCTTATGGGTCTTGTGGCCGACCACACCGGCATGCAGAGCCTTCCGTTCATCATCCCCTTCCTGGGCTATTTCGTGGTGTTGCTCTTCGCGTCCGAGCTTACGCGCAAGGGAAAGTCGCACGACGTGCTGGTCTGACCGAGACGCAACCCCGTGGTTGACGGCCGTTCTTTTTCATACGCCCGACGGAACAGTTGTTTTCCGTCGGGCTTTTTTTTATGCAAGTGCATTGTTTCCAAAAGTTAATTTAGTGTAAAATTAAGATTAATTCGTTGAGGAAAAACGAGCATTGGTTGTATTTTGTATACTTTTGCCGCATAAAACGAAACATCATCTGATTGCCTAAAACTTTAGTCATGTCACGCAAGTTAGTCTTATTGTTAATTTTGTTTTTGTGTGTAACCTCCCTCCATGCCCGCCATATTACTGGTCGAGTAGTCGACACCGAGCACCGCGATTTGGAAGGAGCGACCGTAGAGCTGTTGTCGGTTGCCGACAGTTCGGTTATCCGCGTTGCCCAAACCAAGGAGCAGGAAATGTGGGGATGGAAACGATGGGTCTACGATCTCGATGTGGACAACAACAAGAGTTATCTGTTGCGCGTTTCGATGTTGGGTTACAAGACCCAATATAAAAAGGTGGACGTGAAGATGGCCGACCGTGCCAATGAGCAGGAGGTGCCCGACATCGTGCTCGAGGAAAACGCTCGCCAGCTCAGTGAAGTGGTGGTAAAGGCCACGAAGATAAAAATGGTGATGAAAGGCGACACGGTGGTTTACGATGCATCGGCCTTCAACTTGAGTGAAGGTTCGATGCTCGATGCGCTGGTAAGGCAGATGCCCGGTACCACACTCGAGAACGGGGTGATAAAGGTCAACGGGCGTGCGGTCAGTTCGCTGCTCGTAGACGGCCGCGACTTCTTCAGCGGCGATGCGTCGAAGGCACTCGAGAACCTGCCGGCCTACACCGTCGACAAGATCAAGGTGTACGACAAGGCGGGCCGCGAGAGCCGTTTCCAGCACGCCGACATGGGCGATAAGGATCTGGTGCTCGACGTGAACCTGAAGAAGCAGTACAAGCACGGCAATATCAGCAACGTGGACCTTGCCCTGGGCTCCAGCGACCGCTACCAGGCCCGTCTGTTCTCGATGTTCTACGGCAAGAAGTCGCGTCTTACCGTGACCGCCAATGTTAACAATATCAACAACAGCCGTGTGCCGGGACAAGACAACGTGACGGGCGACCTGCCCGATGCCGGCAGCGGCCTGGCAGCACGCAAGTCGTTTGGTCTGGACTACCGCTATGAGGGAAAGACCGAGGACGACTATTACAGCACGTCAAACAAGTATACCGCTGCCGACTACGACAATGTGACACAGACCAATTCGCAGACGTTCCTTACGGGCGGCGACTATTACAACCTGAGCACCAATGCCAACCGGTCGAAATCGTACTCCATCTTCACCCGCCACGAGTTTTCGCGTTCGTTCACTACCAGCATGATGTACGGATATGCCGATGCGCAACACACGCACAACAGGGCGTGGAACAGCAGTCTGAGCGGACGGTTCAGCCTGAAGCCGTGGGGCATGTCGGCACTCGACAGCATCTTCATGCCCAACGCCGAGAAGACCCTGATGCAGTCGGTAGTCAACCGGGTGCGCAACAACAGCCGCAGCCAAGGCGAGACGAGTGTGTACAACGGTTATTTCAGCCATCGGTTCAAGTTGGGAAAAGGCAAGGACATATGGGACCAGGACAATATCAGCCTGACGGCCACCGGCAATTACGAACGGACATCGTCGGATGCCTTTGCCCTCAACCGCATAGACTACCTCAGCACGGGCACCAAGGACTACCGCAACGAGTTCACGCAGTCGCACACCAGGAGCTACGACTACAGTGCCCAGGCCGAGTTCACCCACTTCTTCATCAACGATACGGTCGGCTTGCGCAACTTCTTTGTGCGCCCCAGCTACACCTACAAGCAAAGCTACAAATCGCAGACTGAAGACCTTTACCGGCTCGACCGGCTGGCCGATTACGATTCCACGACCTACGACATCGGGGTGCTGCCCTCCACACGCGAGGCCCTGCTCAGTGTGAAGGACGAAAGCAACAGTTTTTGGAGCGACCAGCTGATACGCACGCACGATGCCGACCTTAGCCTTATGTTCAGTTCGGGCGACGGCGTGCAGCGCCCCCGCCTGATGGCGCACGGCAGTCTGGGCTTCTCGTTCAAGAACGAACACCTCGACTATTACCGTCAGCGCAGCTACACCCCCACGCGCCACGATGTGCTGTTCCAACCCCGGCTGGGGTTCATGTACCAGTTCAACGACTCCACGGGCAACATCTTTGCTTCGGTCAACTACTCTTCCAGCGAGTCGCAGCCAGGCATGACCACGATGCTCGACATACGCGACGATTCCAATCCGTTGTATGTATCGCTCGGCAATCCCGACCTGAAGAATGCCCGTACACACAGTTTCTCGGCCAACTGGAACAAGTTCCACATGCGTTCGCAGATGATTTATGCCGTGGGCGTCAACTACAGTGTCATGCGCAATGCGCTCGCCACGGCCGTAACCTACGACAAACAGACCGGTGTGACCACCAGCCAGCAGCGCAACATCAACGGCAACTGGCAGGTGGGCGGCAATGCCTTCTTCCAGCGCGCGGTCGACAAAAAGAAGCACCTTACGGCCGAAGCCTCTGTCTATGCAACCTATAACAACAATGTGGACCTTACCACGGTGCAGGGTGTGGAAAGCACGCGGAGCGACGTGCACAACACTATGGCCAACGGGTCGGTGGGCCTGACCTACCAGCTGGGCGAGGGCCTGCGGCTCAGCGTCAGTCCGTCGGTTACCTACCGCCGTGCCACCAGCGACCGCGAAGATTTCACGCAGGTGTCGGCCTGGAACTACAATTTCCGTTTCTCGGGCATGGTGCATCTGCCCTGGAGCTTCGAACTGTCGTCCGACCTGAGCAGCTACAACCGCCGCGGGTACAACGACGACCAGATGAATACCAGCGAACTGGTGTGGAATGCACGCCTTACACGCGGGTTCTTCAAGAAACGTCTCACCCTGTCGTTCGATGCTTTCGATATCCTCGGCAAGCTGAAGAACACCAACATTACGCTCAATGCGCAGGGACGCACCGAGACATGGTACAACAGTCTGCCGCGCTACGTGATGCTTCACTTGTCGTACAAGTTCAACAGCGGCATGAAGAAGCCGAAACCCAGAAATCCTTGGTATTGAGCATGCCGCCATTTTCATTATAACCGGAGTTTGTTCCTGTAGGGGGCGCATAATTCTTGAAAAGGAAGAATTATGCGCCCTCTACTGCGGCAACTCCGAAACTTGAATACATCTGTGTGCAATAATTTTACAAACTACATCTCTAAAACTGCGTTGCAGCCATCCGCTGCTTGCGGTGTGGCCGAATTGGAACCGTTTTTCGACGGCGAACGAAATCGTTGATTGTCAACGTGTTGCATTCGTATGTTTGTTTCTGTCGTGGCGATAATCCGTTCGGATAATGCCGATAGGTGTCCTTTCGCGTTGCGATATGTACCCAACGGGCCGACGGTAGGCCACCCACCGCCCTGCCGCAGACCGCAAACGGTGCCGCGATACGGCACGGAAGGGCTGATGGCGGCGCAGCAGAATGCGTTGCGAAGGCATGTCGGGCCTTGCAACACCCGCACATAAGCAACAAAACACGCCTTACGCCGTTCTGGAACGAGCCGTGAAACGAACGGTTTTTTCTGCGAAAATACAATACTCCGGCATCCCCCGTCCGGCCGGAAAAACGAAACACAGAAGCTGCTTGCACCATGCAAGGAGGATGCATCAAAATATTTTTTCTCGCTTTTTCTGTCACAAACTGCCCTGCGTGTTCGTAATATAGGCAGAACATTAACATAAAAAGCATACTTATGAACAAAAGAACATTGTTTTTCTTCGCCCTGTTGTCGGTAGCCACCCTGGGCTTCAGTTCGTGCCGCACACAGCGGGCGAATGTTGCTTCAGCTGAAAACCTCAGCGACGCACAGACTACGCGCACATACGACCTCGGGTCGTTCGACCGAATGAGAGTGTCGGGAGTTTCCACCATCCACTTCACGCAGGGACCGCAACAGTCGGTAACGGCCAAAGCCGGTGCCGATGAACTGAACCGCACCAAGATTTATGTGCAGGACGGTTGCCTCTATGTAAAGCATGTAGGCGTGGAGCGTGTGCAGCAACACCAAGGCTGCGACATATACGTCACTGCCTCGGCATTGTCCTCGCTGCATGTGAGTGGCGTGTGCACATTCAAGGCCGATAAGCTGAAGGCTAACAGTTTTGACCTCAACATTTCGGGTGTCGCCAATTTCAGTGTCCCCGATTTCAAGTGCGACGACACCCGTATCCAAATCTCGGGAGTGGCAACTGTCAAAACGTCCATCGAGGGTGACAACCTGAATGTAAAGTCGTCGGGCGTGTCGAATGCTGAAATCAACTTCAAGGGCAAAGTGGCCGATATAAACAGCAGTGGCGTGGGCAACTTGACGGTAGATCTGGAATGCGACGAGGTGAAGGCTCGCAACAGCGGACAGGCCACCCTGCGGCTGAAAGGGCAGGCTGACAAGACCAATGTGGACAACAGTGGCATTGCAACTGTCGACACCAGTGACCTCAACCAGTACTGACCGTCAGCAACCCGTCAGATGGACGAGAAACAGTTCCGGCAGATGGCGCAAAACCTGCGTGGCGGCATGCTCGATGTGGCGTGCCGCTACCTGCACGACACCTTCGAGGCCGAAGACGTGGTGCAGGACGTGCTGGTACGCCTGTGGAAGATGAGCGACCGGTTGCAGCCCGACGTGAAAGGACTTGCGCAGGTGCTCACCCGCAACCTTGCCATCGACCGTCTGCGCAGTCTGCATCCCCATGTGCCCGTCGACGGGCTGAACTTTGCCGTCGATGCTGACGATAACGACAATCCGCGCTACGAGCGCATCGCGCGCCTCATTGCCCGGTTGCCCGACGATTGGCAGACGGCGTTCCGACTGCGCCATGCCGACGGCATGGCCTACGAAGACATAGCCCGGCTGATGGGCACAACGGAAGCGGCCGTGCGCCAGATGGTGAGCCGCGCACGGCGCAGCATACTTCAGAAATACCAGAAAAACTCTTCTCCTACATGAATACACAAGAATTGATCAGACGGTTTCTCGACGGAGAGACGACCGTTGAGGAGGAACGGGAGCTCTGCAGGCGTTTCAGTAAAGGCCTAGTGCCCCCCGACCTGCAGCCCTATGCCGAATTTTTCTGCGACATGGCTGTGCTCCCGGTAAGCGACGCCCCGGTCCGCCGGCTCTCCGTCGCCTGGCGCTGGGCAGCGGCGGCCGCAGTGACCGTGGCCTTCGTGCTCGGCGGCGCCGGGCTGCAGATGCGGCTCGACAACCGTATGCTGGCCCAAAACTATGAGGGCAGCTACATGATTGTTGACGGCAAGCGCACCGACAACCTCTCGCAAATCAGAGACGAAATAGGAAGCCTGCTGGCCGATGCCGACCGTATAGAGGCGCATGCCGGTATGCAGCAGGTCATCGGCGATGCTGAACGCGAGGTGCTGGAGAGCGTGCCCGCCGGACAGCGCAAGGAAATGGAACGACTTTTAAACGAATAAGATTATGCCAAAAAGATTTGCCCTCATATTGCTGACCATGTTCGTGTGTCTCGTGGCCGGCGCTCAGAACAGTATCGACCGCATGGTGGAGCGTTACTCTACCGTAGGCGGCTCCTCGTTCGTCACGGCGGTAAAGCGAAATCCCAAGACCCGCAAAGTGGAGAAAGTGGTGAAACGGCTCACTGCATCGGGATGGCAAAACCGGAAATTCATAGATACGTTCAAGGAGGAAGCGCGCCACCAGAAAGATGTGGTGACAAGCACCGCCGACGGCTACACCACGATGATTGTCACGGTGGAAGGAGCCAAGCAGAACCGCATCTATACCCTGCGCTATCGGAATGAAGGCTACAGCGGCGACGTGACGGTGACCATCATTGTCAACATGAAGAACTGAGCTGCCGGCCGCAGGTGCCGGCCTGTTGCCGCCGCAAGGCGCAAGCCGTACCGGTGCGATGCCTTTTTGTCTGAATGTAAAATCAAGGTAGCAAAAATATTCGCCCCCACTTCCCGCTGTCAGAAATTGCCGTTTAAAATATTATGTAACGTTAAAAAAACACCTTTGCATTTGTAAGTAAACAAATTTAGTGGTACTTTTGCATTCGGTTAATTGGAGAATACTAATCATTTTTAAACATTTATATAAAATGGCAGTAAATTATAAGGAACTGGGTCTCGTGAATACTCGCGAGATGTTCAAGAGAGCCGTTACCGGCGGTTATTCTATTCCCGCATTCAACTTCAACAACCTGGAGCAGCTTCAGGCCATCATCAAGGCAAGCGCTGAGCTTCGCAGTCCGGTGATCCTGCAGGTTTCAAAGGGTGCCCGCAACTATGCCGACCCCACATTGCTGCGCTATCTGGCACAGGGTGCTGTGGAATATGCCAAGAGCCTTGGCTGCAACCATCCTGAGATTGCCCTTCACCTCGATCACGGCGATTCGTTCGAGTTGGTTAAGGACTGCGTAGACCTCGGTTTCTCAAGCGTGATGATCGACGGTTCAAGCAAGCCTTACGAGGAGAACATCGAGCTGACCCGCAAGTGTGTGGAGTACGCTCACAAGTACGATGTTACTGTTGAGGCTGAGCTGGGCGTTCTTGCCGGCGTAGAGGACGACGTCGTTGCCGAGGAAAGCCACTACACCAAGCCCGAAGAGGTGATCGACTTCAGCCAGCGTTCTGGTTGCGACAGCCTCGCCATTTCTATCGGTACCAGCCACGGTGCCTACAAGTTCAAGCCCGAGCAGTGCACACGCGACCCGAAGACGGGCCGTCTGGTTCCTCCTCCTTTGGCTTTTGATGTGCTGCATGAGATTGAGGAGAAGCTCCCTGGCTTCCCCATCGTGCTCCACGGTTCTTCTTCTGTGCCCCAGAAGTATGTCGAAATCATCAACAAGTTCGGTGGCAACCTGCCCGACGCTGTCGGTATCCCCGAGGATCAGCTCCGCGAGGCTTCGAAGAGCGCCGTCTGCAAGATCAACATCGACTCCGACTCTCGTCTGGCTTACACCGCTGGTGTGCGCGAGACACTGGCTGAGCATCCCGACTATTTCGATCCCCGCCAGTATGGCAAGGTGGCCCGCGCTTACATGACCGACATGTACGAGGAGAAGATCAAGGACGTGCTCGGTTCAGACCACAAGCTGGCCAACTGCGACTAATCAGGAGGCTCCCCGCTGAAAGAACCATGACTTGACATTCTTTGCGACCGTCAAGCCATGACTACCATAAGCCATTCCTTTTCATCCGTGAAGAGGAATGGCTTTTTCGGTATTACCTGGTGTGTAAATAAGAAAATTGTTTCTTAGTTGCGTTTATGTCGTGAAAAAAATGTAGATTTGCAACATCGATTGTAACAGTAACCCAAAGCATATGATACTACATGTAGCCAACCCCATCTACGACTCGGTATTCAAATACATCATGACAGACGAGCGTGTATCCAAGACAATCCTTTCCGCGCTGCTGAAGAAGGAGGTCGTGAAGGTGGAGATGCGTCCGCATGAGTATGCCAACACCACCCGCGACACGCTGTCGATGTTCCGCATTGATTTTGCCGCTACGGTGCGCGAAAAGGACTATGAGAGCGGCGACTTGCAAGACCGCGTCATTCTCATCGAACTGCAGAAGACATGGCTTGACACAGAGACACTGCGCTTCCGCCAATACCTGGGTGCACAGTATGGCAACAAGATGAACATCCGTAAGGATTCGCCAAAAGGGTTTGCCTATCCTATGGTGGCGGTCTATCTGCTCGGACATAAGGTGGGCAACATCAAGGAACCGGTGGTCTATGTTAACCATGATGTCTGTGACTATAATGGGCAGGTGGTGAAGGACGGCAAGGAGGAACCTTTTGTAGAAAGCCTAACCCACAACAGTATCATCGTGCAGATACCATTGCTGAAAGGACGGATCAACAACCGGCTCGAAAAGGTGCTCAGCGTGTTTGACCAGTCGAAAAAGGACTCGATTGACAGTCAGGTGCTCAATATCGACGAGAAGAAATACGAGGATGACACCGAAATGATGTATATGCTCCACATGCTAACCGCTGCTGCTGCCGATGCTGAGATGCGACAGGACATGAATGTGGAAGACGAGTATTATAAAGCTATTGAAGACCGCGATACGGCTATCATGCAACGGGAAAGGGAGCTTAGAAAACAACAGGAACAGTTGGAGCAAAAGAGCCAGCAGTTGGAGCAGAAGGACCAGCAGTTGGAGCAGAAGGACCAGCAGTTGGAGCAAAAGGACCAGCAGTTGGAGCAGAAGGACCAGCAGTTGGAGCAGAAGGCTCAGCAGTTGGAGCAGAAGGACCAGAAAATAGAACAGCAAGGACAACAGTTGGCGCAGCGAGACCAGCAACTGAAAAGAATGGCTAAGGCAATGTTTGTCAATGGCCTCTCTATATCACAAATCGCAGAGATGACAGGAATAAGCGAAAGCGATGTTGCTGCAATCTTGGCGTGAAGGAGTTGGATGTCTAAGATGCTGGAATGAAGGAGGTATAGGAATTTGGCAAGACGCTCAACCTTTCGCAAATGCTTGAAATTGGCATGAAAATAGGGAGTAACCGAACCGTTGTTGAGGTTGCTCCCTATTTTCATGTTTGATCAGTTGTTTATGGTGGCCTCGATGCTTTTCACGCTGCCTGTGAGCGGGTCGAGGATGAGTTTGGCGGATTGTTTCTTGCCGAAGAGTTCTCCGCTTAGCGACTCGATGGTACCGAATTGGGGCGCCTGCACTTCGTAGACTCCTACTGTCTGCCGGTTGTGTGTGACTGTTGCCTTGATTTTGCTGGGCTGGCAAACGCGAAGGCCGATATCGTTCTTGTCTTCTTTTTGCTCTTCGGATGTGGGTTGAGGCTGCGCTACGGTATGCTTATCGGTTATGGTTATGACATAAGGCTCGCCCGACAAGTCGTCGGCATCCACCAGCCCCAACCACTTGGAGAGCCGGAAAAGCGTCTGGCTTCCTTCCCGGATGGGAACAAAGTCGATGTTGGTCCATGTGGTGTCTTTTACGGTGGTGCCCGTAAAAAGTTGTGCAAGGGCAGTCTCTTGCTTGTCGAGGTTGTTGAGCATTATGGCCAACTGGCTGCCGTCTTTGGGCATGAAATCGGCTTCGCCACGGTTGAGCTGGTTGCGGCTGTCACGAATGTCGTATATTTCCCGAGCGGTCAGTTCGGCCATTTTGGCATTGCTGCCTGCATTGAGGATATCCTCCGTCATGTAGTCGTGTGGATTGGGCTGTGCCGGCCTGGGGGCGGCAGTGAATGTAGGGTTGGGGATGGACGGTGTCGAGGCATCGGCATTGATGGCCAGCAACTGCCCATTGTCAGCCCGCTGCACCTTGTATACGCTGTGCTTTTTGTCGGTAATGAGGGTGAAATGGCGGCTGGTGTCGGGTTCGGAAAACGGTGTCATGCTGATGCCGAGCAGACGGTAGGTGGTTGTGGGCTGCTGTTCCACTTCTGTACGGAGGAAGCGTAAGGCATACGGGGCCAGTTTGCCTGGATTGTATTCGGTCTTCTCTACCTTTACGGTAAACCGCATGGCCACTTTTGGCAAGTAGTAGTCGGTACCTTCTACCGATTGGGCACTGATGCTGACGGGTATCAGTAAGAACAGTAAACCTTTGAGATTCATTGTCTGTATTTGGTTCGTTGATGTATGAAAAGTATGTTTGGAATTTGCAAGTCTTGCTTACCGGTTTGCTCAGTCTTCCAACATGATGAATGCTTTGGGTAGGAAGTTGATGATATCGCTTGCCACCAGACTTTCTTTGCCCACTGCTTTTGCAGCCAAATCGCCTGCCAAACCGTGTACGAACATGCCCAGTTGGCATGCGGAAGCCTTGTCGTATCCCCTTGCCAAAAGAGCCGTGAGGATGCCGGTAAGCACATCGCCGCTGCCGGCTGTGGCCATGCCGCTGTTGCCTGTAGAGTTGAAGACGATGTGGCCATTGGGCATGCAGAGTGCCGAATGGTGTCCTTTCAGGATGATGTAACCCTTGATGTGCTCTGCCATTTGCTGCGCCCTGACCAGTCGTTCGTAGTCGTTGTTGCTTGCGCAGCCTGCCATACGGTCAAATTCCTTGGGGTGGGGAGTCATGATGATGCCGGCCGGCAGTTGCTGCATCCATGCCTGGTGGTTGGCCAGAATGTTGAGAGCGTCGGCGTCGACTACGATAGGGCATGTCGTTCGCCTGATCTGACCGATAAGCGCAATGGCCGTATTTTCTATTTGCCCGATGCCGGGTCCTATTCCCAGTGCATTGTAGTCGGAACTGTCTACGCTTTCCGAGAAATAGGCGTCTTCGTGGTCCATCTGCAGCACTGCTTCGGGTACCGCTGTCTGCATGACGAGATAGTTGCTTTGGGGTGTGTGGACGGTCACTTTGCCCACGCCGCTTCTCAGACATGCCCTTGTGGCGAGCACAGCCGCTCCGGCCATGCCGTAACTGCCGGCCACGATGAGTGCATTGCCCATCGAACCTTTGTGGGCAAAATCGTTGCGGGGGCGCATCAGTTTTCGGATGTCCTGTTCCTCGAGGATGCTGCAGATGGTTTCGGTCTTGTGGATGTATTCTTGGCTTAAGCGTATGTCGAGTACGCGTAGTCTGCCGATGTATTTCTGACAGTCGGCAAGCATCATGCACAGTTTTTTGTGTTGCAGCGTCAGTGTCAGGTTTGCGCGGATGATGTTGGAATGGATGTTGTAGGAGTTGTCCTCGCACATCAGTCCCGACGGGACGTCGATGCTCACCACCTTCACGGGGCACTGGTTGATGTATTTCACCAATGTGGCGAAACCGCCGACCAGCGGCTTGTTAAGCCCCGACCCGAACAGCCCGTCCACTACCAGCATGTCTGCGGTGAGCTCGGGCGGGTCAAAGTTGAGCGTTATTTCGGTGAAGTGTGCTATGCGTTTGCCGTCGATGAGGCGTTGCTTGTTGGCTGCGCACTCGGCTGAGAGCTTGTCGTGTATGTTGAACAAGTAGACACTTACCTTGTAATTGGCCTCTGCCAGCATGCGGGCAACGGCGAGCGCGTCGCCTCCGTTGTTGCCGGGCCCGGCAAAGACCACTACGGGCGTGCGGTCTGTCCACTCGTCCATGATGGCGTGCGTAATGGCTTTTGCAGCCCGCTCCATCAAGTCGATCGACTTGATGGGTTCGTGTGAAATGGTATAGTTGTCAAGCTCGTGAATTTGAGCGGCAGTGAAAATTTTCATATGATGCAAAGTTAGTGCAAACGCTCCGAAAAACAAAAGGAAAACGTTCTTTTTACGTTGTGGCTTGCCGTTCTCGCCGGATTTTCGTAAATTTGCATCATATTTTTAGACATTAGTCACATGAGCATAGTTAAAGTGAAGGATAAAACGTTCCGCACGTTTATCCCCGAGGCCGAAATCCAGCAACGCGTGAAGGCCGTTGCCGACAAGTTGAACGAAGACATGAAGGATAAAAATCCTCTTTTTCTGGCCGTGCTGAACGGGTCTTTCATGTTTGCAGCCGACTTGATGCGGATGATTACCATTCCCTGTGAGATATCGTTCGTGAAGCTGGCCTCGTACCAGGGTACCACTTCGTCGGGTAAAATCAAGGAGGTGATAGGTATCAATGAAGACCTGAAAGGCCGTACGGTGGTTATCGTTGAGGATATTGTTGATACCGGGTTCACGATGAAGCGCATGATGGACCAGCTTGGTACGCGCGAGCCCGAAAGCCTGCACATATGCTCGCTGCTGGTAAAGCCCGGCAAGCTGCAGGTGCCTCTCGATATCGAGTATGCCGCAATGGAAATCCCCAACGACTTTATTGTCGGCTACGGTTTGGACTATGATCAGCAAGGACGCAATTTGAGAGATATTTACACGATAGTGGAATAAAATGAAGAACATTGTAATTTTTGGTGCCCCTGGATCAGGCAAGGGCACGCAGAGTGAGAGACTTATTGAAAAGTACGGTTTTAAGCATATCTCCACAGGCGACGTGCTTCGTGACCAGATCAAGCGCGGCACGGAGCTGGGAAAGACTGCCAAGGGATATATCGATGAGGGAAAGTTGATTCCCGACGAACTGATGGTCGGCATTCTTGCTGATGTCTACGACTCTTTCGGCAAGGATCACGAGGGCGTTATCTTTGACGGGTTCCCCCGTACCATTCCGCAGGCCGAAGCCCTGAAGGCCATGCTGGCCGAGCGCGGACACAAGGTGGCTGCCATGGTTGAGCTTCACGTCCCCGACGAGGAACTGGTGTCGCGCCTTGAACTGCGCGGAAAGGTGAGCGGCCGCAGCGACGACAACGAGGAGACTATCAAGAAACGCCTCAATGTCTACCACACACAGACACAGCCGCTCTGCGACTGGTATGAGAAGGAAGGCCTTTTCCACGGCGTGGATGGCCTGGGAGAGATAGACCGCATCTTTGGAGATGTCTGCGACATCATCGACGCTTTGTAATCAAAGGGACACTGCACCCAACAATCATTTGATATGGAATCCAATTTCGTAGACTATGTGCGCATCGTCTGCCGTTCCGGAAAGGGCGGCAGAGGGTCTATGCATCTGCGCCACGTGAAGTACCAGCCAAACGGAGGACCCGACGGCGGTGACGGCGGCAACGGCGGCAGCGTGATCCTGCGCGGTAACCATAACTACTGGACATTGTTGCACCTGAAGTACCAAAAGCATATCTTTGCAGAGAACGGCGGTAACGGCGGGCGCGACAAGTGTCATGGAACCAACGGCAAAAACGCCTATATCGACGTGCCGTGCGGTACGGTGGTCTATGATGCCGAGACGGGCAAGTATGTCTGCGATGTTACCTATGACGGCCAGGAGGTTGTGCTGCTGAAAGGTGGCCGGGGCGGACTCGGCAACTATCAGTTCCGCACAGCCACCCGCCAGACTCCCCGTTTTGCGCAGCCTGGCGAGCCTTTGCAGGAGAAGACCGTCATTCTGGAGCTGAAGCTTCTGGCCGACGTGGGCCTCGTGGGCTTTCCAAATGCAGGAAAGTCTACGCTGCTTTCGTCCTTGTCGAGCGCACGCCCCAAGATTGCCAATTATCCTTTCACCACGCTTGAACCGTCGTTGGGTATCGTTTCTTACCGTGACGGAAAGTCGTTTGTCATGGCCGACATTCCCGGAATTATCGAGGGAGCCAGCGAGGGCAAAGGTCTTGGCCTTCGTTTCCTGCGTCATATCGAGCGAAATTCCTTGTTGCTTTTCATGGTGCCGGGCGACACCGATGACATCAAGCACGACTATGAGGTTCTGCTCGGCGAGCTGAGTAAGTTCAATCCCGACATGCTCGACAAGCACCGTGTGCTTGCGGTTACAAAGAGCGACTTGCTCGACGACGAGCTCATCAGCATGTTGCAGGAAACGCTTCCCACCGATCTTCCGGTGGTGTTCATTTCTTCTGTAAGTGGCTTGGGGCTTGACGACCTCAAGGACGTGCTTTGGAGGGAACTCAACAACGAAAGCAACAAGTTGCAGGACATAACGGCCGAAGATACCCTTGTACACCGCGACAAGGACATGGCGCGTTTCCGGCAGGAAATGCACGATGAAGGTGCCGACGAGGTGGAGGTCTTCGATTTGGATGATCTGGACGAAGATATCGACGACCTCGACATCATCGACTTGGACAACGGCGATTGACCTGCTTTCTGCCGACATATTTTGGTATGCCCATGACTCCCGCCCCGGTTCTTGCCACGTATCCTTTAGCCCCTGAGGTGCTGGCTTTTTCAACTACCCGCCATGGTGGAGTGGGGACAGGCAACTATGCCGGTTTCAACATTAATCCTTACTGCGGCGACGACATTGATGCCGTAACGGCCAACCGGAAGGCGTTGGCCGCAGTGCTTGACTTGCCGCCACGCAACGTGCTGATGGCCCATCAGGTGCATGGCGACGGCTGCCTTGTTGTCGGCGATGCAATCCTTGGCCTCACGGCAGCCGACCGGGCCGATGCGCTTGAAGGCTACGACGCGCTTGTTACCCGGCTTCACGGTGTGTGCATAGGCGTATCCACGGCCGACTGCATACCCGTGCTTCTCTATGATGCCCGCCATGGGGCGGTGGCCGCCGTGCATGCAGGATGGCGCGGAACAGTGCGCCGCATTGCTGCGAAGACGGTGCAGACGATGGCGAACGCCTACGGGACTTGTGCTGCCGACCTCCGTGCCGTCATAGGCCCCGGCATTTCGCTGACCAATTTTGAGGTCGGGCAAGAGGTCTACGAGCGGTTTGCCGAAGCCCGTTTCGACATGAACCGCATAGCCCAGCGGCACGGCAAGTGGCATATTGACTTGCCTTTGTGCAACCGTTTGCAGCTGGAGGAAGCAGGCGTTCCGTGTGGCAACATACTCGTGTCGGACATATGCACCTACGATCGTGTGGACGATTATTTCTCGGCGCGCCGTCTGGGAGTGGCTTCCGGACGCATTTATACGGGCATCATGTTGCGTTGAGCAACCCGGGACTCGGCGAAGTCTCTGTTTACTTTAATACCTAAATCATGAAGAGACTATACCTATATATTATGTTTTTGGCGTTTGCCCTTTTGGCAAGCGCAACCTTGCATGCGCAACATCGTTTCACCAGCACCGAGCAGTCGGTTATCAGCGTCCAGACTCCGGGACTGTTTGCACACAGCAATGCTTTCGAAATCAATTTCTCGATACTCAAGGACAACGAATATTCCTTTCCGCTCCCCGTCGGCAAGGCGGAGGTAAAGGGCGGCCAGGCATTGGAGATCACCACGTCGAAGGGCGATGCCGTAAAGGCCATGTTTGCCGGAACGGTGCGCATGACGCGTCGGTCGGAGCAGTATGGCAATGTGGTCATCGTCCGCCATGACAACGGGTTGGAGACCGTGTACGGGCAGAACGCGCAGAACCTTGTGAAGGTGGGCCAGCGCGTGGCTGCCGGCCAGACCCTTGCCATCGTGGGTGGCGACGGCACCAAGACGGCTTGCCTGTTCTCCATTATGGTCAATGGCGGATGGGTGAACCCCGAGACGCTTCTTGACCCCAAGAGCCACAGGCTGCGCAGACAGGTGGTGCAGTTCAGGAAAAGTGGCAACAAGGTTGCGCTGACGGTCGTGAAGGAGGAGAAGCAGAAGAAACTGACACTCGATCCGGACGATGTGGATGAAGACCCGTTTTTGAAAAACGCCACCTTCAAGCTCGACCTGAGCAAGATCGAGAAGGAGCACTGGGCGTATCCGCTTCCCGGTTCGCATATCATCAGTCCTTACGGACGGCGCGGCAAGAAAACACATTCGGGTGTCGACATCAAGACGAAGGCCAACGACGAGGTGCTGGCAGCCTTCGACGGCGAGGTGGTCCAGTCGGGTCCTTATTATGCTTACGGCAACTACATCGTGATTCGCCATGCCTACGGTTTTTCCACATGTTACAGCCACCAGTCGAAAAACCTTGTTGTAAAAGGCCAGAAAGTAAAGGCCGGAGAAGTGATAGGCTATACGGGCCAGACGGGCCGTGCTACCACCCCACACTTGCATTTCGAGTTGCGTTTCAAGAACCGCGCCATCAACCCGGCAGTTGTGTTCGACCATGTCAACCAGCAGCTGAAGGCCAGCGTGCTGACGCTCGGGAGCAACGGTTCGGTGAAGTGACGGCGGGGCGGCATTCAAGTGAAAAAGCATCAATTTTGCCATGATGGGAATATTTTCGTTCAAAAAGTTTGGAAGATAGAAAAAATAGTGCTACCTTTGCATCGCTTTTCGGAAGAGAAGCTGAAAATGATGGCGGGATAGCTCAGCTGGTTAGAGCGTCGGATTCATAATCCGGAGGTCGTGGGATCGTGACCCACCCCCGCTACGCAAGAAGCCCTACAAGCATTTGCTTGTAGGGCTTCTTGCGTAAATGAAGAATGTGAGCTGTATGTTGTTTCCGGCGTATTTTATTTTCGCAGAAAAAACCGCTTGCTTTTTTGTCTGTTCCAGCGCGAGTCGGGTTGCGTATTGTGGCCTTTGGGCGTCTGTTGTGCGGTCTGCGACGTCTATGTGTGGCCCATAACTATGCAATGCGAGTCACTTTTATGCCTTGTCGCAGTGCCGTTTGTGGTCTGCGGGCAGCCCGTTGGTGGCTTATCACCGTCCCGTTTGGTGCTTTTCTCAACCCGAAACGATACCTTACGTCCGTGTGCTAATGGGCATTGCCGATACGGATAAGGGTTTGTTGTGCACAATGTGCTGACAGTCAGCGATTACCTTTGCGGCCCGAAAACGGGTCCATTTGGCTGTACCCCAAGCCGCTGAAGGCTACAGCATAATTTCCGGCCTGTAGTTTGTAAAAACGCTTCATGCTCATTCGTGGGTGGTGTCCGGCGAGTTCCGGCAGTGGGACAAGGCTATTGCCTTCGCCCCTAAACAAGTTGATACACAACAACAGCGAGACATTCGCCATTGGTTGTGTATCAACAGAAAGACAATAAACGGGTTTCTGTACCCCTTTATTTCTTGGTGGCCTTGAAGATGAAGGGCATGCTCGACGACAGGTAACCGCTCTGCAGTATGCCGTTGACGTAGATGGCAGCTTCTACAATCTGCATCTGAATTGAGTTTTTGGTGGCGTCGTACACGCCGAACGAGTAGATGTTGTTGACCAGCATGGCCACCTGTACCAGTTGGTTCTTGCCGTTGATGTTGAGCGAGAAGCTCGGCGTAACGGGGTTGATGAAGAAATTGACTGGCGTAACCTGCGTGAAACTGATGTAACACTTCAGGTCGCGTGCGCGCTCGGCCTTTATGGCCTTGGCCAGGTTTTCGTTGGTGATGTTGTTGGCCAGCAGAGCCATCGGAAAATTGCGTATCACCAGGGTCGAGTCGGTATTGATTTCCCACTTCACTTGCAACGTGTCGGCAACGTCGCTCTTGTTGCTGGGGTTCTGCGAGGGGTAGATGAGGTCGCCCTCGTACGAACCCTTTACTGTGTTGTAGGCCGCCGCTTTCTGCTCCGGCGTAAGGCCAGTGTAATCTTCTTCGCTGTTGCAAGAGGTGAGCGACACTGCTGCCAGGCAGCAAATCATCAGGGTGACGAACTTTAGTTTTTTCATGATTGTTGTTATGTTTATTTAATGAGTATCCGAACGGTTTTGTATCCCTGTTCCGTATGCTCAAATGCTGTTATGGACGAAACCTTGCATGTGCGGCCGAAAAAAATGCGGAAAATGGGATTCTGCATATTTCCGGGGCATAAATTGGCTTCCCTGTAAAATAACCGCCGTGCCGTATGCAAGGTTACGCAACGTGCGGTATTTATAAAGCAGAAAAACGGACTGAAATCGTGCGAGGGTCATACAAAAAGGCTAATTTTGCACATTGTAATGCGTATATTCGGTAAAGACAAGGAACGTTCGATAGTAGACCGCTTCAGCCGGGGCGACCCCTCGGCCATGGATGTGCTGTATGCCGAATATGCCAATTATCTGACGGCCATCTGCATACGGTACATAGCCGACGACGACGATGTGCGCGACGTGTTGCAGGAAGCCTTCATCAAGATATTCACTACCATCAGCACGTTCGAATACCGGGGACGCGGGTCGCTCAAGGCTTGGATGGGACGTATTGTGGTGAACGAGAGTCTGCTGTATCTGCGACAGTGCCGGCGGTCGCCCGTCGACCGCATGGAAACCGACCCGCCCGATCTGCCCGACGACGATCCCGACACCGGCGACCTGACGGGCGACGAACTTGCCGCTCTCATCCGTCAGTTGCCCGACGGTTACCGGGCGGTACTCAACCTATATGTGGTGGAAGGCCGGAGCCACAAGGAAATCGCGCAGATGCTCGGCATCAAGCCCGACAGTTCGGCCTCGCAACTGCACAGGGCAAAAAACATGCTGGCCCGCATGGTCAAGGACTACAAACAGAAAAGGCAATGAACAGGAACTGGAAAGACAACACGCGCAGACTTCTGCGGAACAGCCAGCATGCTGCTCCCGAGGGACTGCTTGGCGACATCAAGGAGACGATGGCGCACAGGGGTGTCGTGCCTGCCTGTGGCCGGCCAGCGACACGCATCGTCAGTCTGCGGGTACGCCGTTGGGCGGCGGTCGCTGCCACGGTGGCGGTTGCCGTTGGCGTAGGGGTCGGCCTGTTGCCTCACCGCCCGCAGACGGGTGTGCAGCCTGTGGCACAGACCGCCCTCCGGGAGACAGCCGCGACCGGCCGTTCTCCCCGCGGTCTGTTGGCCGCCACGGAGCCTGCCGTTGATGCGGCTGGCGTGAAGGTTGTTGCGGCGTGGGAAGCTTCACGGACTGCGTATGCTGCGGCGCCGGAGAGCATGGCACCGTCGCTCGTTGCCGTTACGGCTTGTCCCTCTGTGGATGCAGCGGAAACGGCGGTAGCCGACGAAGCATCCCTGCCGTCTGGACAGACCAACGGCGTGCAAAACGAGGCAGCAGCAAGTGCCGAACGGCAAGGTACCGCCGGTGCGCCGCCAACAGCAAGCCAACGGTTGACGGCCTTTGCCAGCGGGGCAGAGGAGACCGCTGCAAACGCCCGTCCGTCCGCCGGCAGGGGCATAGAGGTGAGAGCCAGCCTGTCGGGAATGCCCGGCAGCAACGTCGGCCGTTCGGCCGGCCAGCAGTATGTGGTGTCGAGCGACGCGTCGCCCTTCGGCCCTGCGGACGGCATGTCGGCCGATGCAGTCATTCCCGGACTGGAACATGCCGACCCCGTGGCTGCCCGTGCCAAGCACCACCAGCCCTTCAAGGTGGGACTGTCGCTCCGGGTGCCTGTGGGCCGGCGGTGGAACATTCATGCGGGACTGGACTACGCTTATCTGAAGTCGGAGTTTGAGGATGTCGGATATGGTACGTCCATGACAGCTACGCAAACCCTGCACTACATGGGCGTTCCTCTCGGCCTGAGTTACGATGTGCTCTGCGGCCGCCGTTTCAATGTGTATGGCACGGTCGGCGGCGAGGTGCAGAAGCTGGTGAAAGGTACTTGCGCGACCGAACAGGCCGAACGGAAGGTGAAGGAGGGCCGGCCTGTATGGAGTGTGGGGGCCACGGTTGGTGCAGCCTATAAACTGTCGGAAACGGTCGGTGTCTACGTGGAGCCCGGTGTGGATTACCATTTCAAGAACGGCAGTGGTGTGGAGTCGGCCTATACCCACCGTCCCTTGGGCTTCAGCCTCAATGTGGGGCTTCGGCTGAATGTGAAGTGACGGCAATGCTCTGCCGTGAAGCGGTCGACAGTTTTCCGTAAAGGCTCGGCCGGATATACAATAAAAGTTTGGCAAGCATATTTCGTCCGTACGGCCTGTTTACCGCATGCGGCTTTATGCTTGCCAAACTTATGGATGACAAAGGGGTACTCTTTACCGTTGCCCTTTATTTCTTTTCCAGCTGCAGCAACATCTTGCCGATGAATATGCCGCTCTTGCCGTTTTGGTCTACGGGCACGGGCTCCCCGTCAAGGTTGTTTACATAGTAGAGCTTGTCGAAATAAGTGTGGCTGTGCCCGCCAAGCACCAGGTCGATGCCACGCGTGTGGCCGATCATCTGCTGGTCGCCCATGCCCCGCTCTGTCCATCCCAAGTGCGAGAGGCAAATCACGAGGTCGCATTTCTCCTTCTTCAGCAGGTCGGCCATCTTCTGTGCCGTTTCCACCGGGTCGAGATACCGGGTGTTGCCGTAGTTGCGCTGGTCGACCAGCCCCTCGAGCTTGGGCGCAAGGGCGAAAACTCCGATTTTAAGGCCCTTGTGGCGCAGGATGACGTAAGGCTTCACGATGTGCTGCAGATTGTACTCCGTGAACTCATAGTTGGAACAGACTATGGGGAAATTGAGGTTGGCGAACACACGTGCCATGTTCTCCAGTCCGAAGTCGAACTCGTGGTTGCCGATGGTGCCGGCGGCATAACCCATCTGGTTCATGAGCCCCACCTCCACGTCGCCCTTGAACAGGGTGTAGTAGGGCGAACCCTGCGAGAAGTCGCCCGTGTCGAAGAGCAGCAGGTCGGGGTCTTTGGCCCTTTCTTCGCGAAGCATGGCTATGCGCCGAAGGAAACCGCCGCGCCCGGCCTGTACGGTGTCGGCGAGTGCCGTGCTGAGTGGCATGATGCACGAGTGGGTATCGTTGGTGTGCAGGATGGTCAGTGTGCGCTGGCCGAAAGCGGTGGCCGCACCGAACGACAGTACAGCCAGTGTGGTCAGAATTTTATTTTTCATAGGTTATCCTTCCTTCTACTTGTGCACTGACGGCCTTGCCTTGGGCAGCCATGTGCTTGAAATAGTTGACGATGACGTGGCGCACGTCGTTCTCTTCTCCCTGTGGTGACATTTCGTCGGTCTTGGCCTTGAAGGCATCGAGGTGGTCGTTGCCCTGTGCCAGGTAGTCGAGTGTCACGACGCGGTACGTGGCGTTGGGGTCAATCGCCTTGCCGTGGAGCGTGGCCGATTTCAGTTGCCGGTCGGCTCCAATCACCATTTTCACGCCCCGGCTGACGCCTTCGCCCCCCACCAGTGCTATCTCGCGGAAGAGCTGCAGCGTCTTTTCGCCTGTGAGCGAGAGGAAGCAGATGTGGTTCTCGAACGGTGCCACGTCGAGTACGTCGCCGTAGGTCACGTCGCCGGCTGCAAAGGCGGCCCGGATGCCGCCCATGTTGTAGACGGCAAAGTCGGGTTTTTCGCCGAAAGCCTGTCCGCCCCACACGAGGATGTCGGCCAGCAGGTTGCTCTCGTCGCTCTCGGGCCGCGCGGTGGCCATATAGTGGGCGGCCTTGCCCACCACCGGGCTCATCAGCGAGTCGACCTGTTGCTTGTAGGCGGCCAAAAAGGCCACGGCATCTTTGTCGGGGTGCGCATCGTAGCGGCTGTCCACCAGCACGCGCGTGCGGTCTACGCCGGCCAGCCGGTAGTGCGACTTGCACGAGGCAAGCAGCAGAGGCAGTGCCAATGCGGGTAAAAAGTACTTTTTCAACATATATGAGTGTTAGTTTGCATTGCAAAGGTACACATTCTTTGCCGCACGACTGCCCGTGTGATGTTCATAAAATGTTAAAAAAGAAAGAATTTTGCTTTGCCGTACAATCTGTTTGGGCGAAAAGCTGTACCTTTGCACCGCTTTTCGGCCAGACCGCTGGTTGAGGGATGAGTCCTCATGCTACGTCGGGTTGGTGAGACAAACAATTTTTAATCAAAACTACAAATGGATTTAATTAAAGTTGCTGAGGAAGCATTTGCAACCGGCAAGCAGTTCCCCGCATTCCGTCCGGGTGACACTGTGACAGTCGCTTACAAAATCGTCGAGGGTAACAAACAGCGTATTCAGCTCTATCGCGGCGTGGTCATCAAGATCAACGGCGAGGGCACCAAGAAGCGTTTCACCGTCCGTAAGATGTCGGGAACAGTGGGTGTGGAGCGTATCTTCCCCCTGGAGTCGCCCAACATCGACTCTATCGAGATCAACAAGCACGGTAAGGTGCGTCGCGCCAAGCTTTACTATCTGCGCAAGCTCACCGGTAAGGCTGCCCGCATCAAGGAAAAGCGCGTGATTACCAAAGACTAATCCTTTGCTTGACATCGTGCCAGAGCCAAAGGTCTGGAGCGAACATGATTAAAAAACAGGAGGCAAACATTCCGTTCGGATTGTTTGTCTCCTGTTGTCGTTTTTTAGAGCATATAAGCTGGGTAGCCTTGGCAGGAAAGGACTTGTTTATTGCGGAAGTAACTGTTTTTAAGTAATTTGGTGATATTTTCATTAAAATCAAAAATATTACCCAAATATATTTGTAATTTTAAAATATATTTGTTACTTTTACAAATATATTAATTTTAATCTGTTAGCCTATGAAAAAATTAATTGTTGTTTTGTTTTTGAGCGCCCTGACTTTTGTGGCATCGAGCTTTGCTCCAGTAAATAGTGTGGCAGTTGTTCAGAATGTAGACGGCGCTATTACGACTTGTCCTGCCTGTGGTTGTGAGGTGACATATTATGATTTCAGTACCAAGATTTTCTCATGCCCGTCTTGTCATTGCCAGTGGAAGAAGGTTTCCGGAACGGTTGTGATGATAATTATGCCGCCAGATGACGTAACCCCATAAGTGAAAACATTGGGGTAATGGTTTCCCGTAACAGTCAGCAGGTTTTATTGGTTAACTTGCTGATTATGTTTTTCTAAGTAGCAACTCTAAATACTTAATGGCATGAAATCGAAATTAGTGTTCCTCCTCCTCATATCTTTAGTTTTTAGTTTCCTTCCCACTTTCGCCCAGGACGGCCGACTGACCGTGAAGGGTAGTGTGACGGATGCGTCGGGAGAAAAGCTGGCCGGTGCCCATTTGTGTTTCGCGTCACTTGGCAATCCCGACCAGAAGACCGACGCGGTGAGCGACCAGGAGGGACGCTTCGAGGTAAAACTGGCTTTGGACTATTACACGCTGCGTGTTACCTATACGGGCTATGCACCGTATGAGGCGCGTGTGGAGTGCATCGATAGCATCAGCATGCCGCCCATTGTGCTTCGGGAGAGCAGCAACGAACTGGCCGGCGTTGTGGTCAAGGCCGACCGCATCAGCTACAATACCAAGGGCTATGTGGCCAACATTGCTAATGATCCGCTGTTCAAGCCCCACAATTTGACTGAGGCCATGCGCATGCTGCCCGGTCTGAATTTGCAGGACGGCGAGTTCCGTGCTTTTGGCGAGGCCATCGGTTCGGTGTTTGTCAATAACAAGCGCATGATGTTCAAGGGTGCGGCACTGGTGAGTTACCTCAGCACCTTGCAGGCTAAGAACATTGTGTCTGTGCAGGTACTCAACAGTACGGCCGACCCCCTGCTCTCCGACAAGAACGCTTTTGTGCTCAAAATCACCACGGCGAACGCCGAGGATGGCGGCAACGCCACCATAGGTGTGACGACGCTTGCCTCGAACGTATATGATTTCGAGGCCAAACCCACAGCGAACATCCAGCAACGCATCGGTAAGTGGTCGATGTTTCTCATGCCTGACTATACGCCGCGCTCGATGCTTAACCGCGGTATGAAAAACACCACAACCCTTTTCGAGACCGGCGTGGTGAGGAAAGGCACTCAGATGACGCATTTGAAGTATAAGCCGACCTTGTGGCTGACGGGGGGACTGGCGTATGAGTTTAACAAAAACCACAATGTCTCGCTCAACTTCAGCGGTTTGCACCAGAAACGGTTACAGACCGCCGAGACCCACAATGATATCTTTGAAAATGACCAACCGGCGGGAATGTCCGACGGTTATGTGGGCGAGCGCCGCAAGATCAACCAGTTTACGGGCATGCTCAGCTATTTGGGCGAGTTGCCCTTCGTGAGTCTTTTTGCCAAGTTCGACTACGCTTTCAAGGAAGACGACGGACAGACCCGCCGCACCCAGGCTATTGGTGACGGGCAGGAGAGCCTGTTCTGTCAAGACAAGATGGCCTATTACCACCTGTTCTCGGGTGCGCTCTCGGCCACTTGGAAACTCACCACGGCCCACAAGGTGACCACTTCGGCTACCATGACCCACTGGAACAACAATACCAACTACAACCAGCCGCTGGCGGAAGAGGCCAACCGCTATCGCTACCTTTACAAGGAGTCGTCGTTCGACGGATCGCTGGGCTATGAATATACCCTTGGCGCATGGGATGTGAATGTGGGCACGCGCTACCTGAAGACACACATGAAGCCTCTGGTGGCGCAGGACGGAAAAGCCGCCTATTACACGCGCGACATAAACAAGTTGCTGCCCTTTGCCACGCTGACCTACGTCTACGACATGAAGCAGTACAAAACCATCACACTGCAATATGAGCGCACCTACGATTTCTCGTCCCTCATTGCCATGGATCCGGCGGTCAATTGGCGGTCAGAATACGCCTACAGCCAGGGCAATCCCGGCCTGAACCCGGGCTACAACGATGCAGTATCGTTGCAGACGCGCGTAGGGAAGGTCATTATACGGGGTAAATTCCAGAACAGTCTGTCGGGCGTGGGTACCTATGCGCTCGATGATGCCGGAAACGAGATACATTCGTTCGACAATGGCCTGCACGCCCAGAGCCTCTTCTGTTACGTGGCTTTCCCCTTGGTGAAGTTCTGCGACAGTTGGCGTCTGAATTACCATGCCACTTACCTGTGGAAGAAGGAAAGCTATGGCCGACAGAAGCAAGTGGCGAGCCAAGTGACGGGAGGTTTCACGCTGATGGGCACCCTGCCGGGTCAGATCAGCTTCAACGGTTCGGCCGCGCTCAACAGTCCTCAGCGCTCGATGTTTACGAATCTGTATTATCTGGGTAATATCGACGCAAGCCTGGGCAAGTGGTTCTTGAAAAACAAATGGCATGCTGTGCTCAGTTGTAGCTATACCTTCCTGAGCCGCTCGTCGGTCTGCACATCCGTACTGCGTACCGACAGCCGCTTCGACCGGTCGATGCTGATGGTCAACCTTTCGCTGAGCTACCGCGTGAAATGGGGCAACAAGCGCGCCCGTGTCAACAGCAACCGTGTGATTTCCACGGAGGCGATGCGCATGAATTAGTCAGCGGCGTTTTTGGTCGGAGTAGTTGATGGAGGCGTCGGCGTCGCCGTGGAGTGCGTCGTCGAGGTCGTCCCAACTCTGGAAACCGGCAAAGAGGGCCAGCCGGTCCTTGGCTTCCTTTGTGAGCTTGCGCTTTCCGGTGGTCAGCTCCCACAGCTTCTTCAGCGAACTGCCGCTGAGATTCACATGGTGTTTGGAGCAAAGCATCGAGATGTGCTCAAAATCTTCGGCCAGCATGTGCTTGGGGTGCGCTATCTTTGCGCCGGCTACGGCAAAGAGGCGTTTTAAATCGCGTTTCATAAGTTGTTTACGACTAATACCGTGTGCAAAGTTACGAAAAGAAGCAAAAGTGGGAAAACTTGGGGCTAAAAAACTCGCTACCGTTTTCCCACTTTTGCCTTTTTTCGTAACTTTGCCACACCATTTATACCCATCTTATCAGAACATGAAAGAATATGCACTGAAGTATGGTTGCAATCCCAACCAGAAACCCGCCCGCATTTACATGGAGGACGGCGAGCTGCCCGTGGAAGTAATCAACGGCCGCGCCGGTTACATCAATTTTCTCGACGCGCTCAACTCGTGGCAACTTGTCAAGGAACTGCGCGAGGCTACCGGTCTGCCGGCTGCTGCATCGTTCAAACACGTCAGCCCGGCCGGTGCAGCCGTTGGCCTGCCATTGAGCGACACCCTCAAGAAAATCTATTTTGTCGACGACGTGGATTTCGAGCTCACCCCGCTGGCTGCCGCCTATGCGCGTGCCCGCGGAGCCGACCGCATGTGCTCGTACGGTGATTTCTGCGCCCTGAGCGACACCTGCGACGCCGCCACCGCCCAGCTCATCAAGCGCGAGGTGTCGGACGGAGTCATTGCGCCGGGCTACACCCCCGAGGCTCTCGAGATTCTGAAGAGCAAGCGCAAGGGTACCTACTGTGTCATCCAGGTAGACCCCGACTATGTGCCCGCTCCCATCGAGCACAAGCAGGTATTTGGCATCACCTTCGAGCAGGGACGCAACAATGTCAACCTCAACGATCCCGCCCTCTTCGAGGATGTGCCTACCAGCAACAAGACCTTCACTCCCGAGGCCCTGCGCGACCTGAAGATTGCCCTCATCACGCTTAAATACACTCAGTCGAACTCGGTGTGCTATGTGAAGGATGGTCAGGCCATCGGTATCGGTGCAGGCCAGCAGAGCCGTATCCACTGTACGCGTCTGGCCGGTTCGAAGGCCGACGAATGGTGGATGCGCCAAAGTCCCAAGGTGCTCAACCTTCCGTTCAAGGAGAAGATTCGCCGTGCCGACCGTGACAACTGCATCAATGTGTACCTCTCCGAGGAGTGCGACGACGTGCTGCGCGACGGTGCTTGGCAACAGTTCTTCACCGAGCAGCCTGAGCCCTTCACGCGTGCCGAGCAGAAGGAATGGATAGCCCAGAACACCAACGTGTGCGTGGGGTCGGACGCTTTCTTCCCCTTCGGCGACAACATTGAGCGTGCCCACAAGAGCGGCGTGCAGTACATTGCACAGGCTGGAGGCTCCATCCGCGACGACAATGTTATCGAAACCTGCGACAAGTATGGCATTGCCATGGCCATGACGCATGTGCGCCTGTTCCATCATTGATCGGCCGGCAACCTATGTATAAATGCTTTCCGTGCCCCGCGGCCTGTGGGGCGCGGAAAGACAATAAGGACAAACACGCTACTCTTATGGATAATTTCGAAGATATCCTCATTCAGGGCATTAATTTCAGCGGTGGTTCGCATGGGCCCAAGAACGATGACGACAAGGTCAAGACCAAGGCCAAGAAAAAGAAATACATCACCGGTGCCCACGGGTCGGGTTCTGCCCGGCAGAAGGCCAAGTATCGGGAGCAGCGCGCCAACCGCAGGTCGCAGCAGCGCAAGAAATGATGCGTTCTGCGATGCAGGAGTGGCCTGTTGAGGAGTAATCCTGGTCTGGCCTATACCGAAAATGCTCGTTAAACGAAACAGGAGGCAAATATTCCATTCGGGATATTTGCCTCCTGTTTCGTTTGGTTTTGTTTATCACACCGAGGAGCATGAAGAGCGGTCTGGCCGAAAGGCAGTGCAAGCGTACGGCTTTTCGGCCAAACATGGGGTGCAATGGAGGAATAATCTTTTTATGTTGACATTTCCTGTCAATCATTCATACGCATTGCTTCTTTGGTAATGACACGATTGGTCTTGACCCATGCACGTTTGTTGCCCCACTTGAACTTGTAGCTGACCGAGAACGACACCGCAAACATGCTGCGGTCAAAACGGGAGTCGCTCCTATATTGCGAGGTTTGGATTTTTGTGCGCGTCAAGAATGTGTAACTGCAGTTGAGTCCTGCGTGCAGCTTGTTTCTCAGGAACCATTTGCCCAGACTGGCGTTTACATCTCCCAACATGTAAAGAGACGTGTAGAAAGACCGCTGCGGGCTGCTAAGCGTTGCCGAACAGTTCAGGTTGATGTTTCCGGGCAGGTTTCCCATTACGTCAAATCCGCCAGACACTTGTCCTGCCACTTGTTTCTGGCTTCCATAATGTTCTTTTTTCCAAAAATAAGCACAGTAGTAATTGGCTCTCCAGGTCTCATGGAATTCAATGGTGGGGAACCCGACGTAAAGAAGGATGCTCTGTGTGTGCATGCCGTTGTCGTAGGAATGTACCTCATAATTGGCATCGTCCAGCGAATAGGTCATTGTTGCTCCAAGCTCGTTGTTGAATTTTGCCCTAAACGAAAAGTCGCCTATCCGTGTCTGCAAAGCCACTTCGTCCACGAACCCTGGCCGTAGATTGGGATTTCCCCTGTTGTAGGTATATTCCGACCGCCAGTCAGTGGTGGGGTCCATAGCGGTGAGTATTGAGAAATCGTAACTGCGCTCATACTGCAACGTGACGGTCTCGTATTTTGCCTCATTGAACACATATGTGATGGTGGCAAAGGGCAGGAATTTGTTGACATTGTATTTATAGGAATCCGCCTCGCCGTTCTGCATCACCAAGGGCTTCATGCGCGACTTGAGATAGTTGGTACCTAAGTTTACATCCCACGCGCCCTTTTGGTATTCGTACCCCAACGAGCCGTCGAACGTCGACTCGTCGTAGATATAGGCATAACGGCCGGTCTCTGTGTTAAGCGGCTGGCAATAATGGTTTTTGTTGTCCCAGTTGACATACTTTGCAGTAGTAATGATACGATGGGCCTCGCCCAATTTCCATTCGGCGGAAAGGCTGGTTCTGAACAGATGGTAATATGCGTTTTTATCCTGTTGGTATGTGCTGGCCAGTCCGTCTCCAAGGGTCTGGCTGCGGTTGGTCTGTCCTTCAGCTTCTTTGAACGTGTAGTTGAGCGTGCCATACAGAGTTGCGACGGGAAGATCGCCGTAATAGCTCAGCATACCTTCCAACTGGTTTTCCGTTCTCCGCTCGCCGACATATCCGTCGGATGTGCTGGCCAGCAAGCCGTTTTCATACAATTCGTTGTGCGTTGATGAGGTCTGCAAGCGCTTTGTGTGCTTGCCGCTGAAATTAAGCGACAGGTTGTTGTTTTTATCAAGTTCATACGACAGACCGCCTGCAAGTGACAAGATGGGCTTGAATTTCAGATGTGTCATCTGGTTCTCTTTCCTCAACTGTTCCGTCTCTTGATAGGTTGTTGTTCCGGACAAACCGCGATTGAGCTTCGACCGCGGCGTATAACTGGGCAAGAGAAACAATGACCACTTGCCCACGCGCTGTTGGATATTGAACGTAGGTGCTGCCTGGAAATCGTTGACGTTGGACATACGGGCGGATGCACCGACAGAGGCGCTACCGCCGTCGTTTATGCTCGTTGTGGTGATTTTCACGACAAATGCCATTTTGTTGGCCATCAAGGGGTCGGCAGTGCTGTTAAGCACTTCTACCGAAGTGATATTCTTGGCTTGCAAGGTTGCAAGATAACTTGTCAGTGCGGTTCCGGTGAACATGATCCGTTTGTTGTTGACAAACACCGAACCGATGTTCTCGCCGTATGCATAGAACTCCCCTTGTTTCATGTATAGCCCGGGCAACATCTGCATGGCTTCCGCCAAGGTGCGCGACTTGAACAATGGGTCATTGGACAAATTGGCCTTATAGCCTTTGGTGCTGTAGCTGATGCGGTCAGCTTTTACCACTACCCCGGCCAGCTCGCTGCTGCTCTCCTGCAACACGATGGGCGGCATATTTATGCTGTCGGTGCATTCCACGCGCGCCTCGTAGGTGGAATAGCCGGTATAGCTCACCCGCAGCGTGTAGTATCCTCGTGGTAGTTGCACGGCAAAATAGCCGGCCGTGTCGCTTGCCAAGTCAGTGGCTTTGTCGGGGACTGCCTGCGAGATAAATTGCAAATGGGCGCCTGGCAGTGCTGCACCTCTATCATCGGTCACATTTCCTCTAACAGAAAACATCCTTTCTTGTGCCAATGTTATCTGTACGCCTAAACACAACAATACTATCAGATATAATCTCAAGAACTTCATATAACCGAACTGATTTAAGTAATACGTTTGTAAAAACAGCCAGCAACATTTGCCGGCTGCATACTTGTTATGGTTTGTTCGGGGTTTTTGCGTCTTCGTCCGAAGGCGGAGCCACGATGATGACATCGTCACCTTTCATGCGTTTCCACTTGCAACCACAGCTGGGACATGTGAACACTTCTGATTTGGTGTTGTAATATGTATACACATAACCACATGCGGGGCAGGTCGTAACGGCTCCTGCAGCTTGTAATTTCAAGCAAATACCTTGGGGTATAACAAAGCTCGATGTCACAAATGAAATCCCTCCCAGCAAAAGAATAACCAATTTTTTTTCATAAGCTAAAAAATTAAATATTCTTATTGATGGCAAATTTATAATTTTAATTTGAAATATCAAAATTTTAAGAGAAATTAATTTTGCTTTGTCATGTAAACCGCCGTTTTGCTAAACAATTTGTATAAATCGCCATGCGCCAGCTGACGGCATTCCTGTCTCTGTAGACCAGTACGGCCAGAACGGAGCTTTTATCGGTAAGCTGGCCTTCAATACTCCGTTTGAGTTTTATGCTGTATCAGCAGCGAGCCCAAACATCCCATTCACAGGTTTATGATTTGGGCAATGGCGATACCTGTTTGGGGGCATGGCCGGAGTAATGGTTTTTCTGAAAAAAAAAACGGTCTGTTCCACTGTCTGTTTTAGCTCATTGCATACAGCACGACGCTTCGCTTTATATGCCTTCTGTACTTGCCGCATGACAGAATGTGGCTTAGCGACCGGCGCCGGCTACCGTTTTCCGGCCCCGTTGGTGTCCTATCGCACTGGCATCTGCGGTCAACGGCGGGCTCATTGGTGGCATACGGCCGTCGCGTTCACCACCTTTCGCCATGCGAAAGCATACCTGTCGGCCCGGCCGTAAAGATCGAGCGACGTTGTGCGCATCGTTGATGGCTCGCAATATTCTGACAATCAACGATAACCGTCATGCCCTGAAAACCGGGCGGTTTGGCCACAAGACAAGTTGCCAGAGTTTCCACTGCCGTTTTGAAACTATAGTTTGTAAAATTATTGCACGTTTTTTTTGACCAATAGTCCGTTAGGTTTTTATAGGAGCATGCGGTCAGTAATGTGCAAAAAAACAACTCGAGCAGTTTTGCTTCTGTTGGGGACACATATTTAAACCGCATAACGTTTTGAATTATGCGTCCCCCGCCCTACGGGGACAACCAAAACGATGAACCGTTAAACGTAGGGGTGCGCTCGACTTTGTCGCTTGCGCCAGCAAGAACCCCTACGTCATAATATGTGCCCCCTACAGGTGCAAAAACTGCACAAGCAATGCATAAAATAATCGTTAAGCAAAGCGATAAAGTGGGGTGAAAGTGGCAGTTTCTTGGATTTTTCCATTAACTTTGCACCAATGTGGCGTATGGGCTCGTTGGGGTTCAGGCACGCCAAGCGATGACAGTTTATGAACTTTCGTATTAAGAAACTCGACATATTCATTGTCAGACAGTTCGGTCTCCTCTTCGTAGGTACGTTCTTCATCTGCCAGTTTGTGCTGATGATGCAGTTCCTCTGGAGGTATATCAATGTGCTGATCGGCAAGGGACTCTCGTTGGAGGTTATGGCCCAGTTCCTCTGGTACATGGCCTTGATGCTCGTTCCCCAGGCCCTGCCGTTGGCTATCCTGCTGAGCAGCCTCATTACTTTCGGCAACCTTGGCGAAAGCAGCGAACTTACGGCCATCAAGTCGGCCGGCATTTCGCTCATGCAGACCTTCCGCTCGCTCATCGTGGTATCGGTGCTTATCTGTGCCGGGTCGTTCTATTTCCAGAACAATGTGGGGCCGAACGCTTACCTGAAGATATCGCAGTTGCTGGTTTCGATGAAGCAGAAAAGCCCGGAACTGGAGATACCCGAGGGCGTTTTCTACGATGGTATCCCCAACAGCAACATCTATGTGCAGAAGAAAGATCTGAAGACCGGCAAGCTCTACGGCATCATGATCTATCGCATGACCAACAGTTTCGAGGATGCCGCCATCATCCTCGCCGACTCGGGCATGATGCAGTCGACGGCCGAGAAGAAACACTTGCTGCTGACGCTATGGAGCGGCGAGTGGTTTGAGAATATGCAGTCGCAGGAACTGTCGGGCAGTGCGGCCGTGCCCTACCGCCGCGAGAGCTTCATAGCCAAGCGCATCGTGCTCGATTTCGACGGCGAGTTCAACATGACCGATGCCTCGTTGCTCTCCAACGACGCGCGGTCGAAGAGCCTCGGGCAAATCAGCCATGCCATGGATTCGCTCAACAGCTCGTTCGACAGTGTGGGGCGGGCCTTCTTCAACGATGCCAAGCGCATGTATTACCAAACGCCGGTGCTGCCCCCCAAGGATTCGGCGGCGGCCGTGCAACGGGGTTTGGCCAAGAACTTTGACATAGACAAGCTGTTCGGCAAGGAAAGCCGCGACCAGAAACGGCAGATAATCAATGAAGCCCTGTCGCGCGTGCAGAACGAACTGAGCGACCTGGAGTTCAAGAGCCTCATGACGAAGGACAACGACCGTATGCTGCGCGAACACGAGATAGAAGCCATCAACAAGTTCACCCTGGCCCTGCAGTGCCTGCTGTTCTTCTTCATCGGTGCGCCTTTGGGAGCCATCATCCGCAAGGGCGGACTGGGCGTGCCCGTCATTGTGTCGGTGGCCGTGTTCATCGTCTACTACATCCTCGACAACGTGGGCTACCGCATGGCACGTCAGGGTACTTGGAACGTGTGGTTCGGAAAAACGCTGGCCATGGCCGTGCTCTCGCCGGCAGCCGTATTCATCACCTACAAGGCATGCAAGGACTCGATGGTGTTCAATGCCGACCTGTGGCGCGGCTTGTTCATGAAGGCGTTCGGCCTCCGCGAGAAGAGGCACATTGCGGGCAAGGAAATTATCATCGACGAGCCCCGCTACATGGCCGATGCCGAACAACTGCGGCGCATCAGCAACGACATACAGGCCTATGCGCGGGCACAGAAGCTGAAGTCGCCGCCCAATGTGGCAAGGGTGTTTTTCGTCTATCAGCCCGACCATGAGATAGAACGCATTGCGGGACAGCTGGAAACGGTAATCGACGACCTGTCGAACACTCGCGACCGTCAGGTGCTGCACGAAATCAACAACTACCCGATACTGGCCGTCAAGGCACACACGCGGCCTTTCGACCGTCGCTGGCTCAATGTGGCTTCGGTCATACTGGTTCCGCTGGGCGTGTTCCTCTATTGCCGCATGTGGCGGTTCCGGCTGCGGTTGTATCGCGACCTGCAGGTTATCGTACAAACCAATGCCAGCATTGCGGGCTATGTGGAGAAACATCTGGCCGGCAAGGCCAGCGAATGAATATACATATTATAAATAAAGGTGTTGCGGCAGGGTGACCGTTGCGCAGCGCAAGGAACGGCTGACTGGTCTTCCTGACTGACGGACTGCACGGAAGATACAAACGCAAGTCGTGGCACGACAACATAAAAGACGCTTAAAAAGTATAGAATATGACAGACTTTAAACTCAGTAGCATAGAGCATGCAATCAAAGATTTCAGAGAAGGAAAGTTCGTTATCGTCGTCGATGATGAGGATCGCGAGAACGAAGGCGACCTGATTATTGCCGCCGAGAAGATAACCCCGGAGGATGTCAATTTCATGCTGAAGAACGCACGGGGAGTGCTCTGTGCGCCCATCACACTGTCGAGGGCCGACGAGCTCGACTTGCCCCATCAGGTGGCCGACAATACCTCGATGCTCGGCACTCCGTTCACCGTCACGGTAGATAAGCTCGAGGGATGCACCACAGGTGTGTCGGCCCACGACCGCGCGGCCACCATCCGCGCACTGGCAGACCCTGCTTCCACACCGCAGACTTTCGGCCGGCCGGGGCACATCAACCCCCTCTACGCCCAGGACAACGGCGTGTTGCGCCGCTCCGGACACACCGAAGCAGCCGTCGACCTGTGTAAACTGGCGGGCCTTTACCCAGCTGGCGCACTCATGGAAATCATGAACGACGATGGCTCGATGGCCCGCATGCCGCAACTGCAGGAAAAAGCGCAGGAGTGGGGAATGCACATCATCACCATCAAAGACCTTATCGCCTACCGGCTGGCCAAGGAAACAAGCATCGAGGTGGGCGACGAGGTCGACCTGCCTACCGTCTACGGGCATTTCCGTCTGATACCTTTCCGCCAGAGCAACGGCATGGAACACATGGCGCTCATCAAGGGTACATGGACCGAGGACGAGCCGGTGCTCGTGCGCGTCCACTCGTCGTGTGCCACAGGCGACATCCTCGGCAGCCAGCGTTGCGACTGCGGCGAACAGTTGCACAAGGCCATGCAGATGATAGAGAAAGAGGGGAAAGGCGTAATTGTCTACATGCAGCAGGAAGGCCGTGGCATCGGACTGATGAACAAGATTGCGGCTTACAAGCTGCAGGAACAGGGGCTCGACACCGTCGACGCCAATGTCCACCTCGGCTTCAAGCCCGACGAGCGCGACTACGGATGCGGTGCGCAGATGCTGCGCCATCTCGGCGTGCACAAAATGCGTCTCATGACCAACAATCCCACCAAGCGGGTGGGACTGGAGGCTTATGGCCTGGAAATCGTGGAAAACGTGCCCATCGAGGTTTCCCCCAACCAGTACGACGTGAAATACCTCAAGACCAAACGCGACCGTATGGGCCACGACTTGCATCTCCTGAAATGACGCGCGAGGTTACAAATCGCTTACATTGTTATAAAGTATTATAAAATCATGGCGGATTTTTTCCGAATCTGTGAATAAAATGCTACTTTTGCATCAAAGGTGTATTGAAAATATTATTAGGTTACTATGGCACAATTATCAGACCGACTGAACCGCCTGGCACCGTCTGCCACGCTGGCTATGTCGCAGAAGAGCAGCGAAATGAAAGCACAGGGCATCGACGTTATCAACATGAGCGTCGGCGAACCCGATTTCAACACGCCCGAACACATCAAGGAAGCTGGCAAGAAAGCCATCGACGACAACTTCACCAAGTATTCACCGGTACCCGGTTATATGGATTTGCGCGAGGCCATTGTGGAAAAGTTGAAAAACGAGAATGGACTGGACTACACCACAGCCGAGGTGATCGTGGGAACGGGTGGCAAGCAGGGCGTTTGCAACACCATCCTTGCGCTGGTCAATCCCGGCGACGAGGTCATCATTCCGGCTCCCTATTGGGTGAGCTATCCGCAGATGGCCAAGTTGGCAGGTGCCACGCCGGTGACAGTGCGCGCCGGCTTCGAACAGGATTTCAAGATGACACCCGAACAGCTTGAGGCTGCCATCACGCCGAAGACCAAAATGATTATCCTCTGTTCGCCCAGCAACCCCACCGGTAGCGTCTATTCGCAGGACGAGCTCAATGCGCTGGCCGAGGTGGTTCTGAAGCACGACGATGTGTTCGTGCTGTCCGACGAAATCTACGAGCACATCAATTATGTGGGCAAGGCTGCCAGCATTGCAAGCTTCCCCGGAATGAAGGAACGCACCGTCATCTGCAACGGTGTCAGCAAGGCCTACGCCATGACGGGCTGGAGACTCGGATGGGTGGCCGCTCCCCAATGGATCGTGAAGGGCATCAACAAACTGCAGGGACAATACACAAGCGGCACTTGCGACATAAGCCAGAAGGCTGCCGTGGCTGCCTATGCCGCCAGCCAGGACTGTGTGGAACAGATGAGAAAGGCTTTCGAACGCCGCCGCGACCTTATTGTCGCGCTTGCCAAGGACATTCCCGGACTGGAGGTCAATGTGCCGCAAGGCGCTTTTTACCTGTTCCCCAAGTGCAGCAGCTTTTTCGGAAAGAGCGACGGCGATACAGTCATCAACAACTCCACCGACTTCGCCATGTACATACTCGAGAAAGCGCATGTCGCAACGGTGGGCGGCGACGCCTTCGGAGAGCCCGACTGCTTCCGCATGAGCTATGCCACAAGCGACGACAACATACGCGAGGCCATGAGGCGCATAAAGGAGGCTGTTTCCCGATTGCAATAAATTTTTGTTAAAAGTTAATAAAAACGCTTGAAGTCACTCGTAAATTGCTATCTTTGCGAAAGAATTTCCTGCGGCCGGAAGCCTGTGGACGCGCTGCAAAGCGCGGCCGGGGCAATCGGAAAACCTAAGAATAACGAACACAACTTAAATTTATCAATAATCAAAATTAATCATTCAAATTATGGCAACTACACAAAAGGCCGCAGCCCCCACGGCTGCAAAGAAGAAGTCTGAGGGCTTCACTGGTATCAGAGGCGCATTCTGGATCATCGTTGTATGCTTCGTTGCTGCTATCTGCATCTTCAATTTCGTCCTTGGAGACGGCGCTAACTTCCAGGGCGGCGACAATGCTAACGCTCCTGTCAATATGCTCGGTACCATTTTCAAGGGTGGTTATGTGGTGCCTATCATCCACACACTGCTGCTCACCGTGCTCTGCCTCGCTGTTGAGCGCTACCTCGCCCTGAAGACCGCTTTCGGCAAGCAGCCCCTCACCAAGTTCGTCCTGAACATCAAAGCTGCCCTCAAGGCCAACGATTTCGCAAAGGCCGAGGATCTCTGCAACAAGATGAAGGGTTCTGTTGCTAATGTCGTGCTCGCCTCTCTGCGTGCTTACAAGGATATGGAAAGCGGTGCCAACTCTTCTCTGAAGAAGAGCCAGAAGGTCGCTAAGATCCAGCAGGCTCACGAGGAGGCCACTCAGCTAGAGATGCCTACTCTGCAGATGAACCTCCCCATCATCGCTACTATCGTTACACTGGGTACCCTTACCGGTCTTCTCGGTACTGTGACGGGTATGATCCGTTCGTTCCAGGCTCTGGCTGCTGGCGGCGGCGGTGACTCTCTCGCTCTGTCTACGGGTATTTCTGAGGCTCTGATCAACACTGCTTTCGGTATCGCTACTTCTTGGTGCGCAGTTATCGCTTATAACTTCTTCACCAACAAAATCGATAAGTTGACATACGCACTTGACGAGGTAGGTTATTCAATCGCACAGACATACGAAGCCAGCCACGCAGACGAGGCTTAATTTTTGCTAACCCTTTAAATATTTATCGCTATGGGTAAAGTAAAAATTAAGAAAGCAGACGTCTGGATCGATATGACCCCTATGTCCGACGTGATGGTGCTTTTGCTGACTTTCTTCATGTTGACTTCAACGTTCACGAAGAGCGAGCCAGTGAAGGTCGAGACGCCGGGTTCCGTATCGGAGATTAAAGTTCCGGACAAGAATGTCTTGAATATCCTTGTCGGCAATGACGGCAAGATCTTCATGAACATGGACAAGGTTACTGACGTGCAGGTTGCCCTCGACGATGTTACCAACCAGTTTGGTATCTCGCTTACGTCGGCACAGCGCTCCAAGTTCCTTGACGACCCCATGTGGGGTGTTCCTATGAGCGAGCTGCAAGGCTACCTCAACCTGAGCAAGACTGATATGCCCGAGGCTATCAAGAAATATGGTATCCCCACGGACTCTGTGCCCGGTAAGGAAGGCGAAGCCGCAATGAGCGAGTTCCAGCTTTGGGTAAAGGCTGCACATCAGGCCAACCCCGATGCCAAAATCGCTATCAAGGCTGACGTCAACACTCCTTATAAGGTTGTCAAAAAGATCATGTCGGAGCTTCAGGACATGAGCGAGAACCGTTACTATCTGATTACTCAATATAAGAAAGCGGAGGACGAATAAATGTCAGCAGGAAAAAGCAAACAGAAGAAGATGAATGTCCGTGTGGACTTTACGCCCATGGTGGACATGATGATGCTTCTTATCACGTTCTTCATGCTCTGTACGTCTTTGGCCAAGCCGCAGACTATGGAATTGAGTATGCCGAGCAACGATAAGAACTTGCAGGATCAGGACAAGACCGTGACAAAGGAATCGTATACCATTACGATTTATTGTTGCGCAGACAACAAGATCTATTATGTGGCCGGACTGATTAAGCCCGAAAAGCCCGAGTGTCTGCAGAAGACTACATGGGGCAGCAAAGGTATCCGTCAGGTCCTCATCAACCACGTTACAGAGGATGGAACCTCGCCTGTCAAGGACGTGATGAGTGCCAAGCAGGCTTTGGACAACGAACGTACGAAGCTCGAGAGTGAAGGTAAGAAGATGGATGACTCTGTCTACAATGCCAGCCTTGCCAAAATCAAGGCCGGTACTATCAACGGCAAGAAGATCCAGACAATGACCGTCATTATCAAGGCCACCGACAATTCCACCTACAAGAACTTGGTTGACGCTCTCGACGAGATGCAGATTTGCAGCATCGGTAAGTATGTGATTGATAAGATGAATCCCGATGACGAGGCTCTTCTCAAGAAGAACAACGTTAAGGAGTAAGTCACTGGTCTAAATCATTAATAGTTTAAGAAAATGGCAAACATTGATTTAACAACGAACGGTTGGACCGATCTTGTCTTTGAAGGACGAAATAAGGAATACGGTGCTTACAAGCTCCGTAGACAGACTCCCAAGAGAAACATCTATGCAATCGTAATTATTGCAATCATCGCATTGGTGCTTATTGGTATTTATGTAGCCAAGACAGCCTACGACCAGTATCAGCTGACACACCAGAAAAACGAGCAGGTGACTGAGATTTCCACCATCAACAAGCAGCCCAAGAAGGCTGAGGTGAAGCGTAAGGAAATACAGATGCCTGAGAAGAAGCAAGAGGTGGTCAAGGAAGTGAAATCTTCTATCAAGTTTACCGCACCTGTCATCAAGAAGGACGACGAGGTGAAGCCGGAGGACGAGATGAAGACTCAGGAAGAGTTGATGCAGACCAATACCGCCATCGGTGCATTGGACGTTAAGGGTAATAGCGAAACGGGTGAAGTGCTGAAGGTGACACAGCGTGTTGCCGACGAGCCTGTCGCTGCTCCGAAACCTGAGGTTGAGAACAAGATTTTTGAAGTTGTGGAGCAGCAGGCTTCCTTCCCCGGAGGTGACGGTGCTCTGTTCAAATATCTGAACGACAACCTTAAATATCCTGCCGTAGCCCAGGAGAACGGTGTTCAAGGCCGTGTTACAGTTTCCTTCGTGGTTGAGCGTGATGGTTCCATCACCGACTTGAAGGTTGAACGTGGCGTTGACCCCTCTCTCGACCGTGAGGCAATGCGCGTGGTAAAAGGTATGCCTCACTGGATTCCCGGTAAGCAGAACGGTAATACCGTGCGTTCACGTTTCAGACTTCCTGTGACGTTCAGACTGAGCAACTAATTTTATGAAGAAAACAACATCTTACATTTTAGTAGGATTAACATTCGCCGCCTGTCTTTGTTTTTCTTGTTCCGGTAACAAGAAGGGCAAGGACGGCCGGACGGATACTTATTCATCAGGGACGATTTCTTTCGTCTCTGATGAAAGTTTTAGTCCCATTATCGAGGAAGAGCGTACCGTCTTCCAGTTCGATTACCCCCAAGCCAAGGTTAATCCCATTTATACAAGCGAATCGGATGCCATCAACCGGTTGTTGGACGGCAAGGCTTGGCTGGCTTTCTCCGCACGCAATTTCAAGGATTCGGAGCTTAAGAACCTTCAGGCGCGCAATTTCCGACCCATGGCCATCAAGGTGGCCTATGATGCCTTGGCTTTTATCGTGAACAAAGCAAACAACGACACGATCATTTCTGTTCAGGACATCGTCAATGTCATGAACGGCAAGGCCACGAAATGGAAGGACTTGTCCTTTGGTTCCAACGATGGCCTTATTACAGTGGTGTTCGACAATGCCAAGTCGAGTACCGTCCATTATGTAGAAGATTCCATTCTCGGTGGCAAGCCCATTACCAATCCCAATGTTGCTGCGGTAAACAAGACTGCCGAGGTAATTAAATATGTCGAAGAAAACCCGCATGCCATCGGAGTGATAGGCAACAATTGGCTGAACGACAAGCATGACTCCACCAACCTCACTTTCAACAAGAATATACGTGTTATGAGGGTCAGCAAGGTGCATCCTGCCACACCGTCCAGCGGACGTTTGCCCTACCAGTATTATATTTACAATGGCGAATATCCCTTGGTACGCACCATCTATGCGTTGCTCAACGACCCGCGTCAGGGATTGCCCTGGGGTTTTGCACATTTCATAGAGAGTCCCAAAGGTCAGCGCATTGTGATGAAAGCCGGTTTGCTGCCTGTTTTGGGGCAGATTAATGTGCGTGATGTTAACGTAAGTCAATAATCTAAACTTTTTCTTCGCACAAGCGTCTCTTAAGGTAAATAAATATTCAGAAACAGACAGATTGATTAGCAAGACGAGATTGAAAACGAGCAACGAACTTGTTAAAACTTGGAATTATGAAGACGATTAAATATGTATTGATGGGAGCTTTGCTGTTTGGCGCAGTCTCCCCCGTCCTTGCCCAGGAGGACAACAAGGCCATCATTGACCAAGCCGTTAGTGTGATCAAGAGCAATCCTGCCAACCTCAAGGACCAGGTAAAGGACTATGGCAAGAAGTACAAGAAAAACGTTGAGGTGCTGACCGGCATCGGACATGCTTTTCTTGAGCAGAAAGACACTGCCAATGCGAGCTATTTTGCAGATTTGGCTTTGGCCCGCGACAGCAAGTATGCCAAGGCTTGGTTGCTGAAAGGCGATATTGCCGTAAACCAGAATAACGGCGGCGCTGCAGCTACGGCCTATCAGAATGCCATCTATTTCGACTCCAAAGATCCTGATGGCTACTATAAGTATGCCATGGTACAGCGTGGCGTAGACCCTGCCGGAGCTGCACAGGTTCTTGAAGATCTGCGTCAGCAGCGCCCCGACTACCCCGTTGACCAGCTCATCGGCCATATTTTCTTCAATGCTCAGGATTACGAAAAGGCTGCCACCGCATTTGGAAAGGTGAGCGACGTGACCAAGATGAAACCCGAATACATTACCGAGTATGCCACCGCTACTTGGCTTCTTGGCCAGCGCGAGAAGAGTATCGAAGTGTGTAAGGCCGGTTTATCAGTTAATCCCCGTAAGGCTGCGTGGAACCGTATTGCATTCTACGACTACACTGACCTGAAGAAGACCGACGAGGCGCTTGCCTATGCCGACAAGCTTTTCAATGCCAGCGACTCTGCGCATTTCATTGCAGAAGACTATACTTACCATGGCACAGCCTACCTGCAGGCTAAGCGTTGGGACGATGCCATACAGTCTTTCGACAAGGCTCTGGAGCTCAATGCCGGTAATGCCAAGCAAATTAACATCATCAACAAGAACCTGTCTGATGTCTATCTGCAGAAAGGCGACTACGACAACGCTGTAGCCTATTTCGAGAAGAGTATGTCGGGTGCCGACAAACCCACCATGGACCAGCTCGACAATCTTGGAACCCTCTATGCCGATATCGCTTCTAAGAAACTGAAAGCTGGCGACCAGGCTGGTGCTGAGGCTGCTTTCCGCAATGCAGACGGAGTGTATGGCCGCATGATGGAGGCTTATCCCAACTATGCCAACTATTGCAACTACATGCGTGGCCAGATCAACGCCAACCTTGATCCTGACAGCAAGGCAGGTCTTGCCAAGCCTTACTACGAAGCACTTGCTACATCGCTCGAGGCTAAGGCCGAAAAGCAGAGCAGTGAGGTGTCGATGCTCAAGCAGGCTTACCTGTACCTGATTGTCTACAATTTCAACGTTCTGCAGGACAAGGCCGCTGCAAAGCAAGTAGCCGAGAAATTGCTTGTGGTTGACCCCGAGAACGCGGTCGCCAAACAGGTACAAGCCATGTAAAGACGAGTGTCATATTCCGGTTGACGAGAATTTGCCGTGCACGGATAGACAACGGGAACCATCCGGATGGTTCCCGTAAGATACGAATTTAAAAGAGGGTAGGGGTGCAACATTCGCAAGGAGTGTTGTACCCCTTTCTTGTTAATCTTCCATTTTCGCCGTTCCCCCCGTACAGATTAGCCTTCTGTTTCTACTGGTTTTGCGATAGGTACCGAATGGCATCGCCGTTCGATACCTTTCGCATCGCCGTTCGATACCTTTCGCCTTGCCGTTCGATACCTTTCGCTTTGCCATTAGGTACTTATCGCAACGCCCTATCGTGTTTTGCGCAATTCTATTGGCGTCCTGTTCCTGAGCAGGTTGCATTTGGTCATTTTCTGCCGGCGACTGCCCGTCAGTTTCTTATGGTATTTATGCAACAACAGAAAGCCCGGCCTTCATAAGGCCGGGCTGTATGGAATTCTGATGATTACCTGTCTGAAACTTAGTCAGCAAGGCTGATAGCCTCATTCGGGCAAACAGAGGCACATGTGCCGCACTCTGTGCATTCGTCGGGGTTGATGCTGTAGATATCGCCCTCGGTGATTGCGCCGACGGGGCACTCGTCAATACATGTTCCGCATGCAACGCAGTCGTTACCAATTACGTAAGCCATAATAATCTGATGTTTATTGTTAATAATGTTTTTGTATAATACGTTCCTATTCCGGGCTGTGCCTCTTACAGGCCGCCTTTCTACGTTGCAAAGATAGTTATTTTCCGCTTATTACCTACAAATGATGATGAGTTTTTTCGGAATTTAACATTATATACTAAAAAATGGGGGTAGCAGCCGCTTCAGACAATATATCAGGCGGTTTGTCCGTTATCCATTATATGAAGCGTTTACTGGTTCTTTTTATGCTTGCTTGCATGGCGACGGTTGTCGTCGTGGGGCAGGAGCGGACGGTCGAGAACCGCCCGTATACCGACTTGCGCAAGTTCCATTTCGGTATCCTTGTCGGAACTCATCTCCAGGATCTTGAGTTCAACAATGTGGGGCCGCAGCTCATCACCAATGCCGACGGTACCCAGCAGCAGTATGTTGTCACTGCCGACCAGGATCGGTGGGACGACGGGTTCAATGTCGGTGTGCTTGGCGAACTGCGCATCAATCGTACCTTGCAGCTACGCATTGCCCCTGCCATGTATTTCGGTTCACGCCATATCTCGTTCCACAATATGGACACCAGCGCTCCCGACTCGATGCTGTCGCGCAGTCAGACGATGAAGACAGTCTATTTCTCCTGTGCATTCGACCTGATAGCCGCTTCCCCCCGTTTCAACAACCACCGGCCTTATGTCATGGTGGGGCTCAATCCGGTAATCAACCTGAGTGGCAACAACGATGATTACCTCAAGTTGAAACGCTCCGACCTTTTCCTCGAGGCCGGTATCGGCTGCGACTTCTATCTTCCTTTTTTCAAGATACGGCCCGAACTCAAGTTTATGTATGGCCTTACCAATTGTCTCGACACTCGGCATGCTTCGCAGATACGCGACCACTCGATGTTGCCGTACTCCATGTCGGTAAACAAGGCCACGTCGAAGATGATTGTACTTACGTTCTATTTCGAGTAGCTGCTTCTTCGCCGGGTATGCGTCAGCGCACCGTGCGTGCTGAAAGTCGCTGTGCTTAGTGCAGCGACTTTTTGATGGCTTTCCTGTATGCTTCTATGATGGGGTTGTTGCCTTCGGCGTCCATCCTGTTGAACAGTTTTCTCAGCTTCCGGGTCTGTTTCTTTATCCGTCTCAGTTTGGGGTCTATGGCGTCGGCCAAGCTGAATTTGATGCCCGTAATGGGATTCCGCAGTTCAAATTCCGTTCTGGCCTCTTTCGTCCATCGTTTCACACTCTCTGCCAGGCGGTTGTTGCGGTAGACTCCGTTTACCACCACTTCGCCGATGTTGTTGTAGTCTTGTATGATCGGAATGGAGTCCGTAACCCATTCGGCGGGTATGCTTAGCGACACATATCCGGGTTTGTTGGCGTGCAGCGTATCGAACCGCTCGGGTATGACAATCTCTCCCAGCGGGTTTGTGGCTTCGGCTGAGTTGCGGTCCACCCATACAAGCACGTCCTTTGCGGGCGTGCCCAGTTCGGGGTCATAAAATATGACTTGCCGCTGTCCGTGTGCGGCCAGACAGGCCGATAGGCCGGCAATAATACTTACGGCTTTCCTCATGTTCTTGTTTTGTATGACTTTCTACTTCCGGGCCTTTTGTCCGTGTGGCGGCCCTTCCTCTGCAAAGGTAACCATTTTATTCTAGTCACCGCATTGTAGCGTTTGCCTTGTGACATTTTAACGTTTGCGATACACTGAAATTCCATTTTTCTTTGGGATGGTTTGTATAAAAATGATTAACTTTGCAACCTAATTGAATAACGTACGTATTTACATGGCTGAAACAAAGAAGATCAAGACTGCGCTTATCTCAGTCTTTCACAAGGATGGCCTGGAGGAAATTCTGGCCAAGTTGCATGAAGAAGGTGTTGCTTTTCTGAGCACGGGGGGCACACAGAAGTTTATTGAGGGCTTGGGTTATCCGTGCCAAAAGGTGGAAGACGTAACCACCTATCCGTCTATTTTGGGCGGCCGCGTGAAGACCCTCCACCCCAAGATTTTCGGCGGCATACTTGCCCGCCGCGACAATGAGGGCGACCAGCAGCAAATGGCTGAATATGCCATTCCTTCCATCGACTTGGTCATTGTGGACCTCTATCCTTTCGAGCAGACCGTGGCCAGCGGTGCATCCGATGCTGACATCATCGAGAAAATCGACATCGGCGGCATTTCGCTCATCCGTGCAGGTGCCAAGAATTTCAACGACGTGGTTATCGTGCCCAGCAAGGCCGAGTACGGCCTGTTGCTTGATGTGCTGAAGGCCAAGGGTGCACAGACCGACCTGGCCGACCGCAAGCAGTTTGCAGAGCGTGCCTTCGGTGTAAGCAGTCACTACGACACCGCCATCCACAATTGGTTTGCCAAATAGTTTACAGCCCGAACATTATAACAAGACATGGGATTTTTTTCATTTATTCAAGAGATTGCAATGGATCTCGGTACCGCCAACACAATCATTATCAGCGATGACAAGATTGTGGTTGACGAACCGTCGGTGGTTGCGCTCGACCGCCGTACCGACAAGATGATTGCTGTGGGCGAGAAGGCCAAGATGATGTACGAGAAGACCAACGACAATATCCGTACCATCCGCCCCCTGCGCGACGGTGTCATAGCCGACTTCACCGCTTGCGAGCAGATGATGCGCGGCCTGATCAAGATGGTTCATACCGGTTCGCGACTTTTCTCTCCGTCATTGCGTATGGTCATTGGCGTGCCGTCGGGGTCTACCGAGGTTGAACTTCGTGCCGTGCGCGACTCAGCCGAGCATGCCGACGGGCGCGACGTCTATCTTATCTTCGAGCCTATGGCCGCAGCCATCGGCATCGGTATAGATGTCGAGGCACCCGAGGGCAACATGATTGTTGATATCGGCGGCGGTTCTACCGAGATTGCCGTTATCTCGTTGGGCGGCATTGTCAGCAACAACTCCATCCGCATAGCCGGCGATGACCTTACGGCCGACATTCAGGAATATATGAGCCGCCAGCACAACGTGAAAGTCTCCGAACGCATGGCCGAGCGCATCAAGATACATGTGGGTTCGGCATTGACCGACCTGGGCGACGAGGCTCCTGAGGATTACGTGGTGCATGGCCCCAACCGCATTACCGCCCTGCCTATGGAGGTGCCTGTCTGCTATCAGGAGATTGCCCACTGTTTGGACAAGACTGTTGCCAAAATCGAGAACGCAGTGCTGTCTGCCCTCGAGACCACACCGCCCGAACTCTATGCCGACATTGTAAAGAACGGCATCTACCTTTCAGGTGGCGGTGCGTTGCTGCGCGGTCTCGACAAGCGTCTTCAGGACAAGATCAAGATACCGTTCCACATCGCCGAGGATCCCCTTCACAGCGTGGCAAAGGGCGCAGGTATCGCTCTGAAGAACGTCAACAGGTTCTCATTCTTGATGAGATAAGTATTTTGTTTGAGCAGTGCGTAATCTTTTAGAATTTCTTGCACGCTACAACCATTGGCTTCTCTTCGTCATCCTTGAGGTGATCGGTGTCGTGTTGTTGTTCCAGTACAACAGTTACCAGGGCAGTGTGTGGTTCTCTTCGGCCAATGCCGTTGCCGGCAAGGTGCTGAGCTGGGACGCCAAGGCGGAGTCGTTCTTCTCCATGTCCAAGGTCAACCAGGAGCTCACGCAGCGCAATCTGTACCTTGAGCAGCAGAACCGGATGCTGTCCGAACAGCTCTCCGCCGCTACGAAGGATACCAGTTTGCAGCAACACAACCAGTTGTCGCTGCTTCGGTCGTTCAAGTTGATACCCGCCAAGGTGGTAAGCAACTCCGTCGACCGGTACGACAATCTCATCACCATCGACAAGGGCAGTGCGGATGGAGTGCGCAAAGATATGGGCGTTGCCTGCGGCCAAGGGGTCGTAGGCATTGTCTATATGGTTGCCAGCCATTACTCGGTGGTCATACCCATTCTCAATACCTCGTCGAATGTCAGTTGCCGCATCCGCGGCAGAGGCTATTTCGGCTACCTCCACTGGAATGGCGGCGACCCCCGTCGTGCCAACGTTGAGGAGATACCGCGGCATGCCCATTTCCGTCTTTACGAGACCGTTGAGACCAGCGGCTATTCGTCGGTATTCCCTCCGGGCATCGCCGTAGGCAAGATTCTTCATGTTTACAATTCCGCCGACGGTGTCTCCTATCGGCTGCAGGTACAATTGTCCACCGATTTCGGCAAGCTCAGCGATGTCTGCGTGATCGACAATGAGCCCATGCTCGAACAAATGGAAGTCATGCGCGCAGCCCGTGACTCCCTGAAACTGAAAGATGGTAAGTAGTTAGCAATGAACATTGATTTCTTTAAGCGGTTGTTGCTTTTCGTGATATTGTTGTTGGTTCAAGTGCTTGTACTCAACCACATACACCTTTTCGATTGCGCCACACCGTTGCTCTACGTCTATTTTGTCATCAGTTTCCAACGCGGATGTCCCCGTTGGGCCATCCTGTTGTGCAGTTTCTTGTTGGGGCTTTGTGTGGATATTTTTTCCGATACGCCGGGTGTGGCCGCCACATCGTTGACCCTTGTCGGTTTTCTTCAGCCCTATTTGCTCGAACTTTTCATGCAGCGCGACGATGCGGACAATTTCCAGCCATCCATCCGCACGATGGGGTCGCTGGCCTTCTTCTATTTTTCCATGTTGCTGACGCTTGCCTATTGCGTGGTGTTCTTTGCGCTCGAAACCTTCAGCTTCTTCAATTGGCTGCAGTGGTTGCTAAGCGTCGGCGGCAGTTTTGTGCTGACCGAGCTGTTGCTTTTTGTGATAGACGGTTTAAGGAAGAACTGACGGCATGAAAGATTTCAATCTTGACAACCGGCGTTATGTCATCGGAGGCGTGGCGGCCTTGATCGTCACGGTCTACATCGTGCGCCTTTTCATGTTCCAGTTGGTCAGCGACGACTATCGCAAGAGTGCCGATTCCAATGCTTTTCTCAAGCGCATCGAGTTTCCGTCGCGCGGTGTCATACGCGACCGCAACGGCAAACTGCTTGTCTTCAACCAGCCAGCCTACGACATCATGGTGGTCATGAACGAAGCCAAGGGCCGTCTCGATACCCTCGATTTCTGCCGGACGCTCGGCATCACAAAAGAATATTTTGTGAAGCGAATGGACGAAATCAAGGACCGCAGCCGCAATCCCGGATACTCGCGCTTCACCCAGCAGCTCTTCATGAGCCAAATCAACGACAAGGATTACAGTGTGTTTCAGGAGAAGATGTTCCGTTTCCCCGGCTTCTATGTCCAGAAACGCACAGTCCGTCAGTATGCCTATCCGTTTGCTGCCCATATTCTGGGCGACGTGGGCGAGGCTTCACCCTCCGACATCGAGGATGACGAGTACTACCAGGCTGGCGACTATATCGGCAAGTTGGGTGTGGAACGCAGTTACGAGAAACAGTTGCGCGGCGAGAAGGGCGTACAGATACTCTTGCGCGATGCACACGGGCGCATCCAGGGCAAGTATCAGGAAGGCCGGTTCGACCGTCGTCCCCGTGCCGGCCGCGACCTGACCCTTGGCATCGACATTCAGCTCCAGGCCACGGCCGAGCGCATGCTCGAAGGAAAGATTGGTGCCATTGTGGCCATCGACCCGCAGACGGGGCAGGTGTTGTGCATGGCCTCTTCGCCAACCTACGACCCCCGGAAACTTGAGGGGCGCAACCGCAGCAAGTACCATTCTTACCTCTCGCGCAACGTGTGGAAACCCCTGCTCAACCGTGCCATCATGGGACAGTATCCGCCGGGATCCACCTTCAAGACCACCCAGGGTCTGACATTCCTTTCTGAGGGCATCATAAGCAGCCACACCGTGTACCCCTGCCACCACGGCTTTTCCTACAAAGGCCTGCATGTGGGTTGTCACGGCCATGCGTCGCCGCTGGCTATCGTTCCGGCTATCAGCACTTCGTGTAACGGATTCTTCTGTTGGGGACTCTACTACATGTTGTCCAACCGCCGCAAGTATCCCACCGTACAGGATGCCATGAACACATGGCGCGACTATATGGTGAGCATGGGTTTCGGTTACCGCCTTGGCATCGACCTGCCCGGCGAGAAGCGCGGGCTTATCCCCAATGCCGGTTTTTACGACAAGGCCTACCGCGGTTCGTGGAACGGGCTGACGGTCATCAGCATCAGTATCGGGCAGGGCGAGGTCAACCTGACCCCGCTGCAGATAGCCAATCTGGGTGCTACCATTGCCAACCGCGGTTATTACTATGTTCCCCATGTGGTGAAGTCGGTGCAGGGCGAGCAGCTCGACACCACCTATACCCGTCGTCATTATACGCTTGCCAACCGCCGTTCGTACGACATCATCGCCGCCGGCATGCGTTCGTCGGCCTTGGGCGGAACCTGCCGTCTGCTCGGTTCGTTGCCCTTTGCAGCGTGCGGAAAGACGGGAACGGCGCAGAACCGCGGCCACGACCATTCCGTTTTCATGGGCTTTGCCCCGATGGACAATCCCAAGATAGCCGTGGCCGTCTATGTGGAGAACGGCGGATGGGGTGCCGACTACGGTGTCCCGATGGGAAAGGTCATCATGGAACAATATGTCATGGGTAAGTTGAGCAAGGCCGGCGAGAGCCTCGCTTCGGAAATGCAGAAACGCAGAATAGGTTATGGGAACACAGAACGATGACAAGCGGCAGCCCAGTGTGCTCCGCAGTCTTGACTGGTGGACAATAGGCATCTACCTCGCCCTGCTTGTTTTTGGCTGGATCAGCGTGTGCGGTGCAAGTTATACATATGGCGAGACCGACATTTTCAGTCTCGGCACCCGTTCGGGCATGCAGATCGTATGGATAGGCACGTCGCTTGTGCTGGGCTTTGTGCTGCTCATGCTCGACGACCGTTTTTACGACACCTTTGCCTATGTCATCTATGCGTTGTTGCTGTTGCTGCTGTTTGTAACGATATTCAACCCCCATGAAATCAAGGGGTCGCGGTCGTGGCTTGTGCTCGGACCGCTGCGGTTGCAGCCCGCCGAGTTTGCCAAGTTTGCCACAGCACTTGCCGTAGCCAAACTGATGAGCACCTACGGCTTTGATATCCATCAGCCCAAACACTTTGCTACAGCCGTCCTTGTTGTGCTGCTGCCCATGCTGTTCATCGTGGGTCAGCGTGAGACGGGCTCAGCTTTGGTTTACCTTTCGTTCTTCCTCATGTTCTACCGTGAGGGCATGCCGGGCAGCATCCTGTTCACCGGGGTGGCCATGGTGATCTATTTCGTGGTAGGTATCAAGTACGAGCAGGTGTTGCTGTTGCAGACACCCACGTCGATCGGCAAGTTTGTCGTGTTGCTGTTGGTGCAGCTCTTCACCTCGTGCATGGTCTATGTCTATTGCAAGGAGAAGGCCAACGCCATCCGGATGGCCCTGGCTTGTGTAGCGTTGACAGGCATAGCCCTGCTCTTTTCGGTTTATGTCATCCCGTTCGACGTGGTATGGGTTCAGTTGCTCGTGTGTGCCGGACTTGTGGGCTACTTGGTCTACGAGAGCCTGTCCACGCAGATTGTGCATTACCTGCTTGTTGCCCTGTTTTCGATCGGGTCGATCGTGTTCTTCTACAGTGCCGACTATCTGCTCAACGATGTCATGGAACCGCACCAGCGTGTGCGTGTCAATGTGTTGCTGGGGCTCGACGAGGACTTGGCCGGAGCGGGCTACAATGTGCATCAGAGTGAGATAGCCATCGGTTCGGGCGGCCTCCGCGGCAAGGGCTTTCTCAACGGCACGCAGACCAAGCTGCGCTTCGTTCCCGAGCAGGACACCGACTTTATTTTCTGCACCGTGGGCGAAGAAGAGGGCTTTGTGGGTTCGGCCGGAGTGCTGTTGTTGTTTTTGGCACTCATTCTGCGGCTCATCCATCTGGCCGAGCGGCAACCGTTCAAGTTTGGCCGCGTGTACGGCTATTGTGTGCTGAGCGTGTTCCTGTTCCATGTCTTCATCAACGTGGGCATGGTGCTGGGCCTTACGCCCGTCATCGGTATCCCGTTGCCGTTTTTCAGTTACGGCGGTTCGTCGCTGTGGGGCTTCACCATCCTGCTTTTCATCTTTCTGCGCATCGATGCCGGTCGCAACCTTGTGCGTACCTGACCGTTATCCCTTTGCAGCCACACTGGCTGTCACTCCGTGCAAAAACGCCACCAGCCGCATCGGGAAGCCTGTTGACTTCCTGATGCGGCTGGTGGCCTTTTGCGCTTGGTGCTATTTCCTTTTCTCCAGATCGATGCCTATGTCCGAGACACCGGGCAGTATTTCGCGTTTCATGTTATGCCTTACGGTGATGTGCAGCGAGTCGTTCGCGTTGAGCCTTATGACCGATACGGGCATATGGTATTGGTAGTATGCCACACCTTTCCCCTTCACTTTCCCGTCCTTGTCCATAAACTGGCACGTCACGGTATCGGTCACCGTCCTGTTGGCCGGCAGCACCGTCTGTTCCACTATCAGCGTCATGCTGATGAAGGGAAAAGCGTTGCTGATGCGCAGCCCCATGTTTGTGGCGTACAATCCGCGCTCGGCAAGGGGAGGGATGTCGAACGTCAGCGTGTCGGTCTTTTCCCATCCGGCAATGGGCGTGTGGTTGTAGTGGTCGTAAACCTTGTTGCCCGTACATGCCGTGAGAAGCGCAACCGCCGTCAGGAATGATGCAAACCGTCTCATGCGTTGTCCTTTGGTGCGGGTCGGCCTTGCGACTTCTCCGGCTTCGCAGGGTTGGCGGTCTGCGGTTGTTGCTGGGCGTTCACCTCACCCTTTGCGTTGCCCCGATAGGGCTTGCCGTTGCGGTTGGGCTTGTTGTGCCGCTTTTGCTGGTTGTCGTTGCGTGGCTGTTCGTTGCCGGGTGCCTCCTGTCGTTGCGCACCGCCCTGCGTAGCGGCAGCCGCCTTGCGGTTGTCGGGTTTGTTTTTGTTGGCCTTGGCACCGTTTTTCTTTTTCCGTTTCGATTTGTCGAAGCGGCTCAGGTCGGCGTCGGCCAGCAGGTCGATGGTCTTCTTCGCTTCTTTCGCCTTGTTGTCCTCCAGCAGCGACAGCGGTTTCTCGCCCTGCCGGTTCATGGCTATGATTTCCTTGGCGCGTGCGGCACTGATGGTCTCCACGTTGGCCGCCATGTTCTTGTCCGACGAGTAGGTGCAAAGCCCCGCCAGTATGTCGGTCTTGAAGAGGAAATAGTCGCAGTCCTGCGTTTGCAGGATGGCATCCCTTGGCGGCAGTTTGCGTCCGGCCTCCATGTAGTCGTCCACCTCGTAGTTGAGGCAGCACTTCAGTTTTGCGCACATGCCGGCCAGTTTCTGCGGGTTGAGCGATATGTCCTGGAAGCGCGCGGCGTTGGTCGACACGCTCGAGAAATTCTTCATCCACGTGGCGCAGCACAACTCGCGTCCGCACGGTCCCGTACCGCCGATGCGTCCGGCTTCCTGCCTTGCGCCGATCTGTTTCATTTCGATGCGCACATGGAACGTGGCCGCCAGGTCTTTGATGAGCTGCCGGAAGTCGACGCGTTCGTCGGCTATATAGTAGAATATGGCCTTGTTGCCGTCGCCCTGGTACTCCACGTCGCCGATTTTCATCTGCAGCCCTAGGTTCTTGGCTATCTGTCGGCTTTCAATCATGGTGTCGTGTTCCCGGTTTTTGGCCTCGTGGTATTTATCCATGTCCACAGGCTTGGCGATGCGGTATATGCGCTTGATGTCGTCGGCCGACTTCAGGTTGGCCTTTTTGATTTGCAGCTTTACCAGCCGCCCGGTCAGTGTCACCACGCCGATGTCGTGTCCCGGGTTAGCCTCTACGGCCACGACGTCGCCTTTCTGCAGTCGCAGGTTGTTTACGTTGTGGTAGTATCCCTTGCGTGTATTCTTGAACTGCACCTCCACCAGGTCGGTCGTCTCGGTGTTACCGGGAATGTCGGCCAGCCAGTCGTAGGTGTTGAGCTGCTTGTCCTGTCGTCCCACTGCGGCGCAGCAGAGCCCACGGTCGCAACCCGTACATGTATTTTTGTCCATGATGATTGTTTTAAGATATGATAAACGGTGTCACCTCCTCAGGAGGATGATTATGTTGAGTGCCAAGTTGAAGAACTGTATCTTTGCGTTGGCGTTTTGTCCGATGTCGCGGTGAGTGAGTTGCAGTGCCTCGGCCATTTCCACCACGTTGCGCTCGTTGATGAACCGTGCGAACTGGCGGCTGAAATCCGTTTCTTCCTGCGTCATGTAGTTCAGGTCGGGCTGGTTGAAGTTGAACATGAAGTTTTCGCGTACCAGATGCAGGAAGTAAGTCAGCATGCGCCGTTGTTTCTCGCGTCCCATGGCGGCCACGTTGTCGGTCCAAGCCTTCAGCCCTTTCACGTCGCGCATGTATGCCTGCCGCATGAGGTTGACGAAAAGGCCGAAGAACAGCCGGTTCTCGCTGTCGCTGTCGAGCTCTTCCATGGCTTTCAGCCAGTTGCCGCAAGCCGTGTGTGCCACCCGGTGTGCCGTGTCGGGGTCGAGGCCCCTGCGGCCGGCGAGCGCCTGTTCCATGTCGGCTTGGTCGATGCGCCGCATGTCGAAGCGTTGCACGCGGCTGCGTATGGTCTCGATGAGGCGGTCGGGCTCCTCGCTCACCAGCAGGAACACGGTCTGCGAGGGCGGTTCTTCCAGCAGCTTCAGCAGTTTGTTGGCGCAGGTCACGTTCATGCGTTCGGGCAGCCACACCACGCTGACCTTGTATCCGCCCAGAGCCGATTTCATGTTCAGTTCGTGGGTCAGGGCATCGCTTTCGGCCTCATAGATCACGGCCTGTTGGTTTTCGGCGTTCATGGCCGTCATCCACTGGTCCATGGTGAAGTAGGGGCTTTTCCCGAGCAGCGTGCGCCACTCTTTGGCAAAGTCGTCGCTCGTAACCTTGTGCTCGCTCGATGTGCCCTTGGGGCGTATCACCGGATAGGAGAAATGCAGGTCGGGGTGCTGCCATTTGGCCAGCATCGCCTCGGCGTTGGCCACGCCACTGTCGCTGGCCAGCAGCGACCGGCCGTCGTGGCGTTCGCCCAGCAGGTACGAGGCAAAAGCCAGCGCCAAGGCCAGTTTTCCGCATCCGGCCGGTCCGGTGAACATCAGGGCGTGCGGCACGCGCTGCTCCTCGACAAGCTGCAGCAGCCTGCCGATGGCTTCTCGCTGACCTATAACTTCGCTGAAACGCATAGCTTTGTGTGGTTTGTGGGTTGTTGCGCCCCCGTTGCCGATGGCTGTGGCGGTGGGGAAACCGCGTTTTGCCGATTGTGTATAATGGCCTACAAAGTTAATAAAAAAGTTTCATAATAGTTCGTTTGTCATACACTTTTCGATGCTTGCCGACCGTCCCTTTTTGCCCTGCCGGTGGCCGCCGCCACGGCCCTTCGCCCCCTTTCGCACGATGCCCCTCTGCCGGCCGTGGTGCGAAAGCATATCAACGGCGAAAAATTTAAGCTATTATTTTTGAAATTTAAGCTATTATTTCCTGCCGTTTACCGTGTTTCTTGCAGCGATTTGTATCTGCTTGACATACAGAAGGTTAGCGATGCGGTGCCCGATAGCCTCGTATCTGCGTTGCAAACCCTTTCGCAAGTAGTGCAAGTATTGCCTTGCCTTGGCTTGGCGTGTGCCATGCCAAGTATGCATCTCTTACAGCGACAAGGGTAATGCGATGCGGCGCGCCCCCGTGTCGACGACTAAGTAATTTGTGAATTGATGCCTTCTGTTTGCTAACTTATGATTATCTTTGCGTCAGCCAGCATACGCACCCGCCCCCAGCCGATAGGCAACAAGGGTGCGGACGGTGAAGAAAAACCCTAAAAAACAAGACAATGACAGAAGGATATGAGCAGCAGAGATATGACGGTCCTGTAAAACGGTACTGCCAGACCATGGACCTTGAGGACAATCCCGACCTGATAGCCCGCTACCGCAGGGCGCACAGCCGACAGGAGTTTTGGCCGGTCATCGGCCAGGGCATCCGCGAGTGCGGCATCCTGGAGATGGAAATCTACATCCTCGGCAACCGGTTGTTCATGATTGTGGAGACCCCGGTGGATTTCGACTGGGATGAGGCAATGGCCAAAATGGCCACCCTGCCCCGACAACAGGAGTGGGAGGATTTCGTGGCGGTGCTGCAAGGGTGCCGGCCGGGGCAGACGAGCGGCGAGAAATGGAAGATGATGGAACGCATGTTCCACCTGTATTGATACAGTCTTGCCGCGCTGCCGCATGCTGCCGGCCTGCTACAACAGGTCGGCAAGCTGGCCGAAACGGCCGATGCGCACCAGCCGCGGATGGTCGTATTCCTCGGTCAGTTCGTGACGCCAGATGCTGCTGAAAGGTATGTGGACGGCGTAACCGCCCAGTTGCAATACGGGTTCGATGTCCGACCGGAACGAGTTGCCCACCATCAGCAACCGGTCGATGGTGGTGCCGTACCGGCTGCACAGTTTGGTGTATTCGGCCTTGGTCTTGTCGCTCACCACCACTATGTCGTCGAAGAGCGGTGCCAGTCCCGACCGTTTCAGTTTGTTCTCCTGGTCGAGCAGCTCGCCCTTGGTGAACACCACCATGCCGTAGCGTGCCGACCGGCGCAGGGCCTCGAGCGTGGGGCGTACCTCGGGCAGGGGCGTGGCGGGCAGCTGCAGCAACGACTTGCCCAGTTGCACGATGCGCAGCACACTAGAGGCCGCTATCTGTCCGCGGCTCACCTTCACGGCGTTCTCCACGAGCGACAGCGTGAAAGCCTTGCTGCCGTAGCCCAGCAGGGGCATGTTGGCGGTCTCGGTCTGGAAGAGCGACTCAGCCACCGTGGCCTCGTCGGCATAAGGAGCCAGTATCTGGCTGTATGCCTTTTCTGCCTGGTCGAAGTGGCCTTGGCAGTCCCACAGGGTGTCGTCGGCGTCAAACGCTATGAGGTCTATGTCCTTTACGGACAGGCTTCGGATATCGCTGTTGTTGTTCGTCATACTGCAAATTTACGACAATTCTGGCTTGTGAACGACTTGCACGATACAAATGTTGCCCCATAAGCCGCTTATTGTGCGAAAAAATCAGTAATTTCGCACTTGGCGGCGGTTATCGCCTGCATCGTTGTTCCACCAAGACCCAGTCCATGAAAACAATGTCACCTATCTCCAGTCTGCTGCGCCTGTTTGCCGTGTTGGCTTTGCCGTTTGTTTGTGGGGGCCTGTTCCCCTGCGCAGCGCTACATGCGCAGACGGTCGACGACCAGCCCGTGCGTTACAGCGTAGGCTATTACCGCGACCACGCCTTTCTGCGCAGCGACTCCGACTTTACCGTTGTCGACACCCAGCTGGAGTGGCCCGAGGCCGTCGATTTTGCCGACCTGAAGCCCCTGCATGCCGCTCTCGACTCCATCCTGTTCGGTCATCCGTCGGACGACGGCCAGTCGGCGTATGCCGCTTTCAAGCAGCGGCTGGGAACACCGGTGTCCGGCCAGCTGGAGTTTCTGCCCGACGACCGGCGCTTCTGTTACGTCACAACCGTTGTCCGTATCAAGGCTTATGTGCCGCGCCAGTGGATTTGCGTGGAGCTCCACCAGGTTGCCGCCCCTCAGCGGTTGTCGCCCGTGGCCCCGCGCGATGTCTACCGCATCCTGACCTTTGACCTCCAGACTGACCGGGTGCTTGAGACCGGCGACCTGCTGCGTGTGGGGCGCATGGCCCATCTCGACGAACAGAGTTATGCGGCTGTCTTCGAACGTCTCGACGACGACCGCTTCTACGGCTTGCGCATGGCCGACATCGATGCGGTCTGGATCGACGGGCGGAGGCAGACCGTGGGGCTGCACATCGCCTGTGCCACCGACGACGAGCGGTTCAGCTATGAGCACGAGCTGCCCGTGCGCACCATGACGCCATTCCTGACGCGCGATGCCAAGCGCATGCTGAACCGACAGGAAAACGGCCGCACGCCGGTGTTCGTTTCCATGCGCACCACATGGCAGGGCGATACCATATATAAAAAGGTAGGGCGGATGCCGTCGTTTACGGGTGGCCGCGAGGCGCTGGCGCGCTATTTGTCGTCGGTCAGCCTTTACGACCGTTCGCGCGACTCCACCGACCGGGGCGAGGTCATCGTGGCTTTCGTGGTCGACAAGGAGGGAACCGTGTGCGATGCCCATGTGGTGTCGCCTGTCAGTCCGGCGGCCGACCGCCATGCCGTGTCGATCGTAACGGGGATGCCGCGCTGGCAACCTGGCGAACAGCAGGGCCGCGCGGTGCCTGTCCGGGTGTACCAGAAGTTCGAATATTGATTTAGCGCAGTCTTGTTTCGCCGCATCAGCCATGTCACCGACCGATAATCATCCTTCGCACCGTCACCGCCACCACAGTTATGAGGCCCACCTTCGACGCAATCGTCGCAGACAATTGCGCCGCAGGTTGCTCACGATTGCCGCGGAACTGCTGGCCGTGGTGGTGTTTGCGTTCCTGATGTTGGTGGCGTTCTGTCCCGATATGCTGGCAGAGTGGACCGACCCCGGGGCTGCCCGCGACCGCCGCCCGTATGGCACGGCTACGCCGGATGCCAACCTCATGCAGCGCTATGACGGTCTCGACATATCCCATCACCAGGGAACCATCGACTGGCAGAAGGTTGGCGACGACAAGGCCATACAGTTCGTGTATATCAAGGCTACCGAAGGCGGCGACTTTGTGGACCGCTGTTATGCGCGCAACCTGGCCGGGGCGAAAAGCGTGGGCATTGCCGTTGGGTCGTACCACTACCTCACGTCGGGTAGTTCGGCCCACGCGCAGTTCCGCAATTTCTATGGTGTCGTGGACCGCAGGGCGCAGGATGTGGTGCCGATGGTTGATGTCGAGGAGGAGGGCGTGCGCGGGTGGACACGTCGGCAGATGCAGGACAGTCTGGCCGTTTTCATCCAGCTGGTGGAAAAGCACTACCTCTGTTCGCCCATCATCTATAGCTATGCCAAGTTCTACAACGCCAATCTGGCCTCGCATTTCAACGGTTACCGCCTCTTTCTGGCCCATTACGACACGGCCCGCCCCGTTGTTGCCGGCAACGGGCGGCACGACATCTGGCAGCACACCGATCGTGGTTCCATCGATGGCATAGGCTGTCCGGTCGACCTTGACGTTTTCTCCGAAGGCACATCGCTGCACGATATCATGATGCCGCCTTACCGGCCGTTGCCGCACAGAGCCCGGAACGGCTGCCGGTAGACGTTGGCCAGTCCGCCATCCGCAGGGCGGTAATCATGCGACAAGGGGCCGCACCCACCTGTATGGTTGGCGCGGCCCCTTGTCGGTATGTTGCTGCGTTCTTGTTGTCCGCCTGTCCGTGTGGGCGGCGAACGTGTTTTTTCGGCTGACTGCCGAACTGCCTATAAGTCCAGTTCCAGTCCTACGGGGCAGTGGTCGCTGCCCATTACGTCGGTCAGGATGGTGGCACTGCTGACGTGTTCGCTCAGTTTTTCGGAAACGAGGAAATAGTCGATGCGCCACCCCGCATTCTTTTCGCGCGAGCGGAAGCGGTAGCTCCACCAACTGTATGTCACCTCATCCGGGTGCAGCAGGCGGTACGTGTCTACGAAACCGCTGTCGAGCAACTGTGTCATCTTTTGTCTTTCCTCGTCCGTGAACCCGGCATTGTTGTGGTTGGTCTTGGGGTTTTTCAGGTCCATTTCCTTGTGGGCCACGTTCAGGTCGCCGCATACCACAACGGGTTTCTTGGCACTGAGCGCAAGCAGGTAACTGCGGAAATCGTCTTCCCAACGCATGCGGTAGGGTAGGCGGCGGGGCTTCTGCCCGCCCTCGTCGGCGTTCTGCGAGTTGGGTGTGTACACGCTCACCAGATAATATGCAGGCATCTCCAGCGTGATAACCCGTCCTTCGTGGTCGTGTTCGTCGATGCCCATTCCGTAGGTCACGGCAAGCGGGTGGTGCTTGGTGAAGATGGCAGTGCCGCTGTAGCCCTTGCGGTCGGCATAGTTCCAGTAACTTTCGTAGCCGTCGAAATGCAGGTCGAGCTGTCCGGCCTGCAATTTCGTCTCGTTGAGGCAGAAGAAATCGGCATCGAGCGAACGGAAAACGGCTTCAAAGCCCGGTTTGCCCTTCTCGTCGTCGGGCTTCATACAGGCTCTGAGGCCGTTCACGTTCCAAGAGATAAACTTAGTCATGTCTACTTGCTCTTAGAGACAAACTGATAGTAGACAGTGTTGAAGTTACCGTATTGGGTTTGTTTGTCCACTTGCAGATTGTATGTGCGCATGTAGAACTCCATGGCTTTCTTTTCGTTGTTGAAATAGCCTCTGGAGTCTGAGTTGTTGCTGATGAAGTTGATTTGAAGGTTGTAGTTGTGCGTGTTGATCACTGCATCTTTGATGACTACGCTGTAGGGCATGATGTCAAGCGTGCAGTAGGGGTTGAGGAAATTGTTGGTGTTGTAGAATGCGAACGCACATGTCCATTCCTGTGTCGGGGCTGCCTTCATGGCGTTGCGCAGCGAGTCGTTGATCTCGCCGTCTGCTACGCCCACGGCTAATGTACTTGTCGGGAAGTTGTGGATGATGATGGCAGTGTCGTTTACCGTCCAGCTCACGTTGTTCAGGCTGTCGTAACTGTTCGAGGATGACGTGCGCCATTTCATCGTTCCGGTGTAGTCGCCTTTCATGGCGTTCACGGCTTCTGTTACCTGTTTCTGCGTAAGGCCGTTGTCCGTGTCGTCGTTCAGACACGAGCTCATGCCCATCAATGTGCAGATGCCCATCAGAAGGCTTATCCATTTTGTTTTTTTCATGTTTCTGTTTTTGCTTTTTTGTTTTCTTTTTATGACGATACCGTCATAGGTTGTTTATTGTTTTGCTGCAGGAAATTCGTTGTTATGTTGTGTCGTCAAGGATGTGCGCCTGTATGGCAGGCGGTATCTTTCAGAAGGCTTAGCGACGTGATGTCCGGCCGTTGCCGTTATCCGGTTGTTGCATTGTTGCCTGACGGCTGTCTGCCGGAATCAAATCCGTTTCGACTCGCCTCTGAGAAGGCTCATGAATTCCTCACGCACCTTCATGGCTTCGAACACGCCGCTGTAAGCCGAAGTAGTGGTGATGGAGTTCTGTTTCTCCACTCCCCGCATCTGTATGCACATGTGCTTAGCCTCGATCACTACCATGACGCCCTGTGGTTTGAGCGTGTCGTTGATGCAGTCCATAATCTGGTGAGTCAGTCTTTCCTGCACCTGGAGGCGGTGGCTGAATATGTCGACCACGCGTGCAATTTTGCTCAGGCCCGTGATGTGGCCGTTGGGAATGTATGCCACATGCGCCTTGCCGTAGAAGGGCAGTATGTGGTGTTCGCACATGGAGAAGAAATCGATGTCCTTTACGATAACCATCTGGTCGTAATTCTCTGCAAAGAGGGCATCGGTAAGTACCTTGTGCGGGTCTTGTGTGTATCCGCGGGTAAGAACCTGCATGGCTTTAGCCACGCGCATGGGCGTTTTCTGCAGTCCCTCGCGGTTGGTATCTTCGCCCAAGAGGTTAAGTATTTCCTTATAATGGCTTGCGAGCTGGTCCAGCCCGTCTCTGAATTCTGTTTCTGGATTCATGTTTATGTTCTGCTGAATGATGGGGAAAGGTTTGTCGGCAGGTGCCAATCAGTATTGCACGGTAATCATTCCCTTTACGATGGTGGCCGACTTGTAGCCCATGGCCTTTATGCTGTTGAGCATCTTCTGCGCTTCTCCGTAGGTGCGGAAATTGCCGATGCGGCATATCCAGCGCGGCGAATAGAAATGCACATAGACAGGCTGGTCGGGATATTTCATCTTGATGGCATTCCCGATATGCTGCGCCTGCTGCTTGTCGTTGCGTGTGTTTCCGCCGGCATAGGCCTGCACCCGGTATCCGCTTACCTTGTGGCTGCGGCGCATCACCTTTTTTGTCATGTCGACGGTCGGTATGTTCATTTCTCCCGTTTCTTCCGTCGGTCGGTCAGTCCGTGTGTTTTCCGCCTTCCGTTCTGCGGCAGTTTCCCTTCCGTTTTCCTTGTCCTTGTCCTTTGTGGCGGGGTGGTTCTTGTCCTTTCCTGCGGCATCTTTTGTCGCATTGGACTTTGTGGCCGCTTTCGTCTTGTCGTTGGCGGTGCTGACGAGCGTGCCCTTTTGTGTTCCGTTAGCCGGTTTTTGTGTAGCCGTAGCCGGTTTCGCCGTGTTCGAACCGTCGACGAGCTTGTCTATATCCTTGCTCTGCGTCACGGTGACTTTGCCCTCGCCCTGTTTGTCTTTCCGCAGGTTGTCGAGGAATGTCTGAGCCTTGGCGCCCGTCGAGGCGCATGTCATGACCAGCAGTGTTAGGATTGTTTTCCGCATTTTTGTTGTCCGGTGAATGTTGTGTTGAGTGTAAAAGCCAATGAGGCAAGCCCCTGTGCGTAGGCCGGGGCTACCTCATTGGTGTGTTGACGAGTGTTGCAATTATTTCTTCCAAGCGTCGATGATGCCCTTGAAGTCGGCTGCTTTCAGTGAAGCACCGCCGATGAGGCCACCGTCGATGTTGGGCTTTGCGAAGAGCTCGGGAGCGTTGCTGGCCTTGCATGAGCCGCCGTAGAGGATCGTGGTGTCCTCGGCAACGTCCTTGCCGTACTTGTCGGCAACGATAGAGCGGATGTAGGCGAGCATTTCCTCGGCCTGGTCGGATGTGGCGGTCTTGCCTGTGCCGATGGCCCAGATGGGCTCGTAGGCCAGCACGATGTTCTTCCACTCTTCAGCCGAGAGGTTGAACACGCTGCCGTCGAGCTCAGCCTTGACGACCTCGTTCTGCTTGTTGGCTTCGCGCTCCTCGAGTGTCTCGCCGCAGCAGAAGATAACTTTCAGACCGTTGGCCAGAGCCAGCTGCACCTTCTCTTTCAGGATTTCGGCTGTCTCGTGATAGTACTGGCGGCGCTCCGAGTGGCCCAGGATAACATACTGGGCACCGGTAGACTTCACCATGGCAGCGCTCACCTCGCCGGTGTAGGCACCCTTCTCCTTGTCTGCGCAGTTTTCGGCACCGAGGGCCACCACGTTCTGGTCGATGACCTGAGCCACGCTGGCGAGGTGGATGAACGGTGTGCAGATGACGACACCGCAGTTGGGCTTGTCAGCAACGAGTGCTTCGTTGATTTCCTTGGCCAGGGCTACGCCCTCCTGCAGGTTCTCGTTCATCTTCCAGTTGCCTGCAACAATTTTCTTTCTCATTTCTTTTTCTTTTTAAATGTTGATATGATGTGTTGTGAACTGTCACTTTCCATGATTCTCCGTTCTTCGTTCTTGAGCATCTCTCCGCCCTTGCGCAGTTTCCGTCTTATGTATAAGCTCCATGCCCATGTGCGGTCGGCGATGACCAGTAGTATCAGCGGCAGGAAGAACCAGAGCGCCACTTTGGTAAGGGTTTTGGCTGCGCTGTCGGCCGGCAGGTGTCCGATGTCGGTTTTGTCGAGCGGTCCCTGCAGGTTTTCGGCGGTAGGCAGGTCGTTGTGGCTCCACTTGCGGATGATGGTTCCGTCCTTGATGAGCAGCAGTCCGGGGTTGCTTCTGACGATGGTCTTCAGCGTGGTCTCGTCGGAAAGGCAGAATGCGTATTCCGCCCCCGTGATGTCCTCCCAGTGCTGTATGGCCTCTTCGGTCGATGCCGTGAGGCAGTAGAACGGCACCTGATGGTCTTGTGCATACTCGTATATCTGGTCGATGCTGCCGAAGTTGCTGTCGTCGGCCGTCTCCAGATGCGGCGATATGAGCAGGAACGTGTAGCCTTTGTGTTCGAGCACCTGCTGCGTGATGTCGTCGCCGTCGGCCCGCTGGATGAAGAAATCGTGTATGGGCGGCACGTATCCCTCTTTTACCTTAACGGTTTTCGAGTCGATGAACTGCCAGGTGGAGTCGGGATAGTTGTCGACCGTGAACGTCTTCCGCTGTCCGTCCTTCTCCATGATGAACGTGGTTTCGAACTGCGGCTGCTCGGCTCCCGGCGGGATGGCCATACCCTTGGGGATGTTGGCCCCGATGTGATAGGGCCGGAAATCGAACAAAGGCAGATACCAGAGGCAGTAGACGCTTGTCAGCAGGATGAACAGTACCGTGAAATTGATGGCGATCCACTGCGTGGACTTCGAGACGAAGCGGTACATGGCGAGCGGCCACCGGGCCATGACGAGCGTGCAGGCCAGCAGCGCCACGTTTTTCAGCAGTGTCTGCGTGTTGGTCAGATGCAGGGCGTCGCCGAAGCATCCGCAGTCTTCCACGGGGTCGGCAATGGCTATCCACAGGGTGACGAGCGTCATCACGGTCATGAATGCAGCCATGATCCGTGCGACCGCCCTGCGCCGTATGGCCAGCAGGGCGAACACGCCCAAGGCAAATTCGAATGCCGCCAATGCCACGGCCGCCGTCAGCGTGAACCAGTCGGGAACGGCTTCGGCCCATCCCATGGCCGCCAGGTAGTCGTGTATCTTGTACTGGGTGCCCAGCGGGTCGATGGCCTTCACGAAGCCCGAGAACACGAACACTGCCCCGACGAGCATGCGGCACACGTTGACGGCCAGTCGTACGGGCGCTCCGAACGATGTGCTTGGCGTACTGGAGGATGTGGCGGCCTCGGCTGTTGCGGGCGGATTGCAGTTCATAAGGCGATGCTTTCCGTGTGGTCTTCCTTCAGGCGGATGGCTCCGAATACGGAATAGTTGATGATGTCCATATAGTTGGAGTCGATGCCCTCGGAGGCGATGGCCTGTCCGTGCAGGTCTTCCAGTTCCTTCACCCGTTCGATCTTGGTCAGGATGAGGTCGGTGTAGCTGCTTACGCGCATGGTGCGCCAAGCCTCGCCGTAGTCGTGGTTCTTGCGCTTCATCAGTTCGAACGACACCTTGGCGTACCTGTCGTAGTGGTCCAGGGCTTGTTGGGGTGTCATGTCCACGGTGTCGGCGAACCCCTGTTCGAGCTGTATCAGTCCGCAGATGCCGTAGTTGATCAGTGCCATGAACTCCGGCCGTATGCCTTCGCCCACCAGCGACTGGCCGGTCATTTCCAGGGTGCGTATGCGCTTGGCCTTGATGAAGAGCTGGTCGGTGAGCGATGAAGGCCGCATGATGCGCCATGAGGCCCCGTAGTCGTGGAGTTTTTTGGCGAACACGTCGCGGCACTCGCCCAGCGTGTCCTGGAATTGCTGGACTGTGTCTTGTTGTTTTGTCATAATGTATGCAAAGTTACACATTATTTATGATACGGCGAAAAAAAAGCGGGGAAATGATGCCCCGTTCACTCCTGTTGGCGCTGGTGTATGACGCGCACCGTGCCGCACAGCGCGTCGTAGCGTATCTGCAGCGAGTCGCGCCTTGCCCGCAGCATGTTCTGCCGGTAAAGGTCGTGCTCTTGGTCAATCTGCTGCAGGGTGGCCTGCAGTGCCGAGTCGGTGCGCGCAATGTCGGCTTGCGCCATCTTCACCGATGCCTCCTGCCATATCTTCAGTGCCCGTTTGCGGCATTCCACGGCCTTCGGGTGGGCGGCCCTCAGCTGCCGGATGGCACTGAGCGTGGCTGCATATTGGTGGTTGCGGTAGAGCGAGTCGATGCGTTGCATGGCCGGTTCGGCGGCCTTGTCGGGCGAAGGCTGGCAAGCGTAGAGACAGGCGATCGACGCAAGCAGAAGGATGTTTCTCATGGTGTGCAATGTAAAGTGTTGTCGGTGGCCTTTTTTGTTTAGGCCGTGGCAAAGGTATGAAAAAAACTTGGCTCTCCCGATGTTTGTCAGGCAATTAAGATTTTTTATGCCATAAAACGCTTGAAACATTACGACAACCGCCTTTCCGTGAAGGGCCTCGTTGCGAATGGAGGAGCGGCGGGGCGAAAATACGGCCTGAATTTGCCGTTTTCCGGCCGTGCTGGAAATCAGAGGGTTGTAACGGTAGGGCATTTTCTGGAGCGTGGACGGGTGTTCCCCGTCCTGCGGAAGACCCTCTTTCGTCCGGCCAAACACCCCTCGCCGCCCTGCCGCCGGTACTCTTCGCCATCATGAAAGGCCGTTTGTCGCCCTGCCGAACGGCATCTTTCGCAACAGAATGCCACGAAAACCGCCCGCCGGACGGCATCCGACGCACCGGGAACCGCCATTTTGCGGTCAGCCGGTTTCTGGTTGCCCGTCTTCCGTGGATGCGGAAAACGACCAATAAAATTTACAAACCAACGATGCGTCGCCCCACTGGCCGGCCTCCCGTGCGACGTGCCCGGCAGCATGTTGCAGTGCGCCCAAGAGACTGGTGCCGGTCGGCCGCGTTTTTGTATTCTCAATTATAATGTGTACCTTTGCACCGCTTTTAAAAGACGACAACCCAAATTATGCGGATACTTACCGACAGCCAACTGGCTCAAATACTCGACCAAGACATATTTCACAAGATATCGCAGGCAGCCGACTCGCTGCATTTGCCCTGTTATGTGGTAGGCGGATACGTCCGCGACCTCTTTTTGGAGCGACCGTCCAACGACATCGACGTGGTGGTGGTAGGCAGCGGCATCGAGGTCGCCACGCGCCTGAAGACGATGCTGGGGCGCAAGGCCCATCTGTCCGTGTTTCGCAATTTCGGCACGGCGCAGGTGAAATGCGGCCCCCTCGAAGTGGAATTTGTGGGTGCCCGCAAGGAAAGCTACAGCCACGACAGCCGTAAGCCCCATGTGGAGGACGGCACGCTCGAGGACGACCAGAACCGCCGCGATTTCACCATCAACGCCATGGCCGTATGTCTCAATAGCGAGCATTTCGGACAGTTGGTCGACCCCTTCGACGGCGTGGCCGACCTGGAGGACGGCATCATCGCCACGCCGCTCGACCCCGACATCACCTTCAGCGACGACCCCCTGCGCATGATGCGCTGCGTGCGCTTTGCCACCCAGCTCAATTTCGAGATCGAGGAGGAGACGCGCGAGGCACTGGCCCGCAATGCCGACCGGCTGAAGATCATCAGCGGCGAGCGCATCGAGGAAGAACTCAACAAGATCATGCTCGCCCCCCATCCCAGCACCGGTTTCTACTACCTGCGCGAGTCGGGGCTGCTGCAGCTCATCCTGCCCGAACTGGTGGCGCTCGACCAGGTGGAGACACGCAACGGACGTGCGCACAAGAACAATTTCAACCACACGCTGGAGGTGGTCGAAAATGTGGTGCGCGCGCAGAAAGCCAAGGCCAACGACATCCGTCTCAACGGCCTGGAGAAGAAGGCAGACGGTGCCGACGCCGAACCGCTGTTCGACCACACGCTGTGGCTGCGCTGGGCCGCGCTGCTGCACGACATCGGCAAGCCCAAAAGCAAACGGTGGGAACCCGCCGTCGGATGGACTTTCCACAACCACAACTTCCTCGGAGCCAAGATGATTCCCGGCATCTTCCGCCGCCTGAAACTGCCGCTGGATGCCAAGATGAAATACGTGCAGAAACTCGTGGACCTGCACATGCGGCCGCAGGTCATAGCCGACGAGGAGGTGACCGACTCGGCTGTGCGCCGGCTGGTGAACGATGCCGGCGACGACATCGACGACCTGATGATGCTCTGCGAGGCCGACATTACCAGCAAGAACCAAGTGAGGAAACAGCGGTTCCTGCAGAATTTCCAGTTGGTGCGCGAGAAAATAGCCGACCTCAAGGAGCGCGACTACAAGCGGCTGCTGCAACCCTGCATCGACGGCAACGAGATCATGGAGATGTTCCACCTCAGTCCGTCGCGCGAGGTGGGCACCCTGAAGCAAACGCTCAAGGACGCCGTGCTCGACATGCGTGTGCCCAACGAGCGCGAACCCCTCATGCAACTGCTGAAGAAGAAAGCCCGCGAGATGGGCATAGAGGCTTGAGGACAGGCCGGAAGGGTGCAGTGGGGCAGGGGACATGGTCTGCGAAAAACGCAGGGTTTACAAATGGGTCTCGCGTCACTCGCCTTTGGCCCCTGCCGCACCGTTCCGGCATGCGGCCGGACAGCGGAAATGCGTGTCCCAACAAAAAAACTAAATTAAAATCCAAACTAAACTAACTTTTGTTAAAAAACTCAACGGCTCTGTTGAGTTTTCGCTTTGATTTGTTAATTTTGCGCATGGAAGTTTAAACCACAGGTTTATCCTTCCGTCCAATCGTTTGTAACTGCTCGAGGTGAAATTCAATTGTAAATTCTTAATATAGTATTTTTAGTAGGTATGAAAATTAAAAGCTATTTGTTCGTGGCATTGTCTGCATTTGCCCTGGCTTCGTGCGGAGGCAAGAGCGGAGGCATGGCCAATCTGGGTAACGACCATTTTCCCGTGGTCACAGTGGGTAGCAGCACAGCTGACATGCAGACCACTTACCCTGCAACCATAAAGGGTATTCAGGATGTTACGGTAAGTCCTAAGGTGTCGGGCTTCGTAACGAGCGTACTCGTGCACGAGGGTCAGCGCGTGAGCGCGGGCCAGGTGCTGTTCACCATCGACTCGGAGACCTACCGCGCTGCCGTGCGTTCGGCCCAAGCCGCCGTCAATACGGCCAAGGCTGCCGCCAATACCGCCCGTACCACCTACGAGAACAACAAGAAGCTGTTCGACCAGAAGATTATCGGACAATATGAGCTTTCCACATCGCTCAACACCTTCCGTCAGGCTGAGGCCCAGGTGGCGCAGGCTGAAGCCTCGCTGGCCTCGGCCAAGGAACAGCTGGCCTGGTGCTCGGTCACCTCGCCTGCAAGCGGCGTTGTAGGCAGTCTGCCTTATAAGAAAGGTGCGCTGGTCAGTGCCCAGACGCAGCTGACCACCGTCAGCGACGTGTCGACCGTGGAGGTGTTCTTCTCGCTCAACGAGGCGCAGATGCTCGAGATGCAGAAGAAGGCCGGTTCGTCGGCAGCCACCATCAGTGCCTTCCCCTCGCTGAAGCTGCAGCTGGCCGACGGCACTACCTACAACCATCCGGGCAAGGTGGTGAAGATCAGCGGAGTGATCGACTCCTCGACCGGTGCCTATAGCGTCATTGCCCATTTTGCCAACCCCGAAGGTCTGCTCAAGAGCGGCGGCGCCGCTACGGTGGTAGCCCCGTCGGTCAACAGCTCGGCCATCGTCATCCCGCAGAACGCCACGGCACAGGTGCAGGACAAGGTGTTCGTCTACAAGGTAGGACAGGACAACAAGGTGCACTATACCGAAATTACCGTTGATCCGCAGAACGACGGCGTGAGCTATGTGGTGACCAGCGGCCTGAAGACCGGCGACCGCTATGTGCTGCGCGGCATCACCAAGCTGACCGACGGCCAGGCCATTACCCCCATCAGCGACGCACAGTACAAGAAAGAGCTGGAGGACGCCCAGAAGCTGGGAGCCGCACAGGGCAACGCCAAGGACTTTGCCAAGGCCATGAGCAAGTAACATCCCGCAAAATCTCAAAGTTCAAACAGAAGAGACATGAGTTTTTCCAATTTTATCAAACGTCCGGTACTGAGCACGGTGATATCCATCTTCTTCGTGCTTCTCGGTACCATCGGACTGATTTCGCTGCCTATCGAGCAGTATCCAGATATCGCCCCCCCCACCATCTCCGTATCGACAACCTATACCGGTGCCGATGCACAGACCGTACTGAACTCGGTCATCACCCCGTTGGAGGAAAACATCAACGGTGTGGAGAACATGACATACATGACCTCGACCGCCACCAACTCAGGCCATGCCCAAATCACGGTGTATTTCAAGCAGGGCTCCGACCCCGACATGGCAGCCGTGAACGTGCAGAACCGTGTGTCGCAGGCACAGGCCCTGCTGCCGGCTGAGGTTACCAAGGTAGGTGTGACCGTGTCGAAGCGACAGACCTCGAACGTCATCATGTACTCGCTGACCACCGAGGACGGACGCTACGACTCGAAGTTCCTTACCAACTACAACAACATCAACATCATCCCGCTGCTGAAGCGTATCAACGGTGTGGGCGATGTGCAGAGTCCCTCTACGGCCGACTACTCCATGCGCATTTGGCTGATGCCCGAGAAGATGAAGCAGTACGGTCTGGTGCCTTCCGACGTGTCGGCCGCCCTGGCTGCCCAAAACATCGAGGCCGCCCCGGGTGCGTTCGGCGAACAGAGCGACATGGCCTACGAGTACACGTTGCGCTACAAGGGCCGCTTGAAGACCCCGCTCGAGTACGAGAACATCATCCTGCAGAGCAAGACCACCGGCGAAACCCTTTACCTGAAGGATGTAGCACGCATCGAACAGGGCAAGCTGATGTACAACGTCGACATGAAGAACAACGGCAAGCCGGGCGTCATGGGTATGGTGCAGCAGATTGCCGGATCCAACGCCACACAGATTGCCACCGACGTGAAGGCCGCGCTCGACGAGGCACAGAAGAGCATGCCGCCCGGAATGGAGTACACGCTCGAGTATGACGTGACCGACTTCCTCTACGCTTCTATCGGCGAGGTAATCTACACGCTCGTCATCACGCTGCTGCTGGTGTTCCTCGTGGTTTACGTGTTCCTGCAGGACCTCCGCTCCACGCTCATTCCTATGATTGCCGTGCCCGTGGCCCTTATCGGTACGTTCCTGTTCCTGTGGGTGTTCGGGTTCTCCATCAACCTGCTTGTCCTCTCGGCCTTGCTGCTGGCCATCGCCATCGTGGTGGACGATGCCATCGTGGTGGTTGAGGCCGTGCATGCCAAGCTTGACCAGGGCTACGACAGTGCCCTCACGGCATCCATCGACGCCATGAACGAGATATCGTCGGCCATCATCTCCATTACGCTTGTCATGGCATCGGTATTCATTCCGGTGTCGTTCATCGGCGGCACATCGGGTACGTTCTACCGCGAGTTCGGTGTGACCATGGCCGTGAGTATCGTCATCTCGGCCGTCAACGCCCTCACGCTGTCGCCCGCCCTCTGTGCCATCTTCCTCAAACCCCATGCCGACGAAGAACACAAGAAGATGTCGTTCGTCGACCGTTTCCACGCCGGTTTCAACCATGTGTTCAACAAGGCTACCGAGAAGTACAAGCGCGGTGTTGAGCATTTCATCAACCACCGCATCATCACCGCTATCTCTATCGTGGTGGGCATCGTGGCACTAGTTGTCTCCATGTCCGTCACCTCCACCGGCCTTGTGCCCGACGAGGACACGGGTACCATCTTCGTGACCCTTTCGGCTGCACCGGGTACCAGCCAGCAGCGCACACAGGAGATTGCCGACGAGGTAGACCGCATGCTGGCCACCAACCCCGCCATTGCGCGCCGCGAACAGATTGTGGGCTACAACTTCATTGCCGGACAGGGCTCCGACCAGTCAACATACATCATCAAGCTTAAATCATTCGAGGAGCGCGAGCAGAAGAGTCTCGTCAGCCGCCTGTGGTCGGCAGTGACCGGCGGCGGTGTAGAGCAGATCTTTGTCAACCCCTTGGAGTCGAACATGGTGCTCGGCATGATCTACAAGCAGACCGCACACATCAAGGATGCACAGATCCTGGCCTTCGCACCGCCTATGGTATCGGGCTTCTCGGTGAACAACGGTGTGTCGATGACCTTGCAGGACAAGACCGGCGGCGAGCTCAACAAGTTCTTCCAGGTGACACAGGACTACCTGAAGGAACTCAACAAGCGCCCCGAGATTTCGAACGCCATGACATCGTACAACCCCAACTACCCGCAGTACATGGTCAACGTGGATGTGGCCAAGTGCGTGCAGGCCGGCACCACGCCGTCGTCGGTGCTGTCGGTGCTGCAGGGTTACTACGGCGGTATGTACGCCTCCAACTACAACAGCTACGGTAAGCTGTACCGTGTGATGATACAGGGCGACGTGAACAGCCGCATGCGTCCCGACGGACTGAGCAACATCTATGTGCGTCTGAACAACGGCAGCATGGCACCCGTCAACGAGTTCATCTCGCTGAAGCGTGTCTACGGCCCGTCAAACATTGCGCGTTTCAACCTGTTCACGTCTATCAACCTGAACATTTCGCCCAACACCACGGCCGGATACTCCACGGGTGACGCCCTGCGTGCCTGCGAGGAGGTGGCTTCCACCACACTGCCCACGGGTTACGGTTACGAGTACAGCGGTCTGACAAGGTCGGAGTCGGAGTCGAGCAACTCCACCGCACTGATCTTCGCGCTCTGTCTGGTATTCGTCTATCTCATCCTTTCCGCACAGTACGAGTCGTACATCCTGCCGCTGACGGTGATCCTGTCGCTTCCGTTCGGTCTTGCCGGAGCCTTCATCTTTACTAAGATCTTCGGTCATGCCAACGACATCTACATGCAGATCTCGCTCATCATGCTGATCGGTCTGTTGGCCAAGAACGCCATCCTTATCGTGCAGTTCGCCCTTGAGCGCCGCCACACGGGTATGGCCATCCGCTACTCGGCCATCCTGGGTGCCGCAGCCCGTCTGCGTCCTATCCTCATGACCTCGCTGGCCATGGTCATCGGTCTGCTGCCGCTGATGTTTGCATCGGGCGTGGGCAAGAACGGTAACCAGACACTCGGCGCTGCTGCCGTGGGCGGTATGCTTATCGGTACACTCTGCCAGATCTTCGTGGTGCCCGCCCTATTTGCCGCCTTCCAGTGGTTGCAGGAACAGATTACGCCGCTCAAGTTCGACGACGAGGAAAGCCCCGAAGCCGCTGCTGAGCTGAAGCAATATGCCCACGACAAGAAAATGGTGGTTTACAAAGACCAATACGAAGACTAATAGTAGTTACACAAGATGAAAATCATTCGCAATATCACGATATGCGGCCTTGCAGCACTGTCCATGACAGGCTGCAAGAGCCTCTATGGCAAGTACGAGCGCCCGGATGTCAACACGCAGGGCCTCGTGCGCGACCCGGTGTCGGCAACCGACACGCTTGCCGTCAACGACACCACCACCCTCGGCTCGCTGCCCTGGCGCCAGGTGTTCACCGACCCGCAGCTGCAGGCCTTGATACAAAAGGCCATCGACAACAATCCCAACATGCTCAACGCAGCCCTCAACGTCGACATGGCGCAGGCGCAGCTCAAGGCGGCCAAGCTGGCCTTCCTGCCCTCGTTCGCCTTCACGCCGCAGGGCACCATCACGCGGTTCAACGATGCCACGACCAAGAGCTACCAGCTCCCTGTCAGCGCCTCGTGGAACGTGTCGTTGTTCGGCGGACTGACCGCCGCCAAGCGGTCGTCGCAGATGGCCCTTGTGCAGACGCAGGACTACATGCGCAGCGTGCAGACTTCGCTCGTGGCCAGTGTGGCCAACCTCTATTATACGCTCCTCTCGCTCGACAGGCAGATGGAACTGGTCAACGATATGGAGGTGCTGACCAAGGAAACATGGGAGACGTTGCAGAAGCGTTTCGACACTACGGCCGGCACCCGTTCGGTGAGCGTACAGAGTGCCGAGAGCAACTATTACAGTGTGCTGACACAGAAAGCCGACCTGAAGCGCAGTGTGCGCGAATGTGAAAATTCGCTGAGCCTGCTGGTCGGTGAGCCCGCACACGCCATAGCACGAGGCAAACTGGAAAACCAGGTGCTGCCCTCGAACCTGGCTACGGGCGTAGGCATCCAGTTGCTGGCCAACCGGCCCGACGTGCACGCCAACGAGATGGCACTGGCACAGTGCTTCTACAACGTGGAACAGGCACGCAGCAATTTCTATCCCAACATCACCATCTCGGGTGTGGGCGGATTCAGCAACGGCTCGGGCATGGTGAACCCCGGAAAGTGGTTGGCCTCGGCCGTGGGGGCGCTGACGCAGCCCATCTTCCAGAATGGCAGGCTCGTGGCTGCCTTGCGTGTTGCCAAAGACCAGTACCAGCAGGCCTACAACACATGGCAGAACAGCATCCTTTCTGCAGGGTCGGAGGTGAGCAATGCACTGGTGCAGTACAACGCATCGGAGGAGAAGAGCCAGCTCGAGGCCAAGCAGATTGAACTGTTGAAGAAGAATGTGGAACAAACCACCTCGCTGATGGAAAGCATGGGGTATACCTATCTCGACATCATCACCGCACAAAGCAGTCTGCTCAACGCCGAGCTCTCCAAGGTGAGCGACGACCTGGCCAAGATGCAGGCGGTGGTAAGCCTGTACGAGGCATTGGGAGGAGGGTCGTACTAAGACCTTCGGGCTCGTGTCTATTTTTCAAACACACTAAGATTAAGAAACATGAACGATATTAGTCCCAAAGCCGTAGTCTCGCCCAAGGCGAAGATCGGCAACAATGTCAAGATATACCCCTTCGTCTACATAGAGGACTATGTGGAAATAGGCGACGACTGTGTCATTTTCCCCTTTGTAAGCATCCTCAACGGCACGAAGATGGGGCACACCAACATGGTGCACCAAGGTTCGGTGCTGGGGGCTCTGCCGCAGGATTTCGAATTCACGGGCGAACGTACCGAGCTGATCATCGGCAACAACAACGTGATCCGCGAGAACGTGATCATTAACCGTGCCACCCACGAGGGTGGACAGACCGTCATAGGCAACGAAAACTTCCTGATGGAGGGCGTGCATATCAGCCACGACACCAAGGTGGGCGACAAGAATGTGTTTGGTTACGGTGCGAAGATTGCCGGCGACTGCGAAATCGGGGTCGGTACCATCTTCTCGTCGTCGGTCATTGCCAACGCGCACACCCGGGTGGGCGACTTGGCCATGATACAGGCAGGCACCACCTTTTCAAAGGATGTTCCACCTTATATTATTGCAGGGGGTACGCCGGTGAAATACTCGGGTGTGAACCAGACCATGATGAATACCGCAGGCGTGGACGAGAAGGTGCAGAAGCATGTGGCCAACGCCTACCGACTGGTGTTCCACGGACAGAACAGTGTGTTCGATGCCACATTGCAGATCAAGCAACAGGTGCCCGACAGCAAGGAAATACGCAACATCGTGGAATTCCTGCAGTCTACATCGGTTGGCATCATCACCAAGATGTAATCTGCATCTGTTGCAGAACACATCGGTTTCGGATTTGCAGGGAAAACGGGTGCAGGGCGAATGACAACGCAAGGCTCCGGGCTTTGCGTTGTATGCCAAGGCCTGCGGGAGCAGGCGGCCGCAAAGGCGGCCCCTTGATATTTGGAACAACGCGGCGTGTGCATTACCTTTGCACCTGTCTTCGGCTGCAGGCTGCATCTTGGCAATAGTTTGCCGTAGCGGTTGGAGACGGTGTTCCTTGACTTGTTTTCATTGACAATACAGAACAATCTTCCGCTTTGTTAATCCGATAATCACGCTATGACAGCTAATGACAAGAAGGGCTTGGCCGTATGGTCAAGCCCTTCTTGAATGTGGTCACGCAGTTCGCCCGGTGTGCGGAGCGTACAGGGATGGCGCGTTCTTTATGATTCCTGCCTGAGTGCAACGAGCTTTTGCAGACACCAGGCAAAAGCAGCGGCTGTGCGGGTGTCCATATCCGTAAAGTGCCCGCCTTCGTTCCATTGAAGCGTGGTGCGGTCCTTGCCCAATCCCTGTTCGAGCAATCGCTGCTCGAAACGTATGTTGTTGCCCACACGGGCCATAGACTGGTTGCGGACGTGTTCTTCTTCACGGCCCATGCTCAGGTAGGCCAACTTGGTGCGCATGGGATGTGCGGCTGCAAATGCCGGCCATCCGTCAATCCATACCGACGGCGAAGCGGCGGCTATGGCATCGAAGGCGTCGGTTTGCGTTGCAGACCACAACGAGAAGAGGCCGGCAAGCGAGTAGCCGCCCAGCACGGCGGGGAGTCGGCCATAACGCTGCTGTAGTTCGGGCAGAAGCTGGTCTTTGACAAACTGCAGTGTCTCGTCGGCATGATGCCCCACTTCCGGTTTGCGCGAGACGGCATCGTCGTGCCAGGGCGACATCTGTAAATGCCAGTCGGATATGCTTATGCCGGCCATGGCAAACGGGATGCCTGAGAGTCGGGAAATCTCGGAAACTTCGTGGTCGATGGTCGCCGTTTCCTTTCTCTCAAGGGGCTGTATGAGTATGGCCTCGGGTGTGCCCGATTCGTAAACGGTGACCGGGAGGCTGAGGTTATTGATGATATAACGTTTCATGTCTCGCTCTTGATGGTTCCGGCCGGCAGCTGGCTGCGTCTGAAACAACAGTCTTGGTGGTCGTTTATGATGCCGATACTTTGCAGGTGGGAGTAGATAATCGTAGTGCCCACATATTGGAAGCCGCGTCTTTTCATGTCTTTGGCCACATGGCCGGACAAGGCATTACTCGTTGGCCACTCTCTTTGGTGGCTGGGGTATGTCCATGTCTGTCCTTCCGTGAAGTGCCAGATGTATTGGTCGAATGAACCGAATTCCTTTGCCGTTTGCAAAAAGACCTTCGCATTGTTAACCATGGCCGTTACCTTGCGCAGTGAACGTATCATGCCCGGTGTGGAGACAATGCGGCGGATGTCGTCGTCGGTGAACCTGGCAACAAGTTCGGGGCCGAAACCGGCAAAACATTGTCTGAACACCTCGCGGCGTTCAAGCATCATCAGCCAGGAAAGTCCGCACGACATACATTCAAGCACCAGCATCTCGAAATGGCGGCGCTCGTCGTGTACCGGGACACCCCATTCTTCATCGTGGTACTTCTCGAGAAGTGGGTTGCCGATGGCCCACGGACATCGTGGCGGATATTGCAGGTGTTTCATCTGATGCCCGCCCCATGTTGCCGTGCCGACGAAACGGAATCCCAAAGACAGGTACAGGCGTTCGGCCCACGGATGGGTCAGGTCCACCAGTAGTCCTACGGGCTGGCTGCCCCGGTTTCTGCGTATCATCTCGCGCAGCAGGGCCGATGCGATGCCTTGCTTGCGGTATTCGGTTTTCACGGCCAAGGAGTCGACGTAGAACTCGCCTGCCTGTGTCTCGTCGGCCATTCCGCTGAAATCGTTGCCTAGTGCCTCACTGGCCGACTGCACGAACGCCTTGCGCAATGTTCGGAGCATGCTTCCGTCGTAGCCGGTTATGATGCCGGCTATGTCGCCGCGGGTGGTTTTTGCCACTAGGGTGTTGCGGTAACTGTATTGGCTGTCGTCGCGTTCCACCAGACGGGTCATCATGGTGCGAAAGTCGTCGAGCGAATGATGCGGACCGCAAAAGTGGCGGCAGCAATCCTCGTCCATCGCAATCATAATCAATGGAGCAATGGCGGCGGCTTGGTCGGGGGTAGCTTGTTCGATTTTGTATTTCATGGTAAACGGCTGCTTGTGGCAGCGGTTGTTGCCGGATAAGCCGACGGTGTTTGTTGCCGTGTCGTTTTTCTGTCTGCTTGATGGCCTCAGGAGAACCGTCTGGTTGCCATACCGTATATTAATAGGAGGCCGTGCAGGGTATACCGGCGAACAGTACAAGGTCGCGAATGTTGTCGAGCTCTTCGTGCGTGGCTTTGCGCAAATCGTGGTCGGGCGTTTCGCGGTCGATGGTATATACCATCACGCGTTGCGGCCGGATGGCCTTTATGGCCTCTAACCACGGCTGGACATAGCTGTCGCCCGTATTGTCGACCGATACGGGAAGCCCGTCCTTGCCGGTGGTCGTGCCTTTCATGAACATGGTCTGTATGATGACGTGACCATTGAAGAGCTTCATGTTTTCGATGATTTCCGTGACATCGTAGCTTGGCTGGGTGGGGCGGTCTACCAGGCGGATGTATTCGGGATCGATCGTGTCGAGCTTCAGTATGTTGTTGTCCACTTTCATCAGTGCAGCCCTTGTTTTCCCGTGGGTGATGAATGTGGAGTTGCTCAGCACGCTGATCTTTGCTTCGGGACACCATTTGTCGCGCAACGCAATGGTATCGTCGATGATTTCGGGGAAGTGGGGGTTGCTGGTCGGTTCGCCGTTTCCTGCGAATGTCAGCACGTCGGGGTGCATGCCGTCGTCGTGCATTTTGGCAAGCTGACGCTCTAAAGCCTTTGCCACCTCTTCGCGCGACGGGTGATGGCTGTGGGGACGCCGGTCGCGGTTGAAACCGCATTCGCAGTAAAGGCAGTCGAAAGTGCAGACCTTTCCATCGGCAGGCATCAGGTTGATGCCTAAGCTTAAGCCCAGACGCCGACTGTGTACTGGGCCGTAAATGGGACTAGGATAAATGATGGTACTCATGTCTTGTTCTCCGTATTTGGGGGCTTGCCTATAGCATCTTGGGCTTTCGGCAAGTCGTTTATACATGCAAAGTTACAGACTTTTGACTGATAGCCGACGTTAACACACGTTAAACTCTCGTGATTGTGATATTTTTTTTGTTATTTTGCACGCAAATTTGGGTTATTATAGCCATTTGCAAATGGGACATAAACGTAAAAAGACCAACGGCCGGTCGGGACGCTTGCAGACGGTCACGCTCTGTATCAGTACTGCCTTGGTGCTTATCCTTTTGGGACTTGTTGTTTTCTCTACGCTCCTGGGGCGTAACTTGTCGTCTTATGTCAAGGAGAATCTCGTGGTCACGATGATGCTTGGACAGGACATGACCGACACGGAGGCACAGACCATGTGCCGTGGCTTGGCCAAACGCCCCTACATCAAGAGTGTCCATTTCATAAGCAAGACTGAAGCGCTGAAAGAAGCAACCAGGGAAATGGGAGCCGACCCGTCGGAGTTTACCGATGGTGTCAACCCGCTTCCCTCATCGGTGGAGTTGACGCTTAGGGGCGATTATGCCAACAACGACTCGCTGACATGGATATCAAAAGAGCTGAGGCGTTATCCGAAAGTGTCGGAGATCAATTATCAGCGCGATCTTGTGGAGGCCGTCAACCGCAACTTGGCCAAAGTCGGACTGGTATTGCTGGTGTTGGCGGTGCTGCTCACTTTTGTTTCGTTCTCACTCATCAACAATACCGTACGGCTGGGTATCTATGCACGGCGCTTTTCCATTCATACCATGAAACTTGTGGGTGCTTCGTGGGGATTTATCAGGTGGCCGTTCCTCAAACGTGCCCTCGTCACGGGCATGCTTGCGGCCTTTCTGGCCTGCGCAGTGCTTGGGGGCGGCATGTACTTGCTCTATCGCTATGAGCCAGAGGTGCTGACTGTTATCTCGTGGGAGGAAATGGCTGTCACGGCCGTTGCCGTGTTCCTCTTCGGTATTATCATAACCGCCATGTGCGCATGCATTTCGGTCAACAAGTTCTTGAAGATGAAAGCCGGAGAACTCTACAAAATATAAAGATCATCGCTATAAATCGCTGTTGGGGCGTTTGTGGCTTGCCGTGCCTATAGCCTTCTGTGGCTGATGGCTATGCGCTGCAATGCTCCATCGCTAAATAGAAATTAACATTATGGATAGAAGAAAATTTGCATTCGACCGTACCAACTTCATGCTGTTGGCTGTCGGTTTCGTTATTGTTGTCATTGGTTTCATTCTGATGACCGGACCGTCTTCAACCGAACAGACTTTCAATTCCGACATATTCAGCGTGCGTCGCATCAAGGTCGCTCCTGTGGTATGCTTCATAGGTTTTGTGTCGATGATTTATGCTATCATCCGCAAACCGAAAGACACGGATGCCGACCAGTTGCCTACCGAAACAACCAAGGAGGACTAATGCCCTATGAATGACCTGCAGGCTTTTCTTTTAGGACTCATTCAGGGATTGACCGAGTACTTGCCCGTAAGCAGCAGTGGGCATTTGTCCATCCTGTCTTCGATTCTTGATGTCGACGGTGCCGACAATCTGGCGTTTACCGTAGTTGTTCATGTGGCTACCGTATTGAGCACGCTCGTTATCTTTTGGAAGCAGATAGTGTGGATTTTCCGTGACCTTTTCAAGTTTTCTTGGAACGAGGGTACACGTTATGCTACGCTTATCGTGGTGTCCATGATACCCGTCGGAATAGTCGGTGTGTTTTTCAAAGACAAGGTTGAGGAAATATTTGGAGCAGGGCTGCTGGTGGTTGGCGTCATGCTTCTGCTGACTGCAACACTGCTGGCCTTTTCTTATTTTGCAAAGCCGCGTCAGCGGGAAAGGATAACGTTCAAGGATGCCCTTGTCATCGGACTGGCCCAGGCGTGTGCCGTCATGCCCGGTCTTTCGCGTTCGGGCAGCACTATAGCTACTGGATTGCTTTTGGGAAACAAGAAAGAGAAACTGGCCCAATTCTCTTTTCTTATGGTCATACCTCCCATCTTGGGGGAGGCTTTGCTCGACATATTGAAGATGACAAAGAGCGGTGTGGCTTCAGTAATGGGCGACATCCCTGTGTCAGCACTCGTTATCGGATTTGTCACAGCGTTTGTATTCGGTTGTGTAGCATGCCGATGGATGGTAGATATTGTGAAACGTGGCAAGCTTATCTATTTCGCAATTTATTGTGCTGTGGTAGGTGCGGTCACGATATTGGCCAGCCTTCTGTAATCCCATTACGCACCATCAATTGAATATGGACTTCATACAAGGTGAAATCATAGCTGTCGACAAGCCCTACCGCATGTCGAGTTTTGGGGCGTTGGCACACATCCGTTACTTGCTTTCCAAACATCTGGGCCGCAAGGTAAAGGTGGGACATGCCGGCACCCTCGATCCATTGGCTACGGGGGTGCTTGTGCTCTGCACCGGACGATGCACCAAGCGCATTGAGGAATTGCAGGCCCATACCAAAGAATATACAGCCACGCTCCAGCTGGGCGCCACTACCGACAGCTACGATTGCGAGCATACAGTCAACCACACTTATCCCTGGCGGCACATCACGAAGGAGTTGGTGTTGGCCACGTTAAGTCAATTTGTTGGCGACATCGACCAGATTCCCCCCACCTACAGTGCCTGTAAGGTTGATGGAAAGCGCGCCTATCAGATGCGTCGCGATGGCGAGCAGGTGGAATTGAAGCCCAAACGCATACGCATCGACGAGATAGAGCTTACGGGTTTCGATCCTGTGAGCCATCGCATGTCCATTCGTGTTGTTTGTGGAAAAGGCACTTACATAAGGGCATTGGCACGCGACATTGGACGTGCGATGGGAAGCGGTGCTTATCTTACAGAGTTGCGGCGTACGCGTGTGGGGCATTTCTCCGAACGCGAGTGCATCGATTTTGACCACTTTAGCGAATGGCTCAGCCAGCAAGACATCGTTCAGCCCCGTGCGGAACATGCGTAAGGCGTTTACAAATGTCGTCTTCGCTTTTTTAATATAATAACATTTACAAGACAAAGTGAAACAGCGTCAGTTCCCAATGGTTATAATCCGGGAAATGTGACGTACGGAACAAAGTTCAAACCCCAAAGAAATATGAAACTGTCACAATTCAGGTTTAAGTTGCCTCAGGAGCAAATAGCCCTTTATCCCCATAGTCTGGTACGTGAGTTTACGAACGATGACGGCTCCAAGGAGACGTTCCGCGTAACGCGCCGTGACGAAGCCCGCATGATGGTGCTGCACCGCACGACGGGCGAGATTGACATGTTCAAGAAGGACCAGGACGGCAATCCGATAGAGGGTCAGTACATAGAGTTTCGCGATATCCTGGATTATTTCGATGAGGGCGACACGTTCATCATGAACGACACAAAGGTTTTTCCGGCCCGTCTCTATGGAACCAAGGAAAAGACCGATGCGAAGATAGAAGTGTTCATCCTGCGCGAGCTCAACGAAGAGACCCATCTATGGGATGTGCTGGTGGAGCCGGCCCGCAAGATACGCATCGGAAACAAGCTCTTTTTCGACGAAGTGGGCACCATGGTGGCCGAAGTATACGACAACACCACAAGCCGTGGCCGCTCGTTGCGTTTCCTTTACGACTGTCCGCACGATCAGTTCAAGGAGGAACTGTTCTCCTTGGGCGAGATGCCGCTTCCCGATTATGTCCTTAACGGGCGTCCTGAAGACCCGACAATGGTCAACATGCATGTTCATTCGCATGCCACGCCCGACGACGTGGTGGATTTCCAGTGTGTCTTTGCAAGCAATGAAGGCGCTGTGACCGCACCGGCTACGGGCTTGCATTTCAGCCGCGAACTGATGAAGCGCATGGAGATTAAAGGAGTGAACGCTGCTTTCATCACCTTGCATTGCGGTCTGGGAAACTTCTCGCAGATTGAGGTTGAAGACCTCACGAAGCACAAGATGGATTCCGAGCAGATGCATATCTCCAAGGAGGCTTGCGAGATGGTGAACAACACCAAGAAGTCGGGCCATAAGGTATGCGCCATCGGAACCAGTGTGGTAAAGGCTACGGAAACGGCAGTCGGCACTGATGGCCTGCTGAAGGAGTACGAAGGCTGGACCAGCAAATTTATATTTCCGCCTTATGATTTCGGGCTTGCCAACAGCATGGTGGCTAATTTCTACCATCCCGAGTCCACGCTCATGATGTCGACGGCGGCCTTTGGCGGTTACGATGCGGTTATGAAGTGTTACGACATGGCTTTGCAGAACGGGTACATGTTCGGTTGCTTCGGCGACAGTTTGCTGATTATTGACTAAGGCAGCCATCTTTCAGGGCACCGAAAAATTGCAGGTCATGTTGCATCGTGTCTATTTCAGCATAGGTTCCAATATCGGCAACCGCAAGCAATTGGTACGTCAGGCCGTAGCGTTGCTCAACGAACGTGTGGGCGAGGTGGAACGGCTGTCGTCGCTTATGGAGACGGTGCCATGGGGATTCGATACGCCCAACAAGTTCATCAACGCCTGTGCTTGTTGCCTTACGACGCAAACCCCGCGCCAGTTGTTGGCCGTTACCCAGCGTATAGAGCGCGAGATGGGGCGTACGCAGAAATCGGAGGACGGAAAGTACCACGACCGTGTAATTGACATCGACATATTGTTGTATGATGATATCCGTGTCAACGACCCCGACCTTGTCATACCCCATCCCCACATGCGTGAACGCGACTTTGTCATGGTGCCGCTAAGGGAGATACTTGATATCGACTGACGAAGGCCGCACTGCATGCGATTTGCTTGCAGTGCGGCCTTTTTGGGTGCCGGGATTTGCGAAGAATGCGGTCCGAAACCATGCGCAGGTTAGCGCAAAGTGTTGCGTCGGCAGTAATGGTTCCGGTTGTAAAAGAACGCGACAAATGCCCTTTCGGGAAAACCAGTGCTTGCAACCAAAGTGCCGTTTGGCGCTGGAATGGCATATTTTGGCCGGTATTCTAATTGTCTGTCTGTTAAATTGTTATGAAATCAAGACGTTATACTCTATGATGATGGCTTTCGCAGCTTCTGCGAAAGATGTCCTATGGCTTTGCGATAGGTGCCAAACGGCACTGCCCCCGGCCATTGACGGAGCCTCCGTCAGTGGCCGGGGGCAGTGCCGTTTGGCGTTTATGGCGCATGCGTTACGCAAAATCGTCCCGAACGCGCGGTGCTCCACCGTGTTTCGTGTTACATTCAGTGTGGTCTTTCACGCTAAAACCGGTTCGGCACAAGTAGCTGTTTTTTCAGACTTTTCTTTACATCCGTGGGTCGGCCCCGTGTGCGAACCGTCCGTATTCAGGCCAGTGTGACCTGTACGCCTGCCCGTTATGACGAAACGTAACGGCCAGTGTGGAAACAAAAACAACCGCATTGTCCGAGCGGACGATGCGGTTGTTTCCATATTTTTCGGTATGACCGGGCTTGAAGCCCGTTGTGTTTTACTTACGCAGACCGAGAGCCTTCACGATGGCGCGGTAGCGGTTGATGTCGCGCTCCTTCAGGTAAGTGAGTAAACGACGGCGCTTACCGACGAGCTGTGTCAGCGAGCGAGTGGTGACAAAGTCCTTGTGGTTAGCCTTCACATGCTCGGTCAGGTGCTTGATGCGATAGGTGAACAGAGCAATCTGGCTCTCTGCAGAGCCTGTGTCGGTTGTTGACTTGCCATACTGGCCGAAGATTTCTTCCTTCTTTTCTGAGTTGAGATACATTTGAAATGTTGATTAATAATGGTTGCATCATTAACATCTGTTGGTCGCGCGGTGGCCTTAACCAAAAACCACAGGCAGCCGCAAATGCTCCGGTATTTCCGAAAATGCGGTGCAAAGTTACAACTTTTCATTCAATCGAACAAGCCTTTCGATTATTTTTAGTAATTTTGCACGCAAATATATTCAGCTATTTTTTTAAGGTAAATCAATGCAAGACATTCGTAACATCGCAGTTATTGCGCACGTTGACCACGGAAAGACAACCTTGGTCGACAAGATGATGCTCGCCGGCAAACTGTTCCGTGACGGCCAGGACAACAGCGGCGAAGTGCTCGACTCCAACGACCTGGAGCGCGAACGAGGGATAACCATATTGTCGAAAAACGTATCAATTACTTGGAAAGGAGTAAAAATCAACATACTTGACACCCCGGGCCACTCCGATTTCGGCGGAGAGGTGGAGCGCGTGCTGAACATGGCCGACGGATGTTTGCTGCTTGTCGACGCTTTCGAGGGTCCCATGCCGCAAACGCGCTTTGTGTTGCAGAAAGCCTTGCAGATTGGCCTCAAGCCCATTGTTGTGGTGAACAAGGTGGACAAACCCAACTGCCGTCCCGAAGCCGTCTACGAGATGGTGTTCGACCTGATGTGCGACCTCAATGCCACCGAGGACCAGCTCGACTTTACGGTGGTTTACGGTTCGGCCAAGAACGGCTGGATGGGTGCCGACTTCAACAAGCCCACCGACAACATCGATTACCTGCTCGACAAGATTGTGGAGGTCATTCCCGCTCCCAAGCATATCGACGGAACACCGCAGATGCTCATCACCTCGCTCGACTACAGTAACTATACCGGCCGTATCGCTGTGGGCCGCGTGCACCGCGGTAAGCTGTCCGACGGCATGAATATCGTGATTTGCCACCGCGACGGAACGCAGGAGCGCACCAAAATCAAAGAACTGCATACCTTCGAGGGCATCGGTCACAAGCGTGTGGACAGCGTGGAGAGCGGCGACATCTGTGCCGTAATCGGTCTGGAACACTTTGAAATCGGCGACACCATCGCCGACTTCGAGAACCCCGAACCCCTGCCCCCTATTGCCGTCGACGAGCCCACGATGAGCATGCTGTTCACCATCAACGACTCGCCTTTCTTCGGCCGCGAAGGCAAGTACTGCACGTCGCGCCAGATCAGCGACCGTCTGCAGCGCGAGCTCGAGAAGAACATCGCCCTCCGCGTGGAGCCTTTTGAGGACTCTACCGACAAGTGGATCGTGAAGGGACGTGGTGTGCTGCACCTCTCGGTGCTCATCGAGACCATGCGCCGTGAGGGATACGAGTTGCAGGTAGGCCAGCCTCAGGTTATCTACAAGGAGATTGACGGGCAGAAATGCGAGCCTATCGAGGAACTCGACATCAATGTTCCGCAGGACTACTCGTCGAAGATGGTCGACATGGTGACGCGCCGCAAGGGTGACCTGACCGGCATGGACTCCGAGGGCGACCGTGTGAACATCACGTTCGACATCCCTTCGCGCGGTATCATCGGCCTCCGCACCAATGTGCTCACCGCATCGCAGGGTGAGGCCATCATGGCCCACCGCTACAAGGAGTACCAGCCGTTCAAGGGCGAGATTGTGCGCCGCACCAATGGTTCGATGCTTTCCATGGACGGCGGAACGGCTTACGCCTACGCCATCGACAAGCTGCAGGACCGCGGCAAGTTCTTCATCGACCCGGGCGACGAGGTCTATCCCGGCGAGGTGGTCGGCGAACATGTGCACGACAACGACCTTGTGATCAACGTCTGCAAGGCCAAGCAGCTCACCAACGTTCGTGCTTCGGGTTCCGACGACAAGGCCCGCATCGTGCCGAAAACGGTAATGAGCCTCGAGGAATGTCTGGAGTACATCAAGAGCGACGAGTATGTCGAGGTCACGCCGAAGAGCATACGCATGCGCAAGATTATCCTCGACCATCTCGAGCGCAAGCGTTCGAATAAAGACTAATCTGACAGACAGATATCCACACGACGGGTGCGGACCACGACCGAACGGTTGTTGTCCGCACCTTTTTCGTCTGGCAGCATGCACGAAGACATGGTTTGGCGTGTCAGCCGAACCAAGAAAACGGCGGCGCAGGGCGCAAATCTCGCTGTTTTTTTGTAATTTTGCAAAAACAGGAGACGGGCATAAGCAAGAGAGCTGCGCTTTTCCTGAAGGTAAAAAGAGGCATCGGCCGCAACAAGATGCTGTTTTTGGATATGGCTTATGAGTAGAAAAGATAAAATAGTTTCGTTTTTGTGGCAGCACGTCTTGCTGCTTGTTTCGTTGTGTGTCATGACCCTTGGCGTTGCCGTCTGCGTGCGCAGTATGTTGGGTTCGAGCGTAATATCCACGCTACCCTATGTTTTTGAAACGGCCGGAAAACAACGCGTCATGGACATACCCCAGCTTACCATCGGTCAATACACTTACATCATGAACGCCGTTCTTGTGGCCGGCCAAATAGCCGTGCTGCGCAGGCGCTTCGAGCCGGTACAGCTTTTCCAGTTGCTCGTCGGCTTTGTTTTCGGTTCGCTCATCGATGTCAACATGTCGCTCACGTCGTGGCTTGCCCCCGCAACGCTTTGGGCCAAAATCGCCGCACAGGTTGCAGGCTGCACCATATTGGGCTTCGGCATAGCGCTTGAGGTGCGTTGCGGTTCGGTCACCATGCCCGGCGAAGGTTTCCCCGTGGCCGTGTGCGAGGTGACGGGCATCGAGTTTGCCAAGATGAAGATAGTTGTCGACATCACGCTCGTAACGCTTGCCGTGGTGTTCTGCTATGTGTTTTTCGGTACATGGCTGTGGCACATTGTAGGCATCGGCACGCTCTTTGCAATGGTGTATGTGGGCATGGCAGTGCGCCTCTTCGGCAAACATCTCGGATGGTTCGACCGTCTGTTGGCCTACCGACCCGGTTTCCGGCGCTACGTCTACGGATTGGCCCGGTTCCTGTTCAAGGGCGGTTCTGCCAATTAGCCTTGTCGGCCCAACGTCATTCCGGCGGCTTTCCGGCCGGACGGCACACTGTTGCCGTCTGCCTGAAAGCCGCCGGAATGGTTTCCGCCCGTTACGTTTCAACGAAAAAGAAAGGGTATGAGAAGCGATTGGTGCATTTTTTTCTTAACTTTGCATCTGTTCAACGAAAAAGCAGGAAGAATACAAAGGCATGAACAGTTCGCAGAATGTTATAACCAGTACGCAAAACGCGCGTGTAAAGAAACTCGTCTTGTTGCAGCAGAAATCGGCCGAGCGCCGCAAGGCGGGCCTGTTTGTGGTGGAGGGGCGCCGCGAGTTGCTCCACTGCCTCCATTCGGGCTATGAGATCGACACGCTTTTCTATTGTCCCCAGCTCATGTTTGCCAATGGCGAGGATGCCGAACTGCGGCAGCTGACAGCCGCCGGCAACGCCTTTGAGGTGACGCCCGAGGTGTACGAACGTATGGCCTACCGCGGTTCCACCGAGGGTGCCGTTGCCGCGATGAAGGTCAGGACGAGGACGCTTGCCGACCTCCGTCTGCCCGACAATCCGCTGCTGGTGGTGCTCGAACGGGTGGAGAAACCCGGCAACCTGGGTGCCGTGCTGCGCTCGGCCGATGCGGCAGCAGCTGATGCCGTGATTGTCTGCGACCCGCTCACCGACCTTTACAACCCCAATCTCATCCGTTCGAGCATCGGTGCCGTTTTCACCGTGCCCACGGTGGCATGCTCGTCGGCCGAGTGCATCGCCTTTCTGAAGGAGCGCGGCATCCGTATTCTCACCGCCCAGTTGCAGGATTCGCATCTCTATTACGATACCGATATGCGCCGAGGCACCGCCCTGGTCATGGGCACCGAGGCCACCGGCCTGACCGATGCGTGGCGCCAGGCAGCCGATGCCCACATCCGCATTCCCATGAAAGGGCAGCTCGACTCGCTCAACGTGTCGGTCAGTGCGGCTATTCTGCTGTTTGAGGCTGTGCGCCAGCGTGGCGGATAAGCTCCTCTATGTTGCCGGCCTCCGGGTAGCATGCCTGCAAGGCGCGCGCCTTCTCCAGTGTTTTCCCGACAAACCGGGCGTATTCCTCCGACTCCGGATGGAACGGCTTGTGCCCCAGCGCCTCGCGTATCGGCCGCCAGGCTTCGAGAAACGCCTGTGTGCGGCGCGAGAAATAGGTGGCGCCAAACCGCTCGAAGATGTAGTCGATGGCCTGTGGGGTGGGGTGGAGCATGTCCTCGCGGTAGAAGCGATAGTCGCGCAGCTCGTCGAGCACAATCTCGTAGGAAGGAAAATAGTCTACCGTCGTGCCCGTTGATGTTTGCCTCACTTGGTCGACGGCAAGCAGCAGCGTGGCCTTCGAGAGTTGCGAGCCGTGGTATCCGTATTTGCGGTATCGGATGGGCGACACCGTGAACACGAACCGCACCAGCGGGTAACGGTTGTGCACCATGTCTATGGCCTGTCGCAAGTAGGCGGCACATTGCGCCACGTCGAGCACCTGCTCGTCGAAGAATTGTTGCGGGCGTTTCCGGCAGTTGTCCACTATCTGCCCCGTTTCTTTCAGCACATACACATGGTTGGTGCCCAGCGTGAAGACGCAGGTGCCCGTCTCTCCGGCCTCGAAGGGCATGCCCCCGTCGTCGAGCAACCGTTCGACGGTGTGGACGATGCTGGCCGGGTTATACATCACGCCGTACGGGTTGACCACGGCACGGAAGCGTTCTTGGCTGAAGCGTTGCCCCATGTTGTCGGCAAAGCACGAGCCTACGAACAGCATACGCTCGCAGGGCGCAATCTGCCATGAGGAAGGGGCGATGTCTACGGGTGTTCTGAAATCCATTGCAATACCTAACTTCGTGAAACCTGCATGCCGTGGCGGCTGAGCGTCATGTCCACAAACCGCGCATTGGGGTTGGTGGTCTGCGTGTTGAGCGTGGCCTTGATGCGTGCCGCTGCCTCCGGGTCTTTTGCCACCATGTAGAGATATCCGCCTCCGCCTGCGCCTGGCAGTTTGTAGCCCAGGCAAAGATCGTCTACGAGACGGGTGATGCGTCTGCACTCCTCGGGATTGGTGCCGCTGTCGAGTGCCTGGTTCTGCAGCCACGTCTGGCGCACGAGCCGCCCCATGGCCTCGAAATCCTCGCGCTGTATGGCTTCGTACATCGTCAGTGTATGTGCCTTCATCTCGCGCAGCAGCGACAGTTGCTCGTGCTGGTTGAGGAACATCTTGCGCACGATTTCGGCCAGGATGGTCTTGGCCGTCCGCCGTATGCCGGTGTAGTAGAGCAGGTGGCAGGCCTGGTATTCGGGCTGTGTGAAGATGCCGGTAGGCAGCCATCTGACTACCGGTGTCTGCTGGAAGCCCGGCTGCGTCTGCAGCAGTTTCACGCCGTGCAGCAGTCCGCCGTACTGGTCTTGCCATCCGCCGCCGGTGGTGAGGAGCTGCTCGAGGGCCAGGGTGCGGTATCCTATCTCGCCTTTGTCCCATCCCAATCCGCAAAATTCGCTGAGTGCGCCCAGCACCGTGGCTGCCAGCACGCTGCTGGTGCCCAGCCCCGATCCGGCGGGAATGGCCGAGAGCAGTGTCACCTCTATGCCGCAGCCGAAATCGCGCAGCTGGTCTTCGAGCGTATGGTACGGCTCGACGCTGTACGCGGGTAGGAAGCCGCAGAGGGCCAGTGCGGCCTTGGGGATGGAGAACGGACTGCCCACCTGGTTGAAGGCACCCAGCTGCTCGTAGGTTGTCACCACCTCCGAGGCGCCCAGGTCGATGCTCCGCAGGGTGATGCGTGGCTCCGCACTGGGTTTCACATAGGCTTGTATGGGTTGCTGCCCGTTCAGCTCGATGGCAAGGTTGACCACGTTTCCGCCTTCCATCAGGCAGTAGGGGGGCGTGTCGGTCCATCCTCCGGCAATGTCGATGCGTACCGGCGACCGTCCCCATACTATCTGGTCGTCGTAGACGGTCTTGCGCGGGGTCATGCCGTTGGTGGCTGCCGCGGTCGTCAGTCCATCGCGCAGCAGCCCGAAGGCCTTGTCTTCCATCGCCCCTTTCTGCGTGTCGGGTCCGATGGCCGCATGAAACATGGCATCGCTGATGCGTTTCATCAGCGGCTCGTTGTCGCCCAGCGGTTGCGGGGCGGCTATGTGGTATTTGCGGAATGCAGCGGCGGCATCGTCGAGGTCGAGCTGGTAGAACACGCTGTGTTCGTGGTTGCGGGCCAGCATCTGCCAGTTAGTGGCGCGGTAGTGCTTGCGCTGCTCCGTCAGCCGGTACAGGTTGGCCTGGTCGGACAGCTGTTCGGCCGACAGCAGTCGCTCTGCAGCCGGGCCGTCTCCCCGCATGTAGGCATCGAGCGCTGCATCGTCGGCCAGCAGCGGGAAGCGTGGTGTGGTCTGCTCGTTGCCGGCAAACTTGTCGTAGAAACCGTAGCGGCGCACGCACCAGGCCGTTTGGCCGACAGGCACAAAGTCGATGCAGTCGTTGGGCGCAAGGCGCACCTGCCAGTCGTTCTCGGGTGCGCCGGTCACAATGTTGTTGTTGCTCAGTTCCCAGTGCGGCCCCACACAACTGTTCTCTATCCACATGTTCTGGTTGCCGTCGTTGAAACCGACGTTCACGATGGCGTTCTGCACAAAGATGCTCGGACAGGGCTTGCGCGAGTGGTGCAGTATGTGGCGCTGGTCGTTCACCAGGTTCTGTATGGCTATGGTCGACGAAAGCAGTTCGTGCGAGGTGCCGAAATGATAGAACTCGCCGCCCGGCAAGGGCAGCACGGCTACCTTCAGCCGGGCCACCTCGTCGTCGATGAGGGTGGGGTGGGTGCCCAGGCAGCAGCCGAAAGTGCCGTACAGGTCGTACTCCGTCGCTTTGCCGTCGTGTGTGGCGTGGTGCATGAGCACGTCGACAGCCTTGTCCGACAACAGCCACACCCCGATGTCGGTAAGGTAGAAATGGTCTTTCTGCAGACGGTTGAGCGTGTCGACCGACGGCTTTTGCAGCATGTAGCTGAGTGTGCCCGGCTCTTTCCGCGAACTGACAAACACGCCGTGGTCTTTGGCGATGTCGGGTCCGAGCCACAGGCCGTAGCACACCACGTCGGCATCGGGTATGGATTGCAGGGGCTGGGTGGCCCGGATATACACGTCGCCGCTCACGATCATGGTGCGGAGACGCTTGGGTGCGCTGGCCATGATGCGTTCGTAGAGAGGCAGCTGCAGTTGCAACAGGTCTTGCGACAGACGCTGGCCGCGTTCCCAGCGAAACACGGGGATGGGGGTCAGCACCTTGCCCGACGGGGCGTAGGCAGGCAGACGGCGGCTTTGACCGCCGGCATGCAGTAGCAACAACTGGTCGTCGGCGTTCTTGCCGTGCGCTTTCCAGTATTCCATAAGCAGGTTGGCCGATCCTCCGCCCGACCCTAACTTGTGGCCGACGGGGTCGTGCGTGCAGAACCATTCGTCTTCCGGATAGCCCGTGATGTTGTGGAAGCATCCCACCAGGTTGGGCGGGAGCGACAAGAGTTTTTTCATGTTGGTGTATTTAAGGCGTGTTCTGGAAATCTACACGCACGTTTGTATTTCTGCGTCAAGCGGCTGGCATTTTGCCGATTATTACTGCAAAAGTACATATTTATTTGGTTATCATGGCATTTAGTATTACTTTTGCGGAAAATATTTTTTATAATGAGACCAAACCGAGACGGGCTGTTCAAGAAAGACGGAGTGAGCTTTCTTCTGCCTTTTGCCATGATTACCATTTGTTTTGCCATGTGGGGATTTGCCAACGACGTGACCAATCCGATGGTGAAATCATTCGGACTGATATTCCAGATCAGCAAGTTCGAGAGCAGTTTCGTACAAGTGGCCTTCTATTTGGGCTATTTCTGCATGGCCCTTCCTGCCGCCCTGTTCATCCAGCGCTATTCGTTCAAGGCGGGGGTGGTGACGGGGTTGGCCCTCTATGCCGTGGGGGCATTGGCTTTCTTGCCTGCCAAGGCCACGGGGGCGTTTGCGGCCTTTCTGCCCGCTTATTTCGTAATGACTTGCGGTTTGTCGTTTCTCGAAACCAGCTGCAATCCTTATATCTATGCCATGGGCTCGGAAGAGACGGGCACGCGGCGGTTGAACTTTGCCCAGGCATTTAATCCGGTGGGAGCGCTTACGGGTGCTTTCATAGCCCTTACCTATGTGTCGGGCAGCCTCGACACTACCGACAGCGCTGGCCGAAGCCGGTTGATGGCCAGCGACCCGGCACGATTCGAAGCCATCAAGGCGCACGACCTCGATATATTGGTGCAGCCTTATCTTTATATCGGCGTAATCATTCTGGTGCTGCTCGTTGCCATTGTCTTTACGCGCATGCCCCAGGCCGGCGACCATACCGCACGAAAGGGAATGTTGAAGGCCTTCGGGCAGTTGCTCCGCCTGAAGAGCTACCGGCAGGGCGTGATAGCGCAGTTCTTCTATGTCGGGGCTCAGACGGTGTGCTGGGCTTACATCATGTACTATGGCCACCATGTGTTTTGCGACATGGAGGGCATGGCCGAATCGGTGGCCCAGCAGATTACCACTTATTATTACTTGGGGGCCTTGGCCCTGTTTGCCGTCGGCCGGTTTGTGTGCACTTATTTCCTAAAGTTTGTGACACCCGGCCGTTTGTTGGCGTTGCTGGCTTTGGCGGCTGTCGTTTGCCTGTTGGGCGTCATCTTTGTTGACGGCCGCACGGGGCTGTGGTGCCTGGTGGCAGTGTCGGGTTGCATGAGCCTGATGTTCCCGACCATCTACGGTATCGCCCTTACGGGAGTGGGCGACAATGTAAAGTTTGCCGGAGCGGGTTTGGTGATGAGCATTTTGGGAGGCAGTGTCATACCGCCTGTCCAGGCGGCTGTCATGGACTGTCAGACGGAAATTCTCGGATTGTCGAGCGTCAACTACTCTTTTGTCATTCCTTTGGTCTGTTTCACGGTTATCATGCGCTACGGGTTGAAACACTGACGGTGCCCTTCGGCCGGCCGGTTCATCGGAGCGGCGTGCAGCACGGACCGGCAAGGCCGACGGCGGCGCCGCTGACCGAAACGGCGGCAGGACGGCTCCCGTTGTAGAACCCGATATGCGTTTCCTTTCCGTCCGTCTGCAGGTTGGGGTTCCAGTATAGCGTGCGGCGGTAGTCCCTGTGTTCGGGCAGTGGCTTGTTGCTGTAGTCGGGATGGTAAAAGTCGTCGGGCATGGTGAACCCGTGCAGCACGATGCGCCGGTCGCGCATGGTGTATCGGGTGGCGTCTTGTGGCATGGTGTCGAAATCTACCACCACATCGGCACTCCCACTGTTCATTTCCGGATGGCCGTCCTGCCGCAGACTGAAATCGGTATAGAACTTTGCCGTCTGCAAACGCTTCAGTTTGGTGTCTTTGTAGATGGCCCAATTGCTTCGGTTAGTGGGTGTGGCCTGTGCGACTGCGGCATCGGGTGTGTAGGTGCGGTAGAAGAGATAGCGGTCGAAACGGGCATCTACCAAGAACATTTGTTGTGCATTGTAGTTGCCCACAAGCATCATGCTCATTTGCAATGGAAGTCGGCGGAAATTCACTTTTCCGTACGACAGGCCATAGTCTGTCAACAGGTTGTAGAGCTCTACGGCATCGTACTGGCAGGCAGGCTTGCTCCAGTCGATAGCGTGCTTGCTCTTGCGGCGGCGCGCCTCGACACTCACCTCCCGCAGGTCGGTGCCGTCGCCGTCAAGCGAGTCGGTGTATGCTTCGGACAAGGATATGCCGGCTTCCGGCCGGTGGGTCTGGTAATAAGAGTATTTGGAAGCGAAGACGGGATAGAAAAGGTTGCGCTTTACATAGTAGTTGGGCCAGGCATCTTCGTCGAACAGGTCGTAGTCGTCCTTCGTTTTCTTGTTCTTTTTCCCCTTGTTGTCGTCGTAGGCTCCCATCATAAGTGTCCCGTCGCCGTAGAAAGGCTCCACGCTGAATGCAAAATGTCCGCCGTGGTCGGTCTGCTGTTCTATCTGCCACACGTCGGTGCCCAGCACCAGTTCGCCCTTGATGGTTACCTCTTTCCGCAGAGACCCGTGGTCGACTCCCTGCTCGGGGTCCGGTTGGTTGGTGGCCTGCGGCTCCTGCTCCGTGTTTCCTGACGTTTCCATGTTGGATACCATGTCGGCCCGTTGGGTTGCGAGGTTATCCTCCCTGCCTTCCGACTTTTCCTGTGCTGCCAGGTAATTCATGCCTTCGCCTTTCTTTATCATGTCCGAGTATTCGCCGAAAGCTCCATCCTCGCCGCTGTCCGCAATGGCATCTACCGTCCATCCGAAGATGCCTATCTTCCACCAGGGCATCTCCTCGGGATCCACAGGGTTGAAATGTACGGCAGGATAAACGTTACCTTCCACCGTCATGGCTGTCTCGGGTTTGTATCGTAGGGGACGGGCGGCCAGCAAGTCCTTGGCGTCATACCGGCTCCAGCCTTGCACCAGAAGCAACTGGTCGAGGTGTGCCCGATGCAGACTGTCATCGGACTCGAAGTAGTAATCGGGGTTGGCGACAAATCCCTTGAGGTCGCTTGCGAGCAGGAGGTCGGTCAGAATGTTGCCCGTGTCGTAGGTAGGGCTGTCCTCTTCGTTGGCTTTCACGGCCAGACTTATCGTCTTCACGTCTTCGGGCACCTTGATGGTCAGGTTGATTGGCTCGTAGGGCAAATACTCCTTTTTGAGTCCTTCAACGCCGATTTGCCGTGCGTCGTTGTCGTGATGGTTGACGAAAAACAGGCGGTCGGCCAGCACCTGACCCTGCGGGGCTATCACCACGAGGTTGCATACGCCCGTCGGCAACCGGTCGAGGTCGACGGACCAGGAGGCAGTGCCTGTCGCATCGAGGGGCAGGGTGCGGTAATCTTTCAGTTCGCCACGACAGAGCACGGCGGCCGTCAAGGCAGAAACGCCGAGCCCTACGGCTTTCACCTGCGCCACGCCCTGTGTGAACGAGAGGGCCACGCCTATGTTTTCGGCCTTGGGCAAGTCGAAAGAATAGCTCCTCCCCTTGTAGATGAACGTGGCCTTTCCTGTGGGACTGTCGCCCCGTACGGTAAACACGCCGCGGCCCATGTGGTCGGCTATGATGGTCTGTAGTCCGATGACGCCCGTCAGGTTCACGCCTTCTCCGAGTTCGTTGGTCGCTTCGAAGGCAATGCGTTGCGTGGTTCCGGCTATGCGGTTGCCTCCTTCGGGATAGAACGCGACGTTCAGCTGCGGCTTGGCCGCCGGCAAGGCGCGTTGCCGCGGACGAGGGCGGATGTCCTTCAGACTGTAGTCGCCTGTCTGGTATGGCTTCTCGTAGACCGGGATGACACGCGAGTAGATGCTGCCATATTCGCGGAAGAAATCTTTGGCCATCTGCCGGTTGTAGAACTCGTTGCGGTAAATGCGGTTGTAGGGGTGTTCGGTCACGTTGAAGTTGAGCATCCAACGGGTGTAGGCGCGCAACTCGTAGTAACCCGAATAGAGCGAGTCGGAGATCACGAAGTCGCCGTGTCCGTAGCCGTCGGGCGATACGATGAGCTGTTGTCGTTCCACCACAAAGCCGTCGGGCGACACCAGTTCCACATAGACGATGCGGCTCATGTTGGTGGGCGTAAGGTCGTTGGCCTTCACCACATACGACTTATACCAGAGTGTGTCGCCAAGGAAATAGCAGTTGTTGTCGAGGTGCAGGTACACCTTCTCCTGTATGGGGGCATTGGCCAGGCGTAGCTTGACGCTGTCGTCTTGTGCAGGCAGGTTTGCGGTCGCAAGCAGGAAGGCCAGGAGACAAATGGTTTTATGCAGGATGTTCATGGTGACAGTGGTATTGGTACAGGTGGTGGCAGACATGGCTCATGCGTACGGCATCATTTGGATACGACCGCGCGGCCGTCGGGCGTGATGCCTTCGGCCGAATAGTACATCTCGCGGCAAGTGCTGTTGACCTGGACCTTGAACGATACTTTGCCGTTGGCGTCTGTCTTCAGGTTGGGTTCCCATAGGAGCGTACGCCGGAAATCGTGGTCGGGGATGAGGCCCGTCAGCTCCACATCCTCGTAAGTCTCGGGATTGACGAGGCCGCGGAACCAGGTGGTGCGCAGTCCCTTTGCCTTCTTGTTGTAGTATTGGCCTGTGGCGTTGCGGTAGACGAAAATCTCGACGGCGTTGTTGCCGGCCTGCTCTGCGCGCCAGTTGTTTATGTTGGAACTTGTAGTCTTGACCAACACCTTGCTGACCTCGTCCATGTAGAAGGGAAAGGCATAGGATACCGTGCCCCCGTAGGAACTGTTCTCCAGGGCATCGCTGTTGTCGGGCTTTTTTATTCTTCTTGTCACTCCTGTGGCACATGCGAAGCGGTTGTTTACATACCACATGATGGGCCGTCGGCCGTAGCTTAAGCCATTGTCGTAGAAATTGTTGATGTCGTTGGTGTAAGGCACATATCCCGACACGTTGTCGCTGCCCACTATCAGCGGGTTCTTGCCCTTCAGGTATTCTATCAGCGTGGGCATGGCCTGGCCCTTGTCGAGCAGCTGGTCCACCTCGTTGCCGGGCCGGTAGACGAGGTCGGCCGACCGCATGTTGCTTTCGTAGCTCTCCCAAAAGTACTTGCCCTGTCGGCGCTTGGCCGTCACGGTGACCTGCCGCAACACGCGCACGCTGTCCGTGCTCAGCGTGAGGTCGCCGCGGTCGATGGCATCTTGCAGGTTGATGGGCGGTACGGGCAACTGCAGGGGCTGCCGCTCCTGCGGGTCGTAGGTGCGGAGCTTGGGCGAGAAGTTGCGGCTGACCCCAACATAATAGTTCATGAACTTGTCTTCCTTGCTGGTCTTCACATACATGTTCCAGCCGTTTCCCCAGCAATCGGGCACGGTGAAGCGGTATCGTCCGTGGCTGTCGGTCTTGGCGTATCCCACGAGGGCATCGCCCAAAGGGTTGTTGAGCACTAGCGTGAGGTCAATGCCTTCTACGGTTTGTTTCTTCTTGGTGCGGTAGATTTGTCCGTTGAGAATCATCTGTTTCTCGATGGGGTAGTCGAAGGCGAAGTTCTTCTTGCCCTCCATCATCTGGAAATCGTAGCGTCGCCAGCCCTGCACCAGCATCAGGCGGTCGGCAGCTTGGCGATGCTCGTCGTCGTCGCTCTCGAGGTAGTAGGCCGCATGGCGGATGTAGCCTTTCAGGTCGCTGCTGAGCAACAGCCATGACGCGGCGTTCTGGTCCCATCCGCTTACCTGACTGCCCGCATCCTGTACGGCGAGCGAGAAAGTGGTGTTGGGCAGTGTGGTGGCCGACATGTTGACGATGCGCCCTTTCACGCTGTCCACCGAAAGGCTGACGGTGGCCGCCTTGGTGCGGGGATAGACAAAGAGCATGCGTGTGGCCAGTATCTGTCCGTGCCCGTCGATGACGGTCAGTTGCGACACGCCTTCATTCATGGCTTGGCGCGACAGCGTGAGGGAGAGTGGCTTGTCGGCCAGTACATGCTCTTCGCAGAAGTAAATCTTTCCGTTGTTCATCAGGGTCACACCCACTGTCTGGCCTTGCCAGTCGGGTGTGGCCGACAACAGCACGGGTATGTTGCCCTTCTTTTGCGTCATGTCCACGCTGAGCGCCACGCCCGATGCCTCGGCGGCCGGAAGTGCAATGTTGGTGCTGCGCCCGTTTTCACACACCACGGATAGGGTACACGGAGTGTCGCCGGGAGCGACGAAGACAACGCCGCGCCCGTCGCTGTCGGTCTGGGTGCGCATCAGCGTCTGCTCGCCTTGTTTCAGCGTGCATGCAGCTTTCAGCCGTTGGCCTTGCTGGTCGAGCAATTCGAAAGCCAACCGGTTCTTGAAACCCTTGATGAGGTGTCCTCCCTCGGGGAAAAACCTGGCATTGATTTTCTTGCTTAACGCTTCGGGCTTTTCTCGCCCGTCGGGTATGTCGGTTGTTTTGGGCGACCAGATGCGCGGATTGCTGTAGTCGCCTTCTCTGTCGGGTTTTTCGAAGATGGGTATCATGCGGGAGAATATGGCGTCCGTTCCCCAGTTGAGCATGTAGCGGGTGTAGGCTCTGATTTCAAAGAAGCCGCTGCGCAAGATGTCGTCGAGAACGATCTGGCCTATTCCCACGCCGTGGTTCAACTTCACCTTGACTTGTTTTTCCATTTGTCCGCTAGCGTTGTAGATTTCCACATAGGCTATGTTGCTTCGTCCGCCCAGCGAGTCGTTGTTGCTGCAAACCTGATAAACCTTGAACCAAATGGTCTCGCCCAAAAAATAACCGGTGTTGTCAAGATGAAGATAGAGCTTTTCCTGAGGAAACACATGGTTGAATTTCCCCACAATCTTCGTGAAATAACCGATGCTGTCGTTTCCTGCGGCGTGAAGGGGAAGAAACGTGACCACAAAGAACAACAATGTTGCCAGGGTTCTGAGTTGATGGGTTTTATATTGTTTCATGGTCGTACTGATTATAGAGGGCTTAAAGAATTTGAACTGTTCGGGTTAGTAAAGGGTCATCAATGTGTGAAGATGTCGAAACAGCCTGCTCGTTCAAACTTTATAAGCTATTGCTTTCTTGGCTCTCTTCCGGCAAGGATTGAGTGTAGTCCATAGCTGTTGCTATACATATTGCACAATGCAAATGTACGAAATGCGTTACAGATATCCTAATGTTTTGATGTTTTTTTATCCGTGTTGATTTTGTTCTCGTTTAATGTGGCCATTCATTGACGGGCAAGAATCTGTAAATGGATGACAACAGATATAAAGTGTTTCTTTTCGGTCTGTCGTGCGTCCAGTTTCTGATAATGAGAGGACAGCCTGTGCGCGGTGCCGGTAACGGCAGAACTCGCCGGTTCCTTTGCTTGGTAAAAATGGTAACAAAAACTTTTTGTCGCGGCCGTCTTCGCCCAATAAAATCTGTGGAACGAAAACCCGGCCGTTTTTCAGGTGGTTTTATAAACACCTGATTATTAATATTATACAAACACTTGTAGTGAAGGTATAAGTGGGCGGTGGTCAATGCGTCTCCGAAAGGTGGTGTATCGACAGACGATAGATGCCGTTTCGCAGTGCCGCGAACTAGCGGCCGCAATTCGATGGACGGCTTTTCGGTTTGCGGTTCGTGACTTTTCGCACACGGTTAGAAATTGGTCGGGCGGTTCTGTCGTGGTTTTCTGTTGTGCGAGGAAGAACGGGCGTGCCGTTTTTCCTCTGCTTTGCAAGGTTCGGAGGAATGTAATATTCGGAATAATCACGACATTTTCTGTCCTCGCATTTGGCCGGATTGATGCCGCATTGCGATGCGTCTGCCCCCATGATACAGCCGTCTTGCGGCCGATGTCGTTATGCGTGCAAGCGATTATTGCAATTGATTTCCGCTTTTTCTTGTCCGGCAAATTCTTTTTGCTAAATTTGCACTTCCGACTTTCCCATAACAAACAACCCCAAAATATAAGATGTATGAAAAGCCTTATAAGTGTCATTGTTTCCGCTGCGCTCCTTTCAGCCTGTAGCTCGCAGCAGTCGCCGGTAACCACCGTTCCCGAGTGGGCGGCGCAACGCTATACCTATGCCGACTCTACGGCCTTGGCCGTTGTGTCGTTCGATGTCACCCTGCCCCAGCCGGCCGACTCCGCCACCGCCGTGGCGCGCCAGTCGCTGCTTGCCGCATTGGCGCAGCAGGTGGCTTCCGACTTTAACGCCGATGCGCTTGCGGCCGGACTTGACACGCTGCAACCCTTTTCGGCCGATACCGCCGCAGCTTCCTTCGTCGCTTACTACGGCCGCCAGATACATAGTCTGTACCAGAAGTTGGCAACTGCGGAGACCGACACCCAACGCCACAACATCGAGGCGGCCATAGCCGAAACGGACTCCACCGACACGTTGGCCCTGAAAATCTACAACGACGAGCTTGAAAGTCTCGGCCAGCCCTCGCCCTGGCGCTATGCCCTGAGCTGCACCGCCGGCGACACCACGGCCACCTATGCCGTCTACGACATGGGCGGCTATGCCGAGAACGGGGGTACCCACGGCCATGCCCTTTCGGCACGCCACTTCCTGATCGACAAGACGAGTGGCACGCCCCTTGCCCGCTTTTTTGCCGACGGGGCCGAGACGCACCTGCAGCCACTGTTGCGTAAAGGACTTGTGGACTATTTCAACAGCGAGGGCGACGGTGGCATAACCGAACGAACGCTCTTCTCCGTGCTCTCGCTTCCTAAGGCCGGCAGCACTGTCATACCCCTGCCGCAGCGCACGCCCGTGGTGCGTGGCGACTCGCTGCTGCTGGTCTACGGTGAGGAGGAGATAACGCCGCACGGATATGCTGAGCCTACCGTGGTGCTGTCGGTAGGCGACGCAAAATCGTGCCTCACGCCCGAAGCCCTGCGGTTGCTGGGCATTGAAGGCGACACGAACCACGAATAAACGAACCTTTCGGCACATGCCCCCCTATAGGGCAGGGTGTTCAAAATTCGTATCAAAATATGCAGCGTTTGTGCAGTTTTTGCCCCCTACCGGGTAGGGTGTTCAAAATCATAATCGTTTTCCTGTCGGTTTTTTGCCTTTAAAAGTGGCTTAAAGAACGGAAAATCAGTTGGTTATATTCTAATAATCATGTATATTCTTGAATATGTATAATTGTTATTGAAGTTTCTTTC
>CAVKJH010000083.1:0-16499 GCA_963656755.1 bacterium
TAGAATGCCTGCCTGTCACGCAGGAGGTCACGAGTTCGAATCTCGTACGCACCGCGAAAGAAGAAGCTCAAAAGGCTTCTTCTTTTTGTTTGCGGCTGTCTCATCGCCCTTTTTCTGGCATACCTACCCTGGGCTACGGCCGTTACGCCCCTCCGAGCTTATAGCACAACACCACACTCCCATAAATTCCGGGATATCCGTATCCGACAAACAACCACGGGATGAATGATTATTTCCGAACACGGATTTCACGGATTATAGGGATAACGACGTACATTCGTAAAATTCGTTAGATTACTTCCCGTTGGTCAGTGGGGCTACAACAAATCTCGTGGTTATACAAACACCACATAGATTTATTAACCACGAATTTTTCGAATCTTACGAATAACACTGTGCATTCGTCAAATTCGTTGGATTACTTCCCGTTGGTCAATGGGTCTACGACAAATCTCGTGGTTAAAACATGGATGCGCGGTTACAGCAAGCCCTGTAGGGGCGACATATTATAGGATAGGGGCTTGCCCCTATCAACCGACATCACATCATTTCATCGCCCCTGTAGGGGCGACATATTATAGGATAGGGGTTTACCCCTATCAACCGACGTCACATCATTTCATCGCCCCTGTAGGGGGCGCATAATTCAACGTCGTCTGCGATTTAAATATGCGCCCCCTACAGGGGCGATGAATTGACACACGCTGTGATGATAGGGGTACGCTCGACTTTGTCGCTTGCGTCAGCAAGAACCCCTATCCTATAATATGCGCCCCCTTCAGGGGCAAAAACTGCACAAACGCTGCATATTTTGATACGAATTTTAAACACCCTACCCTGTAGGGGGCACATAATTCAATAATGATACGATCTGATTGCATCGCCCCCTTCGGGGACACTTGTGACAACATCCATAAAATCCGGGATATCCGTGTTCGGGAAACAATGGCATTCGCGACGAAATATAATGGACGGCGTTCCACCTACCCTACTGGTCACAACCATCTTAACGCACTGGAATGGTGCGCTGGAAGACAAAAACGTCGTGATAGCTGTCGCCGTCAAAAAGCCAGTCGTGGAGATGGCCCTCGCGCGTGAAACCCGCAGCTTCAAACAGCCGCACACTGTACGCGTTGTCAGCGGCCACCAGGGCATACATCTTGTGCAGATGCAGGGTGGCGTGCGCATAACGGAAGAGGTGCGACAGTGCGGCAAGGCCGTATCCGCAGTTGCGGTATTGTCCGAAGACCACGATACCCACCTCGGCCCGCCGGTGTTGCGGCTCGAAATGCATCAGGTCCACGATACCCACCGTCTCGCCCTGGCGGTTGTCGATCATCATCCGCACCTGCCGGTCCTCGTAGATGTCGCCGGTGGCGGTGGCAATGTACTGGCGCAGCGTAGAGCGCGAGTAGGGCGTGTTGGTCACCCCCACGCCCCACAGCGACACGTCGTTTTCCACCTCATAGAGCAACTCGAGGTCCTCCGGCTCCATAGCCCGCAGGGTAACATCGTCGTAAGAAACAGGCAACTTGCTTTCCATCGTCTGAGAAAGAGGGGGGATTAAAGTCGGTAAACATCATGGTTGGTCACCAGCATCTGCCGGTCGGGATGCCAGAACGCCATGAAATCGTTGCGGCCGTGCCGGGCAGCAAAGTGGGCAAACAAATCGTCGAACCGGCATTGCGACACGTCATAGACATGATAGACCGTCTGCTGGGGTTCGGGCGTGAACACGTCCTCCGGCCGTTGCCCCTCGCTCAGGTAGCGTGCATCCAGATGGTGCTTGGCGACCAACCGGGCACACGCCGCATGCTGCCCCTCAGCCACATGAAACACAAAGACGGGTATGTCCTTGCACGCGCAGTGGGCGGCACGCGCGCCGTGCAACCATTTACGCAGCTGCACGCCGACAATCGAGCACGATGCCTTGAGATAGATGGCCAACTGCAGCGGAGGCGACATCAGACAGGAGAAATGCCGGAAATGCTTGCGCACAAATATCAGCATGGCGTTGTAGAACACCGTCACATAGCGGTAACTGGTCTTCTGCGTGCTTTCGCCTTTGTAATGCAGGATGCGCAGCGGCAGGTACCAGTTTTCCCATCCTCCTTTCAGGATGCGGTAACTAAGGTCGATGTCCTCGCCGTACATGAAGAAATCCTCGTCGAGCAGTCCCACCTCGTCGAGCGTCTGCCGGCGCATCATGCAGAACGCCCCGCTCATGATTTCGATCGGGGCCGGCCGGTCCCATGCGAGCCAACCCATGTAGTAGCGGCCGAAGAAGCGGCTGGCAGGAAAACGGCGGCTAAAGCCTGTCATCTTCCAGAAAGCCACGACCGGCGTCGGTACACCGCGCCGGCTCTCCAGCGCATCGGTGCCGTCGCAGTTGAGCATGCGCACCCCCACCCCACCCGACCGGGGGTGGGCATCCATAAAGGCCACGGCCTCGCGCAGCACATCCTCGCCCACCACCGTGTCGGGGTTGAGCAACAGCACATACTCGCTGCAGCTCTGCCGGATGGCCACGTTGTTGGCCTTCGAAAAGCCGAGATTGCTGCCGGCCTGCACATACCTCACCCAGGGATGCACCTGCTGCAGATATTCTACCGAACCGTCCTTCGAATCATTGTCCACTACCACCACCTCGGCATCCATGTCGCGCAGTGCGCGCTTGAGCGCACACAGACACTGTGCCAAATAGTACTTTACGTTGTAACTGACAATAACTACTGTTAGCTTCATACCTTGCCGACCGTCTTTCTGCATGGGTTACTGTTACGGCGCCGTCAGCCGGCCTGTTCCTCGGCCCTGCACCGGTCGGCCGACGGGTAGACGAAGAACGAGCTGAGCAGACCGATGATGGCCATGTATGCAAAACCGGGATGGACAAACTGGTAGTACATCACCACGTTGACCATCATGGGAACGGAGAGCAGGGCCATGCGCACACACCGCCACACGGGCAACCGCCCGGCCTTGTCGGCCTGTATATGCTTACTGACGGCGGCGATGCGGAAAAGCTTGAGCGCCAACGGTATGGTGCACAACGTTACCAGTTCCATGGCCAGTGCGCAATAGTACTCGCTCTGCCGGTCGCCCACGCTGCCGCCTTCCATGACGAGGCCGCACTCGTAAGCCGCCACGGCCAAGCCGCAGACGATGACCGGTGCCCAGAACACGGCCTTCAACTTAAACAGTCCACTCATATCGTTCGTAATCAATTCATTTCATAGTTGTTAATCCATCGGCGTGCGGTTCACGATGCTCCGCCCCAGCGTCACCTCGTCGGTGTACTCCAGGTCGTTGCCCACCGCAATGCCGCGCGCTATCACGGTCACCTTCACGCCGGTCGGTTCCAGTTGGCGGTGGATATAGAAATTGGTGGTGTCACCCTCCATGGTGGAGCTGAGGGCCAGTATCACCTCCTTGATGTCGCCGCCGTCCCTGACGCGCTGCACCAGCGACGCTATCTCCAGGTCGCCCGGCCCCACGCCGTCCATGGGCGAGATGACACCGCCCAGCACATGGTACAGTCCGTTGTACTGCTGCGTGTTCTCGATGGCCATCACATCCTGCACGTTCTCCACGACACACAGTGTGGCATGGTCGCGGCGTGCATCGGCACAGATCGGGCACACCTCGTCATCGCTGATGTTATGGCACACGCTGCAGTACCTGATGTCCTTGCGCACATGCGCCACGGCCTCGGCAAACGCCACGGCCTCGTCGACCGGCTGGCGCAACAAGTGCAACACCAGGCGTAGGGCGGTCTTGCGCCCTATGCCCGGCAGTTTGCTGAACTCGCCGACCGCTTTCTCAAGCAATACTGACGGATAGGTCTCCACGCCTTAGATGTAAATGCCAAAGCCCACCTTCAGGCCGATGGTGCTGTAGTCGGAGTGGTCCTTGAAACTCTGCTGGTAATAGAGGCTCGGCTCGATGGTTACCGTGCGGCTGATGAAGAAGGCGTAGCCCACCTCCACACCGGGCATCACGTCGTTGTAGCCGCCGTCGTGCACAAACTTGCAGTTGGCACCCAGGAAGATGCCGTTCTGCGTGATGTAGTAGCGGCCGCCGGCTCCCACAGAGAGCCTGTCGCCGCCCTTCTCGTGGTCGTAGCCCACCTGACCGAATACCATCAGGTTGTCTGCAAACATATAACCGGCCATGGCGTTCACGCCGAGGTTCAGTTCGTTCATGCCGCTATAGTTCAGGTCCAGGCCGGTGAGCGATGCACCGGCATACAACTTGTCTTTCTCAAACTGCGCACTTGCCGTAATCGTGACAAGCAGCGCGGCCAACAGCACAATAGCTTTTTTCATAATCTTTGTATTTGGGTTAGAAAATCCAGTATGTCTCTACACGTCCGTAAGAGTACCGTGCAGCCCCGGCCTCAGGCCTTCGTGGCCTTGCGGTACCAGGCGAAGAAGCACACGCACGCCGCCACCACAATCACCGCGCCGCCGGCATAGCCCACCGTCGTGCCGACGCCGAGCGCCATGGGCGACACCAGCAGGAACGTGCCGCACACCGCGGTCATGAACAGGGCGGGCACCAACGTTACCACAAAGGGTTTCTTCTGCTGCACCAGATAGACGGTGATGGCCCACAGGGTGAAGATTGACAGGGCCTGGTTCGACCATCCGAGCCACTGCCATATCATATTGAACCCGTCGGGGTTGCCGATCTGCCAGGCCAGCAGGGCCACGGCAGCCGCGAACATGGGAATGGCTATGCTGAAACGCTTGGCAAGCGTCTTCTGCTCCACATGCAGGGCTTCGGCGATGATGAGGCGTGCCGACCGGAAGGCCGTGTCGCCGGTGGTGATGGGGGCAGCCACCACGCCAAACATGGCAAGCAGTCCGCCGACCACGCCCAGCCATCCGTTGCACACCCGTTCCACCACGTTGGGGGCCGAGAAATACTGTATGAGCGACTTACCGCCGTCGGCCTGGGCCAGGAAGGCATCGCGCACCTCGTCGCCGACGAGGTCGCGCCATCCGCCGTAATAGAAGAAATAGATCGAGATGGCTACCCACACCAGCGTCACGGCACCCTCGGTAATCATAGCGCCGTAGAAGATGCGGCGCCCCTTGCGCTCCGCGTCCACGCAGCGGGCCATCAGCGGACTTTGCGTGGCATGGAAACCGGAGATGGCTCCACAGGCTATGGTGATGCACATGCAGGGGAACACGGGGTTCTTCTCCATGAACGGGCCTACGCCCAGCAGTGCGGCCGGCGTGTTGCGGTTCAGCGCATCGCCGCTGCTCCACAACTCGGGCAGGTCGGGCATCTTCACCAGCAGGCCTACGAGCAAGGCCACAGCCATGAACAGCAACGAGAAACCGAACACGGGGTACAGCTTGCCGATAATCTTGTCGATGGGCAGGATGGTGGCCAGCACATAGTAGAGGAAGATCGCCACAATCCACACCATCACGCCGCCGCCGAAATTCTTGAGTATCAGTGCAGGACTGTACACGAACACCACGCCCACGATCATGAGCAGCAGCACCGAGAACACGAGCATCACGCGTCGCGTGTTCTCGCCGAGGTAGCGGCCCACCAGCTGCGGCAAGCTGGCGCCGTTGTGGCGCATGCTGAGCATACCCGAGAAATAGTCGTGTACCGCACCGGCAAAGATGCAACCGAACACAATCCACAGGTAGGCCACGGGACCGTACCATGCGCCCATGATGGCTCCGAAGATGGGGCCGGTACCGGCTATATTCAGAAACTGTATCATGAATATTTTCCAGCTGGGCAACACCAGATAGTCCACGCCGTCGGCCTTGGCCACCGCCGGTGTGGGCCGGTCGTCGGGTCCGAAGATGCGCTCCACCAGCTTGCCGTAGAGTGCGTATCCCAAGACAAGGGCCAGTAACGAAAGGATAAAAGAAACCATGGTTGTTCGGTTTATTAAACTCTGCAAAAGTAACGTTATTTTTTGAATTGGCGAAAAAATATATGTACCTTTGTCAGAAAAACAAACGAAAATGTTACGGTTTTCATTTCTCATATATCTTTTGCTTGCAGTGTTTTTGCAGGCCCCTGCCCAATTCCGTCTCCCCGACCCGCTCACCGCCACACCCTCCAGCCCCAAGCGCGAGGTGCGTGCCGTATGGCTCACCACCATCGGCGGGCTCGACTGGCCGCACTCGTACGCGCAGAGCCGTGCCAGCATCGCCCGGCAGCAGGACGAGCTGCGACGGCTGCTCGACGGCTATGCCCGGGCGGGCATCAACACGGTGCTGCTGCAGACGCGCATCCGCGGCACGGTCATCTACCCGTCGGCCTACGAGCCATGGGACGGCTGCCTGAGCGGCAATCCCGGCACCTCGCCGGGCTACGACGCGCTGCAGTTTGCTGTCGACGAGTGCCACAAGCGGGGCATGGAACTGCATGCCTGGGTGGTGACGCTGCCGGTGGGCAAGTGGAACAAGCTGGGCTGCCGCAGACTGGCGGCGCGCATGCCGGGCCTGCTGAAGAAGATCGGACCCGACGGATACATGAACCCCGAAGACCCGCGCACGGCGGCCTATCTGACCGATATGTGCGAGGAGATTGTGCGCCAGTATGATGTCGACGGCATACACCTCGACTACATCCGTTACCCGGAGACGTGGCGGATGAAGGTGTCGGCCGAGCGCGGACGGCAGTTCATCACCGACATCGTGCGCCGCATACACGACCGGGTGAAGGGTCTGAAGCCGTGGGTCAAGATGAGCTGCTCGCCCGTGGGTAAGTTCGACGACCTGAGCCGTTACTGGAGCCACGGCTGGAACGCTTACACCAAGGTGTGCCAGGATGCGCAGGGGTGGCTGCGCGACGGACTGATGGATGCGCTATTCCCGATGATGTATTTCCGCAACGACCAGTTCTTTCCCTTCGCCATCGACTGGGCCGAGCAGAGCCACGGACGCATCGTGGCGCCGGGCCTGGGCATCTACTTCCTCGACCCCAAGGAGGGCAAATGGAACATCGGCGACGTGACGCGCGAGATGGAGGTCTGCCGCCAGTACGGTATGGGGCACGCCTTCTTCCGCGGCCGTTTCTTCACCGACAACACGCAGGGCATCTACGACTACACCGTGCGTTTCAATGCCCGGCCGGCGCTCGTGCCGGCCATGACGTGGCAGAGCCGTGCGGTGCCGGCCGCGCCCACGGCACTATGGGTGTCGGACGGCGCACTGGCGTGGGAGGGCGATGCTCCTTATTATAATGTGTACTGCAGCCGGTCGTGGCCCGTCGACACGCGGTCGGCCGACAACCTCGTGGCCGCACGGCGTGCCGACCACCGCATAGCCGTCGACACGCGCAACCGTTTCTTTGCCGTCACGGCCATGGACCGTTACGGCAACGAGAGCGAGCCATTGCAGAGCCACACGGCCACGCCGCCGCCCGCCGCCAGGGTGCCGCTGCTGGCGTGCGACGGTACATGGCTGCAGTTGCCCAGCCGCCCGTCGGTGCTCGATGCCAACATGGTGGTGTGCGAGACGCTGCAGGGCGTGGCCGTCAGCACGGGGCCCTACACCGACCGCCTCAACGTGGCACGTCTGGCCGATGGCACCTACGTCCTGCGGTCGGTCAACCGCAAGGGTGTCAGCCACCGCCTCGGCTTCTTCGAAGTGCGCCGTACATTTCCGTACACGGATTAAACGGATGACAGCAACGCACAATACTTGATAACGAGGATGCGCGGTTATTTCCGAACACGGATTTCACGGATTACAGGGATGACAACGTAGATTCGTGAAATTCGAGAATAGCTATGCGTCCCCGAAGGGGGCGAACTCTGCATAACCGCTGGTGACCGAAGGGAACCTGCGGAGGTCAGTCTGGTCTGACTGCATCGTCCTCGAAGAGGGCGAATTATCACCTCTCAGATACACCTTGAGAGTGTTCGCCCTCTTCGAGGACGATGATTCGGCTACCGATTACCACCCGCAGGTTTCGCTCGCTTTGCTCGCTCCACCAGCGGTTATGCAGAGTTCGCCCCCTTCGGGGACACTTGTGACAACTTGCGAAAAATCCGGGGTATCCGTGTTCAGGGGAAATCACCGCATGTCGGCATCGACAAACGACAGGGGCAGCAGGTCTTTCACGCTCCCGATGCGGTAGATGCCGTCGGTACCGCAGAGCAGTATCTCCACGGGTTGGCGGTAGCGATCCTCCATCTCGAGGATCACCTGGCGGCACGCGCCGCAGGGCGATACGGGCTTGGCACGCAATCCGTGGTCGTCGGCAGCGGCAATGGCCAGACACCGTATGGGCTGGTCGGGCCAGTTGGCCTGTGCGGCGAAGATGGCCGTGCGCTCGGCGCACAGTCCCGACGGGAATGCGGCATTCTCCTGGTTGGCACCTATCACGATGCGGCCGTCGCCGAGTCGCACCGCCGCCCCCACCCTGAAATGGCTATACTTGGCATACGCGTTGTCCGTGGCCCGGGCAGCGGCCTCGGCCAGCGCGGCTTCGTCGGCCGACAGGTCCTCCGGCCGACAGTAGTCCATGCTGATTTCCAGTTTCACTTTTTCCATAAGCGTAATCTGTATATCTTTTAGACAGCAGACAAGATGGTCGCTGTTGTCCTTATCGTCGTTATTTAGGCCACCTCTATTAATCCGCACATCGGTTTCATTTCGTGGTGTACTCGTAGGCACCCGCGTCAGGCGCATCGTCGCGTCGCCGTCCCAGCCGGTCGGTGGGCAGTGCCGTGCGAACGTTGGCCTTGCCGACGACGGCCGACAACGAGTCGAGGTCGAAGTCGTAGGCCAGGTTCTCCGTGTCGATCTTCACGAAATGCTTCGTGCCGTAGCAGGTGGTGTCGGCCACATCCTCGTACACCACACCGGTGAAATGCACACTGTCGGCGGTGGTCACCTGCGGGGTGCGCAGCACGCAGTGGTCGAACGCATAGTGGAAGGCGCGTGCCGAGTCGCCCTGCTCGCCGTACACCTCGTCGTCGGCGTAGCCCGTCACCAGACTGTTGCTCACCGCCAGCGTGTCGAGCGCCACGCGTGTTGACGTGAAGCGCAGGGCGGCCTTGCGGGCGGCATCGAACGGATAGTACTGGGCCAGCGTGCAGTGGTTGACCGTCACATAGCCGCCGTCGATGCGCATGCAGTCGTTCAGCGCGTTGGTGATGGCGGAGTTGGTCACGGCCATGCGGGCGGCCACGGCCCAGAGGCCATAGCCCTGACAGTTGTGTATCGTGGTGTTGGCCACGGTCAGCTTCTGTTTCTTCACGTCCGACGAGTCGACCACCACACCGTTGTACGCACTGTGCAGGTCGGTGTAGGTCAGCATGTTGCCGTAGCTCGTGCCGTAGAAGTGCACACCCTGCCACTGGCCGGGCACCCGGTCGTAGGGCAGGTAGTCGAACATGTGGTCGATGCGGTCGCCGCGCAGCACCACCTCGCGCCCGGCCTCGCCCAGCGTCTGCAGCGTGCCGTGCACGGCGATGCCGGCATCGTTGTGGAAGTAGAGGGTGGTGCCGGCGGCGATGCGCAGTGTGGCACCGCTGTCCACCACCACGCCGCCGTACACGATGACGGGCTTCAGCGGCGAGCTAATGGTGGAGTCCTTGGTGATATGCACACCGTTGTATTTCAGGGCATCCCATGTGTAGGCGCGCAGGTTCACCTTCTGCTCCACCCCACTCTCGAGGGTGAACACGAGGTCGTCCGTACAGAGCTGCGGCTCGGTCTGCCCGTTCTCGGGCGAGGTCAGCTCCACGAACACGCGTATGCTGTCCTTGTGGCGTATCTCGATGCCGCTGGCCGTATAGTCGGCCGAGGCGGCGAGGTACTGGCCGTCGACGTTGACACGATAGCCGGTCGACGCGCCGTTGGCCAGCCGCACCGTGCGGCACCGCAGACCGTCGCCCGAACGGTTGTATACCCAGAACGACCGGGTGGCCGTGGGCACGTTCGAGAACACGGTGTCGATCTTGACAGTGTCGGTGGAGAACGTCAGCAGATTGGCAGTCGAGACCGTGAAACTGTCGTCGTCCTTGCAGGCCGCGAGCGTCACCAGCGCCATGATGACAGCGATGAATAGTGGCTTTGTCTTCATACATGTAGATAACGCCGAATGGCGCCGATTATTTTGTGGGGGACGTTATAAAAACACACATCCCGCCTAACCACGATTGCCCCGTGGTTTTTACGAACACGGATACATGTTTTTTCCGAACACGGATTACACGGATTATAGGGATAGCACACCCGCAGCGTACATTCGGGAAATTCGGTAGATTCGTGGTTAAAAGAAACACAGGGCATATGGGGGTATAAACCACGAATTTCACTAATCTAACGAATAGCACTGCACATTCGGGAAATTCGGTTTATTCGTGGTTAAAAGAAACACAGGGCATTTGGGTGTATAAACCACGAGATTTGTCGTAGACCCACTGACCAACGGGAAGTAATTTCACTAATCTAACGAATAGCACTGCACATTCGGGAAATTCGGTTTATTCGTGGTTAAAAGAAACACAGGGCATTTGGGTGTATAAACCACGAGATTTGTCGTAGACCCACTGACCAACGGGAAGTAATTTCACTAATCTAACGAATAGCACTGCACATTCGGGAAATTCGGTTTATTCGTGGTTAAAAACAAGGATGCACGGTTATTTCCGAACACGGATTACACGGATTATAGGGATAGCACCACCGCAGGGTACATTCGTCAAATTCGTTTTATTCGTGGTTAAAAACAACGATGCACGGTTATTTCCAAACACGGATATCACGGATTATAGGGATGGCACCACCGCAGGGTACATTCGTGAAATTCGTGGTTAAAACAGCAAGCCCTGTAGGGGGCATAAAAATCCGGGGTATCCGTGAGCCGGAACGGGGTGCAGCGAAGAAGGATTGAAAAAGCCCCGTGCAGACAGAGGCTGCACGGGGCTTGAAGAGATTATTGACGTTGTATGGTCATTCGGTCGTTATGGTATAGCTCTTTTGGCCGTTGGATGTAATCTCGCCGTCACCGAAACCGCTAACGATGCTTTCAGTCACCTTGTTGTTCAACCAAGAACTGTTGGTGTAGTTTTCACCCCAGGTACCGAAGTCGGGATAGGCGGTGGTGATACGTATCAACTCTGTAGGCCACTGCCAGTCGTAGGGCAGAATGAGCATTTGGGGAGCAGCGCCCTTTTCGGGACCGGTCACGGAGGCAATCGTGCCATCAGTACGTTCCACCTTGATGCTAAGACCGTTTGAGTTCTTGCTGAGTGCGGAGATGCTCCAGTCGGTGGGCAGACCTTCCAAACGGATGGTCTTCACGGCATGTTCTTCTGGACCTTTGCCCGTGTTGATCATCACGTTAAACTCATGGCCATTACCGAAATGAGAGTGCCACTCGTCGGATATTTCCTTGTTATTGTAGAAGAGGTGGGCTTTCAGGGTACCACCGGCAGCCACGGGGAAGATGTAAGCATAGTCGTTGCCCGAGACGTGGCGCACGCGGAACACAATATCGTTGAAGTCGTAGTCGTATGTGCCGCCGAGGTCTTCACAGGCAATGGTCCACTCCGTCTCGTTTTGGGTAATGGCGTTCATCTGCGACGGTGTGAAGAGCACCACGTCATTGTAGTCCTTGTCGCCCTCGCCACCGTTGTCGTCGGGGTCGTCAAAGCAGACGTAAGTGTAGGTGTCGCAACTTGCGCCGTCGATACTGCCATTACCGCTGGTTATGACCCGCTGGGCAAAGAAACTCTTGCCGCCGTTGAGTGCCGGATCTGAATAGTATTTTTTGCCGTCTACCTCTACATAGATGCCTGCTGCGAGGCTGGTCGTGGGGTTGATTGTGTAGACGCGGCTACGGAATGTAAATCCGCTATAATATTCAACATCCCATGAATTATCACCAATCAACAGTGTATTTGCATAGTGCCAACAGTCCTCTGCATCAGTTTGAACAGGCGTAGCAGTCAATTCAGTAACTGGATTTTTGACTGTATAGAAGCTCAAATCTTCCTTATCAGCATCATCCTTGTAGGTATCCGTCTTGTCGGCATACATAGGGATATGAACCAGTTGACCATTGTTATCGTTATAGTAGATGCCCACAACATGCTTCTTCGGAGAGTTCCAGTACATAGGATAGAAACTAATTGTTTGGTCCTTGCCGATAAGTCCACGGTGGCCACTGACAATCTCGTTTACGAGGTTGTTATCCAAAACAGTGCTCTTGCCATTGTTCGTGGCCAGAGAGTTAATTAATCCGTCTGATGTCGACAATTTGATTTTTGCTTTGTTACCACGTTTAATCCAAGTTTTGTACTCATCGGGTATCTTGTCCGCACGCAGCGGACCACCCTTTGCGGCAGAGCCTAAGGTGAGCGTCTGTCCGTTCTCCACGGCGTAGCATGCGTCGTCGACATAGACGAGGAACGGCGTGTTGTCGCCCTTCATGCCGTCGAAGGTGATGGTCTGGTCGGTAACGTCCTGATAGTCGGCAGCCAGACGGAACTCGCCGCCCTGCTTCTCATAGATCTTCACATGCGACGGCGTAGCCAGACTAACCGTAACACTCTTCTGTTCCGCTACGCTCCAGTCCTGATTGGGGTTGATGGTGCCGAACTCCTTGATGAAATTGCGGGTGTAGGTTTCCTTGACCTCCGCTTCGCTGGTCTCGTTGTCCTCTACCGAGCACGACACCAGGCTTCCGGCAGCAAGGGCAACACCGAGAATTGTTTTAAGTTTCATGTCTATCATCATTAAAATGCTTTGTTTCAGAATGTTCGAATAGTTTCCGGTCGCAGTCACGGCTGCGGCATGCCATCGGGAAAACGGTGTAGCATTTGATTGGACTGCCGGCAAGCAGCCCCTGTCGTTTGCATTATTCATACGGCCTAACCGACACACCCCCATGTGCCGTCTACTCTCAATCATTCGCTATATATTCCCCCAATAAGCGTTGTCGCAATAGGCACGGTGCGAACCGCATACGAGATGCGCCATTGCGCTACCTACCAATTACTTTTTGCAAAAGTACAGTATTTTTTCGAAACGCAAAGCACTTTCCGTACATTTTTTTTGCGCAAAGGCAAAAAAAATGCACCCCGCAGATTCCGGGCAGTTTACGGAGGAAACCGCGAAAGGCATACAGGATTAACAAACCAGGGATGTGCGGTTATTTCCGAACACGGATTACACGGATTATAGGGATAGCACCACCGCAGCGTACATTCGTGATATTCGGTAGATTCGTGGTTAAAATAAAACACAGGGCATATGGGGGTATAAACCACATGGGATTTATTAACCACGAATTTCACTAATCTTACGAATAACATAACACTGCACATTCGTGAAATTCGGTAGATTCGTGGTTAAAAACTATTGGTGTCCGGTAAATTTTCTTATAACGTTCTAAGTCGTTGAATACCTTAATCTTTGCAAGTTTTTTTTTATTTTTTGGGGGAGACTTACCCTTGTTCACTGCGCAGTTCTCTATCCATAGCCCCTGTAGGGGGGCGCATATTTTATTCACATACAATGAATTATGCGCCCCCTACAGGGGCAAAGTTGTAACAACTAAACGAAAAACGTAGGGGCGAGCCCCTACGCTATAATCTGTCGTCCCTACGGGACTAGTCAATTGCGATGTTTTACCGGACACCAATAGTTAAAAACAAGGATGCGCGTTTATTTCCGAACACGGATTATAGGGATGGCACCACCGCAGCGTACATTCGTCAAATTCGGTAGATTTGTGGTTAAAATAAACACAGGACATATGGGGTATCAATCACGAGATGTGTCGTTTGACCAATGTCCCCATTCGGGGACAGTTGTGGCAACATCTAAAAATCCGGTAAATCTGCCACCTAAATCAGGATGGCTCTTTCTGGCCATCTGTTATGATTTTGAACGCTACTTATCCTATATTTTTGGCATTTCATGATAAAGTTGTAAATTTGCAATCTATATATTTCTTAAAAGGACAGCATCATGAAATATCCTATAGGAATACAGAGCTTCGAGCAAATCATTGAGGGAGGATATGTGTACCTTGACAAGACCCGCCTTGTTTATGATTTGGTAAACAACGGGAAGATTTACTTTCTGTGTCGCCCCCGGCGATTCGGAAAGTCTTTGCTCGTGTCCACCCTGAAATGCTATTTCGAGGGGCGAAAAGAACTCTTCAGGGGACTGGCCATTGACGGGCTGGAGAAAGGATGGAAGCAACATCCCGTATTCCATATAGATTTTAACGGAGTCAACTTCACCGAGGCCGGAATGTTGGATAAAACGCTGAAAGCATTTGTCGAAAAACAAGAGGCCACCTGGGGTAGAGATGCTTACTCGGAAGGGTTGGGGCATAGATTTGCCTCCGTGCTAAAAGCGGCCCACGAGAAGACAGGACTACGTGCTGTGGTGCTGATTGACGAGTATGACAAACCTTTGCTTGATGTGCTGGACCAGGATCTTTTTGTCACCATCGACGGCCAACAACGCAGACTGGAAGATTGGAACCGTGAGGTGCTGAAAGGATTCTACAGTGTCTTCAAGGCTGCCGACGCCGACTTGCAGTTTGTATTGATCACAGGTGTAACCAAGTTCTCGCAGGTGAGTGTCTTCAGCGGCTTCAATCAGCCTGACGACATAAGCATGGACGAGCGTTACGAAGCCCTTTGCGGTATCACGGAGGAGGAACTGTATTCGACCTTCAAAGAACCCATCAAGGCGATGGCTGCGAGATACAAACTCTCTGAGGACGAGATGAAACATAAGCTCAAGAGCAAGTATGACGGTTATCATTTCAGTCCGAACATGCTCGACGTATATAATCCGTTTAGTATCCTCAATGCTCTGAGTAAGAAAATTTTAGACGACTATTGGTTCCGAACGGGCACACCTACCTATTTAGTGCGCCTACTGGCTCATTTCAAGGAAAATATGAACGAGATAACAGGAAAATATTATCCGACAAGCCAGTTTGTTGACTACCGGGCTGACATGGAATCTCCATTGCCCATGATTTACCAAAGCGGCTATCTCACCATTAAGGATTGGGACATGTATCTCAATTCCTATCTTCTTGACTTTCCCAACGATGAGGTAAAGAGCGGTTTCCTGTCGATGGTTGCAACGAGCTATTTGCAGTCGAAAGAACCTACAGACTTTTTTGTGATGCAAGTGGTGAGAGCCATGCAAGCCGGCGACTGCTCCCGACTGGAGAAACTCCTTACGTCCTTCTTCGCCAGCATACCCTATAGTCAGCGCCGTAAGGATGATGAGAGGGAGAAGGAACGTTACTTCCAATATACGTTCTATCTTATCCTTCGTATGATAAGCTGCTTCACTGTCTTTATCGAAAAAGAGCAGAGCGAGGGCAGAGTAGATTGCATCGTCGAGACCCCGAAATATGTCTACATCTTCGAGTTCAAGCGTGACGGATCGGCGCTTAATGCCCTTGAGCAAATCAGGGAAATGGGGTATGCAAGGGAATATGCTGCAGATGACAGAACCGTCTATCAAATAGGTTGCAATTTCTCGTCAAAAACGGGAACGATTGACGGATGGGAAGTGAAATAGAGACACTTGCCTATTCCTCCATTTTATTAACCACGAGATTTGTCGTAGACACACTGACCAACGGGAAGTAATTTCACTAATCTTACGAATAGCACTGAACATTCGGGAAATTCGGTTTATTCGTGGTTAAAAACAAGGATGCGCGGTTATTTCCGAACACGGATAGCACGAATTATAGGGATGGCACCACCGCAGGGTACATTCGTGAAATTCGGTAGATTTGTGGTTAAAATAAAACACAGGGCATATGGGGGTATAAACCACGAGATTTGTCGTAGACCCACTGACCAACGGGAAGTAATTTTTCGAATTTCACGAATAACATAGCACTGCACATTCGGGAAATTCGGTTTATTCGTGGTTAAAAACAACGATGCGCGGTTATTTCCGAACACGGATTACACGGATTATAGGGATGGCACCACCGCAGGGTACATTCGGGAAATTCGTTAGATTCGTGGTTAAAATAAAACACAGGGCATATGGGGGTATAAACCACGAGATTTGTCGTAGACCCACTGACCAACGGGAAGTAATTTTTCGAATTTCACGAATAACATAGCACTGCACATTCGGGAAATTCGGTAGATTCGTGGTTAAAAACAAGGATGCGCGGTTATTTCCGAACACGGATTACACGGATTATAGGGATGGCACCACTGCAGGGTACATTCGGGAAATTCGGTAGATTTGTGGTTAAAATAAACAAAAACCACATAGGATTTATTTACCACGAGATTTGTCGTGGTTATTATTGTCAGGCACATACGAAAAAAGCGCAGAGATATGTCTCTGCGCTTTTCTCGTATAACGGATTGTCCGCATTCAATTATTCCTTGTCCGGATCGTAAGAGGTGCGTCCCACCACATGGAGATAGAAATTCTTCTCGGTGAGCTGGTCTTCATTCTGAACATTGGTGTTCACCCACGTTCCATTGG
>CAVKJH010000084.1:0-19269 GCA_963656755.1 bacterium
AACAAGTCAGCCAGATTACGGGCATTCCGCAGGAACAACTAAGCAAGTTGTAGTCTAAGCTTATAGCAATCAGAAGAGGGTGAACCGTAAGGCTCACCCTCTTCTGATTCAAGTAGATGCTTGTGCTATTTCTTCGGCCGGCGCCGTGCCCATCCCTCTTCCGAGAAGTCAGGCTCGTTGCCTTTCAGCTTGAACGACTGACCCGACATGAGGCTCTGCCAGTCGTTGCGTGTGTGGCGTTGTCCGTCGTTGTCGAATGGGTTTTGCGGTTTGCGTGCCCGTCGTGTCTCGCGCCGTTCGCGAGGGTACCGTCCATGTGCGTCCCCGTCGTTGGCGTCCCGGCCGTGTCCGCCTTCGTTGGCATCGTTGCAACGAACTTCACGGCCTTTGTAGGTTGTTCCGTCGAGCGCGCGCATTACCTTTTCGGCATCGTTGCTCGGCACCTCTATGTATGAGAACTTCTGCAACAGGTCGATGTGCCCGATGGCTTGTTTGGGGCCGTGGATGTGATGGTTAACATACTGCATGATTTCGCCAGGATAGAAACCGTCTTGCTTGCCAAGATTGATGAAGAGCCGACGGTATCCGGCTTCGGCTTTGCGTGGCCCGCGCTGGCGCTGGGTGCCGCTGCGGCCGTCGCGCTGTGACTTGCGTTCGCCCTTTTCGCCCCGCTTCGAAGAGGGACGGACAATCTCCGGTGCGTTCTTGTAGTAGTTGAGAAAACGTCCGAAGGTGATGCTTACCACTTTCTGCATGATGTCCTCTTTGTCGATGTAGTCGAACTGGCGCATGATGTCGGGCATGTAGGGGGCGATAAGTTCCTCGTCGACATCGGTCTTCATGATGTCGTCCATCACCTTGTAAAGTTGCTTCTTGCAGATTTCCTCGGGGGTAGGCAGTGTGCCGTCCACGAAGTCTTTGCCGATGATTTTCTCGATGTTGCGGACTTTGTATTGTTCGCGTGTATGGATGATGCAGATGCTGGTACCTTTCTTGCCGGCTCGTCCGGTGCGTCCCGAACGGTGTGTATAGTTCTCCACGTCGTCGGGCAGGCCATAGTTGATGACGTGCGTCAGATCGTCCACGTCGAGACCGCGCGCAGCCACGTCGGTAGCCACGAGCAGTTGCACGGTGTGCTGACGGAATTTCTGCATGGTGAGGTCGCGCTGTTGTTGCGACAGGTCGCCGTGCAACGACTCGGCGTTGTAGCCGTCGCGTATGAGCTTGTCGGCCACTTCCTGCGTCTCGAGCTTGGTGCGGCAGAATATGATTCCGTAGATGTGGGGGTAGAAGTCGACGATGCGTTTCAAAGCCAGATATTTATCCTTTGCGTTCACCACATAGCAGATGTGGTGAACATTCTCGGCACCCTCATTGCGCGATCCTACAACGATTTCTTTGTGGTCGTGCAGGTAGTTCTTGGCAATTTTCTCCACTTCCTTGCTCATCGTGGCAGAGAACAGCAACGTGTTGCGGTCGGCAGGCACGTTGTCGAAGATGGCGTTGATGCTGTCCGAGAATCCCATGTTGAGCATCTCGTCGGCTTCGTCGAGTACCACGTTGTTCACCTTGTCGAGCTTTACAACTCCACGCTCCATAAGGTCGATGAGGCGTCCCGGTGTGGCCACTATAATCTGCACGCCGTGCCGCAGTTCGCGTATCTGTCCCTGTATGGATGCTCCGCCGTAGACGGGAATGATGTGCATGCCGGGCATATATTTGGCAAACGCGTTGAGGTCGTCGGCAATCTGTAGGCACAGTTCGCGGGTGGGGCTCAGTATGAGCGCTTGCGTTTCTTTGTTGTCGGCACTTGTCTTCTGCAGCACGGGAATACCGTAGGCCGCTGTTTTTCCTGTACCTGTCTGGGCCAATGCTATCACGTCGTTTCCGTTCCCCAAAAGGTAGGGAATCACTTCTTCCTGGACGGGCATGGGATGTTCGAAGCCCAGCTCGTCGATGGCGCGGCGAATCTCTTCGCTGACACCAAGTTCTTCAAATGTCTTCAAAAAATAAATGTTTAATGGTTACCGTAGGGACTACTTCAAAACACCCTACCGTTTCGCTTGAGTCCCCTTTCGGGTTGCAAAGTTACAACTTTTTTTTGACCTGACGGTTTCGCAAGCCCACAATTTTCAGCTTGTTACCGTCCTTCGGTTTTTGCAGTCCTGTCATGTTCTGCCACTTGCGTTAACCGTCGAAACCGCGAAAGGAAAAAAGCGGGGGTATCCGCATTACGTTTGCAAACCTTATGGTGTTCGCCAAAAAAAGCAGTACCTTTGCAACCAGAATGGTACTCAATTACATTTGGATTGCGTTTTTCCTTGTTGCCTTCGTCTTCGGTTTGGTTCAACTGCTGGCGGGCGACACCACCATCTTGCAGAAGATGGTCGACTCGACGTTTGCCACTTCCAAGACAGCCTTCGAGACCTCGCTTGGGCTTACGGGAGTGCTGGCACTCTGGCTCGGCATCATGAAAATCGGCGAGAAGGCCGGCGCAGTGAATGTCCTGGCCCGTATGCTGAGCCCCGTATTCACGAAGCTGTTTCCCGACATACCGAAAAACCATCCCGTGATGGGGTCGGTATTTATGAACATTGCCTCCAATATGCTGGGACTTGACAATGCTGCCACGCCAACGGGCTTGAAGGCAATGGCACAGATGCAGGAGCTTAATCCCCAAAAAGACACGGCCACAAACCCGATGATCATGTTCCTTGTGCTCAACACCTCGGGTCTGACCGTCATTCCCACCACCATCCTTGCCTTCCGTGCTTCGTACGGGGCTGCGCAGCCCACGGATGTGTTCATCCCCATACTGCTGGCCACTACTGTTGCCACGCTGGCTGGCATCCTTGTCACTGCCGCATGGCAGCGTATCAACCTGTTGCAGCCCGTGCTGCTTGCCACGTTGTTTGGCATGTGCGCCTTCGTGGGTGTGGTAATCTGGGGCTTCGGCCAGATGAGCGCCGATATGATGGGCGTTGTGACCTCCATTGCCGGTCCGCTCATTCTGCTGGGTGTTATCGTGGCCTTTATTGTGGCCGGGCTGGTGCGCCGCATCAATGTTTATGACGCGTTTGTTGAGGGAGCAAAAGAAGGCTTCCACACGGCGGTGCGCATCATTCCTTATTTGGTGGCTATTCTGGTGGCCGTTGGTGTGTTTCGCGCCTCGGGGGCTATGGATTGCGTCATCAGTGCCATCGGCTGGGCTGTGAGACAGTGCGGACTGGCCACGGACTTTGTGGGTGCATTGCCGACCGCTTTCATGAAACCGCTTTCGGGCAGCGGAGCCCGTGGCCTGATGCTCGAAGCCATGCAGAACTACGGTGCCGACTCGTTTGTAGGCCGCCTTGCCTGCATCTTCCAGGGCAGTACCGACACTACGTTCTATGTGCTCGCCGTCTATTTCGGATCTATCAATGTCAAGTACACGCGCCATGCAGTCGGGGCGGGGCTCCTGGCCGACCTGGCCGGCGTGATAGCCGCCATTGCCGTGGCGTACATATTCTTCGCATAAGGCGAAGACAAACAGTTTTAGTCTGACATCCATTTCTTATGGCAAGCTTAAAATCACTCTTGAAAGATACCGCCATCTATGGCATCAGTTCCATCGCCGGGCGGTTTGTCAACTATCTGCTCGTGCCCATCGAGACCTATGCCTGGGTAGCCGGCGGCGGGCAGTTCGGCATTATTACCAATGTATATAGTTACATCGGCATACTCATCATTGCCCTCACCTTTGGCATGGAAACCACATTCTTTCGTTTTGCCAACAAGGAAGGCGAGAATGCGCGCATGGTCTACAGTACGGCCCTGCGTATGGTGGGTGCTGTGGCGCTGGTGTTTGCCCTGCTTGTGCTGGCTTGCCTCAAGCCGTTGGCTGCAGCCATGGGCTATGCTGACCATGTGTGGTACATCGGAACGATGGCCGTATGTGTGGCCGTTGACGCATGGACTGCCATCATGTTCGACTACCTGCGGTACCGCCATAAGCCGTGGAAGTTCATGGCTCTGAAGTTGACAAATATCCTCGTCAACGTTACCCTTGTGGGCACATTCCTCTTTGTGCTTCCCCGCTGCGGTATCCTCATCCCTGGCCTTTACGATGCCGACGGTACCCCCGATGTGGGAATCGTGTTTTATGTCAATCTCTTTGTGTCGGCTGTCACCGTGTTGCTGCTGTCCAAGGAGATGCGTGGCGTGTCCTATGGCTTCGACAAGGCACTTTGCTGCCGCATGCTGTCCTACACCTGGCCCATGCTTATCCTGGGCATTGCTGGCCAGCTCAACCAGAGCGCTTCGACAATCCTCTTCCCCTATTTCTTTGACGGTGACATCGACGAGGCGCACGCACAGCTGGGCATCTACGGCGCAACCATCAAGATTGCCATGATTATGGTTATCATTACCCAGGCGTTCCGCTTTGCCTACGAGCCGTTTGTGTTTGGCAACAAGGATGCCGACAAGAAGGATACCTATGCCAAGGTGATGAAATTTTATATAGTCTTCACCCTGTTTGCCTACCTTGCCGTTATAGGCTACATGGACATTCTTCGCCATATTGTGGCCCGTTCCTATTGGGAAGGTCTGCGAGTCGTACCTATCGTGATGGCAGCGGAGATCATGTTCGGCATTTACTTTAACCTCAGTTTTTGGTACAAGCTTACCGACCGCACCATCTGGGGGGCGTGGTTCTCGTTGCTGGGTTGCGTGGTGCTCATTGCCATCGACGTGCTGTTCATCCCCCGCTACAGTTATATGGCCTGTGCATGGGCAGGCTTTGCAGCCTATGGCATCTGCATGGTTGCCAGCTATTTCTTCGGACAAAAGTATTATCCTATCCGCTATCCGCTACGCGACATCGCATTGTATGTGGTGTTGGCAGTGGCGATTTTTGTAGCCATGACATGGGGCAACGCTATGCTTGATACCTGGGTATCACTGGTGGTCAACACGTTGTTGTTGGGTGTTTATCTTGCCGTTGTGGTGTTGAAAGACTTTCGGGGGCTTGTGCGCCGACGTCTGAAAGTCTGAGGATGCTGTCCTGGTGCCGTGTAGCGGCCACCGCGAATGACATTGCGTCCATGTAGCCGTCGTCTTCTTTCATCTGTTCAACCTATGGCAAAAGTTCAAACCGACATGCTTCACGGCCCGTTGTTGGGAAAAATCGTGAAGTTTGCCATTCCCTATGCCGCCACCGGCATACTCGAACAATTATTCAACTCCATCAATGTCTTTGTGGTGGGGCGCTTTGCCAGCAGCCATGCCTTGGCGGCTGTGGGGGCCACAACGTTCTTGGTAAGTCTTGTCATCAATCTGTTCATGGGCGTTTCGATTGGTGCCAATGCAGTCATAGCCAACTACATTGGCCGTCAGGACCGTACGGGCGTGCGCCGTGCTGTGGACACAACGGTGGCCTTGTCGCTCGTAGGTGGCGTGGTGCTTATGGCTGTCGGCCTTTCGGTGGCCATCCCCTTGCTACGGCTGTTGGGCACGCCGGCCGATGTCATTGCCGACTCGGCGCTCTATCTGCGCATCTATTTCCTCAGCGCACCGTTCTTCATGGTTTACAATTTCGGTGCAGCCATTTTCCGTAGCAAGGGCGATACGCGCACACCTCTTTATATACTTGCCGTGGCCGGTGTGGTCAACATTGTCGTAAGCATGGCCACGGTCATCTTGTTCCGTATGAGTGTGGCTGGTGTGGCCTGTGCCACGCTTGTGTCCAATGTGTTCTCGTCGGTGGTCATCGTTGTGTTGTTGCGTCGTGAGGAAGGCGAGTTCCGCGTGCGACTGCTCAAGGTGCGCCTCTACCGCAAGGAACTGGCCAACATTCTGGCCATCGGACTGCCTGCCGGTTTGCAGGCCATGGTGTTCTCGTTCAGCAATGTCTTTGTGCAGTCGTCGATCAACAAGTTCGGCTATGCCGCGATTGCCGGTGCTTCGCTCAGCATCACTTTCGACACCTATTGCTACTATGTACTCAGTGCTTTCTGTGCTACGGCCATTACCTTTACCGGCCAGAACTACGGAGCCGGGCAGGTAGACCGCTGCCGCCGTATCTTCCGCATATGTTTCCTGTTGGGCGGCGCAGCCATCTTTACGGCCAACATGGTGTTTGTGGTCTTTGCCCATCCCGTCACCTCTGTCTTCACCACCGACCCGCAGGTCATCCATTACTGCACGTCGCGCATCTTCGTGGCGCTGGCCTTTCAGTGGCTCGCCACCTGCTACGAGATACCCGCCGCTTGCATGCGCGGGCTGGGACAGTCGTTGGCTCCGGCTCTGCTGACCATTTTCGGAACGTGTTTCGTGCGCCTGGGATGGATATTTCTTGTGCTGCCCCATTGGCCGGGCTTCAACCACCTCATGCTATGCTATCCCATATCGTGGACCGTTACGGGCATTCTTGTGGGCACCACTTATGTCTTTGCCAGCCGGAAGGCATACCGTGTGGTTATGCGGTGAGTGCCGTATTCGTCGCTTCCCCGGTGCGCCATCCTGTCGTCTTGACAGCACAATCGCCACGTTGCAAGGCAAAAAGAAAGCAGCATGCCCCGCATTCTCAACGAAAAATGTTATCTTTGCAGCGTTAATATGCCAGCCTGAGGCACTTTTGCCATGTGGCCGGTGTGCTTTGTCTCAGTAAAACATCACAGGAATGAATATATTCAAGTTATCCGCAGTGACCGCCTTTCTTGCAGCGGCATTGTCGCTCGCGTCATGCTCGGGCGAGAAATTTCAGGTGTCGGGCGTCATCACCGATGCTCCCGACTCGTTGCTTCTCTTCGAGAACATGAGTCTGAACGGTGCTGTAGTGGTCGACTCTGTTCGCCTTGGAGCCGACGGCTCGTTCTCTTTCGAGGGTGAGGCTCCGGCAGCCCCCGAGTTTTATCGGTTGCGCATAGCCCGTCAGATTATCAATGTGGCTATCGATTCTACCGAGCATATCAGCGTGAAGGCATCCTATCCCACGATGACTTCCAGCTATGAGGTGGAAGGCTCGGACGAATGTTCCAAGATGCGCGAACTTGCACAGATGCAGCTTAGCCTGCAGGCGCAGGTCAATGCCATCGTGCAAAATCCCAACGTCAGTTACGAGAAGGAGGCCGACAGCGTGCGTGCCGTCCTTGCAGTTTATAAGAACAAGGTCAAAAGCGAATACATCTACAAGGAGCCTTGGCGTGCCTATGCCTATTTCGCGCTCTTCCAAACAATCGTGCTGGGGCAGCAGGTTGGCCTAATCTTCGATCCGCAGAGCAAGAAGGAGGACGTGCAGGCTTATGCCGCCGTAGCCACAAGCTGGGATACATATCACCCCGGTTCAGAGCGTGGAACCAACCTCCACAACATTGCCATTGAGGGTATGAAGAACGTGCGCATCCTGCAGGCAGAGCAAAACCAGACCATCGACGCCAGCAAAATCAACGATGCGGGAGTTATCGAGGTGGCCTTGCCCGACCGTAACGGCCAGACACGCAAGCTCACCAGTCTGAAAGGCAAGGTGGTATTGCTCGATTTCCATGTCTTCGCTGCCAAGGGCAGTACCGAGCGCATCATGCGTCTGCGCGACCTGTATAACAAATATCATGCCCAGGGCCTTGAAATCTTCCAGGTCAGCCTCGACCCCGACGAGCATTTCTGGAAAGAGAGTGTTGCTGCGCTGCCTTGGGTCTGCGTGCGCGATGCCAACAGCACCGGCTCCGAGTACCTTACCCAATACAACATACAGACGCTTCCCACGTTCTTCACCATCGACCGCAACAATGTCCTGCAAAAACGCGATGTCCAGATAAAAGACCTCGATGCGGAACTAAAAAGTCTGCTTGCCAACTGACGGCAGTTTGCCAACCGACGACCCACCAAAAACCATATCCATGCATCCCTTAGAGAAATTCAGGTATTGTCCGGTATGCGGAAGCAAGCATTTCGACATACAGGACGGCAAAAGCAAGAAGTGCGCCAACTGCAGTTTCGAGTATTATCTGAATCCCAGCGCCGCCAACGTGGCGTTGATAGTCAACGATAACGACGAACTGCTTGTGGTGACACGCAAGAAAGAACCGGCCAAGGGAACACTCGACCTGCCCGGCGGCTTCGCCGATATCGGCGAGACAGCTGAGGAGGGCGTGGTGCGCGAAGTGAGGGAGGAGACCGGACTTGTGGTAAGTGAAGCCAAGTATGCCTTCAGCTTTCCCAATGTTTATCTCTATGCCGGCTTTGAGGTGAAGACGCTCGACAGTTTCTTTGTCTGCCGGGTAGACGACTTTTCCACACTTCAGGCGCACGACGACGCGGCTGCATTGCAGTGGATTCCCATCAACGAAATCCATACCGAGTTGTTCGGTTTGCGGTCGGTACGTCACGGCCTTTACCGTTTCATCGAATCTTACTGCAAGCACTGACCCTATCGGCAGTCATTTACAGAAAACGCTTGCTGTCGCTATTGTTGCGGCAGCAAGCGTTTTCTGTATGTTCAGATGTGCCATGCCAGTCCAAGCCGGGTCTCGAAGGTGCGTGCATGCACGTTGGCATGGTACGCGTAGCGTGTCTGCCGGATGAAGTAACTGGCGCTCCAGCTGACGCTTATCGGCCCCCGCAGGTCAAACTCCCACATCGGTGACAGCTCGATAAGTTCGGCGTTGCTCTTGTCGCCCTGTGCGTTCAGGTAGAGCGGGTCGGTATTCTCCAGGTCTTTTCCTTCATAGCCCTTCCATGTAAAGATGCGGTAATAGTTGGCGTGGACGATGAAGCGCCCGAAATTGCGGAAATCCATCTGCGTCTTTGTCTTTATGGAGAAGCCCGAGCCCATGTTGTAGTCGCGGTCTATTACATTGTAGTAATCGCTCTTCGTGCCGCCCAGCAGGATGCCGCTGAGGTAGAGCCGCTGTTCCAGACGGGTGAGCGCGCCTACCTGTGGGAAGCGCAGCAGCAGGCCGGGCCCCAAGGCGGCAGCTTCCGATATGCGGTAAGGGGTAAGTTGCGTACCGTCTTTCACAGGCTTTGAGTCGTAGTAGTTGAAATGTTGGAAAATGCCCACCTCGGCCTCCATGCCGCTGTTGTTGTCCATGCTTTTTCCCCAGATGCGTCCCACGATGTGCAGACGGTTTACCAGCGGTTGGTTGCTCGACATACCGACGGTAGCCTCCAGCGAGAAGAAATCGTATGGCTTGGAGTTGTCGGCGTGGAACGGGCTGCCGTATTCCAGGAACAGGTTGACGTACGGGTTCCATTCTCCGCGGAACAGTGCGCCGTCGTCGCTGAGGTAGCGTGCCCCTATCGTGACCGAGAAGTCGAGCGGTGTTTTGGCGGCGTCGAAATACCTGTTGTGGTCGTTTCTCATGCGCCATGCGCTGCCCGTAATGATGCGGTTGAAACCGCCCATAGGGTTGATGACCGTGGCTGCGGCCTCGCGCAGGAAACGCCTGAAGCCGCGGCTGTTGTCGTTGAGGATGATTTCGGAAATGCGGTGTGTCACCTCGCCGATGCAGATGCCGCCCATGGTAGTGGCCATGAGGTCGTTGATGGCGGGCGGTTCGCGCTCGCCGCAGATTTCCCACATCAGCGATCCGCCGAAGGCATAGGGCGCACTCTGCCAGAACGACAGGCCGTTCGACCGGGCCGCGTTGAAGTAGAGATTGCCGTGGTACGGATGCGCAAAAAGGTTGGTAGAGAACTGGTCGTTGTCCCAGACGAACCCGTTGCGCAGGTTGTCGCCGATGGTCTTGAATGTCACCTTGGCAAATTCCTCGTTCATCACAAAGCGGTCGAAACAGTGCACCAGCACGTTGATGCCCGCCGTCTCGGCTGCCGCTTTCCAGAAGTTGCGCCGCCCGTCGTTCCATAGTCCTAAGTTCTGGTAGGCGATGGTGTCTGCCGCTACCGTCGTGCGGCGGTAGCCGGTGTTCTGCCGGTGGTTCCAGCGCACGGTCAGTCCGCCTTCCACAATCAGTTCGTTCTTGTAGAAGCGGTTGTGGTGATAGTAGCGCGTGTTGCCGTAACCCACCGAGGCGAAAAGGCCCCAGCGGCGGTTGATGTGGTAGTCGGCGTTGAGCCGCGCCTGCAGCGAGAACAGATGTTCGGGCTGGGTAGGCTCGTCGCTTTCAAAACACTCGATGTGGGCAAACCCGATGTCGCCGCTCAGCGACCAGCGGTTGCCCACTTTGAAATATTGCCCCAGGCGGTAACTGAGCGAGCCGGAGAAATGGCCGTCCAGTCCCAGGTATGGCGTGCCGACGCCAATGATGTTGTATGTAGACCGGTTGCGGAAGCGGAGGGCCGTATTGAACGCCGAGCTACTGCCGCCGAACACCATCACGTCGATGAGCGTCGTGGGGTTGATGTTTACCAGTCCGATCTTCTTTGCCCTTGTGTCGCGTGTGTAGTTTACCAGTCCCACTTGCACTCCGTGCGGATGTTCCAGCGCTACATTGATCAGTCCTATCTGCGAACCCGTCAGCGTGTCGGCATAGTTGTATCCGCCCACCTGTAGTCCCCGCATGCTTCCCGACGCCACGTTGGCCAGCAGTCCCACCTGTGTGCCCTTGCGTATGCCCATGGCAATGTTCGACCCCAGCGACAGCTGCAAGCCCCGGAAGGGACGTGCGGTGACATTGTAGAACGGAGCAATCTGTATCCCCCGTAGCGAAGTGGCAAAATTGTTGATGCCCGACAGCTGTACGCCGTGCACCACCCGGTAGCCCGATGTTATGGCCTGGGCAGATAACCCGTGCAGGGTGTCGGCGGCACCAGTAATCCCCACCGATACGGTGTGGTAGCGTGTGGAGTCGGCGTTACGGTGCCCGGCCGACAAGGATAGCCCTGTGCCGTGGTAGTGTTCCTGTGCGCGGCTTTCAAGCGCGTTGCCGGCCGCGAGGGCCAGAAAGAGGGTGGGGAGTAGTGCAAGATGCCTGTTCATGGTTGTTGTAAGGTAGAGCGGTTGAGGCTTGATGCCTTGTTTCTGCAAAAATACAGAATTATTTTGATAAGTTCACCTAAAAGTCTTAACTTTGAACCGCAAAAACACAGGTTATGAAAATAGGAATATTCTGCTCGGCCAACGAGCATATCGACCCCGATTTCTTCAAGATGACCGAGGAGTTGGGGCGTTGGATAGGAACCGAAGGTCACCAGTTGGTGTTCGGAGGCTGCAACATGGGACTGATGGAGTGTGTGGCCCGGGCTGCCCACGAGGCCGGAGCTGCTACGATTGGTGTGGTGCCGCGTGTGGTGGAACAAGGCGGGCGCGCGTCGTCGTATCTCGACGTCAATGTGGCCTGCGACAACCTGTCCGACCGCAAGGACCTGCTGCTGGCGCAAAGCGATGTGCTGGTGGCCCTGCCGGGCGGCATCGGCACGCTCGACGAGGTGTTTACCGTTGCGGCCAGCCACACCATAGGCTATCACCGCAAGCTGGTTCTGCTGTACGACATGAAGGGTTTCTGGTCGCCGCTCGTGGCCCTGCTCGACGGTCTGCAGTCGCAGGGCTTTGTTCGCGGACACTGGACCGACTATATACGGGTGGTCCGGTCGCTGTCGGAAATCAAGGAACTGATAGCCGCACTGCACTAAAAGACATTTCGGCCGTATGCCGAAAAACGGAAAGTGGGCCAATCTTCATTCGGAAGATTGGCCCACCTTTTTTATTTATCGGTCCGGCTCTCCGCCCTTTCTTTACCGTGGTCACGGCAAGCGGCCAGCCCCGACGGGAAGGGGCGGCCGTTTACTTTGCCCCGATTTCCTGCAGCAGACGGTCGGCGTGACCCCAACGGTCCATCAGGTAGAGCACATAGCGGATATCGACCGATATGGTGCGTGCCAGCACCTTGTCGAACATGATGTCGGAAGCCAGGCTGTCCCAGTTGCCGTCGAAGGCCAGTCCGATGAGCCGTCCCTGTCCGTCGAAGAGGGGCGAACCGCTGTTGCCGCCCGTGATGTCGTTGTTGGTCAGCAGGCAGAGCTGCATCTTGCCGGTTGCCTTGTCGGCATAGGGGCCGTAGTTGTCGGCACTCATGAGCTGGTGCATCACCGGTTCGGCCTGGTAGTCGATGATGCCCTTGTCGCCCTGCTTCATCTTCTCGACGATGCTTTCCGACGTGGTGTAATAGCCCGACGGCTGTCCGCCGATGTTGTAGCCGCCCACGCGGCCGTAGCTGAGGCGCAAGGTGAAGTTGGCATCCGAGTAGTGGGGCATGTCCTCCTCCATGCGCAGCTTGGCGGCACAGAGCATGCGCTCCATGCTGCTGATGCGTTCTGTCGAGGCACCAACCTGTGCGTAGAGCTTCTGCTGCACGTCGTTCAGGTCTTTTCCGATCTTCACGCCCGGGTCTTTGTCAAACCCCTTTTGCTTGAAGAAGATGCGTTTGCCGGTCTTCATCAGCACCGACTTGCTCCACACGTCGTCTACAAAGCGCTGGTAGTCGTTGCCGTACTCGTTGGCGATGGTGGTATAGAATGCCGGCAGGTTCTGTGGGTCGGCCACATGCTCCTTGTAGTTTTTCAGTGCTACGGCCAGCACCTCCTTGTCGAGGGCTTCGTCCCAGGTGTCCTGGTCGTCGTCGTAGATGATGTAGCTCTTGCCGGGCTTCTTCTCGTTGCGCACCACGTTCTTTCCCCTTGTGCCCTGCATGGCGCGTGTGGTCAGTTCGTTGGTGCGTCTGAAACTCTCGCTGAGCAGCAACAGGTCGTGTGTGGCCGTGTTGGTCTGGTCGTAGAGAGCTTTCAGGGTGTCGAAGTTGAGGCTGTCCTTCAGGTAGCCCGTCGAGTCGACATACGCCTTGATGCGGTATTCGTAGTCGCGCTTTTGCTGTATCAGTCCGATGGAGTCGATGCACTTGTTCATGCCGATGGAGTTTTTCCAATAGTTGGAACTGTTGGCGAACTTAGAGTCGTACTTGATGCGCACGGCCTCGTCGGCCCGCATGTGGCGCACCATCACGTCCTGTTTTACGCCGCGTGCCTGTGCGCGCACGGCGTTGCGCATGTGCATCTGCTCGATGCCGTAGCTCGACAGGTAACGCTCCGTCGACCCGGGGTAGCCCATGGTCATGGCGAAGTCGCCGTCCTTATAGCCCTGTAGCGATACTGGTGCCCAGTGCTTGGGGTGGTAGGGCACATTGTCCTTCGAGTAGTGGGCCGGGCCGTTGGTCTTCGGGTCGGCGTAGATGCGGAACACGCTGAAGTCGCACGTCTGGCGCGGCCACATCCAGTTGTCGGTCTCGCCGCCAAACTTGCCCATGCTCTTGGGGATGGTGAAAACCAGCCGCAGGTCGTCGAACTGCTGGTAGGTCGTGGCTATCCACTGGTTGCCTTCGTAGAACGCATCGATGCTGACGTAGTACGACGAGTCCTGGGCCTTGGCCTGCTGGGTCAGCAGGTTTTCCAGCGAGTCGACCGCAGCGGCTTTGCCCTCGCGGCCCAGCTTGCTGAAGCCGGCCTGTTCGAGCCTTGGCGTCACGTCCTCCTGTTTCACCATGAAGGCCACGAACATGTTCTCGTTGGGCAGTTCCTCGCTGTAGCTCTTGGCGTAGAAGCCGTTGAGCATGTAGTCGTGCTCGACGGTCGAGTGTGAGCGGATGCTCTCGAAACCGCAGTGGTGGTTGGTGAAGACCAGGCCATCGGGACTTACCACCACTCCCGAGCAGTAGCCCGAAAAGTTGACCACGGCGTTTTTCACGGCCTGTTCGCCCTGGTAGATGTTTGCGTAGGGCAGTTGGAAACCGTAGCCGCACATCTGGTCGTAGACCTGTGTGGGCAGGTTGTAGAGCGTCCACATGCCCTCGTCGGCCGATGCCGGCAGTGAAAGGGCCATGGCCGCCAATGCAATGATTTTCTTCAATTTCATGATGTGTATGATGGTTTGTTGTGTTCCGCAATGTGTGTATTGCACGGATGGTTGGCCCGTACGCGGCCAACGGTCATGCAAAATTACCATTTTTTTTCATTCTCCTGCCTCCCGGCGGATGCAAAAAAGTAGTATCTTTGCAACAATAATCAGAATAATCATTAACTACTGTCAATTTATCCGTTTATGAAAGTAAAATCTCTACTTCTTACGCTGGCAGTGGCAGGCTGTTGGTCGGGCGTGCATGCGCAGGACTACTACGACGTGACGTCGGCCTACCTGCTGAATGCCGGTTTCGATCAGGGCTTCAACTATGCGGTCGGTGATACCGGCAATGTGGAAGCCGACCGCATCCATGCAGTAAGCCATTGGGACGTGTCGGCTGCCACGGTAGGCGTGCTCGGCGTGTGGCAATGGGGCGCCGGCACGACGGTGTCGGGCTGCGCTGTGCCTGCCGCCGGCTTCGGCGGTGAGGCCGGCGGCGGCCTGGCCTTTAGCCTTTCCGTCTCCTCGGGCATCAATATCCTGCAGGACTCCGTGAAGCTGCCGGCCGGCGACTACAAGGTGGTGATGGCCGTCTACAACGCTTCCGACAACGACGCCCTGAGTGCCAACTCGTGCGCCTGGCATCCTTATAATACCCGTTTGGGCAGAAGAGTGAGCTTCAGCAAGCGGTCGTTTGCGCCCCACGAATGGACTACCGATACCATATCGTTCACCCTCGACCAGGAGGTGGCTGGCCGCATCCGTCTCGGTTTCTCATCGCGGTCCGAACAGCACGCCCTGCCCGTTGTTGACTGGGTGAAGATTCTGCGCACCACGCCGCTCGGCGATGCCGACCTGCAGTTGCGCCGCGCCGACCTGCAGACGGCCGTCGAGGCTGCCGCCGCCGTGCTCGACGGTGCTGCCACAACGGGTGCCGCCGACCTGCAGACCGCACTGGAACAGGCCACACAGGTGCTGGCCGACGACGGTGCCTCCTGCGCCGACCTGCTGCTGGCCGCCAGCGACCTGAACGACGCGGTGGCACGCTACAAGTGGACCAGCTCGGTCGATGTGGTGACCGACACGCGCTATGCGCGCGGTGCCACGATGGCCTTCGGCCGCATGACCACCACGGCTGCCTCGGCCGACGTCAAGGAGCAGGGCTTTGTCATCGCCACGCACCCCAATCCCACGACGGCCGACACCAAGCATACCACGACGCTCAGTAACAACGGCACCATCTACTGTTTCAAGAACCTGCAGCCCGCTACCCAGTACTTCATGCGTGCCTATGTGGAGAACAGCCAGGGTTATGTGGCCTACGGCAACACCGTGCGCTTCTACACCATTCCCAAAGGCGACATCCAGGCCTATGTGCGTAGCATCAGCGACGAGGCCATCAGCCAGCGCATCAACAATGCGGTGAACACGGCCACCGACATCTGGAACAACCTGACCGAGATACAGGGCTACCGTCCCAATGTGGGCTACAACTCGGGTGTGCTGACAGCCGAGTGTTCCTACGGCGGCTATATGAGCGTAGGTGCCAACACCTCCTACCAGGCTGCGGGAACCATCATGCACGAGTGGCTGCACGGCGTGGGTGTCATACCCTGGGCCAATACCCAGTGGAGCGTGGTGGGCGTGTTGCGCTCCGGCAGCCAAAATTACGGCGGTGCCGACCGGGGGTCGGGCAACTGGCTGGGCGAACGCGTGTCGGCAGTGCTCGATTTTTGGGACAACACCACCGGCTCGTTCCTGCACGGCGATTACCAGCACATGTGGCCCTACGGCATCAATGGTGCCAATGAGGACAATCACAGCGATGTGCTCTATTTCGGCAACGGTTTGGTGTGCCAGGCCCTCGGCGAGGACGGTCTGGAGCATACGTCGCAGCACTATGCCGAGCCTTACTGGGCTTTCGAGCACCAGGAGAACGTGAAATACTACCTGACCAACGAGAAGGCTGAGAACGGTCTGTACCTGTCGTACCTTGCCGAGCAGGGCACCGACGGGACGGTGGCTCTTGCCGCCGGCAACGCCGACGACCTGACTGCCAACGACAGTTGCGCGTGGTATGTGACCTTCACTCCCGCCAACCAGTACTACCAATTCCGCAATGCGGCCACGGGCCATTACCTTACGTTCAATTCGGTGCAGTTCGTTGCGCAGGACGTGACTCCCAGCGATGAGCAGGACTTCCAGCTCATGAAGGGTCGTGTGGACGTTGGCAATGACGGCACACGCGGTTTCTGGATTACGCGCCATGCTGCCCGTAACCCCTGGACGCTGACGGGCACCAACACCGGTTCGGTGTCGCGCAGCACGTTCAACCTGGCCAACACGGCTACCAACCAGCGCTGGGTGATACTCGACGAAGCGCAGATGCGTGCCAAGACGGCTGCTGCCCTGCGCGTGGAAGCCATTGCCGACCGCCAGGCTGCCGACCGCAGCACGGCACGTAAGGGCATCTACACGCTCGACGGAAGGCTGGTTAGCCGCAATAGTCAGGACTTGAGCCGTCTCGGACACGGCATCTTCATTGTAGACGGCCAGAAGGTGGCACGCTGATGCCGTGGCCTGACCGGTCCCGCATCCGCACTTATACAATCAACAAAACGCCCGGTGCACTTGTTGCGCCGGGCGTTTTGTATAAAAATAGAGACAACGGTCTTTGCAATGGAGCAAATGGAATGGTTGTATCTCTCGTTTCTGATGTTGTCGATAATAATGAGTTGACGTTAGTTGGGGAATGATTATTTCGGAATATGCCATGCGACATGCCGCATCGTCTGTCTGGCTACAGACGGACGTTGCGGCTGAAGATGAGAACGGTCATGTTTTCGGGGGCAAACAGTTCGCGCGCCACGCTCATCACACTGTCGGCCGTTATGGCTTCCACCCGACGGCACAGCACCTCAGGGTCTTTCTCCCAACCGTAGTGCAGATAGTCGCGCCCTAGGTCGAGCGCAAAGTTCTCGCGGTTGTCGCAGGCCACGCCTATCTGGCCCGTCAACTGCTTTTTGGCGGCTCGCAACTGGGCATCGGTCAGGGGTGCCTGCATAAACCGGTCGAGCTGCTTTCTTACCAGACGAAGGCACTGCCGTATGTCGTGGTGGTCGCACCCGAAATAGGTGCACCATACGCCCGTGTCGCTATAGCTCGCCATCGAACTCTCCACCGTGTAGACCAGTCCGTGGCGTTCGCGCAGGGCCACGTTCAGCCGGGCATTCATGCCGGGACCGCCTAGCATGTTGTTGAGCAGGTAGAGGCTTGTGCGGCGCGGGTCGCGGGTGTCGTACGAACGGCTGCCCAGCACCACATGGGCCTGATGGGTGTCGTGGTCGGCTACGACGACACGCCCCCAATGGCTTGTGGAGAACGAGGCGGGATGTGTTTCTACAATAGGGGAAGAGGTGATTTTCTCTTGCAGAGAATTGTCTGGTTTTGGTAGCAGTTCGGTATTGGCTGCGCCCACCGCTTCCGCCCCCATATTCCGGTTGAGCATCCTGATGAGTGAAGCGAACGGGATATCGCCGTAGGCAAAGAACACGGCGTTGTCGGGACGGTAGTGCCTGCGGGTGAACCGCAGGGCGTCGGCGGTGGTGAACGACCGCACGTTACGGGCCGTCCCCAGGATGTTGTGGCCCAGTGGCCGACCGGCGAAAAGCAGGTTTTCAAACTCGTCGTAGACCAGTTCGGCGGGCGAGTCGTTGTAGCTCTCAATCTCGTCGCAGATTACCTCGACCTCCTTGTCTATTTCGGCTTGCGGGTAGCTGGAACGGAACACCATGTCGGTAAGCAGCGACACGGCGCGTGCCATGTGTTCCTTGAGGATGGCGGCGTAGTAGCAGGTGTCTTCCTTATTGGTGTAGGCGTTGAGGCTTCCGCCCACCTGCTCCAGGCAGTTGAGTATGTTCCAGGCGCTGCGCCGTCCCGTTCCCTTGAAGGTGATATGCTCGCAGAAATGGGCCAGCCCTTCGTCGCCCGGTTCTTCGTTGCGTGTACCGGCTTTCACCTGATAGCCGCAGTAAACCACGGGCGAGGCCGAGGGCAGGTGTATGACCCGGAGGCCGTTGCTGAGCGTGCAAGTGTTATATTTCATTTCGTGTGCAAAAATACCCAAAAATGCTTTGAAATGTGCCTGAAAATACAGAAATTTGCAGTCTGCAATACGACAGAGGCCGTGCGCGGAGCGTGCGGCTTTTATTATGAACGAACAATACCGAATAAAGAATATGCGAAAAGTTATAGGAGTGGGAGAGACGGTTCTCGACATCATTTTCAAAAACGGACAGCCCATCGGCGCTTATCCCGGCGGCTCGGCCTTCAATGCGCTCATATCGCTTGGCCGTTGCGGGGTCAACGGCACGTTTATCGGCGAGGCGGGCCACGACCGGGTGGGCGAGCACGTCATCAGTTTTCTCCGCGAGAACGGGGTCAATGCCGACCATGTGAATGTGTTCCCCGACTCCAAGTCGCCCATCTCGCTGGCCTTTCTCAACGAGCGTAACGATGCCGAATACCTGTTCTATAAGGACCATCCGCACGACCAGCTCGACTTTATCTACCCCGACATACAGCCCGACGACATCGTGGTGTTCAGCTCGTTTTATGCTGTCAACCCGGTCATACGCCCGCAGATCGTGGGGCTGCTCGACTATGCCCGTGCGCACGGAGCCATCATCTACTACGACGTGAACTACCGTTCGTCGCACCGCGACGAGGTGATGAAAATCACGCCCAACTATCTGGAAAACCTGGAGTATGCCGACATCGTGCGCGGCAGCCGCGAGGATTTCGATGTGCTTTACCGCATGCAGGACCCCGACAAGGTCTATTCGGCTGAGGTTTCGTTCTATTGCAAGAAGTTCATCTATACCCAGGGGGGCAATGCTGTGGAGGTGAGGGCCGAAAACGGACTGAAGCGCAGTTACCCTGTGCAGCAGTCGAACACGGTGAGCACCATCGGTGCGGGCGACAATTTCAACGCCGGATTTATCTACGGTCTGCTGAAATACGGCATCACGCGCGACATGCTGGCCAACGGTCTTGCAGAAAGCCAGTGGGACGAAGTGGTGGGTTGCGCCATGGAGTTCTCGGCCGAATGTTGCAAGAGTCTCTACAACTATGTGTCGAAAGAGTTCGGCGAGAAGATGAATGGCAATTTTTAGCCTTCTGCCATTCGGTAGCTATCGCATTGCCATTCGATAGCTATCGCATCGCCGTTTGATAGCTATCGCATTGCCGTTCGATAGCTATCGCGTTGCGATAGGATACCTTTCTATTGGTATCCGCTAAAAATCGAAGAAACCAGTCCCATAGGGTACGGTGTTCAAAATTCGTATCAAAATATGCAGTGTTTGTGCAGTTTTTGCCCCTGTAGGAGGGCGCATATTTAAACCGCATGATGATTTGAATTATGCGCCCCCTACAGGGGC
>CAVKJH010000085.1:0-18588 GCA_963656755.1 bacterium
AATCGAACCCCTATGCCAAGATTGAGAATCTTGTATCCTAACCATTAGATGAATCCACCTTTACAAGTATGCTATAGAAACAACCGGAGAAGTACTCGGTAAGAGAATCGAACTCTTATGCCAAGATTGAGAATCTTGTATCCTAACCGTTAGATGAACCGAGCATTATTTCAAATATCTCCTTACAGAGCTTAAAACTCTTGCGGAAGCTGGGGGATTCGAACCCCCGGTACGCTAATCGCGTACGGCAGTTTAGCAAACTGCTGGTTTCAGCCACTCACCCAAACTTCCTTTGCTTCGTAAAGTCTTGAGCACCTGTTTCTCAAATGCGATGCAAAGGTAATGCTTTTATTTTAAACCACCAAATGTTCGGCGTGTTTTTTTGCACCAAACGTGCCATTTAGTGGTTTGGCAATCAAATTCCCAAGCCTCTCCCGGTATGCAGTTCTTTTTGCGTAGCCGCAATTTTCTGCATGCCTGGAGCGACTTGGGAATAATCTTGTCGGGTTCCGGTTTCGGGTCGGCCCCCGCTTACTTTATCCTTATGTACTTTTTGCCACCCTGTATGTAGATGCCGCGCATGGGGCGTTCGAGTTTCTGCCCTAGTACGTTGTATGTGGCCTTCGAGGCGTTGCGGGTGTCGTTGTGCACAACCTCTTCAATTCCGTCGGTTATCTTCTCCAACAACCGTACATGGTCAATATATAATAAGGTGTTGTTGGCAGCGCCGGTTGCCTTACTGCTTTGGTACCCGATGCTCACCACGACCTCGGTCGGTTCGCCCAGTTCGAAGTCGAAAGGCATCACGTTCCACATGTTGGCCGTGGCAGGATAGGCATAGTGGCTTTCGCTTCCTATGGCCACGCCCGTCAGGCTGTAGTTGGTGTTACCGCCGCTGGTGGTGACGGTTGTGCCGTCGTTGCCCGTTTGGTTGGAGCACTCGTACTTCATGTCGACCAACAGACGGTAGCAGCCTTTGGGCAGAGTTAGGGTCTGTCTGATGGCATTGGCTCCTGCGTCCCAAGAGTTCAGCACCGTCAGGCACCGCACCCCGCAACTGTCGTCGGCCACCGGCCGTGCCGTGCGTGCCGCGTAATTGCCTACCGACGACGGGCTGACGCAATAGAGCGTCGAGCTGTAGGGCATGGAATACATGCGGCAATAGTTGCTGCCGGCAGCGAGCCGGTCGGCTGCGTCCCATCCTTTCACGGCGAGAATGTTGGGCCATTTGGCATCGGATGCCTTCACGGCGTTGGTATAGCATTGGGCATAGGTCACACCGCTTGCTGTAACATTTTGGCTCAAAATGCCGTAGGTCTCGTCCTGTTCAAAGTTGGGGTTAGTCAGATAGCGGTCGGTGACGTCGGTGTATCCTGCCGTGAGCGTGTCGCCGACCGCTTCGGGGAAAGGGGCGCTTTCCACCACCAGTTCACCGTTGGTCCAGCTCACTTTCACGTCGGTGGTCAGCGTGACGGTCTTTTCCGTCACCTTGCCGTCCATGGCCACCTTCACGGTGATGACCGTTTCGCAGTCGACATCGTTGCGCACATTTATGGCCTTGTGCGTAGAGTCCTGCATGGCAGTGACATGGTTGCCCGTGATGAAGAAATGTATGGGGTATGCCACGCTGTTGTTCTGCTCGGCTGTGAAAGTGGCTTCCGTCACCACCGACTTGTTGATGGTGGTGGGCACCGTGAATACCGGAGCGCCAAGCGACGTGCCGATGCCGGCCAGGGTGGCTTTTTCCTCGCTGCAGAAATTGCTCAGCAGCAGGTAGCGCACCGAGTCGGGGTCGGCTGCGATCACGCCGTTCCATCCTTGCGGAAGAGCATCGCGCAACGCAACCAGTCCTTCGTTCATGCTGCGTGTGGTAGCGGCGTTCACATTGCTGTAATACACGATGTTACGGCGGTCCACCACGGTGCCGTTGTCAAATGCGCGGCTTTGGGTGTCGTAGGCGGGATAGAGCTTGGCCGTCAGCACCGAGTTGTTGTTGGCCCTGTCACCGAAAGCCATTTTCTTTCCGTTGGGAGCCACAACACCCAAGGCGTTGTCTATGTTCACCCAGTCGGTTTCCAGGGTGGTCAGTTGGGTGCCGTCGAGCGTTTTCGTGCCCTCCTCCGAGTAGAGTGTGCGGCGTGTGCGTGTCAGCGTGTCAGTGGAGATGGCCATCAGGCCGCCCTGTTCGCGTGTGACGGTACCCGCTGTCAACCCCGTTACATAGTCGAGGTAGATAACCGCATTGCCCGGTGTGGAATAGATGGCGAAGCGGTTGTCGAGTGTAGCGTCGTTGGTAGCGAGCTCCCCGTTCATGACCCAAGCCTCACCCTTGAGTTGGTAGATGCCGTTGACCACCGGGGTTGCGTTGGTGTTTTTTCCGTTCACGGTGTACCAGCCGAGGAAGTTGCCGGTGTTGTTGGCCTTGAAAGGCACCACAATCTTGTTCTTGTCCACCGAGTTGGCGGCAATGTATCCCGTGTAGCTGCTTATGCCGGGTGCCCACGAGAACGTGGTGAAGCGGTCGCGCGTATATCCCCTCACGATGTTTTGCGAGGTAAACACCTTTGCCGCACCGTAGCGTTCGCGGAAATCGGCGAAGTCGGATGGTGCAAGCTGGTCGGTCGACTGTGCCTCGTGCATCAGCCAGGTCATCATCACGCGGTGAGCCTCCACGCCCATGCGCCGTGCGCCGATGTCCGACCGCAGCAGCCACGCCCCGTCGTCGGTAGTCTGCTGGCGTGCCTTGATCATTTTGTAGGCCAGGTTTTCCAGCATCAGTGCGTCGGCATCGCGCAGGAAACAGGCGTTGGTCGTGTAGCTGGTAATCTGGTCGTAGAGGAACAGGCTCCAGTCGTTGCCGTTGGGCATGGCCAGTTCGCCGTCGGCCAGTGCCAGCCAGTTGAGCACCTCTTTCTGCACCTCGCTGTTGTTGTGCATCAGCGCATTGGTCTGCCACGTTTCCTTTCCGTACAGCGTGTTCTGGAAGAGTTTCAGGGCCAGGGCCGCCTCGCCCAGCTCCTGGATGACCACGTTTTGGTATGACGTGTGGAAATAGTTATGGTTTTGCAGCGTGTAGTCGTCGTACAGGTTCTGCCCTTTGTACAGGTCGGCCACGGTCGTTTCGTCGTAACCGGGGTCAATCACGGTTGTGTCGTCGGCATCACTGCGGTGGCTGTAGCTGTTGACGGCAAACTCGCGCAAGCGGGCGAACCACTGCGGTGCCAGTTCGTCGTCGGGGAACAGACCGAGCGTAGCGGCCAGTACGTCGGCCTCCCACCCGTTCTCTTCGGCCTTGGTGTCGCCGGCATAACCGGTCGGTATGGTGCGCTGCAGCTCGTAGTTGCATTCAGCCTTCAGCAGAGCCTTGACATATCCTTTCTGTGCGTCGCTGAGGCTGTCCCACTGGAAGAAAGCTGAATAGGCCACCGACATGGCCCACAGCGAACTCTCCCATGTGTGGTCGCTGGTGCCGGTGGAGCCCCAGTAGTTGTTGCCCGAACATGTTTTCAGCCGGTTGGCCTTGTGGGTGGAATAGGCAAAGACGAGGCTCTTGCGTGCCATGTCTTCAAGGTCGGTCCATGTGACGCCCTCGGGCAGCGTCACCTTTCCTTTGCCATATTTCACGAGAAATGCAGCGATCATGCCCAGGTCGGCGTTCGACCGCACACCATCCTCGTTGGCCTGCATGGTGCTGTTGCTCTTGAAGCATCCGCAGGCTTCGCCGATGCTGTTGGTTGCCACACAGTCCTGGAAATCGTTCTTCAGGTACTGGGCAAACCGGGCCAGCATCTGCAGCAGGTCGCCCTTCATGACGGCCTCGTTCACAAAGTCGGCGGTGATGACCCCCTCGGTGATGCTTTTCACGGAGTCCTGCTGTTCGGAAGGGTCCACATAACCTTCGGGCAGTTGCGTGAGGCGCACGTTGTCGATCATGATGCAGCTACCCCCCGACAGCCAGTCCACCTGCATGCCGACGTTGACATCGGCCGTTTCGGTGGTGGTGAATGTCACGCCCACCTGCTGCCAGGCCATCGAGGCGAAACAGGAAGCCTCGCCCGCATTGAACGTCAGCGAGGTGCCTTTGTTGCCGGCAAACAGTCTGAGCGACGACGCGGCGTTGTTGGCATAGGCCGACCGCACGTCGGCCGTCAGCCGGTAGGTGCCGGCGGGCAGGTATTCCAGTGTCTGCTGCAGGGTCGTGGCATTGGTGCTCCATCCCATGCGCATGTAGAAAGCCTGCTGGCCGTCGGCCATGGTGGTTACCTTGCCGAAATTGTTGTCCGTAAAACAGTCGGCCGTGACGAGCAGCGATGCCCCCAGCGTACCGGTGCTACTGACGGTCCATCCTGTGGGTGCTGACAGGCGGTAGCCCCGCAGACCGTCGGCGGCATTGTTGACAGCGGTGAGCGACGCAATGTTGTCGTTCTCGAACGACGCATTGCGCACATAGCCGGCTGTCACGTCGGTCTGTGCCGATGCTGAGACCGACAAGACCAGTGCCAATGATAAAAGAGAAGTCTTCATATAAGCTGATGATTGGTTTCTTTTGCAAAGATATGCTTTTTCTCCCGTAAATTATGTGTTGCCGAATAAAAACCATCCGTCGGACATATCCTTTTCGGTTTTTCTATATAACTTTGCAGTATAAAAATACCATTTATACTGCAATAAAGAATTTATCGAGTATGCATCGTTTGATAGACTGTTTCCTGCCTTGCGGTACGGAGGAGGAAACCCGGCGCAACCGCGCGTGTCTGCAACAGGAGCTTGTGGGCGAGGTAACATTCCTGCCCACCGGCATGACCGAGAGCGACACCTGGCGTGCCATTGCCGCCAAAGCCGCCGCTCCTTATACCCTTGTTTATCTGAACCGCCAGTACATACAGCTGGGCTATCTGGCCTTGGAGCGCATGTTGTCGGTGGCCGAAATGACCGGTGCCGGCATGGTCTATGCCGACCATTACAAGCTGACCGCCGACGGATGCCGCGTTGAGGCTCCCGCCATCGACTACCAGCAGGGCAGCCTGCGCGACGACTTCAACTTCGGCAGCGTGGTGCTGCTGCGCACCGAGGCCCTGCAGCAGGTGGCCGGCCGCATGACGGCCAACTACAAGGCAGCCGGCTTCTACGATTTTCGGCTGAAACTCTCGCAGACCCATACAATCGTGCATGTCAACGAATACCTCTACTCGGAGGTGGAACTCGACACCCGCAAGACGGGCGAACGCCTCTTCGACTATGTAGACCCCAAGAACCGCAACTCGCAGATCGAGATGGAGCACGCCTGCACCGACCACCTCAAGGCGGTGGGGGGATATCTGGCACCGGGCGACTACAGGCCGACCTGCGTCGACGAAGGTGTCTTTCCCGTTGAGGCCAGCATCATGATACCCGTGCGCAACCGCATACGCACCATCAAGGATGCCTTGCAGAGCGCACTCAGCCAGAAGACCGATTTCGAGTACAATATATTTGTGGTGGAGAACGGTCCGGAATGTCACTCCACCGACGGCACCACCGAACTGGTGGCCGAGATGGCGAAGGCCGACCCCCGTATCATACATCTTGTGACCGACCGGCGCGACCTCTGCGTGGGCGGCAGCTGGAACCTTGCTGCGCACGATGCCCGTTGCGGACGCTTCATCGCTCAGCTCGACTCCGACGACGTGTATGCCGACGAGTACACGCTGCAGAAGATAGTCGATGCCTTCCACGCCCAGCAGTGTGCCATGCTCATCGGTGCCTACACGCTTACCGACATCGACCTCAACGTGCTGCCTCCCGGCCTGATCGACCACAGGGAGTGGACACCCGACAACGGGCGCAACAACGCCCTGCGCATCAACGGACTGGGTGCGCCGCGGTCGTTCTACACGCCCGTGCTGCGCGAGATACATCTGCCCAACGTGAACTATGGTGAGGACTACGCCCTGGGGCTGGCCATCAGCCGCAACTACGCCATAGGTCGCATTTATGAACCGCTCTACAACTGCCGCCGCTGGGACGACAACTCCGACGGCGACCTGAGCATCGAGAAAGAGAACCGCAACAATACGTACAAAGACCGCATGCGCACCTGGGAACTCATGGCACGCATTGCCAAGAACCGCAAGCAACAGGCATGAAGCATCAACACCACACATCGCCCTGGGGCTGGATACCCACCCTCTATTTTGCTGAAGGACTGCCCAACGTGCTGGTTACCGTGGTGGCGGTAACCATGTATATGCAGCTGGGACTTACCGACACCGAGATTGGCCTTTACACCGGGTGGCTGCAGCTGCCCTGGGTGCTGAAGTTCATCTGGAGTCCCTTCGTCGACCTTTACCGCACCAAGCGTTGGTGGGTGACACTCATGCAGCTGCTGCTCGGTGCCTCGCTGGCCGGTGTGGCGTTCACGCTGAGCACGCCCCTCTGGTTTCAGGGCACCATGTGCTGCTTCTTCCTCATGGCCTTCCTCAGTGCCACGCACGACGTGGCGGCCGATGGCTATTACATGCTTGCTCTCGACGAACACCGGCAAAGCCTCTTCGTGGGCATCCGCAACACGTTCTACCGCATAGCCGTCATCTTCGGACAGGGCGTGCTCATCTCGCTGGCCGGACTGCTGCAGCGCTACCTGCGCGACGACAAGGCCTTCACATGGAGCCTCGTGTTCTACGGACTGGCGGCTCTGTTCATCATGCTGTGGCTGTGGCACAGCTACATACTGCCCCACGCCCAGGCCGATGCCAACCGGCCGTCGAGCGCACGCGAAGTGGTGGTCGGCCTCAAGGACACGCTGGTATCCTTCGTTACCAAGGTGCCCTGGCGGTCGTTCGTCTTCGTGCTGCTGTTCCTGCTGTTCTACCGGTTCCCCGAAGCCTTGCTGACCAAGATGACGGCCACTTTCCTGCAGCGCCCCGTCAGCGAGGGCGGACTGGGACTGTCGCCCATCGAGTTTGGCATAGCCAACGGCACGGTGGGACTTATCGGTCTGTTGGGCGGCGGCATCGTGGGCGGCTGGCTGGCCTCGCGCGACGGACTGAAACGGTGGTTGTGGCCGTTCGTGTGTGCCCTGACCCTGCCCGATGTGGTCTACGTCTACATGAGTTATGCGCAGCCGTCCAGTCTGCTGCTTATCAGCTCCTGCCTCTTCGTGGAGCAGTTCGGATACGGCATGGGCTTCACGGCGCTCACCCTCTACATGCTCTACTATTCGCAGGGCAAGTATAAGACCTCCCACTATGCTCTCTGCACGGCCATCACCTTCCTCGGCCTGATGCTCCCCGGCATGGCCAGTGGCTGGCTGAAGGACATGATGGGCTACCGACATTTCTTTGTGGCCGTGATGGGCTTCTGCGTCATCACGTTCATCGTGACGGCATTCATCAAGATCGACCCGGCTTTCGGAAAGAAGGAACAGGTATAAACGGCGTATCGCCCGTACAACAGACATTAACGACAACGGTATTTACATAACATGATATTGATAGCAGACAGCGGTTCTACCAAGACCGACTGGGCACTGGTGGACAACCATCGGGCCGTAAAAGAGTTGAAGACCAGGGGATTGAACCCCTTTCAGTTAAGCGGCGAACAGATTGCGGCAGAGTTGCGCACCAACCTGTTGCCGCTGTTGTCCGGGGTTGCGGTCGATGCCGTCTATTTCTACGGCGCGGGCTGCACCCCCGAGAAACAGCCCGTCGTGGAGCAGGCCCTGCGGTCGGTGCTTGCCGTCGGTGGACAGTGTATGGTGGCTTCCGACATGCTCGGCGCCGCCATCGCCGTTTGCGGCCGTGAGCCGGGCATCGCGTGCATCCTCGGAACGGGCAGCAACTCGTGTGCCTACGATGGCCAGCGCATCGTGAAAAACGTGTCGCCCCTGGGCTTTATCCTCGGCGATGAGGGCAGCGGTGCATCGATGGGCAAGTACCTGCTGGGCAACTTGCTGAAGCACCAGTGGCCGGAGGCCATTGCAGCCCGTTTCAACGAGAAGTACGGACTGACGGCCGCCGACATCATCGACCGGGTCTACCGGCAACCGTGCCCCAACACGTTCCTGGCCTCGTTCATGCCCTTCATCGGGGAGAACCTCCACGAACCTGTGGTCTACGAGTTTGTAAAGGAGAACTTCCGGTCGTTCCTTCAGCGCAACGTGAAGCAGTACGACGGGTGGGACCGTCTGCCCATAGGCTTCAACGGCAGCATTGCCCAAATCTACCGCCAGCCGCTCGAGGAGGTGATGCGCGAAGAGGGCATGCACCTGGGCCGCATCGTCAAAGCGCCGATGGAAGGTCTGGTGCAGTGGCTTTGAACGGTACCGGCCGTTTCTTTGCGCAACCGCGAGACGTGCGGAGATTGCCCCTGTAGGGGGCGCATAATTAAACGCACAATGCAATTTAAATATGCGCCCCCTACACAGGGGCATGCGTCCGAAATAATACCCTACCCTTGCCGGCATTTCCATAAAATCCGGCATTTCCGTTGTTTATCCCGAAACATTTTGTTACTTTTGCATCCGTTTGTGTTACATCTGTGCCCGACAATGGTGGCGGTGTGACAAATGTTTTCTTTTATTGCTGCTTTATGAACATTATGCAATTCACCCCCCCTGTAGGCTTACATTATTTCGCTGGGTAGGTCTTTTCCTCTTTTCTTTCTTCCTTTTGACATTTCTCTCGCCCGACTCGTTTTTGATGGCCTACTGGAGTCCACGTTGTGATTCAGCCTGGTTTTTCACTTGCGGCAAGGCATGGATGGAGGGCATGACTCCTTATGTTGACTTTGCCGACTCCAAAGGGCCGCTGTTATGGCTCATCTACGGCATCGGCTATCTGCTTTCGCCTACCTCTTATATTGGGGTGTTCTGGCTTAGTGTGGTGGCCTACACTTTTACGTTTGACATATTGTGGCGTACGGCACGACTCTTTGGCGGTAGACGCGAGGCGGTGGTTGTCTTGGTAATGATGTCCGTTCTGTTGTTTTTTCGGGAAATTCACGATGAAGTGCGTGCCGAAGATTTTTGTATGCCATGGATATGTGCCGGAATATATTGTATGACCCGCGCATTGTTGCAACCGTCAGGCCCCGAACTGAAGAAATACGCTTTTTGGCTTGGTGTGAGTATGGCATGGTGTCTGCTTGTCAAATGGAACTTGTTTTTCATGATGGGCGGCATGGCCATTGTTGTCGCTGTTATCGCGCTGCAAAGGCATTGTGTTTGTGCTATTGCATGTGGACTGGCTGGAATCATATTTCCGTTATTGCCGTTTGTGGCGTATCTCGGGTTCAAAGGTTGTTTCGTTGATATGGTGAATGAGTATTTCGTCAATACCTTTCTTATTACTGATAATGGATTTGGAATGGGCATGTGGAAAGCGTTTGTTGTAAAGAACAGTACCAATCTGCCCACCACATTTAAGACAATGGCGCAGTGCGTCATATTGGCATCTATTGTGGTATTATGTCTGCGACGACGTTTTTCGTGGTGGATCTTGCTGGCATTTGTGCCATTTTTCCTTTTTATAGTACTGAAACCCTGCGCCCGCCATTATTCGGCTGCATCCATCCCGTTTTTTGTATATCCTTTGTGTGAACTCGCTCGGCTGAAATCAGGCCTGTTGCAACGTATGTCACAAAAGAAATATTGTGTGCTAATGTCTGTGGTTTATTTTGTGGGAATTGCGTTTAACGTACATTCCGACCGACTTGCTTTTATGGCCGACGACCCTCCGGCAAAATTTGTTGCTGCCGAGCAGATTCTCATGCGCAAACCCTATTGTAAAATTATGTATTCGTGTTATGAAATAGGATGGGGACTTCGTGCACGCGCTCTTCCGGCCTGCAAGTACTGGGCATTGCAGTTCGGTGCTTCCGAAACAATGAAAAATGAACGGGCAAATGCCATTGGCGCACATAAGGCTGACTATATAATAGCAATCCCTGATTATGCCAATGAACGCAAGATGCTTCTTTCCTGCGGTTACCGCCAGTGCTATGTCACGGTTGTAGAGAACGGCAAGGCCGTAAAGAAGGCGTTGCCTGTCTACGAGCGGCCGTAACGCCTCGGTACGGTTACTGCTTGCGGCGCGCAAATCTCTTGCGGCGTAGTCCATCCGCAAGCTCTTGTAACTCAGCTCGCTGGAGGGGCGACAAATACTACACGGGCGCAATTCGCCAATAACCATGGCGTATGTCATGCTCTATGATACACGCTAAGCCCTGAAAGGGCGCAACGATCCCAGCCCAGGGTGAAGATGGAACGCAGTGACATCTGTAACCCTGGGTTATCATAGCCGGTGGTGGCGCTGGCCTGTAAGGTCAGCACAACACGGGGCGTGATGCTATTAGTTCCCGACTGCCGTGCTGACCTTACAGGCCAGATGCCCTCCGATACGGCTTAACCCAGGGTTACGCATCGCGGCCGTGCCGCTCTGCTCACCCTGGTCTGCGACCGTTGCGCCCTTCCAGGGCTTGCCGTGATGTACCGTCTTTCAGGGCTTGCCGTTTTGGTCCCTGCAGGGGCAACGTAATTGATAATTGTGCCAAACGTAGGGGCGCGCTCGACTTTGTCGCTTGCGTAAGCAAGAACCCCTATCCTATATTTGCCCCCCCCTACCCTGTCGGGAGCACATAATAAAAGAGCAGAAGCCCCGGCATGGGTATTCTGCTCTGTATGTGTTGCAGGTGGTCGGTTCCGTGTGGGTTAGCCTTGGTGGCTGTCGCGCAACAGGTCGTTGACCGTCTTTACGGGGTTGAACGTCGCCAATGGCACTTCCACGAAGATGGTGTTCCAATCACTCATCGCTCCGTTCCACAGGCCCGGCAGTTCGAGGGCTTTCAGTTCGCGCCCGTTCTTGCTCTTCGAACTGATGAAGCCCGTCTGTGGGTCTACATACTGACGGAGGTCGAAGGCTTTGCCGCGATAGTCTTTGGTGGCGCACACCAGGTCCACGGGGTTGAAGTGGGTGCCGCCGGCAAACATCTTCATGTATTCGGCGTTGTTGGTATCGATCTGGCTGCTCTCCAGGATTTGCAGGCTCACCGTTCCGTCCTGGTTGTAGGCCAGGAACGGGCCGCCGCCGGGCTCGCCGACGTTCTTCACCACACCGCATACGCGCATCGGCCGGTTGAGCTTGCTCTTCAGATAGCACACCAGTTCGGCGTCTTCCAATTCCTTGATATCGGCTTTGCGGCAGCCCAGCTCGCGCTGGACAAAGCGGATTATCTCTTCAAGCTTTTCGTGATTGTACTGTCCTGAGTCTATGGTTTCCAGATAGTTGAAAGCCTTTCGCTGCATGGTTACGAGCACCCCGGCGATAATCTGTTTCCACATCACCGTGTCGTCCTTCAGACGGTCGGGCACCACGTTGTCGATGTTCTTCACGAAGACGATGTCGGCATCTATGTCGTTGAGGTTCTCGATGAGAGCGCCGTGCCCGCCGGGGCGGAAAAGCAGCGTGCCGTCCTCATTGCGGAAGGGCGTGTTGTCGGGGTTGGCGGCAATCGTGTCGGTGCTCGGCTTCTGCTCGGAGAACGATATGTTGTACTTTACGCCGAATTTCTCCTCGTAGTAGTGCTTGCGCTCGGCAACCCGCTGCTCGAAGAGTTGCAGGTGGTCGTGGCTCACGGTGAAATGCACGTTGGCCTCGCCATTGCTCTCGGCGTAGAGAGCGGCCTCGACCAGATGTTCCTCCATCGGCGTGCGCGGCCCGTCGGCATACTCGTGGAACAGCAGCAGCCCCTTGGGCAATTGCCCGTAGTTCAGGCCTTCGACATTCAGCAGGTTGGCCACCACCGCTTTGTAGTTGCCCTCGGCAATGAGCTGATCTGCGCTCTTTCCGTTGTTGGCCATGCACTTTGCGCTCAGTGCCTCATGGAAGGCAAACTGCTTGATATGGTCGAAAAAGGCTTTTTCAAAATCGGTTTCGGGAGCATCATAACTGGCGTTGAGAAAGGCAAACATGTTCTTGAACATGCGGCTGGCGGCACCCGACGCAGGTACGAATTTCACCACCTTGTGGCCCTGACGCTTATAGGCGTCCCACTCGTCTTGTGCCTCTTTCTGTGCGGCAGTGTCGGGAACCAGAATGCCCTTGCCAACAGCTGCTGCAGCCTGTATCTTCAAAAAGGGAAAGCCTTCCCGGTGTTGAACAAGTTGGTGTTCTACCTGTTCCACGGTCATGCCGCGGCTTTCAATCTGTCTCTTGTCTGCTTCTGTGAACATAATGCAATTGATATGATGTTGATACTAACTTCTGCAAAAATACATATTTATTTTGTCACTGGTGCCGGCCTGTGCCGTTTTTCAACGAACATAGGTCAAATTCATGCCATTTTAACAGTCAGCACCCTCTTTGTGGTGTTGCGGTCGATGGCCGCCCTGCCGTCCACGCGCCGCCCCACCAGCCACACCACGGTGCCTGTGCGGTCGGCCAGCACCAGTTGGCGCCGCTTTTCCAGGGCTGTGGCCTTGGCATCGGTCAGAAAATCGGACACCAGTTTACTGCCTTTCATGCCGAAAGGCACAAAGCGGTCGCCGGACTGTGTGGTGCGCAGGGTTAACGGGAACGCCACCTGGTCGGCATCGACGGTTGCCGTGGCCGCCTGGCGCGACGGGTCGGGACAGCCCGTCTCTTCGCTGAACGTGAAGCGCATTTCGTGTGACCCTTGCCGAAGAACATAGTTGCCACATTCGGGAATACGCATCGACACCGTGCAGCTCTCCCACTCCGCCTTGTCGATGACACACAGATGGCTGCGGTCGATAACCGCTACCCGTTCGCCGTTCGTCCATACGTTGCCATTGCTTTGGTTTACAGTCATTTCTTCCACTTGCGTTCTACTAAACCCGTAGGTGCTCAGCAGATGCCAAAGCAGGCTCTCGGGAGCCGGTTGCCGCATGAGTGCCGGCAAATCGATGTCGAGCAGCACGGGACTTGCGGGCTCGGTGCATACCCTGCGGGCCTGTTCGTCGAGCGACTGGCGTACGATGGTCTCCGCCTCGCCCAGATGGCCGGCCATGCGCAGGATGTTGTCCCTGACGGCCGGATTGATACTTTCCAGGACGGGCATGACGTTCAGGCGGATCTTGTTGCGCTGCACGTCGTCTTCGAGATTGGTGCGGTCGGTGACGAAGTCTTGGCCGATGCCTTCCAAAAAGCAGACCACGTCGCAGCGCGAAACACCCAGCATCGGGCGGAGGATGTTGCCGTTGCGCCATCTCATGCCTTGCAGACCGCGCAGGCCTGTACCCCTAACGATGTTGAGCAGTATGGTCTCTGCCTGGTCGTCGCTGTGGTGGGCCACGCAGATGCCGTCGGCCTGGATGTCGTGGCACAACTGGCCGAAATAGCGGTAGCGCAGCGTGCGGGCCGCCATCTCAATAGATACTTTATGCAAACGGGCATAATCGGTTGTGTCAAAATGGATTCGGTGCAGTTCGACACCCAACGTTTCGCATAGCCGCACACAGAACTGTTCGTCGCGGTTGCTCTCCTCACCTCTCAGGTGGAAATTGCAGTGGGCGGCATGCACCCGATAGCCCAGGGCGGCGAGGGAGCGCAGCAGCGCCACGCTGTCGGCCCCGCCCGACAACGCCACAATGTAAAAGCCGTCACGACGCAGCAGGTCGTGACGGCTTATGTCTTCAGAAATCTTTTTCAGAAAGTCGTTTTCCATACGGTCGTTTCTGCAACAGGTCATTACAACTGTTCCTCATTCCACATAAAGCACCAGACCTTTGAGGTATTCGCCCTCCGGATGGTAGATGTTCACGGGATGGTCGGCAGGCTGGTGAAGCTGATGCAGGATGCGCACCTTGCGACCCGTCTGTGCGGCGGCCGTGAACACGGCACTGCGGAACTGGTCTTTGCTTACGGCCTGCGAACAGCTGAAAGTAAACAGCAGCCCACCCTTCTTGACAAGGCGAAGTCCCTTGGTGTTCAGACGGATGTATCCTTTCAGGGCGTTGTGGAGTGCCGCACGGTGCTTGGCAAAAGCCGGCGGGTCGAGCACGACAATGTCGTAGTCCTCGCCCTTGCTTTCCAGATAACGGAATGCGTCTTCGCAAAAAGCCTGATGACGTGTGTCGCCCGGAAAGTTGAGTGCCACGTTGCTGTTGGTGATTTCGATGGCCTTGGCACTGCTGTCAACCGAATGGACGCACTGTGCGCCTCCCCTCATGGCATAGACGGAGAAGCCGCCCGTGTAGCAGAACATGTTGAGCACCGACTTGCCGTGCGAGTAATGTTCGAGCAGCGAGCGGTTCTCGCGCTGGTCAACGAAGAACCCGGTCTTTTGGCCGCGCAGCCAGTCCACATGGAACTTGAGGCCGTTCTCCACAGCCACATTGTCGTCGGTATGGCCGAATATAAATCCGTCCTCCTCGTCGAGATGCGCTTTGTAGGGCAGTGTGGTCTCGCTCTTGTAATAGACTTGGCCGATGCGGTCGCCCATGACGTCGGTCAGAGCCTGACAGATTTCCATGCGGTTGAGGTGCATGCCTACGCTATGGGCTTGCATGACGGCCGTCTGGCCGTAGCAGTCCACAATCAGGCCCGGCAGCCAGTCGCCTTCGCCATGCACCAGCCGGTAGGTGTTGTTCTGCGGATTGTCGGCTATGCCGATGCGCTGGCGCATGGCAAGCGCGGCCGCAAGCCGCTCGCGCCAAAAGGCCTGGTCGACCACGATGTCGTCGAACGACAGCACGCGCACGGCGATGCTGCCCACCTGATAGTGGCCGACGGCTATGAAGTCGCCGGAATGGGTGATGACGCGGACGGTCTCTCCTTCCTGTATGCCTTCGTCGGCACGTTGTATGGCCCCGGAGAACACCCAGGGGTGGAAACGGAGCAACGACTCGTCTTTTCCTCGTTTCAGATATATGCTTTTGTACATGACGTGTTGTGTTTCTTCTAAAGACTGTGGTTATTGCGGGCCTGGCCCGGTCATTCTTCGGCCGTCCTTCGGCTTTGGCGTTCGGCCGTCTCCTTTCTTTCCGACGGTTTGGCGGCAGCCGACTCCGGTTCCGGCACCTTTATGAGTTCGTATTCGCCGGTGGTCTTCAGCCGCAGGATCTCCTCGTACAGCAATATGCAGCTCCAAGCGTCGATGGCGGCGTACTGGCGCTGTTTGTTGTCGAGAAGAGGGGCTTCCCAGTTTGACAGGCGTTGGCGCTTGGATATCTTCTGGCCGAAGATGTTGGCATAGAGTTTCTGCAGACTGAGGTCTTCGATGCCCAACGACGGCACGATGTCCTGCAAATCGATGAAAAGGCCCGGCTTGAACGGTTCGCGATCTTCGAGCCCGCGGATGTCGTCGTGCCACGACAGGCCAATCTTCTTGACGGTAGTGTCTTCCAGCAGTTGCTTGATGGCCGGGGTGATGCCGGTGAGGTTCAGACGAAAAAGAAAACAGGTGGTGCGGTTCGACACCTGAAGCAATGACACCTTGTGGTGCTCGCCTTTGTGAAACGCTGGCTTCGTCTCCGTGTCTACGCCGAGAATGTCACTCGACAGGAGATAGTCAACGGCTTTTTGGGTTTCGCCCGGCGAAATAATGCTGATGATCCGGCCTGGGAACGTGACTTGCGGTAAGCCGGTAATGGCTTTTTTGTCGAACTTGTTGTATAGGGTTTTCTTCATCTTCTCTGCTTAACGATGTGCAAAAGTATAAAAAAGATATGAAATATAGCTAACAATGCGCTTGTATTTCTTGGCGACCGGCGATAAAAAGGCCTTTCGCGATGTCTTCCTTTGCGTTGTGGTGGGCTCCGGATGCGCGTTCTTCTCCTTGCCGGCACGGACGGCATGCTCCCTCGCGCCCCCGGTGCCGGCACGGATGACGAAGATTTCTCAGGCGCCGGCTTGTTTATCACGGCAAAATAGCGTAATTTTGCAAGCCGAATTGCACATGCAGCCACAACCGCCGCACGTTTCGGCTAGGAGCGGGGCGCAGGCGATGGCAAACCTATTCAGACCAACTAAGATTAAACACGACAATGAAGAATCAAACAAAGGCTATCGACACGCCGTTCGGTAAACGCGATGCCTACGGTTCGCTGAGCATGCCGGTCTACCACACGGCCGCCTATGAGTTTGACAATGCCGCCGATATGGCCGATGCTTTTACGGGCAGGGTTATCGCCCCCGATTACTCAAGGGTGATGAACCCCACCGTGATGTATCTTGAAGACAAGGTGAAGGCCATCTCCGGAGCCGACAATGTGATAGCCACCACGTCGGGCATGGCAGCCATCAGCAATACGGTGCTGGCCCTTGCCGCTGCCGGTAAGAACATCGTTACCTCAAGACACATGTTCGGAAACACCTTTGCCCTGTTGACACAGTCGGTGGCGCGCTTTGGCGTGGAGGCACGTCCGTGCGACCTCATAAACCTGGAGGAGGTGCGCAGCCGCATCGATGCCGACACCTGCTGCATCTTCCTGGAAATCATTACCAATCCGCAGATGGAAGTGGCCGACCTGAAGGCACTGGCCAACATTGCCCATGAGAACGGCATACCGCTTGTGGCAGACACAACCGTCATTCCGTTTACCCAGTTCTCGGCCAAGAAACTGGGGGTCGACATCGAGGTGGTGTCGAGCACCAAATACCTTTCGGGCGGCGCCACGACACTGGGCGGTCTTGTGATAGACTATGGCACGGCCGAGGGTTTCGGCTCGCGCATGAAGAACGAGATGCTCTTCAATTTCGGCGCTTACATGACACCCCATGTGGCCTACATGCAGTCGCTCGGACTGGAAACGCTCGATGCCCGCTACCGGGTGCAGAGCCAGAACGCCCTGTACCTGGCCGGCCGGCTCAGAGAACTGCCCGAAATAAAGTGCGTGAACTATGTGGGACTGCCCGACAACCCGTTCCACGCCATAGCCCGCGAACAGTTTGGCGGGACCGCCGGTGCTATGATGACCGTCGACCTGCACAGCAAGGAGGAGGCGTTCGGCATGATCGACAGGCTGAAGCTTGTGAGACGGGCCACCAACCTTTTCGACAACCGTACGCTGGCCATACACCCGGCAAGCACCATCTTCGGTAATTTTACCGACGAGGAACGCCGCGCCATGGACGTGCTCGATACCACGGTGCGCATCTCGGTAGGCCTGGAAGACATGGACGATGTGTTCCAAGACATACAGCAGGCACTTAAAAAGAACTGACAGAACCACACTTACAAGGAAACCAATATGCAGACGACAGATTTCAACAGGATAATAGACCGTTCGGGGAGCGGCGACCTGAAGCACGAGGTGCTCGAAGAACGATACGGCCGCGGCGACTTGTTGCCGTTGTGGGTTGCCGACATGGACTTCGAAACGCCGGCTTTCATCACCGACGCACTGCGCCGCCGCCTTGACCATTCGCTCTTCGGATACACCGTGGAGCCCGCCGAACTGTGGCCCACGGTAAGCAAATGGATTAAAAACCACCATGACTGGGAGGTGAAGCAAGAGTGGCTGAGCTACATACCGGGCATTGTGAAGGGCATCGGAATGGCCATCAACGTGTTTGTGAAAGAAGACGAGAAGGTTATCATCCAGCCGCCTGTATACCACCCGTTCCGTCTTACGCCCGAAGGCAACGGCCGGCAGGTGGTCTTCAATCCGCTGAAGGAAAACGCCGACGGGAGCTATTCGATGGACTTCGACAATCTGGAGAAGGTGGCCGACGACAAGTGCCGCATGCTCATCCTTTCCAATCCCCACAACCCGGCCGGAATAGTGTGGGGAAAAGAGGTGCTGGCCCGGCTAGCCGACTTCTGCTACGAGCGTGGCATCATTGTCATATCGGACGAAATCCACTGCGACATGGCACTGTGGGGAAACCGTCATGTGCCTTTCGCCACAGCGTCGGAAAAGGCTGCGCAATGCAGCATAACGTTCGGAGCACCGTCGAAGACATTCAATATTGCCGGCATCGTCAGTTCGTATGCCATCGTGCCGAACGACCGTCTGCGCAACCAATTCTACTCGTGGCTTGCGGCCAACGAGCTGAACGAGGCACCGCTGTTCTCGCCCATCGCCACCATCGCCGCCTTCAGCAAAGGCGAGGAATGGCGGAGACATATGTTGCAATATGTAGAGGAAAACATAAAATTCGTAGAGGAATACTGCCTCCGGAACATTCCCGGCATAAAGCCGTTGCGTCCGCAAGCTTCGTTCCTTGTATGGCTCGACTGCCGCTCGTTGGGGCTGGACCACGACAAACTGAACGACCTGTTTGTCAACAAAGCCCGTCTCGCGCTCAACGACGGCGAGATGTTCGGACAAGGCGGCCAAGGTTTTATGCGCATGAACGTGGGCACGCCGCGTGCCGTTCTCGAGGAAGCGCTTGGCCGGCTCAAGAAGGCGGTCGACGAAATGTAATGGGCTTGCCCGTTGCGTCTGCGATGTTCGCTGTAAATTGCCTCTGTAGGGGATACAGATTATAGGATAGGGGCTTGCCCTACGTACGAATGTCTATCAGTTTTCCATCGCCCCTATAGGGGGCGCATATTTCAACTGCATGATGATTTGAATTATGCGCCCCCTATAGGGGCGATGGAAAAACGATGAACCGTAAAACCGTAGGGGTAAACCCCTACGCT
>CAVKJH010000086.1:0-11544 GCA_963656755.1 bacterium
TGTCATGTCGTTGCGTGGTAATGTATGCGGCAAAGATAACCTTTTCCCGCGAGTGTGGCAAGCCGATTGGCAGGAAAAGCAATAAAAAACGACAAGGCAAACAACCAAACAAGGCGATGCGCAAGCGGCCGGTCCGCCAAATGCTTAGCTTAGGGTATCCAATGACGGGTAACGGAAACAACCTTTCCGCCTCTTACCTCCACCCGTGTGTCAAACGGGCCGAAGGTCTGTTTGTATTCCGGCAGTTTCTGCAAATAGGCTTCCTGGTTCACCCTAATGGTATCGTAAGGGTCGGTAGGGTTCGCACCGCAGTCAATCAGTACAAAGTCTTCGGCCAAAGGCAGGGTAACCTTCCCCTGGTCGGTATAGACGGAGTGGTCGTCGAGCTGGCTGCCCCGGTATTTGCCGCCGGCACAGGCTGTCAGGTTGGCGCCGCCTTCTTCTACACCACCGTTTATGGTCACGAAGCTGTCCTTCACCTGTATGTCACACACGGCTATGGACTGGCCTTGGTAGACGATGGTGTCCCCCGTCTGGAGCCGGCTCACCGCCACCGAATCGTACTGGTCTTCCGAATACACACTCAGGGTAAGCATACGGTCTTTCCAGGAGAAATCGTCCGATGTGAATGAGGCAGCGACCTCGGCATCCGTCAACCGGTCTGCCTGAACAGCAGGAGGCAACAGACCGACTGTCTTCGGGCCAGCCACATGCGAGCAACTGCACAAGGCCACGGCAAGGCCACACGAAAATGTAAGTTTCTTCAAAGCGTTCATAATTCTACGGTTTAGGGGGCGCATTATTAGCACCTTATTATTTTAAACGATAACGTGCAAGCTGCCCATCTATTTTATGATGACAACAAATAATCGCTGAGGATTTTCGAACACAGGTCTTGAAACAAGAAACAGAACGGCGAAACCATCCAGCGGGCAGCCATCGGAAGCTCATTCAAGAAACCATTCTACAGGGCGTTTCAAGCAAAGTGCCGGACAGAAGCGTATCTGTCCGGCACATGGGTGTATAGAGCCTTTACGTCAAGACTTATTTGATTATCTTCCTGCCGTTCTGCACATAGATGCCGGGGCTCAGTGCATGGATGTTGGAACCGGCATAACGGCCGTCGACCGTGTAGATGCGCGTGTCGGCGGTCTTGTTGGCTACGGTGCCAGCAATGCCCGTGATGACATTGCTGGCACTGCCACCCATGAAGTCGAAATCGATGGTACCGTCTTCGTTCTGAACAATGTTGGTAATGTCCTTGTTCATGAAGCCCGACGTGGTGTAGACGATGGCTGCCGGCGTGGAAAGGTTGGTCAGCGCATTGTTCCCGTTGCTGGGATAAAGGTCGGTGGCCTCGCCGTAGGTGGTGTTGTCGGCATGGAAGATGGTGCAGCGCTGGTGGTCGTTGTCGTACTTGGCATACGCCTCGCCGTAAGTGTCACTGTAGTTCACCTCCGTGTTCACACAGTTGCGGCTCCACAGCAGCGAGTCGTAGTCCACATGCGTAATCATCAGTCCGCTGCCGGGCAAGGCCGAGTCCCAGATGCCGTCCTGCTGGCGGTTCTCCAGAAGATAGTATTCGTCCTTGTTCTCGTCGTTGTATACGATAAACACACTGCCATACTGGCTCGAGGGTTTCATTCCCTTTACCGTGGTAGGTTTGGAGAGCACGATGGGATCTATCCAACCAGCGGTCACGCGCTCGTAGCCGGTAAAGCAGGGCGGCTGATAACCTTTGCTGTTCTTGCCGTTGTAGGATCCGTGGTCGAGCAGGTCCCAGTTGCCCATACCGTAGTTCTTGTAATTGGTGTCGTACATGTCGGGGAATCCCAGACAGTGCGAGAACTCATGGCAGATGGTGCCGATGCCGTTGGGCAGCACCGTTGTGCGGTACTTTCCCGTAGCAGCGTTGTAGATGATGGAAGTGGCCATCTCGTTGCCGCAGGCATACTTGTTGATACCCACACCGCCGATGCTGATCGAAGAGCCGTAGTCCGAATAGCTGAGATAATGCTGGTGGGGCCAGATGGTGTCGTCGTCGCCGCCGTCGGCCTCGCCCTGTCCGGCATAGATCACGAACACATGGTCGACCGTACCGTCGCCGTCCCAGTCGTAAGGCGTGAAATCGATGCCGAACTCCTCGGCAGCCAGCTTACATGCCTGTGCCACCATTGTTCCGGGATGTGCGTCGTTGTCCTCACCGGTGTGGGCACCGTAGTAGGCATAGTTGTTGGGCAGGGTCACGGGGCCGTAGACGTCGAAATCGAGTACAAACTGACCGTTGCTCTGGTCGATGAAATAATCGCGCACACTGCCCACATGCCCGTAGTTGGAGGTAAACCCCTCCTGGTTGGCAAGATTTTGGTAATAGGCAGCCGTGTGGCTCTTGTTGAACTTCATATCCTTGAACTGGGCCAGGATGATGACACCGCGGCGTTCGCCGTAATATCCGTCCGAAGAGACGCCTAGGCGCTTTTTCACACTGCGGCGCAGTTTGATGCTCTTGTCGTTGAGCGTGGCCGTCTGCAGCTGCAGGCGCTTCGTGGAGGGCTTGAGCGCAGCGGCATCAATCTCGCTGAATGTGCCCGTAGCCACATTCTTCGCATAGCATTTGCCGTCTTCGGTCTGCCAGTAACTGCGGAACTCGTCGCCCCGCAGTTCGGCCAGCACCGTGGTGCCGTCGTCGAGCAGTATGGGCTTCTTGAGACCTTTCTTTGCCGGGATGGCCGACGCCGTCAGAGCGGCGGCAAAGCACAAGGAAAGGAATAATGTCTTTTTCATAAAATTATGTTGTGGGTCAATAAACACCTTGTTGGGTGCGGTGGTTGTAAGCTTAAATATTAAAAACGACTCCAGCCGAACCTATCAACTGGAGTCGTTATGACAATCGGCTATGATGAACGCATCATCATGGCTTCAGACGTTTATTTTACAGAGAAAAGGGGCTGTTCCACTTTCTTCAGCGTGCGCACAAGGCTAACCTTGCCCTTGTTGCAGCTGGGCTTCTTGGCGGCCTTGCGCATCTTGGCGGCCGTCTCGCCGTCGAGAGTGAAGGTGTCGAGCTGGAAAGCCAGGTTGCCGGCTTCAACATGGTAGGCCAAGTAGAAGCTATAGGTGTTGCCATCCTTGTTGCTGTCATAACCACGTCCTGCAGCGACATTACCGTGGGTCACCAAGTCGCTGGCGCTGATGGCACCATAGCTGCCATACGAATCGCCGGTCTCGACACCGTCAACGGTAATGGTACCGTCTGAAGCTACCGTGAAGAGCAGACCTGCTGTTGAACTTGCCCAGGGTGTCAGCTTGAACTTTGTGGGGTCGCTTTCGCTCTGATAGAGTGCGGCGGTCTCCTGTCCCTCGTATAAAGAGCCGTTCTCGGAAAATGATTCCACTCCGTAGGTATACAGACCTTCGCCAATCTCAGCCCAAGTTTCCTTGCCGGCTGTAGTATATTTCACCGTGGCGGTAGCATAGTTCTGTGCCTCGCCTTCGTAGTAAGACACCACAACCAGCGTGTAGTTGCCGTCGGCCAGCTCAGAAGCGTCGAACTTCACCTCGCCGCTCTCCGTTACCTCAACAACGCCCTCATAGCTGCCGTCCACAACCTGGTTGAACACATCCTCCGTCAGTGTGCCGGGAACCAGGGCCACATTGGCAGAGGTCACGTCAGCACCGAGTGTCACGTTGGCCACGATATACGGTGTTTCCTTGGCATCAATCAGCTTGCCGGTGTAGGCAATTTCGCAAGACACGTCCTTACGGTCGTAGCCGTCGAGCGTGATGGTCTCATAGCCATAACCGAAATAACCGGCCGACACATAGTATATCACGGGAATATTGATGTAACCGTTCTCCTTGTCGAAGCTGCCATAAACATGGTCGAAGCTGCTGGGATCCATGCCGCGCACGGTCTCCCAATAGTAATTGTAGTCGGCCACATAGACATCGCCGTTTGAAGAGTGGGTATAACCGGTGAACTGGGCAGGGCAGCTCACGACACCTGTTGCCTCATCGTAGTCGAGAATCAGGTCAATACCAGACATGACCTGCTTGACCTTGAACTGGTAGAGGTTGGACTTGTTGACATTGTGACGCACCTGGAAAACAAGACCGGCATCGTCACCGCTGCTGTAGAACACCGAGTAGGTGTAGGTACAAGTACCAGCCTGGTTGTAAGGAGCCCAGTCAGTCCACTCTGTGGCACCGGCCTTGAAGGTCAGCGTTCCCAAGCCGTAAACGGTGGTATAGGTGGAGTCGGCAATCGACAGGGTGATGTCCTCGTAGTTGCCGAAAGTAATCTTCGACGGGTCGTAGGAAATGGCAATCTTGGCCTCCTTCGCACCTGAGGCGAACGATACGCTTGAGGGCACGGTGAAGATGGAGCCGTCCTGCAGCGTGGCCGTCACGGGCACCGTGATGGCCTCGTCGGTCTTGACACGGTATACGGGCACCTCGAAGCTCGTGCCGCTGGCCGAGATTTCAAACGACTCGGGTGTCTCGTTGCTGAAATACACTTGGTTGCCGCTTACGGTAGCCCAGTCGTAATCATCGCTCGAGCATGCCGACAGCACCAGCGACAGCATGGCGAGAAGATATAATGATAATTTGTTGAGTTTCATAATCGTTATGATGTTGTAAAGTTGTTGAAGGTAGACGTATTCCTGCCAATCGGCGCAGGGTCACCGGGCAGGAGCACGCCTTAAACTTATGTCACGCCTTAAAACTTATTTCTTGTCACCGTACTTTCCGAGGGGTGAAGGACAAACGACCGTCTGTGTGGGGTCGGGGTTGTTCTTGCCCTCGAGGGCAGCGTTGGTCTGGACCTCGCTGATAGGAATGACGAAGTTCCAGCTCGGCTTGATACCCTCGCAGTTGACCTTGAGGATATCGAACTTGGCATTGGTACCCTCGTAGTTCTGCATGCATCCCACCTTCAGACGCTTGGCGATGGGGAAGGCGTTACCCTCGCCCCAGAACTCGATGCGCATCTGGTAGAGAGCCTCCTTTTGGAAGTCGGCCATGTTGGTAGACTTGGCAGAGAAGTTGGGGTCGCGGTAGGTCTGCATGAACGAGTTGAGCAGGGCCTTGCCTTCCTCAAGGCGTGCGCCGTTGTTGATGGAAGCTGTGGCGATGGCCTCGATGAAGTACATCTCCTCGACGCGCATGATGGGCAGGTCGATCAGGCCACCCACCTTGTAGTTCTCCCAGTCGCCGCCCTTGCAGCGGAACTTCAGGCCGGCGTAGGCAGGCAGGGTCTCGTCGATGTGCTCCTTGTCGCGGCAAGTCTGGTAGTTGTAGTAGTTGGACTTGTCGGGGTCGAGGAACACGTGCTTGCGGAAGTCGGTGGCACCGATGCGGTCGTAGAGACTGCGGTCGATGACCGGCTGTGTGAGCGGTGCATAGCCCCAGTCGGCCTCGTTCGACATCCATCCCACAAAGTTGCAGAGGTTACCCATGTTCTCGGCCGAGTAGGAAGCGTACCACATCCAGCCGTTGCAGGCCGTGGTGAAACCGGTGGTGGGGTTGGTCCACTCGTCCTCGGTCATCGGCGCAGCACCCGACTCGTTGATGGCCATACGTGCATACTTGGCTGCGTTCTCGTAGTCCTCGTCCCACATGTAGACCTTGGCCTTCACACCGTAGACCACAGCGAGCGAAGGCAGCTGGCGGTTGGTGGTGTTGTTGTCGGTGGTGAAGAACTTCTCGGCCTTGTCGAGGTCGGAGAGGATGGTGTCGGTCATCTCCTTGTGCGACACACGGGGGTTGTTCTTGGCGTCATCGTTCGTAGTGGTCTCGAAGACGAACGGCACGGTGAGTCCCTCCACGGCCGACACGTCGGTGTACTTGTTGGCCACCGGCTCATAGAAGGTCATGAGCATGTAGTAGTTGAACGCGCGGCAAGTGTAGGCAATGCCGGCACACCTGCGCTGGTCGGCGGTAGCACCGCCCTTGGCGATAGAGATGATGTCGTTGTCCGACTTGATGAACTTGTAGAGGGTGAACCAGGGCAGATAGGCCATGTACGAGTTGGGGCCGATGCTACGCTCGAGCGTGTTGTACATGATGTACCAGTCGTAGCCCGCGTTGCTGCCGCCGCAATACATGTCGCCGAGCAGTTCGGTCTGCCCGATCATGAACTGGGCATAGCCCATGTCGGTCTCGTGGACCTGGGCTTCGTACACCAGGTATCCCTGGCTCATCTGCGAGGGGATACCGTTGGCAGCAGCCTCGAGGGCTGCCGACGACTGGCTGATCTGCACGGATGTGGCAGTATTGCTCTGCGGCTGTGTTTCCTCTATACAGCTGGAGAAAGCCAGGGTACCGGCCAAAGCAATCGCAGAATATATCTTGAATGATTTTTTCATTATTATTATCCTCCTGAATAATTAGAATGTTACAGTTGCACCGATAGAGATGGTTCTCATCGGCGAGTAATTTGTAGCGTTGGTCGTACCGGTGTAGGTCTGGCGGGGGTCGAAGCCCTTACGCTTTGAGATGTAAGCCACGTTCTCGCAGGCCAGGTAGATGCGCAGTGCCTCGAGGCGGATGGAGCGCAGCACGCTGGCGGGCAACGTGTAACCGAAGTTGATGTTCTCGATGTTCAGGTAGCTTGCATCGGTCAGGAAGCGTGTTGACCTTTCGGTGGTATGAAGGTCGCCGAACTGGAAGCGGGGAATGTTGCTTGTGCTGTTGGCCGAGGTCCATGCGTTGTACAGGTCCTTGTGGATGTTGTAACCACCGTGGCTCGACGAGGGCGACGTCATGAACGTGGCATACGAGTCGTCGTAACCCTTGCCGCCAATCTGGTAAGAGAAGTTGACGGAGAGGTCGAAGCCGTAGGCACGCAGTGTGGTACCGAAACCGCCGTAGAACTTGGGGATGGTGGTCTGCTTGGTCACATAGTAGTCGGCATCGCTGTAGGTAGTGGTGGTCTCGCGGCCGGTCACCTTCTTGTGGGTCAGACCCTTGTAGGTATCGTCAACCACGTTGCCGTTGGCATCGTAGAGCACGTCGGCACCGTCGGCGTTCTTCTCATAGGTGTTCTTGTACCACATCGACTGGCCGTCCTCCGACACGCCGGCGTACTCTTTCAGGCGCCATGTGTACATCGACGAACCCTCGGTGATGAAGAAGTTGCTGCCCGAAGTATAGCCGTAGTATGCCTTGCCGCTGGCGTCGTAGACCGTAGAGGTCTTCTTGTCGGGGTGAAGCATCGTGAGGCGGTTGCGCAGCGAAGCGATGTTGAAGTTGACATCCCACTGCACGTCCTTGGTGCGGATGGCGTTGTAGTTCAGCGTGAGCTCTACACCGGTGTTGTAGAGGCTACCCACGTTGTCGTAGTAGCTGCTGTAACCCAGCGACGGAGCCACCGAGAACGAGAACAACATGTCTGTGGTCTTGCGGTAGTAGTACTCGAGCGAACCGGTCAGCTTGCTGTGCCAGAACGAGAACTCGAAACCTGTGTTGAAGTTGGTGTTCTTCTCCCAGGTGATGTCCTCTGTACCCTTCGAGTAGAACGACGTACCGATGCTGCCGCTCGAGTTGTTGACGGAATAGAGGTCGGTGTAGAGGTAAGAATTGATGTTGTCGTTACCCTGCTGACCGATAGAAGCCTTAAACTTCAGTTCGTCGACAAAGGGAGCGTTGAACCACTTCTCCTTGTTGATGAGCCATGCTGCACCTACTGACCAGAAGGTACCCCAGCGGTGGTCTTTAGCAAAGCGTGAAGAGGCGTCGGTACGGATAGAAGCCGAAGCGAAATAGCGGCTGTCGTAGTCGTACTGTGCGCGGCCGAAGAAACCTTCGTTGTTGTAGCGTGTCTGGTTAGAGTAGGCACCCTGTCCGTCGATCACGGCACCGTCGAGTTCCTTGTTGTCGGGCGAGAACATCTTCGACTTCGAGCCACCCACAACGTAGTAGCGCGAGTCGTAGTACTCGTGACCGAGCAGCACGGTCAGGTTGTGCTTGTCGGCGATGGTGGTGGTGTAGTTGAGCAGTTGCTGGAGGTTGTAGTCGTACGAACGCGAGTGGGCCATTCCGACCGTACCGCCCGTGGAGTCAAACTGGCCGTAGTAGCCGTTGTAGACAGTGTTGCTGCGTGTCTCGTCGAGCGTATAGGTACCGTTGATGGTCAGCTTCAGGCCGGAGATGATGTCGATGTCGACGAAACCGTTGGCCGAAGCGGCGTTGCCGTTGTAGTTGTGGGTGTCGAGCTTCGCGTCCTGGATGGGGTTGCCATCCGAAATGAAGGGACGCGACAAGCCGGCGTTGGTGCCGTTACCGTAGTCGAGCACAGTGATGTTGTTGTCGTCGATCATGACATTGCCCTTGCCGTCGCGGATGTAAAGCGGGTAGATGGGAGCAATCTGTGAGGTGTAGGCCCAGATGTTGGCGGTAGACGAAGTGACACCGTTGTTGCCGAGCGAGTTGCCGTCGAAATGGGCAAACGAGAGGTTGGCACCCACCTTCAGCCATTTCTTGGCCTGGTAGTCGGCACGCAGACGGCCGGTGATGCGCGACAGGTCGCTCTTGTAGGTGATACCCTCGTTCTTCAGGTAGCCGAACGAAGCGTAGTAGTTGGACTTCTCGTTGGCGCCGTTGACCGACACGTTGTACTCCTGGCGGATACCGGTACGGGTACCCTCGTCCTCCCAGTCGTCGGGAGTGATCCAGTAGTCCTGTCCCTTATAGTTGACCAGACGGCCCAGTGTGGCGTTGGGGTTCATGCGGCCGTTCTGGCCGATGAGCATCTGCCCGTCGGGCACCGTCCAGATGTTGTAGCCCAGACCGCCGTCGGACGTGTCGCCCGTGAGTGCGGCATTGGCCGAAGCCCATGCGCTTTCAGCAGAAGCGCCGTTGCTGACATAGTTGTTGTAGAGAGCCTTGTACTGCATCTCGTAGTACTCGGCGGGGTCGTTGATCACGTCGTAGTGCTGCAGGGCACGGGTGTTCCAGCCGTACTTGGCATCGAGCGTGACCTTGGCGTCGCGACCGGCCTTCGACTTCTTGGTGGTGATCATGATGACACCGTTGGCACCGCGGGCACCGTAGAGCGCATTCGAAGCAGCGTCCTTCAGCACGGTCATCGACTCCACGTCGTTGGGGTTGATGTTGCTGAGGTCGCCGCTGTAGGGAGCGCCGTCGAGGATGATGAGGGCATCGTTGCGGGCGTTGAGCGAGCTGAAACCGCGGATACGGATGGTAGAGGTGGAACCGGGAGCACCGCTCGATGAGGTGAGCTGCACGCCGGGCACTGCACCGGCCAGGGCGTTGGTGACGCTCGTGACCTGCGACTTGGCAAGGTCCTCAGCGCTGACGACCGTAGCCGAACCCGTGTAGGCCGACTTCTTGGCCGTACCGAAGGCCACCACCACCACTTCGTCGAGCGACTGCTGGTTGGAAACCATCGAGATTTTCATATTCTTCCCGGCCTTCACGGTCTGGGGTGTCATGCCAATGTAGGAAATCTGCAGCTTGGCATTGGCAGGAGCCTTCAGCGAGAAGTTTCCGTCAGCGTCAGTGACTGTTCCCGTGTTGGTTCCCAACACCTTGACGGAGGCACCCACCACGGGCGAACCGTCTTCGGAAGAGGTGACTGTACCGGAAACCTGACTTTGCGCCAGAGCCATTCCTATGCTCAGGAACAGGCAGGCGATAAACGTCATGAGTCTTTTTTCCATAAATCTCTCTTTTTTTGATAAATAATGATAAAATGCTTGTTATTCCTATTCTCTTCTCTATAAATTATCCGTAATCGCGGTGCGCCGGCGGCGATATCGCTTTACCTTAGCCTGTCCACCTCGCGCCGCGAGGTGGACAGGCTAAGAGCGGTTTAAATATGCGCCCCCAACAGGGGCAATTTTCTAATCTAAATATATTAATATGGTGTATTTCAAGATTGAATTTGGCGTCGGGCATGACAAGCGTGCGGCCGGCGCACAGGGCGGTGCGGACAAGGGCGGCACTTGCCGAGGTGGAACGGCTGAAGGCCGACCGGCGTTTCAAGACGGCGGCCAACTATCTGACGGCCCTCCGGTCATGGTGCCGTTTTGTGGGCCATGAAGGGTGGCGATTTTCGTGCATGACGGCCGATGAAATGGGGCGTTACCAGCGGTGGCTCACGCAGCAGGGCATCTGTCTCAACACCGTGTCGGCCTATATGCGCAGTCTCCGTGCCCTCTACAACCGTGTGGACGGCGGACGGTATGGACGTGCGTCCGGCTCGCCCTTCGACAAGGTGTTCACCGGCCGCCAGCGCACACGCAAGCGCAGCGTCACGGCCGACGTGGTGGCGCGTCTCTATCGGCTGCAACTGCCCGACGGCTCGGCACTGGCCATGGCGCGCGACTTCTTCATATTCGGATTCCAGGCCATGGGCATGCCGTTTGTCGACATGGTTTATCTCCGGAAATCGCAGGTCGAGGGCGGCATCGTGCGCTATGCGCGCCACAAGACGGGACAGCCCGTCGTCGTGTCTGTCACCCCTGCGATGGCCGACATCATGCGCCGCTACGACCGGCCCGACTCCGAGTTTGTGTTTCCCGTCCTTACGGCTACCGACCCTGCGGGCCTGCACCGTCAGTACCGGCATGCGCTCCGCCACTACAACCATGCGCTGCACCGCCTGTCGGCAACGGTCGGCGTGTCCTGCCATCTGTCGTCGTATGTGGTGCGCCATTCGTGGGCCAGCATTGCCTACCAGCACCACATTGACATCGAACTGATAGGCAAGGCATTGGGGCACACCAAGGCATCCACCACGATGGTCTACATCAAAAGCCTCTTCGACAAGGACTTGGCCACCGCCAACAGTGCGCTTATGCAGCAGCTCGGCCTTGACTGATGGCGTCAGGCCGCATTGCAGGGGTACGACAAGGATGCCAAAGACGGAAAGCGCAACGCTATTCTTTGTCCCATTCAAAGTAACGTACCCCTGCAATACCCCGGCATCCCTCGGCCGCTGCAATAACCCGGCATCCCTCGACCCCTACAATAGGCCGGCACCCCTCGGCCCCTGCAATAGGTCGGCACCCATTGGTCCGCTGCAATAACCCGGCATTCATCGGCCCCTGCAATAACCCGGCATCCCTCGACCCCTGGAATAACCTGGTATCCCTCGGCCCCTGTAGGGGGCATATATTATAGCGTAGGGGTTTACCCCTACGTACGAATGTCTATCATATTTCCGTCGCCCCTGTAGGGGGCGCATAATTCAAATTATCATGCGGTTTAAATATGCGCCCCCTACAGGGGCAATGAATTGATACACGTTGTGATGATAGGGGTAAACCCCTATCCTATAATATGCGCCCCCTTCAGGGGCAAAAACTGCACAAACGCTGCATATTTTGATACGAATTTTGAACACCCTCCCCTATGGGACTGGCTTCTTCGGTTTTTAGTGGACACCATAAATTCTTTGTCCCATGCAAAGTAACCTACCCCTGCAATAGGCCGGCATCCTTCGGCCGCTGCAATAACCCGGCATCCCTCGGCCCCTGTAGGGGGCATATATTATAGCGTAGGGGTTTACCCCTACGT
>CAVKJH010000087.1:0-29196 GCA_963656755.1 bacterium
GAGCGGAATACGGGAATCGAACCCGCCTCCCAGGCTTGGGAAGCCCGTGCACTACCGATGTGCTAATTCCGCAAAAACGGAAATAATAATAAAATGGAGCCGATACTCGGACTCGAACCGAGGACCTACGCATTACGAATGCGTTGCTCTACCAACTGAGCCATATCGGCATTTGCGAGTGCAAAGGTATAACAAAACATTGAAACTAACAAATATTCATCGGGATATTTTAAAACTTTTTAGTTGGTAACGTTTTGCCGTTTCTTTAAAATCGGAAAGTGCGACAGTAATCATGTTGCTTGTTGTCACTCTCCGGTATGGCTATTCTTCAATTTCCTGCAACGATCTTGCAAAGTTATTGAAGAAATTGCTGACGGTTTCCAGTGGGGCATAGGTTATGTATTTCAGGCTGCGGCGAAGGTTGCGGCGCAGTAGTGACGAGTTGTTCTGCACAAAACCCGAGCTAAGCTGTCGGAAATGCCATTCCTCGGCCGTGTCGCTTGCCGTGTGTGTCACGGAGCGCAGCACTAGTTTGTAGGCGGCCGTTTCCTCGTGTCTCACGAAGGGAAGTTCGTCCTGTTCGAAATTGAATATGGCCATGAGCATGGAGCCTTGCAGTTGGGCCATGCGCCTTAGTTGCAATTTTCCGAGCCAAGCATCGAGTTTCACGAAGTCCACCTTGTCGCCCTTGTTGCGTAGGTAGCTGCCCAGTTCGATGATGCCGCTGAGCATTGTGCCGTGATTGAGCATCGACGACACGTTGGCAACAATAATCCGCAACACATTGAGTGCATCGACATTGGTGTCGATGGCGTGCCGTTCGTTATGTTCGATTTTCCCCAGTCGGTAATTGAGGAAACGGTTGCTCAGCCTGGCCTCGTCTGTCGGCGTGTGGCTTTCTGCTGGCTGCAGGTCCAGTCCTTCGGGAATGTTCGTCATTTCATCGAACTGATGGTGCTTGATTCCCTTGAGTGCCGCATTCTCCACATGTTGGGCATGCACCATTTGGTAGAGCCGTCTCCACTTGAAGGCCGACATAGGCTCCAACGGCTCATACTCGTTGAGGGCGCCCGCGCGTAACAACCGGAAAAAATTGCGTGTGATGATATTCATGGTTGTTTGCCTTTGGTTCAGCTGTATCTTTTCGGGTATCTGAGGAGTATCGATGCCAGTGCCGCTATACCGATGGCCATGGGGTAATACAGGTAAGGCAGTATTTGCATGGGGTTGAGGTGCGCCAGTCCGGCCGCCAACAACATCTGCACACCATACGGGATAAGCCCTTGCACGGTGCAGGAGAACGTGTCGAGGATGCTGGCACATTTGCGGTTGTCTACCCCGTACCGGTCGCCTATGCGTTTGGCGATGCTGCCAACCGTGAGAATAGCCACCGTGTTGTTGGCCGTACATATATTGACCAAACTGACCAGGGCACCGATAGACAGTTCGGCTCCGCGCTTTCCATGAACATGCTTGGTGAGCACGTTGATGATATAATCTATCCCGCCATTCTCGCGTATGATTTCCAGCATGCCGCCGGCCATCATGGCTATGATGATAAGCTCGCCCATACCGGTTATGCCCTGTCCCATGGCACCCAGCCATGCGAAGAAATCGAGATTGCCGCCAGCCATCCCGATAATGCCGCATAGAATAATGCCGATTACCAGCACAGCCATGACATTCATGCCGCAGAGGGCCGTAATGAGAACCGCCAGATAGGGCAGCACCTTCACATAGTCGGTGGCGGGCAGGTGAGCGGGAGCCTCCATGCCGCTTCCCATGACGGCATATACCGCCAGGATGATGACTGCGGCGGGGCCCACGATGAGCGAGTTGACGCGAAACTTGTCGTTCATGTTACACCCCTGTGTCTGTGTGGCCACGACGGTCGTGTCGGATATAAACGAGAGATTGTCGCCGAAATAGGCGCCACCTACGATGACGGCCGTCATCAGCGGTACGCTTTGCCCTGTTCCGCCGGCTATCCCGGCCGCAATGGGCACCAGTGCCACCACCGTCCCGACGCTTGTGCCAATGGCGAGCGATATGAAGCAGGAGGCCACAAAGAGACCCGGCAACAACATGCTGGCCGGCAATATGTTCAGCGTCAGACTGACGGTAGCGTCGATAGCCCCCATGCCTTTTGCCGATGCAGCGAAAGCGCCGGCCAAAACATATATCCAAAGCATCAGCATAAGATTGCCGGAACTGGCGCCCCGACTGAAAATGTCGATACGTTTCTTGAGCGGAAAGCCGCCCGATGCGGCTATGGCATAAATGCTTGATATGAGGAATACCACCGTCATGGGTACCTTGTAAAAGTCACCGGCAACAATACTCAGCACCAGATAGAGTATTATGAAGAGAAATAATGGCGACAAGGCCAATAATCCTTTTGCTTTCATGTTTATGGTATTTGCAGATCCTCTTCCTATATTATAAGGTAACGCCGTTTTTGAATATGGCGATTTCGCTGTAGCCGTTCTGTTCGTTGCGTGCAGGTTTGCCGCTGGCGATGCCGATGACTTGTCGGCACAGGCTGCCGACAAGGTCTGTCATGGAAGTGCCTTCCACCAGTGCCCCGGCGTTGAAATCAATCCAGTTCGACTTGCGTGCAGCGAGCGAACTGTTGGTGGCAATCTTCATGGTGGGCACACAAGTGCCGAAAGGTGTTCCGCGCCCCGTGGTGAACAGCACAATCTGGCAGCCGGCCGCAGCCAGCGCCGTGGCTGCCACAAGGTCGTTTCCGGGTGCCGACAACAGGTTGAGGCCCTGTTCCGACAACCGGTCCCCATACGCCAGCACTCCGCAGACGGCAGCCCGCCCGCTTTTCTGTGTGCATCCCAGCGCCTTGTCTTCGAGTGTGGAGATGCCGCCGGCCTTGTTTCCCGGCGACGGGTTCTCGCCCACGGGTTCTCCGTGCGCAAGAAAGTATTGCTTGAAATCGTTGATGAGCTTCACGGTCTGTTCAAACAACTGAGGTGTCTTGCAGCGGTTCATGAGAATGGTTTCCGCTCCGAACATCTCCGGAACTTCGGTGAGGACGGATGTGCCGCCCTGGGCCACGAGGAAATCGGAGAATGCGCCCACGAGCGGATTGGCGGTGATACCGCTGAATCCGTCGCTACCGCCGCATTTCAGTCCTATACGCAGTTTGCTTATCGGCATTTCTTCCCGGCGGTCTGTGCGGGCTTTGTCGTAAAGTTGTCGCATCAGGCGCAAACCCTCTTGCAGCTCGTCACCGTCCACGTTCTGCGTTACCAGGAGCTTTATGCGGTCATGGTCGTAGTCGCCGAGCGATTCCATAAATGCGTCGGGCTGATTGTTTTCGCACCCCAAGGACAATACCAGCACCCCGCCGGCATTGGGGTGCAGACAGAGGTCGCGCAACACTTTGCGTGTGTTTTCGTGGTCGCCGCCGAGCTGCGAACAGCCGTAGTTGTGGTGCCACGCACGAATGGCGTCGATGCCTTCCAAGCCGGTTTCGGCTATCATCATCGAAGCCAACTTTTCGGCCGTTCCGTTGACACATCCCACTGTCGGCACAATCCACAGTTCGTTTCTTACACCCACGTCGCCGTTGGCTCTTCGGTATCCCATGAACGTTGTGGGCGTGTCTTCGGGGGCAGTACTGTCGAGCGTGGTGTCGATGGGGTGGTATTCGTAGCTGAGCGTTCCGGCGAGGTTGGTCTTCAGGTTATTTTCGTTCACCCATTGTCCGGCTTTCAGGTCTGTTGCGGCGTGTCCGATGGGGTAGCCGTACTTGATGATGTCTGTGCCCTTGGCGGTGTCGTTTATAAGGATTTTGTGACCGGCAGGCGTGTCTTGCAGGATGTTGACCGTTCTGCCGTCAACGTCGATTCGTTCGCCGGCGCAGAAAGGCCGGAGGCATACCACGACAGAGTCTTTGGGGTTGATTTTGATAAACGAGGCTTCACTCATGACCATACGGTTTATGGGTTGGTATTGATGGTTGCGAAAGGGTGGGGTGGGGGCTACAGCTGCACGCGGCGGTAGAAATCCACGTTCTCCTTGGTAAGGAGTTCGATAGGCATATAGTTGACCGGCTCCACCTTCTTTTTCAGTACGATGGCCTGGAAGAGCGCATCGATGCAGCAGTAGCCTTGTTGGTAGGCGTGCTGTGCTATGAGAAAGGAGATGCTGCCCAGACGCAGGCACTCGGCGTTTTTGTCGACCATGTCGTATCCCATGATCTGCACGTCGCGCCTGTTGGTGCGCAGCAGAAACTCGCCCATGATGTGCGCCTTTGACCCCAGTGTGATGCAGTGGTGGATATGCGGATGTTGCTGGAAACAGTCTTCCAGCAGTTTGTCGTATTGTGCCTTGGTGACGTCGAACGGCAGTTCCAGACTGATGATTTCAATGTCGGGGAAATGGTCGTGCATATAATGGCGGAAGCCCACCTCGCGGTTGTCCTGTTGCTTGCTGACCACTCGTCCGTTCTTGGTGATTTTCATCAGTATGATTTCCTTCTCTCTGTTGGCTATGAGCATGAGCATGCGTGCTGCGAAATAACCGCTTGAGAACGAGTCCTGTCCGAAAAACGCCAATGGCCGCAGGTCGGGCATGTATGAGTCGAGCATGACAAAGGGAATGCCCAGATTGTGGAGTTGGTCGGTAAATTTGCGCGTCACGTCGAGGTCGGTGGGTACAATGACAAGACCGTCGGGTTTCTCGGTCAGACATTTTTGTGCCACTTGCGTAAACGATTTCTCGTCAAACCGCTTGTAGTACTCGATGTGTGCCTCGATATGGAAATCGCGCCTTGCTTCCACGGCCATCTGTATGCCTTCTTCTATCTCCTCCCAGTAGGCCACCTGCTCGTGCTTGGGTATGAGCGCATAGAAGGTGTACGACCGGTTGTAGGCCAAAGCCGACGCATACATGTTGGGCTGGTAGTTCATTTCTTTGAGTGCATCTTCCACTTTTTTCCGTGCCGGAGCCGATACGTTCGGCCGTTCGTGCAGCACCCTGTCCACTGTTCCCACCGACACGCCGGCCCTTAGCGCGATATCCTTGATTCTGATTTTTTCTGCCATTATATACCTAAATTCTTTTGCAAATGTAGCAATAAAACTTGGATTGTGTGAAAGCACAACTCGTTTATTTAAACAAATGCGGTGATTTTTGGCCAAAAATTTCATGAATTGGAAAATAATGGGTATTTTTGCGATTGGAAAAGAAGGCGGCGATTCATGTGCTTTCGCACGCCGAAGGGCATCTGTCGCCCCGTTTTCATGGTATAAACACAACATTACTAAAGAAATAAACTGATAAAAAGAATGGCAAAAATCGTAACATTAGGCGAAATCATGTTGCGCCTGTCGCCCGAGGGCAACGATCGTTTTATCCAGACGGACCACTTCCGTATCATACCTGGCGGCGGTGAGGCCAATGTGGCCGTGAGCCTTGCCAACTATGGTCATGAGGCATACTTTGTTAGCAAGCTGCCGACGCACGAGATTGGCCAGATTGCTGTCAATGCGCTGCGCCGTTACGGTGTCGACACCCGCTTCGTGGCCCGTGGCGGCGACCGTGTCGGCCTCTACTATGCCGAGACGGGTGCGTCCATGCGTCCGTCGAAGGTCATCTACGACCGTGCCCACAGTGCCATTGCCGAAGCCGACCCTTCCGATTTCGACTTTGATGCCATCATGGAGGGAGCCCAGTGGTTCCATTGGAGCGGCATTACGCCCGCCGTCTCCGACAAGGCTGCCGAGCTTACCAAGCTTGCATGCGAAGCTGCCAAGCGTCACGGTGTCACGGTGTCGGTCGACTTGAATTTCCGCAAGAAGCTCTGGACATCCGAGAAGGCCATCTCCGTGATGCGTCCCCTGATGCAGTATGTCGACGTGTGCATCGGCAACGAGGAGGACGCTCAGCTCTGCCTCGGCTTCAAGCCCGATGCCGATGTGGAAGGCGGCAAGACCGACGCCAGCGGTTACCACAAGATTTTCGAACAGATGATGAAGGAGTTCGGCTTCAAGTATGTCGTGTCCACGCTGCGCGAGAGCCTCTCAGCCACCCACAACGGCTGGAAGGCACTGAGCTACGACGGCAAGGATTTCTACGAGAGCAAGCACTACGACATCAACCCCATCATCGACCGTGTGGGGGGCGGCGACAGCTTCTCGGGCGGTCTCATCCACGGCATGCTGAAGTACGACGGCGACCAGGCACAGGCGCTCGAGTTTGCTGTGGCAGCTTCTGCGCTGAAGCACACCATCCCCGGCGACTTCAACCTTGTGAGCGAGGCCGAGGTGCTGAGTCTGGCCGGCGGCAACGCCAACGGCCGTGTGCAGCGCTAACTGCGCATCCCACCGATACATCAATCCAATAATACAATATTACAATGGCAAAGTTTAATAAGGTACAGGTCATCACCGCCATGAGAGAGACGGGAATGGTACCTGTTTTCTACAATAAGGACGTGGAGCTGTGCAAGCATGTCATCAAGGCTTGCTACGACGGCGGCGTGCGCGTGTTCGAGTTTACCAACCGTGGCGATTTTGCCCACGAGATTTTCGGCCAGTTGGTGAAGTGGGCCGACACCGAGTGCCCCGAACTGATACTGGGTGCCGGTACGGTGATCGATGCCCCCACGGCATCGCTCTACCTTCAGTTGGGTGCCAATTTCATCGTAGGCCCCAATTTTGTTCCCGAGATTGCGCCCGTCTGCAACCGTCGCCTCGTTCCCTATTCGCCGGGTTGCGGTAGCGTCACCGAGGTGAGCAACGCCCAGGCCCTGGGTTGCGACGTCACCAAGGTGTTCCCTGCCGGCAATGTGGGTGGTCCGTCGTTCGTCAAGAACGTGCTTGCCCCGCTGCGTTGGTCGAACATCATGGTGACGGGAGCCGTCAGCCCCGATAAGGAGAACCTGACCGAATGGATCAAGGCCGGTGTGCTCTGCGTGGGCATGGGCTCCAAACTGTTCCCGAAGGACGTGGTGGCCGCCGGCAACTGGCAAGCCATTACCGACAAGTGTGTGGAGGCATTGGGCTACATCAAGGAAGCCCGCGCCTGAAAATAAGAACCGGATACCGCTGGCGAAAAGCATTTCTTTTCGCCGGCGGTTCCCTGCAGTTGACAAAGGCGGCTTCCAAACACCGCCTGTGACGGATTTCCGAAAGCCTACCATTTCCCATAATCCACAAAGGGTTATCCGTCGGAAAATGAAAATCCACCCGGCGTGGCATTTTCAGAACACAACCATAAGACCATGCGCGCAAAGGTTTTGTTGATCTCAATGGCCATCCTTATGGTCTGTGTCTTTTCGGCTTGCAGCAGCGGCGATGTTCCCGAGGTTGACCAGCTGAACGAGGTTTCGTATGGGTGGCATTACCGCAACCTCGACTCCACCAAGATTTATGCGCAGCGCGCCTTCGACCTGTCGGCCGACTACGGCGCAGGTCATGCGGAGGCACTCAACAACCTGGCCTTCGTCAGTTTGGCCAAGATGCACTACCGCCTGGCCCAGCAACAGCTCGACGAGGTGCAACAGATGACCGACAACCAGATCGAACTGCTGGTGGCCGATGTGCAGCTCATGCGTCTCTGCCAGCGCGAGAGCCGCAACAAGGATTTCTACGACTACCGCGAACGGGCCAGCCGCCGTTTGCGCCGCATCCAGGAAGAGGGCGTTGCCTTGTCGCCCCATCAGAAACGCCGCATGGCATACGCCACATCCGAGTACCGCATAGTGGCTTCCACCTATTTTTATTATGTGGGCCTTTCCGAGCAATCGTCGGGCGCTATCGACGAGATCGACCCCGACGGCTACATTGCGCAGGACACCGCCCAGATGTTGAGCTATTGGTATAACATCGGTGCGGGGGGCATCATCGTTGACAAGCCGAAGGCCGCCATTGCGCAGGAGGAGTTCGAGTACCTGGTGCGCTGTTACCTTACGGCCCAGCAGTACGGCTATCCTTACTGGGAGGCACAGGCCATGCAGGCCCTCAGCGAGCACCTGCAGCAAGCCGGCCAGCGCCGGGCACTGGTCAGTGCCAACGGCCCCGTCATGCAGTGGGTGAATACCGACCACATGCCCGACTCGTTGCTGGCCGGCAATCTCGCCCAAAGGGCGCTCGAACTGTTCGAGCGTTACGGCGATGTCTACCAGACGGCCGGTGCCAACCGCACGCTGGCCGAGAGCTACTGGCAGATATGCGACTACCGTTCGGCGCTGATCTGCCTGAACCGGGCCCTGCAGCGCGATACTGCCATCAACCAGGCGCCCGACCTGGTGGCCTCTATCCGCGAGCAGTTGTGCCTGGTCTATTCGGCGGTCGACGACAAGATGAACAGCGACCGCAACCGCAACATCTACCTCGACCTGCAGGAACAAACCCGACAGGACCGTCTGCTGGAGGCCCGTGCCGACCAGCTGGCCCGTTCGTCGCGCCAGCTCAATGTGATGCTGGGTGCGGTCATCGTGATGATACTGGTGGTTGCCACGCTGCTGTTCCTGTTCGACAGGATGCGCCGCCGCAGCGACGCGCGCTTTTCCATCGACACGCTCCTTACCCCCCTGCGCCAGTGGCAGGAACGCAACGAACGCCACAGCAAGGCCGTGGAGGAAAACTACGAGGAACTATGCGAACAGATGGAGGTGGAACGCCAGCACCTGCTGCAAAACAAGCGGCGCAACCTCGAGCAGCGCGCCAAGGTGCAGCTGGTCAACAGCGTTATGCCGTTCATCGACCGTATGGTCAACGAGGTAAGGCGGCTTGTCGGCCGAACCGACACCGACGAGGTGCGGCGTCAACGGTACGAGTACATCACGGAACTTACCGACACGGTCAACGATTACAACAACGTGCTGACCCACTGGATACAGATGCAGCGCGGCGACATCCGCCTCAATATCGAGAGCTTCCCGCTCCAGCATCTGTTCGATGTTGCGGGCCGCAGCAAGATGGGCTTCCGCCTCAAAGGCGTAACGCTCCACGTTGTACCGACCACGGCGGTGGTGAAAGCCGACAAGACGCTTACCCTGTTCATGATCAACACCATCGCCGACAACGCCCGCAAATTCACGCCTGCCGGCGGAACGGTGACGGTGGCCGCCAGCCAAACCGACGGCTATGTGGAGGTGAGCGTTACCGACACGGGGTGCGGCATGACCGCCGAGCAGTGTTCGCACGTCTTCGACCGCATCTATACCGGCGGACACGGGTTTGGCCTGAAGAACTGTTATGGCATCATAGAGAAATACCGCAAGATGAGCCGCATCTTCCAGGTGTGCACCATCGGGGTGGACAGCACTCCCGGCCAAGGGTCGCACTTCTTCTTCCGTCTGCCCAAAGGCATTGCGCGCCTCTTTATTACCGCACTGCTGCTTGCGGCCGGCGGCTTGGGCCTCCCGGCCTGTGCCCGCGAGGCGGCGACCGACTCGAGTGCCGTGGCCGCCCGCTATGCCGACAGCGCCTATTATGCCAACATCAACGGCCAGTACCGCCAGACCTTGCGCTATGCCGACAGCTGTCGCAGGTACGTCTCGCCGCGCGACACGGCGATTACCCTCGACGTCAGCAACGAAGCGGCCGTGGCCGCACTGGCCCTGCACCGTTGGGACGTGTACCGCCGCTACAACGAAATCTACACGCGCCTCTTCCGCGAGGCTTCGACCGACAATACGCTGCCCGAGTATGTGCGCACCATGCAGCGCAGCGAAAGCAACAAGATAGTGGCCATTATCCTGCTTGTGCTCCTGCTCATCGTCATCTTCCCGGCCTATTATTTCCTGTATTACCGCCACCGGCTGAACTACCACTATTGCATCGACCGCATCAACGGCATGACGCGGCTGCTGCTCGAGGATGTTCCCGACGACCGCAAACTGCGCGGCATCGAGGCCCTGGGCGATTTCCGGCAGGTGGGCCTTACCGAGGGACAGAAGAAAAACCTGGCCGACATCGTGGCCAAGATACGCGAGGCACTGCGTGTCTCCATCGAGCGCACCTCTGCACAACAGGATGCCATCGAACAGGCCGGCGACGAGTTGCGGCGGCTGAAGATGGAAACGGGCAAGCTGCATGTGTCGAACAGTGTGCTCGACAACTGCCTCTCCACGCTGAAGCATGAAACCATGTACTACCCCTCGCGCATACGCCAGCTGGTCGACGGCAGCGACAACAACCTGCCCGCCATTTCCGAGCTGACCGACTATTACCACACACTCTACGCCCTGTTGTCGCAGCAGGCCATGAAGCAGGTGGGCGCGGCGCGCATCGATGCCGACATGACGCATTATCTGTTTGACATCCTGAAGCGCCTCAACGCGAACGAGATGCCGGCCGTCGACGTGTCGGTGCGCGATGCCAAGTATGCCGACGTGACGGTACGCATGACACGGCTGAGCCTGTCCGACCGCCAATGCCACGACCTGTTCACGCCCGAAACCGTAGACCTCGACTTTCTGCTTTGTCGGCAGATAGCGCGCGAGATGGGCGAGGCCACCAACCTCAGGGCGTGCGGAACGATGGCCGAGAACACTGGCGGCGTGCCCACCCTGCGCATCGTGATGCCCGCCGTATGCGCCCGCCAACTTAATGTAACCAACGAAACAAGATAAACCGACATGAAAGACTTTAATATCATCATCGTGGAGGATGTGCCCCTCGAGCTGAAAGGTACCGAGGGCATCATACGCAACGACATCCCCGAGGCACACATCATCGGGACGGCCGACAGCGAAGCGGCCTACCGCAAACTCATGAAGCAGCAACTGCCCGACCTGGTGCTGCTCGATCTGGGACTGGGTGGCTCCACTACCGTGGGGGTGGAGATATGCCGGCAGACCAAAGAGGAGCATCCCGAGGTGAAGGTGCTGATCTTCACGGGCGAAATACTCAACGAGAAACTGTGGGTCGACGTGCTCGATGCCGGCTGCGACGGCATCATCCTGAAGACCGGCGAACTGCTGACACGCAGTGATGTGGCCAGTGTGATGGACGGCAAACAACTGGTGTTCAACCAGCCCATCCTGGAGAAGATTGTGGCGCGGTTCAAGCGCAGTGTCGACAACGAACTGATGCGACAGGAAGCACTCGTCGACTACGAGATCGACGAGTACGACGAGCGGTTCCTGCGCCATCTGGCCTTGGGCTACACCAAGGAGCAGATCACCAACCTGCGCGGCATGCCCTTTGGCGTGAAGAGTCTCGAAAAACGGCAGAACGAACTGGTGCAGAAACTGTTTCCCGAGGGCAACGGCGGCATGGGCGTCAATGCCACCCGACTGGTGGTAAGGGCCCTGGAACTGCGCATCATCGACATCGACAACCTGCATCCCGATGAGGATTGACGCCGGTAAAGTCCTTTGCCGCCTGTCGCTGGCCTGTGCGCTGATGCAGGTGGCGCTGATCCTGGGGTCGTGGCTCTGGTCGGCCGCACGCCCTGACAGTGCGGTGCGCTCGTTGCTGTCGCCCGGCGGCATACGCTGGTTCTTCGGCAGTTTTGTGGGCAACGAGGCCTCGCCCGCACTGGTGTGGATCGTGCTGGCGGGTATGGCGGCAGGCAGCTTGCGGTCGAGTGGGGTGCTGCGCGGTATGGTGCGCCTTTTTCTGCCCGCAGGTCGTCCGCTTACCTCGCTGCAGAAGTTCGCTGCACGGTGCAGCCTGGCCCTGCTGGCGGTGGAGATGGCCGTGGTGGCGTTGCTGACCCTTCCGCCCCACGCCCTGCTGCTGAGCGTTACGGGCGAACTGTTTCCCAGCAGCTTTTCGATAGCCGTTGTTCCCATTGTGGCGTTCGTCTGCGTCACGGTATCCGTGTTTTATGGCCTCTTGGGCCACGTCTACCAGTCGTTGTCCGACGTGGTGCGCGGCCTCTGCCACGATGCCGATGCCCTGACGGCCCTGCTGCTGCTCTATGTGCTGGCCTGCCAGCTCTGCCATTCGGTAGCCTATGTCTTTGCCCTTTGACGGGCGGCCGACCGCCGTTGGATGCAGCGCTTTCCGGCCGGCGTTGCGATAGGTATCGAACGGCGTTGCGGTTTGGCATCTATCGCGTTGCCGTTCGATAGCTATCGCACCGCCGTTCGGTACTTATCGCAGGGCGATAGCATACCTTTCGCCAACGTCCTCTGCCGCCGTTTCCGCACGGCCTGTGCCGGCCTGTATGCCGGGGCGTGCCGGACGGCATGTTTAATAAATGTTGAAGAGTGTTTTTTAAGTCTTACAATATTTGGATATTAGCGGGAAAATCCGTAATTTTACACCTTGAAACTCGGGCAAAACGCCGCAGAGCGCAAATAAATGCCTTTAAATCGAATTTTTCATAAAACATAAGATACGAAATGGACGAGAATCAGACGATTGATCAGGACCGGATCATGAAAGTCAACATCGAGGAGGAAATGAAGTCATCGTACATCGACTATTCCATGTCGGTGATTGTGGCTCGTGCGCTTCCCGATGTGCGCGACGGTTTCAAACCTGTTCACCGGCGCATCCTCTACGGTATGCTCGGTCTGGGAAACACCAGCGACAAACCCTACAAGAAATGCGCCCGCGTGGTGGGCGACGTGCTGGGTAAGTACCATCCCCACGGCGACAGTTCTGTCTACGGTGCCCTCGTGCGTATGGGACAGGAGTGGAACATGCGCTACAAGCTGGTGGACGGACAGGGTAACTTCGGTAGCGTGGACGGCGACTCGCCAGCTGCCATGCGTTACACCGAGTGCCGCCTCTCGAAGATGGGCGAACACATCATGGACGATATCGACAAGGACACGGTCGACATGGTGAACAACTTCGACGACACGCTGAAAGAACCGTCGGTCATGCCCACCATGATACCCAACCTGCTGGTGAACGGCGGTAACGGCATTGCCGTGGGTATGGCTACCAATATTCCTACCCACAACCTCTGCGAGGTGATTGACGGCTGCTGCGCCTTCATCGACAACCCCGATATCGATACTGAGGGGCTGATGGCTTACATTCCCGCCCCCGACTTCCCCACCGGTGCCTATATCTACGGGCTCGACGGCGTGCGCTCGGCCTACGAGACCGGCCGCGGCCGCGTGGTGATGCGCGCCAAGGCCGAAATAGAAAGCGACGACAAAGGCGACCGCATCGTGGTCAACGAGATTCCCTATGGGGTCAACAAGCAGCAGCTCATCGAGTACATAGCCGAGCTGGTGAAAGAAGGCAAGCTCGAAGGCGTGTCGAACGTGAACGACGAGACGGGCCGCCAGGGCATGCGCATCGTGGTCGACATCAAGCGCGACGCCAACGCCAAGGTGGTGCTCAACAAGCTGTTCAAGATGACCGCCCTGCAAAGCTCGTTCTCGGTCAACTGCATTGCGCTTGTGCCCAACAAGCACGACCACTCGCTGCTGCGTCCCAAATTGCTGAACCTCAAGGAGTGTATCAGTTATTTCGTGGAGCACCGCCACGAGGTGACCATTCGCCGCACGCAGTTCGACCTGAAGAAGGCACACGAGCGTGCCCACATCCTCGAGGGACTCATCATCGCCTGCGACAACATCGACGAGGTGGTGCACATCATCCGTGCCAGCAAGACGCCCGCCGAGGCGCAGGCCAACCTGGAGAAACGCTTCAACCTGGACAACATCCAGTCGAAGGCCATCGTGGACATGCGCCTGTCGCAGCTTACCGGTCTGCGCATGGAACAGCTGCATGCCGAGTACGATGACCTGATGAAGCGCATCGAATACCTGCAGCAGATCCTCGACGACCCCGAACTGTGCAAGAAGGTCATGAAAGACGAACTGAACGAGGTGAAACAGAAATACGGCGACGCACGCCGCACGCAGATTATCCCCGACGAACACGAGTTCAACGCCGAGGACTTCTATCCCAACGACCCCGTTGTCATCACCGTCAGCCACCTCGGATACATCAAGCGCACGCCGCTGAGCGATTTCCGCGAACAGGCTCGTGGCGGAGTGGGGAGCAAGGGCGCACACACCCGCGAGAAGGACTTCACGGAGTATATCTATCCGGCCACCATGCATCAGACCATGCTCTTCTTCACCAAGAAGGGACGTTGCTACTGGCTGCACTGCTACGACATACCCGAAGGCGAGAAGACCTCGAAGGGCAGGGCCATACAGAACCTGCTCAACATCGAACCGGGCGACTCGGTGAACGCATTCCTGCGCCTGCGTGGACGCGGCCTCGAGAACGACGAGTTTGTGAACAGCCACTATGTGGTGTTCGCCACCAAGAACGGAACGGTGAAGAAGACCGTGCTGAAGGAATACTCGCGCCCAAGGGCCAACGGTGTCATTGCCATCAACATCGCCGAGGGCGACGAGGTGGTCGACGTGCGCCTCACCAACGGCAAGAACGAACTGATCTTGGCCGACCGCAACGGACGGGCCGTGCGTTTCGACGAGGCTGACATACGCACCATGGGCCGTACGGCCACCGGCGTGCGCGGCATGCGCCTCGATGACGGCGACGATGCCGTGGTGGGCATGATTGTGGTGAACGACGCCAGCAAGGAGTCGGTCATGGTGGTCAGCGAAGAGGGCTACGGCAAGCGCTCGGAGGTGGAAGACTACCGCAAGACCAACCGTGGCGGAAAGGGTGTGAAGACCCTGTCGGTAACCGAAAAGACGGGCCGGTTGGTGGCTATCAAGAACGTGACCGACCAGAACGACTTGATGATCATCAACAAGAGTGGCATCACCATCCGCTTGGCGGTGGCTGAGGTGCGCATCATGGGACGCGCCACACAGGGCGTGCGCCTGATCAACCTGACCAAGAAGAACGATGTCATTGCCAGCGTCTGCAAGGTGATGAGTTCGGAACTGGAAGCTACCGTCGAGAGCGAGAGCCGCCAGCAGCTATCGGAAAACAACGAGCAGTTTGCACAGGCCACCAAGGCCGACGAACCTGCCTTGGCCGTAGCTGAAAGCGACGCTATCCCGGAGGAGCCGACTGACGTAGAGGCAACGGATGTGAAAACCGACGAATAAAACGCCCGCTTGAAGTAACATTAGCCCCCCAAAGTCGTCTGACAGGCGGGGGCTATACAAATGTAACACAATTCTTAATTATATAAGTTTATGAGAAAATTAATGATTGCCGCACTGATGATGCTTGGCACATCGGCTGCGTTTGCAGGAGACAGTGAAACGCTGAAAGCCATACTGAAAGCCAAGACCTATGCCGAAGCCGAACAGCTGGTGAAGGCCGGCTTGGACCAGTTGGTCAGCTCCGAGGAGAAGGCCAAGGCCTACAACCACCTCACCAAGCTCGCCTTGGAGAAGTTTGACAGCGAGAACGCCATCCAGACGGCCAACATGGCTGCCCTGGTGTCCAAGACCCCGGTAACTCCCTACGACACGCTGGGATTCTACGAGGCCGCCTACAATGCTACGGTCAACGGTCTGGAGTGCATCAAGTACGACTCGCAGCCCAACGCCAAGGGTGCCATCAAGCCCAAGTTCACGGAGGCCTTGAAGCCCCTCATCTCCAACACCCGTCTGCAGCTTATTACCGCCGGTAACCACTATGCCGGCTTGGGCGACAAGGACGGTGTGCTGAAGTATTGGGGTGCATTCCTCGATTCCGACAACAATCCGCTCTTTGCAGCCAGCAAGCCCATGGAGGCCCAATTCCTCGGACAGGTGGCTTACTACACCGCCCAGTTTGCCAATCAGGACAAACAGTACGATCGTGCCGAGAAGTATGCCGACATTGCCATGCAGGATTCTACCATGCGCGAGAAAGCGCAGATCTTCAAGTATGCTATGGCTCAGCGCAACCTCAAGACCCACGAGGACTCGGTGAAGTACGTTTCCCAGATTGAGGAGCTCTACCAGCGCGAGCCGGACAACGAGATGGCATTCGGTACGTTGTGCAACATGTATAACGACCTGAAGATGACCGACAAGCTGAAAGCCACCATCCAGGAGAAACTGGACAAGGATCCGCAGAACTACACGGCATGGGCGCTGAAGGGCCAGACGCTGATGAACCAGAATACGACCGCCGAGAACCCCAACTGGGACGAGTGTATCGATGCTTTCAAGAAGGCTGTCGAAATCGACGGTACCAACCCCGTCATCCTGACTTACCTGGGCTTCAGCATCAACTCGAAAGCCGCGCAGGCCAATGACCGCGTGGCTCAGAAAGCACTCTACAAAGAGTCGATGGAGTATCTGGAGCGTGCCAAGGAGATTGACCCCGAGCGCGAGCGTGCCAACTGGGCGTATCCCCTCTACCAGTGCTACTACTTGGTTTATGCCGCTTCTGACCCCCGCACCGTGGAGATGGAGAAATTGCTGAAGGGCAACCAGTAATCAAAGGGAAACCATCCCGACCCATACAATGGTCGGATGTGCCACACGACAACGGTGGTGCATCCGGCCATTTTTTCTTGATGGATGAAATGTGTTTTCTGCACACCGCGTATTCGGATTATCCGTTCGTTTTTTTCATTTTGTATGGATCCCGAGAAAAAATAAGATTTTTTGCAACAAATAACGATGCGCCTTTTGCTAATCATGTAATCTTTCACTATATTTGCATCTGATAACCGACATTCGTTAGCGTGCCGAAAGGCGAGCGACGGTTGACGAATGGCCGTTGACCATTTAAAACATTCTTAAATTATACGACCATGAAAGAGAAGGAAAAGATTTTAAGTGCCGTCATTCTGGCGGTGGGCATCGTGTTGCTCGGCTTGTTTCTCAAAGCCGGCATGGACAATTTCACGGAGAAAGACCGCAAAGTGACTGTAAAGGGACTGGCCGAAGCGGAGGTGAAGGCCGACAAGATTACATGGCCCATACTCTCAAAAGAACTGGGCGACAATCTGCCCGAGTTGTATAACCGCATAGCCCAGAAGCAGCAGACCATCAAGAAATTCCTGCTCTCTAACGGTGTGACGGACAGTGAGATAACGGTGAACGCTCCACAAGTGATTGACCTGTCGGCCGACCAGTATAGCAGCAACAACAAGCCCTACCGTTACAACGTCACACTGGTGATTACCGTAACCTCGAGCCAAGTGGACCGGGTGCGGGCTATCATGGCACGGCAAGGCGAACTGCTGAAGCAGGGCGTGGCCATCGTGGCCGGGGATTACAACAACCAGGTAACCTACGAGTTGCAGTCGTTCAAGAAGATGAAACCGAAAATGATGACCGAGGCCATCGAAAACGCACAGCAGACTGCCCAGCAGTTTGCAAAAAACAGCCAGTCGAAACTCAACAAGATTGTGAGTGCAGACCAAGGGCAGTTTTCTATCGACAACCGTGACGAGAACACGCCTTGGATAAAAAGGGTACGAGTGGTAACAACGGTCACCTATTCGCTGAAAGACTGAACAGACGGTGGTCTTCTCAAGCCGGATTCCCCGACATCTGTCAGGGGATTTCCGGCACAAGTATAAATCTAAATGTAGAAACAACGATGAAAGTTCTTTTGGTTAGTGCCAGTCCGAGACGTAAGGGAAACACCTTCACCGCATTGAGCGAGGTGGCGAAAACGCTGGCCGCCGACGGCATTGAGACGGAAATCATAGAGATTGGCACACGCCCCATAGGGGGATGTATTGCCTGCAACTGGTGCAAGGAACACGCCGACAGGCATCGCTGTGCGTTCGACAACGATATCGTGAACACCGTGTCGGCCAAGGCGGCCGATGCCGACGGGTTCGTCTTCGGCGCTCCCGTTTACTACGGACAGCCCAATGGCAGTGCGCTGTCGATGATACAACGGTTGCTTTACAGCAACGGGGCGGCGTTCGCGTACAAGCCCGTTGCCAACGTGTGCGTGTGCCGCAGGGGTGGGGCGGACACGGCCTACCAAACACTCAACATGATGTTCGAGATGATGAACATGCCGATTGTTACCTCGCAATACTGGAATATTGCCTACGGACGCGAACCGGGACAGACGGCGCGCGACATCGAAGGTTTGCAGACCATGCGAACTCTGGCACACAACCTGTCGTGGATGCTTAAGAAATTCCACGGCATTCCCACCGGCGAACGGCCCGAGAAAGAGGCTACATGGACCCCAATGCACTTCATCAGATAAACGATAACGCATGAAAGAAACAACTGTAGACTGTAGCCGCAGCGCCGTGGGCTCGCCGAAAGTAGTGACGGGAAAAATGCCGTTCATGGGCCACGAAACGTTCTACCGCATTGTGGGCGAACCGTCGGACAAGGCTCCGCTGCTGCTCATCCACGGGGGCCCCGGGTCGACACACAACTATTTTGAAGTGCTCGACGACCTGGCTGCCACCACCGGACGACAAATCATCAGCTATGACCAAATAGGGTGCGGCGAGAGTTATGTGGAAGGGCAACCGGAGTTGTGGACGCTGGAGACGTGGGAGGACGAGCTGGAGGCTTTGCGCCAACACTTGGGGCTGAGCCGTCTGCACTTGCTGGGACAGTCGTGGGGCGGCATGCTCATCATTGCCTACCTCATCGACCGCCGTCCCGAGGGCGTCGATTCCGTCATCCTCTCCAGCACATTGTCGTCAAGCAGCCTGTGGAGTCACGAACAACACCGGCTGATCTCCTTCATGCCTCAGCACGAACAAGCGGCCATAGCCAAAGCCGTTGAAACAGGCAACTATGACGATGACGCATATCTGAAGGCCAACGACCACTATACGGCACTGCATGCCGATGAGATTACGGAGAACTCTCCCGAATGTTTTCGACGCAAGAAACGTTTCGGAACCGAATCGTACATCGCGGCATGGGGGCCAAACGAGTACACGCCTACCGGTACGCTCAAGGATTTCGAGTACACTGACCGACTGAAAGAGATTGCGCAGCCTGCGCTCATCATCAGCGGTACCAATGACGAATGTACGCCACTGGTGGCCAAAACCATGTTCGACCGTATTCCCAATGCACGGTGGGAACTGCTCGACGGGGCGCGCCACATGACTTTCATCGACCAGCCGGACAACTACAAGCGCATATTGGCCGACTGGCTGAACACATGAAATAAACAGCCGAAACGCCGTCGCGCAAATCAGTGTGGTGTGTTTTGGTTTATGTAAACGGACAATCCTTCATCTCCGCACGATACCCTATTGTTGCCGGAGATGAAGGATTGTTTGATTAGGCATGGAAGGCCATGATATGCTCGTAACGGCGTTGCATCAGCCGTCGGTAGATGTTGCGCAGCCACAACTTATGGCAGGCCACAAACGCTGCGCCAATCGCCATGACGATAAGCCATGCCACTACCTGCGGGAAAATGGCTTCCAGGATGCTGATGAGAATCATCGGGAGGATGAAAGAGGACATCTCGACGACCAACTGCACATAGTTGCTCTCCATGCCACTCTTGCTGATGAATTTCTCGTTGAGCGGTAGTTTTTGCTTGTTGTATACCGCCAATTGCATCAGAATGAAATATTGGAAACCGGCCGTGAATATGCCGTACGACAAAAGCATCAGCAAATTCCATTTGCCCACTACAACCATCGGAAGCATAAGGACGAAAGGAAGAACGAGCAACGCACAGAAAAAATAGTACTTGGCCATCAGCAACTTTAGGATATTCTCCTTGTGCACCATCAGCGCATCTATGTAATTGGCCTCGTACGACATGACGCGAATGAGCAACATGGCACCATAGATGACGAAATTGTAGAAACACCAGAAATTGGCCATGGCCGTGGAATCGTACACGTCGGTAAACGAAATGACCAGGCTCAATACCAACACCAGTACCGTAGCAAAGATGAATGTCTTGCGTGGGTTCTTGTTGCGCATGAGCGACTTGATCTCCATCTTCATGTATTCACCGATTTCCCCGAAACGGTTAAGTGCCGAGAAATGGCTTACCGTCTTCATCTTTGTGGCTTGTTGCTTGCCCATTTCACGCCATACATTATGGTATTGCAGTCGCCGGTTTGCCAGCAACAGGGCAACAAGGAGGGCAGCGACGGCCAAATGTGGCAACACCGAACCCTGTTCCAGATTGGAGCCAATGGTCGTGTAGCAGTCGAAGAATGTGGAAAAGTCGCCGAAGGCCCAGACGCTATACACGCCGAGATATACCGCAATAGGCAACAGCCACCACAGCAGACTGCCCACGACGAGGGTGCGGCAAATGGAATACCACTGGCTGTTGGCCAAAATGCTGATGTAGTAGAACAAAAGGACGGAAAGCGACGGCAATACCCCGTATGCAAAAACAACCGACATGAGGCAATAAGGCACAAGTAAGAAGAACCACAGAAGGTTGCCCCAGCTCATGAGCGAATTGATGATGAAGCTGTCGATGCATGCGTAGCGTGGCAGAGGCAGCAGCACATAGGGCTTGACAATCTGTGAAGGTGTCTGTTGCGCAGCAAACCTCGCCCCAAAGTCGATGGTAAGGATGAACGGCATGATACCGAAGATATACTCTATTGGCGTGTAATGGGTTGAGTTGTTAGCGTCGAGTGCCAGCAAAATGGAAAACATAAGCATGTAGCCAACCATCAACGCCATGACGAAACCGACAACCCATCGGGCTACCTTGTTCGTGTAAAACATGGGATCGCGACGCTCCGCCAACTTGCGGTGTCGCTGCAACAGTCGGAACAATGCAACGAAAGAGAGGCGTTGCGCGGCAGAGTGGTGTGTCATGTCGTTTGCGTTTTTATCTCAGGTCGATAATCTCGGCCGACGGAAAATCCTTTTGCTTGAAGGTAAAGGTGCTGTTGGCGATGTACTTGGCCTTAAACTGCGAGATGGTGATGGTGGTCCATGACCCGCCGTCCTTCATCTTTACCGTGCTGGGTACATAGGTGTTGGCATTGACCGTCAGGTAAAGTTCCGACACGGATTGGGCCTTGTTCTGTGCAACCAGATGCACCACATAGTTGGATCCCTGCTTGGTTACGCCGGCGTTATATCCGTTTTTGTACATCGTGATGAAGGCGTAAGGATTCATGCGGAGGCGCTGGGCATCGGAAGGGGTGGAAACGTTCACCTCGTTGGTTGATTTCAGATAGCTCCACTGTGTCTTGCCGTTATACCACACGATGGCTTTCGGCGTGCGTGCGTGGAACATGCTGCCCTTGATGGCTATGGTGCCCGACGTAGTGCCAATCTTTGTGCCCGACACCTTGAAATTTGCCGATGCACCACTTTTGTTGCCCACTACGGCTGCCGTCTTGTCAAGCACTTTGCGTGCAAGAGTCGGATTTTGTGCTTGCGCACCCATCATTTGCAATAATGCAAAGAGCAAGACCATTAATGTCTTTTTCATTCCTTGTAACGTTTAGTTATATGTCAATAACGTTCGAAAGCGTCGTTATGTTACGTTCTTTAAGTAGCTTTAACGCTTATCCTCTGTTTCCGTGTACCTGCGCCAGCGTTACGTTCAGCGTGTTCTCGTCGGCAATCAGCACCTCTCTGGGTTTCGATCCCTGAGCCGCGCCGACAATGCCGGCAGCTTCCAGTTGGTCCATGAGCCGTCCGGCGCGGTTGTAGCCGATGGAGAAACGGCGCTGGATCATGCTTGTCGATCCCTGTTGGGTGATGACAATGGCACGCGCAGCTTCGTCGAAGAAGGTATCGAGGCTGCCCAGGTTGGAGTCGGCGTTCGGTCCGCTGCCCATTCCTTGTGGGTCGTCGGGCTCGGGCAACTCCATCGGGTCGATGGGACCGGGCTGGTCGGCGATGTGGTCATTGATTTCCTCTATCTCGGGCGTGTCGATAAATGCGCACTGCACACGCACAGGGTCACCGCCCGAAAGGAACAGCATGTCGCCGCGTCCCACGAGCTGGTCGGCGCCGGTGCGGTCGAGGATGGTGCGCGAGTCAATCTGTGATGCCACGCGGAATGCCATGCGGCCGGGGAAGTTCGCCTTGATGTTACCGGTGATAATCTTTGTTGTCGGACGCTGGGTGGCAATTATCATGTGTATGCCGACGGCACGCGCCAGCTGTGCGATGCGCGCAATGGGAAGTTCGATCTCCTTGCCGGCAGTCATGATAAGGTCGCCGAACTCGTCGATGATGACAACGATGTAGGGCATGTATTCGTGCCCTTCGGCGAAATTCAGGCGGCGGTGCACAAACTTGTCGTTATATTCGTCGATCTTCTTCACCTGCGCCTTTTTCAACAAGTCGTAACGGCTGTCCATCAGTTTGCAGAGCGAATTGAGTGTGCGAACCACTTTCTGCACATCGGTAATGATAGGCTCATCCTCGTTTTCGGGAAGGGCTGCCATATAGTGCGGCGTGATCTTGCTATACACGCTGAACTCCACTTTCTTTGGGTCGACAAGCACGAACTTCAGTTCGTTGGGATGCTTCTTGTATAACAGCGAGGTGATAATGGCGTTCAGGCCCACCGATTTACCCATACCTGTGGCACCCGCCACAAGCAGGTGGGGAATCTTGGCCAGGTCTACCATGAATACCTCGTTGGTGATGGTCTTTCCGAGCGCCATCGGAAGGGCCATCTTGGTGGTCTGGAATTTCTTCGAGTTGAGCACGCTTTCCATCGACACAATCTGCGGGTTCTTGTTGGGAACCTCAATACCGATAGTGCCTTTTCCGGGAATGGGGGCAATGATACGTATGCCAAGTGCCGACAGGCTCAGGGCAATGTCGGCCTCCAGACCGCGTATCTTGCTGATGCGCACGCCCTCAGCCGGGGTTATTTCGTACAGTGTCACGGTGGGGCCGACGGTTGCGTTGATGCGGCTTATCTGTACGCCAAAGCTGTTGAGTACCTCGATGATGCGCGTGTTGTTGGCTTTGATTTCATCCATGTCGATACTTGCATTGGTGTCGTACTTCTTCAGCAATGTCAACATGGGGAACTTGTATTTGGCGAAAGGATCCCTCGGGTTGATGGGAGCTTGCGGCACACCGTCGTCGCCTACCGTTTTGGCCGTCGCCTTGTCTTCCTCCTCGGTCTTCTCGATGACCAGGGAGGTTTCTTGTGCATTGGCTTCGTTGGCAACGTTGACCGTCAAGGTGCCTTCCTCCTCGGCAGCAGTCGACGATGGCTGTCCCTGTGTCATGTCAGTCAAGTCCACCACTTTCGGCCTTTCTTCACCGTCCTCGTCAACAGCAGTCTGTGCATCTGGCGCTTTCCCGGCATGCTCGCAGGTGTCCTGTTCGAAGTCGTCGTTATCGCTGTTCGTATTGTCTGTGACCGTGAATTTTACCTTGTTGCGGATGTATTTCACGGGGTTCAATGCTTTCCTGATTACCTCTATGGTTTCGGAAGTGAGGTAGGTGAGGAAAGCCAGGGCAACAATCAGCAAGACCGCAGTCAGTCCCGGCGGTCCGATAAGGTTCTCCAAGAACTGCTTGCAGAGCAAACCGTGCGCACCGCCGGGGGTGAACACCATGTCGCCCGTAAACGGAGTGAGGAACGTAGCCAAAGCCACCGAACTCCAAATCATGATGACCGCAAGGCACAGAAACCATTTGAGCAGGTTCACATTGTAGACATGCATCATCTTCAGGGCCACCAGAATGAAGAAAAACGGTATGAGGAAAGCCGGGAAACCGAAATTCACCGTTATCAAGTAGTAGGATGCCAAGGCTCCGAGCGATCCGCAATAGTTGGCAAACTCATGATGCTGGTTGAGCCATTCTCCCGGCCGCATGCTCTCCAGTGTGCTTTGGTCGGTCTGTCCGGTGTTCAGATACGACACCATGGCTATGACGGTTACCACCGCCATGGCCAGCATAAGGAGTCCGGTAAAAACTACTGTGGTTTCGCTTTCCAATATATTTCGCAATCCGATAGCATAGCCGAAAGTTTTAGACTTGCTCTCAGTTTTCTTCTTAGCCATTATCGTTGATAGTTTATTATCTGCAAAATTAATGGATTTTAGCGTAAAGGCAAAAGAAATCCCTATGAACTTTTCAAATTGCCGGCACAACAATTTTGGGCATATTTCGTGCGTCGCAAGCGTATTTTCGTAGACAAAAAGTTGCAGGAAACCGGGGAAAAGACTAATTTTACGGTCTTCTATGGATGTCGGCGCCAACTGGATGGCAGGCACGAACGTTCGTCACTCCGTTTTGCGTTACGCCTCATAAAATCAATCGTATGGAAAAAGAGTTTGAAGATTATTGGCAGAAACACAAGGACAGTTTGTTGCTGGAGGCTCCCCGGACGCTGCAGGACGAGCTGAACAATGCCGGCAAGTTGAACACGGTCTGCGACTGGCTGCTTGCCGCCGCCCCCCTTGTCGTAATGGTTGCCTTCGTCAATGCAAAGCTCATCGAAAGCGAACTGCTCAATTTTCTGGCGGCGATGGTTGTCGGCATTTTGGCCACCCTTTTGTCGATGTTGCTCAAGCCTTACGCTACCGGGAAGCGGAGCGCAACGGCCATTATGGATGACGTAAAGGCGTATTTCTACAATGTTTACGAACGAAGCGGTCTGGATGGTCTCGAAAAGTTAAGGAAATAGCCGGCAAGACGAGCCGTCTTGACAAGGGGCCTATACGTCCATCAGGTCGCTCATGATGGTGTTGCTGATGTTGATGCCCTGTCGCGTGAGGCTTAGCTGGTGGCCGTCCTGTCGCAGCAGATGGCGTTTGATGTAGCTTTGGGCGTTGCTTAACAGATAGTTGCGGTGATACTCGTCGAGCAGGTTGAGGTCAATGCCTTCACGCGTGCGCAAAGCGGTGGTCACAATGTCGTTGTAGTGGGTGGCACTGTCGATGGTTTCTTCCCCATAGGGCAGCGTGCCTTGTTCTATGCTTTCCATGTATCGCACGATGTCCGACACGTTCCAGCGGCGTGTCAGCCGGTCGTAGCTGTGGGCCGCCGTCCCCAGGCCGATGTACGGCAGGTCGTGCCAGTAACTGCTGTTGTGGCGGCTGCGGAAACGGCTTGTTGGCTTGCCGTCATTGTCCAGTCGGGCAAAGTTGCTTATTTCGTAGTGTTCGTAACCTGCTGCGGCGAGCCGGTCTACGAGCCGATCGTACATGTCCACACACGTTTCCTCGTCGTTTTCTTTCACCTTTCCCTGTTGCCACAGGCGGTGGAGTGGGGTGTCCTCTTCTATCATGAGCCCGTATGCCGAAAGGTGTTCGGGTTCGAGGGCCAGGGCCCGACGGATGTCCGCCTCCCAATCGCCAGCCGTTTCGTCCGGAAATCCGAACATAAGGTCGAGGCTTATGTTGTCGATGTCGTCGCTCCGCAGGGTCTCAACCGCCTTGATGGCCTGGGCGGCGGTATGGCGACGGTGCAGGAAACGCAGACGGTCGTCGTCGAATGTCTGTACCCCCATGCTCACACGGTTTACGGGGAGGCCGTCGAACATGTGCCGTCGAATGTCGTCGGGATTGCACTCCATGGTCACCTCAGCATCGTCGGCCACCGGATACACATTATATATATAACTAAACAACCGTTCCAGATTGTGCGGAGACAGTTGCGAGGGTGTTCCGCCGCCGAGGTAGATGGTGGAGATGTGCGCCTGGCCATAAAGACCCCGCTCGCCCAGCAGGTCAGCCTCGCGGCAGAGTGCGTCAACATAGCGGTCCTGAAGGTCGGGTCGTACCGTGGAATAGAAGCCGCAGTAGATGCAGCGGCTTGCACAAAAGGGGATGTGAATGTAGAGTCCTGTTTTCATCTTGTGTAGCCAAACAGCCCCTCAAAAGCCCTTTGGCAGGACAAAATTACTAATTAGTTAAAAAAAACAGGCAAATTTACCCCGTTTCTTTTGGAGGTTAATAATAATCTCACTATCTTAGTCGTCGAATTTGGAGCACAACTCCCGACCTAAACTAAAAACATATACTAACACTTTAAATCTTTTGATATGAGAGTATATCAGACCAACGAGATTAAGAACATTGCCTTGCTGGGCAGTGCGGGTAGCGGCAAGACCACGCTTGCCGAAAGTATGTTGTATGAAGCCGGTGTCATCAAGCGCCGCGGATCGGTGGCCAACAAGAACACTGTGAGCGACTATTTCCCCGTAGAGCTTGAGTACGGCTACTCGGTGTTCCCCACCGTGTTTCATGTGGAGTGGAACAACAAGAAACTCAATATTATCGACTGCCCCGGTTCCGACGATTTCGTCGGGGGTGCCATCACGTCGCTGAACGTTACCGACCAGGCCGTCATCCTCATCAACGGCCAGTACGGCCCGGAGGTCGGTACGCAAAATAATTTCCGTTATACCGAAAAACTGCGCAAGCCGGTAATCTTCCTTATCAACCAGCTGGACTCCGACAAGTGCGACTTCGACAACATTGTCAGTACCATGCAGGACATCTATGGCTCGAAGTGTGTGCAGATACAGTATCCCCTGGAGACCGGTCCCAATTTCCACAGTCTCATCGATGTGCTCATCATGAAAAAACTGTCGTGGGGTCCCGACGGCGGCGAGCCCAAGCGCGAGGACATTCCTGCCGAGGAGATGGACAAGGCCATGGAGCTGCATAAGGCCCTGGTGGAAGCTGCCGCAGAGAACGACGACCAGCTGATGGAGAAATTCTTCGAGGAGGATACGCTGACAGAGGACGAGATGCGCGAGGGTATCCGCAAGGGACTGGTAACGCGGTCTATCTTCCCCATATTCTGTGTCGATGCCCACAAGGACATGGGCGTGCAGCGCCTCATGGAGTTCTTGGGCAATGTGGTGCCCTTTGTCAGCGAGATGCCGAAGGTGCGCAATACCCGCGGCGAAGAGGTTACGGCCGACGCCGGCGCTGCCGAGAGCCTCTATTTCTTCAAGACCGGCATGGAGCCACACATCGGCGAGGTGAGCTATTTCAAGGTAATGAGCGGATCGGTGAAGCCGGGCGACGACCTGAGCAATGCCGACCGTGGCTCGAAGGAGCGCATCGGACAGATCTATGCCTGTGCCGGCGCCAACCGCATCGCGGTAGACCAGCTCAATGCCGGCGACATCGGTTGCACGGTCAAGCTCAAGGACGTGAAGACCGGCAACACGCTCAACGGCAAGGATGCCGACTGGAAGTTCGACTTTATCAAGTATCCTAATTCTAAATATAGCCGTGCCATCAAGGCCGCCAATCCGCAGGACACGGAGAAGATGATGGCCGCACTGCTGAAGATGAGGCAGGAAGACCCCACATGGGTGGTGGAGCAGAGCAAGGAACTGCGCCAGACCATCGTGCACGGACAGGGCGAGTTCCACCTGCGCACATTGAAATGGCGCATGGTGAACAACGAAAAGCTGAACGTGGAGTTCGAGGAACCGAAGATTCCCTATCGCGAGACGCTCACCAAGAAAGCCAAGGCCGAATACCGTCACAAGAAGCAAAGCGGCGGTGCCGGACAGTTTGGCGAGGTGCACCTCATCGTGGAGCCTTATGCCGAGGGCATGCCCGACCCCGTGAGCTATAACTTCAACGGCCAGGAGTACAAGATGAACATCAAGTCGAAAGAAGAGAAAGACCTGCCGTGGGGCGGCAAGCTGGTGTTCATCAACTCGGTAGTGGGCGGAGCCATCGACCTGCGCTTCATGCCCGCCATTCTGAAAGGCATCATGGACTGCATGGAACGCGGCCCGCTGACCGGTAGCTATGCCCGCGACGTGCGCGTGGTGGTGTACGACGGTAAGATGCACCCCGTGGATTCCAACGAGCTGTCGTTCACGCTGGCTGCACGCCATGCCTTCTCCGATGCCTTTAAGGCAGCCGGCCCGAAGATACTTGAGCCTATCTACGACCTTGAGGTTTATGTGCCGTCCGACTATATGGGCGACGTGATGAGCGACCTGCAGGGACGCCGGGCCATCATCATGGGTATGGATGCCGAGGCCGGATACCAGAAACTGCAGGCTAAAATTCCGTTGAAGGAACTGGCCAACTACAGTGTGGCCCTAAGTTCGCTCACAGGCGGACGGGCCAGCTTCACCACCAAGTTTGCCAGCTACGAACTGGTGCCCAACGACCTGCAGCAAAAACTTATCGAGGCTCATGCGGCTGAAACAAAAGACGAAGACTGACACCAGTCGGTCGGATCGCTTTAGCCAATCGGCCTGAAGGACCGTCCGTCTTACACTGTGCGCTTCTCAAGCAAATGCTTGTGAAGCGCATTTTTTTTGTAAAGGTAGGGATGGATGGGTACGCTGCAAGGACAATTGGTGTCCGCTAAAGAGCGAAGAAACCAGTCCCGTAGGGACGATATATTATAGCGTAGGGGTTCTTGCTGACGCAAGCGACAAAGTCGAGTGCGCCCCTACGTTTGGCACAACAATCAATTATGTTGCCCCCTACAGGGGCAATATACAGCGAACATTGCAGATGCAAAGGTGAGTTCCATAGTAAGGGTTCTTTGCTAATGGTCGGGTATTAAATATTTTACAGCGCTATATTGGATTTTTTTACTGGACACCAATAGTGAAAATACCCCGTGCAATTATAACCTGATGCGCTCTTTAGCGCAGCAGACTATATGACGGAAAGTAACGATATTGCCGTGGAACGTTCACGAGACTAAATGTTTTGTTTTTGTTGTCTGACCAGTGCCCACTTCGGGGACACCAATGAAACGGCTATGCGAAATCACATTAAGTAATATTTTTGTCCGTGCTGCTTTCAGTGGCCTGCATCTAACCGCATGCTCCTATAAAAATTAAAACCGACTATTGATCAAAAAAACGTGCAATAATTTTACAAACTATAGTTTCAAAACGACGTTGTAATCTTTGACGGCTCTTCTTGTGGCCGAAATGCCCGGCTTTCGGGGGCTGATGGATGTCTTTGATTGTCAGGGTATTGCAGACTGTTAATGATAAGTGCAGCATCGCCCCGACTTTACGGCCGGGGCGACAGGTATGCTTTCGCGTGGCGAAAGGTGGTTAACGGGACTGTCTTATGTCGCCCACCAGACACCCGTTGACCGCAGATGGCGTTGCGATATGCCACCAACGGGCCGGGGAATCGGTAGCCGGTGCCAGCCACCCAGCCACTTTCTGTCATGCGGCAGTCGCCGAAGGCATACAAAGCGAACCATCGTTCTGTGTGCACAGAGCTAAAACAGACAGCGTGACAGACCGTTTTCTATCAGAAAATACATTACTCAGGAAAAGCCCAAATGGGTATTCACTATTGCATGAATCATAAACCAGCGAATGTGATATTTAAATTTTCGAGGTCAACAGCATGGAAGTGTTTCTATAAGTGTTTCTATATGTTAAAGACGGGTATTCCTTAATGTGTCTCGCTATAAATCGGTATATTTGCATCAAAAGCAATATATTG
>CAVKJH010000088.1:0-101496 GCA_963656755.1 bacterium
TTATAGCTTAAATTTGAAAAATAATAGCTATTATTTTTCAAATTTAAGCTATAATTTTATGCCATAAGGCATATTTCTCCGCATCATACCATACGGATGAGAACCATATAGAGCGCAGTTCCGGCGGCCACCGACCACATCAGGCTCCTGCGCCAGGCATGGACGGCCACCGTGAACCCTACGGCCAGAAGGCGCGCCACGGTATCGAAGGGCAGGCCGGCCAGCACCGCACACCCGTCGCTGCCGCAAGACGGGGCAAAGCTTACGTCCTTCAGGCAATAGACCACCAGCAGGGCGAAGACCGACGGGGGCAGCACACGGCCGAGATAAACGACATACCGGGGGGTGGGCTTGCCCGGCCTGAACACCACAAAGGGGATGAAACGGGTAAGCATGGTGGCCACCACACCTGCCCCGACAAGTACCACTTGTTGCAGCAGGGTCATGCGGCACCTCCTTTCTCCAAGTGCCGCCGCATCAGCGTGAGGAACACGAGCATGGCCACCATGGCGGGAATGATGAAGCGGTCGGCACCGAAAACGGCAAGCGACAAACCGCAGACAACGAGTCCGGAAAGGCTACTCAGATGACTGTCCTCACGCAACCAGTTGTCGGCGAAGATGGCCGCAAACATGGCGGTGAGCACAAAGTCGAGTCCGTGCAGGTCGAAGGTGAGTAGCGGTCCCACCATTCCGCCCACCGTGGCACCCACTACCCAGTAGCTCTCGTCGAGCCAGGTAAGCCACAGCAGGTACCAGCCACGGTCGGCACCGTGCGGAACGGCGGTGCTTCCGGCAAGGGCAAAGGTCTCGTCGGACATGCCGAAAATGACGAAAAACTTCTTCCAGCCCAAGCCTTTGTAGCGTTCGAGCATGGCCAGCCCGTAAAACAGGTGGCGCGCATTGACCATGAGGATCATGAAAAAAGTCTGGAGCGGATGGAAACTGCCCAGCAGCATGTTGCCCAGCAGAAACTCGGCGCTGCCGGCATAAACCACCATGGCCATGAGCATCGGGTAGAGAAAACTGAAGCCCAGCTCGTGCATGTAGACTCCGTAGGTGAAGCCCAGCAGTCCGTAACCGGCCATGATGGGCAACGAGGCGCGGAAGGCGCACCGCAATGCCTGCTGTTTTTTTCCCATAAAGTGCTTGCGTTGTTGTAATGAAAAAAGAGCTTGCCATGGCCAGCACCGCGTTTTCCGCCCGAGGGCCGGCCGGTACGGGGTCGGCTAAATCCGGTCGAGCGGCCGGCGGCCTTTGTGCTGCAAACTCTTGAAGGCCGACGGCGTGATGCCCGTGACCTGCTTGAACTGACTGGAGAGATAGGCCACGCTCGAATAATGGAGCAGGAAAGCTATCTGCGTGAGCGTAAGTTCGCCGTAGGCAAGGAGTTCCTTGGCCCGCTCTATGCGCTGCTCGATGTAGTAGCGTTCGAGCGTCATGGAGGTGACCTCCGAGAAAAGTTTGGACAGCGACGAGTACTCCATGCGGAGCTCCTGCTGGAGATAGTCGGAGAGGTTGAGCTCCGGGCGGTTGCCCCGGTAGTGCACCAGCCGTATGACGGCGGCCTTCATCAGCTCCACAAGTTGCTGCCGGCGGTCGCCCAGCAGTTCGAAGCCCTGCTGCTGCAGGGTATCGGCCAACCGCACGAGCTGTGCGGCGCTCACCTCGCCATCTACCTGCACCTCGCCGAGCTGCACGTCGAGGGGCTGCAGACCGTTGTCGCGCAGTGCCTTGTCGACACTGGCGCGGCAGCGGTCGCACACCATGTTCTTGATATAAAGCGTTGTGGATGCCATCCCGTCTGCCTCTTTCCGGGTTAGCAATCCATAAGTATCTGCACAATGCGCTCGGCCGAACGGCCGTCCCAGCGGTCGGGTATGCCGCCCTCTTTCCACTGGCCGGCCACCATGTGGCCTACCTCTTCGGCCAGCAATGCGGCATCTTCGCCCACCAGCACATTGGTTCCCACCTTCACCGTCTCGATATGCTCGGTGTAGCTATTGAGGGTGATGCAGGGCACCTGGTGGAACGTGGCCTCCTCGGCCACATTGCCCGAGTCGGTAATGATGCCGGCGGCTTTGCGCAGCATGTTCTCGAAAGCCAGGTAGGGCACCGGTTCCACGATATGGAAAGCGGTGCTACCGCCTATCTCGGCCAGACACTCGGCCACGGCCGTGCGCGCCAGACCATGAAGGGGGGCATAGACCGGCACACCGGCCGCCGACCCGACAATGGCCGCGAGCAGACCGCGCAACTTGGCGCGGTCGGCTATGAGCTGCTTGCGGTTGAGGGTGAAAACGATGTAGCGCTCGGGCAGTTCGAAGGGCAGCGCCATAGCCTCGCCCGACGGGCGACGGGCGGCAAAGAAGCGCAGGTTGTCGATAAGCACGTTGCCTACCATGTAGACCTTCGACAGCTCTGCCCCCTCGCGGTTGGCAATGGAGTTATTGCTGATGCCGGCCGTGAACAGGATATCGCTCAGGCCGTCGATGACCAGCCGGTTGATTTCCTTCGGCATGGCGATGTCGAAACTGCGGGTGCCGGCGGCTATGTGGGCCAGACGCACGCCCTGCTTCTTGGTGACGATGGCCGCTGCCATGGTGGAGGCCAGGTCGTCAACCACAATCACCGTATCGGTGGGATGAAGATGGAGATACTGTTCGAACTTTGACATGACCTGGCCGGTAAGCTCGTTGAGGTTGGAACAGGTCACGCCGAGATACTCGTCGGGTTGGGGTATCTGCAGGTCGGCAAAGATCGACGGCTCGACAGTGGGGTCGTCGGCACTGCCGGTATATACAAGATGATAGTCGATGGGGCGCCCCTGCGCCTTCGCGCTTCGGATGGCCCGGATAACCGGAGCCACCTTGATGAAATTGGGACGGGCTCCACAAACGATGCAAATGTTCATGGTCTTCTATGATTTGCGGTGAATGGTGTGTCGGGTTACTTGCGGCCCGTGCGCGAAGTGGTCTTGGCGGACGTCTTCTTCGTCACGGTCTTGGTAGTGGTTGTGGTCTTTGTCGTGGTAGTGGTCTTGACGGCGGCATTGCCGGCAGCCACTGCGGCGGCGTAGTATTTCTTGGCCTCGGGCATCGCCTTCTCCAGAGCGGCTATGCGTTTCTCGTCGGAGGGGTGGTCGCTGAAGAAGTCGGAGCTGCTGCTCGTGCCCGACGACATGCGCTTCCAGAACGGAATGGCCTCCTCGGGATTATAGCCGGCCATGGCAGCAAAGAGGAGACCCATGTAGTCGGCCTCGGTCTCGTTGGAACGGCTGTACTTCAGGTTCATCAACGGGAAAGCGTAACTGCCGGCCACCGATGCACCGGCCTGCACAATGGTTCCAGCGGTGCCGCCCATCATCTGGCCGGCGGTGCCGATGACTTGCGTAAACACGCTCTGGTTATTTTGCTTGGTGAGCTGCTCGGCCGAGTGCTTGGCCACGGCATGCGCAATCTCATGGCCGAGGACGATGGCCAGTGCGGTCTCGTTGGATGTATAGGGGAGCAGTCCCTCGTAAACCACAATCTTGCCGCCGGGAAGGCACCATGCGTTGGCCTCGGTGTTCTTCACCAGGTTGAACTCCCACTGGAAACTGCCGGCATCCGACGCATAGCCGTTGGCCGTAAGATAGGAGGTGACGGCACTGGCCAGCCGCTGGCCCACACGCTGCACCATGGCACTGTTGGTCGAGTTGGTGCTTTTCTGCGCCGTCGACATGAACTGGGTGTACTCTTGGGTGCCGAGACTCAGCATCTGGGCATTGGAATAGCTGGACGACACTTTGTGCTTGCGACCCGTGAGAGGCACGGTCTCCGTCGTGCCACAGGCTGAAACGAGCAGGAAACCCGCCATGCCCAACAAGAATAACTTTAACTTTTTCATTGTGATAAGCTTTTCGTTGATTGATGCAAAGTTAGCATTATTTTCGCAAAAGGTGCTTTATCGCAATTACATTTTGGGAAATCGGAATAAAAAAACAGGCAGGGCGGATTCGAAAAACCACCAGTGACGGATTTTTGAATTTTAGCCGAGCGGGCCTTACTTTCTTCCTGAAGGAGTGTAGCGGGATATACGACTGAAAGAAAAAGAACAAGAAAGCGGACAACATCAAATAGGCGCAAAGAGCCACTCTCGAGGAGAAGCCTATCGGCACTGCGTGGATTTTTCCTGAACCCGCAGTAATATAAAAGGCCCGCTTCACAGCGAGCCTTCTACATATTATACAAAAACATTACAAATTCTATTTATATAGCGAACAAGAGTCAATGTCCTTGCCGGCAGGAAACACATGCTGCCGGCACTTAGCAGCCCACACACCGACCCCGGCCACACTTGCGCTGACAATAGCGTTCGCACTGGCGGCGGATGTCGTAGCCCAAGAGCGCACCCAACATGAAGTCCTCCTCGGGCGACAACTCGTTGAGCGGGCGTGTCACCATCAGGCGGATGGCATCCATACACTCTCTGCTTCCAAAGAAGAGGTTGACCGACTCCTGACCTGCGGGCTGCACCACATAGCTGATCTGCTGGTGGCGGAGACGCTGCTCGGCATACTCCAGATAACGGCGGTTGAGCGTGTAGAGCACCATCTGGCGAACTCCCTTTTGGTACTCATAGATATGGTTCATGAGAACCTTCATTTCTATGGGTTGTGTGGTCATGGGCTTTGTGGGGATTGGCCTCCGCCGCACGGGCGGAGGCACGGAGGGTAATGGGATTAGAATCCGAGCGTGGGAATCCAGGCGGCAATGCGCTCCTCGGTCTTGTCGTCCTCGTTTACGTCGTCAAGAGCCAGACCTACAAAGTTGCCGTCGACCACCGCATCGGAATCGTCGTATGTGTAACCGTCGGCCGACACAGCACCAACGACCGTGGCTCCTGCAGCTACTGCTGCATCGTAAAGCTCTTTCATGCCGCCGCAGAACGTGTCGGAATAGCTGGCCGAATCGCCGCAGCCGAAGATGGCTACCTTCTTGCCCGACAGGTCGGCAGACTTCACGAGGCTCACGCCGTCGTACCAGTCGTCCTGCAGCTCGCCCGCACCCCAAGTGGACGTACCCAGGGCGATGTTGTCGGCACCGGCCAGCTGGTCGGCCGTGAGGTCGGAAACGTTGATGACTTCAGCACCCAACTTGTCGCCAAGTGTCTGGGCTATGTTCTCGCAGGTGCCGGTAGTGGAACCGTATACTACAATTGTCTTACTCATAATCGTTGATCATTTATCTGGTTTACGGATGCAAAGATAGGATGTTTTGCAAGAGATTGCAATACCTAAAAATTGTGGTTTGGGGCAAATACCGAGAAATAGGTATGTTGTTTTGGGGCCATTGGCGGCCGAATTGGAGAAAAATGTCGTAACTTTGCAGGTATATATTAAATAAGGTATCAACAACAATGGACAACAAGACAAACCGGCTGATCAGCCTCGCCTACCAACTTTACGACATCACCGACGGCGGACACACGCTCGTGGAGCAAACCGCCGACGGCAATCCGTTCACCTTCATCAGTGGCATGGGCATAGCTATCGACGCCTTCGAGAAACAGATGGAGGGGCTGGCAACGGGCGACAACTTCGACTTCACGCTTACTCCCGCCGAGGCTTACGGCGAATACGAACAGAGCCACGTCATCGACCTGGACAAGGAGATGTTTGTAATCGACGGACGGTTCGATGCCGAACACGTGAGGAAAGGGGCCGTCATTCCGCTGCAGAACGAAGACGGCAACCGTTTCAACGGCGTTGTGGCCGACGTGACCGCCGACAAGGTGAAAGTGGACCTCAACCACCCGCTGGCCGGACGGACAATCAATTTCAAAGGATCGGTGCTGGAGGCACACGAGGCTACGAACGAGGAGATACAGGAGTTTGTGGAGGCTCTGCACGGCAACTGCGAGGGCGAGGGATGCGGCCATTGCGGAAAAGAAGGCGGATGCCACGACCATGAATGCGGATGCCACCACGAAGGCGGACACAAGAACCACGGACAGGGCGGGCACTGCCACCATCACGAACACGGCGAAAAAGGCTGCGGACACTGTCACCACGACAAATAAACAGCGACTAAGAACAGGATCATGAGAAACTCTTTTGGCAATATTTTCACGCTTACCACGTTTGGCGAGAGCCACGGCGAGGCGGTTGGCGGTGTGGTGGACGGCATGCCGGCAGGCATCGACATAGACACCGAATTCATTCAACACGAACTGGACAGAAGAAAACCGGGGCAAAGCCGCATCACCACACAAAGGAAGGAAGCCGACCGGGTGGAACTGCTCAGCGGCATTTTTGAAGGAAAATCAACCGGAACACCCATCGGGTTTCTTGTGCACAACACCAACCAGCACTCCAACGACTACGACAACATGCGCCAACTGTTCCGGCCGTCGCATGCCGACTATACTTACTACAGCAAGTATGGCGTGCGCGACCACCGGGGAGGCGGTCGCTCGTCGGCGCGCATCACCATCAGCCGCTGCGTGGGCGGCGCGCTGGCCAAACTGGCTCTGCGGCCTTTGGGCATCAGCATAAAGGCGTATGTGTCGCAAGTGGGCGACATTGCACTCGACCGCAACTACCGGCTCTACGACCTGAAGAAGGCCGAAGAGAACATCGTGAGGTGTCCGGATCCCGAAAAGGCCCGACTGATGGAGGAACTGATTATGCGGGTAAAGGCCGACGGAGACACCATCGGCGGAGTGGTGACATGTGTGGTCGAGGGCTGTCCGGCCGGACTGGGCGAACCCGAATTCGGCAAACTGCACGCTCAGCTCGGCGCAGCCATGCTGGGCATCAACGCCGTGAAGGGGTTTGAATATGGCGACGGGTTCGACATCGTGACCCACCGGGGGTCGGAGGTGAACGACATCTTTGTTCCCGGACGGCAGGAAGCGGCCAACGGGAAAACCGCCCTTGCGGTCGACACGACAACCAACCACAGCGGAGGCATACAGGGAGGCATCAGCAACGGACAGGACATCTGCTTCCGGGTGGCCTTCAAGCCGGTAGCCACCCTACTGATGCCGCAACCTACCATCGACATCGACGGCAACATCACCACCATCGATGCACGCGGGCGGCACGACCCCTGTGTGACGCCAAGGGCTGTGCCCATCGTGGAGGACATGGCCGCCATGGTCATCCTGGACAACTGGCTGATGAACAAAACTGCGAGAATGTAACCGCCGGACGGTGAGACCGTCAGGGCGGAACGGAAAAAATGAAATGACGGTGGAATGGCAACCGGGAAGAAAACCTGTCCCGTTGTCATTCCACCGTCACTTTGTATGTATGCGCATGCGGCGCCAAACGGAATCGGGAAGCAGACGCCAGAAGAACACAAGCAAACGCCAGCGCCAATCGACAACACGCACATGGCTGCGGCCGTCGACGGCACGCACAATGGCACGCGCCACCTTCCCTGGGTCCATCAGCATGGGATAGGATGTGCCGTCGCCCAACAGGGCCGTGCGCACAAACCCCGGACGAATGTCGGTAAAACGGACAGACAGCTTCCGCATGAAGGCTTGTTGCTCCAGGGCTTGCACATACGTGTTTTGGAAAGCCTTCGTGGCACTATACGCCGGAGCTGCTCCCAGCCCCTTGGTTCCGGCTATCGAGGAAATGACGGCTATGTGGCCGCCGCCTCTTTCGGCAAAATAGCGGTAGGCCTCGCCCACCATACGGGCAAACCCCACCCCGTTCACGGCAAGTGTGGCCACCTCTTTCGAGGCTTCGAGCGTGGGATTCTGCCACCCCACCCCGGCGGCATGGAAATAAAGGTCCATGCCTCCCGTCATGTCTATCAACGCATGCAAGGCCGGGATGCTCTCCTCCCGGGTGACATCCAGCACCTGCACCCGGGCCTTTCCGGGAAACAGGCTGGCCAGGGACTGCAGCGGCCCGGCCCGGCGGGCGGCCAATCCGACCGTCCAGCCGCGCTGCAACAACAGACGGGCCACCGCAAGGCCTATGCCCGACGATGCCCCGACAACAATAGCTTTTTTCGTCATACCGACATGGTTCACTGTCATCCTTTATCCGCATGCGCCCGACGCAGACACTGCGTCAGCACCGGGCACACGGCTCGGGCAGGGGCGGCATCACACCACACCCACAATCTCGCCCACACTCTTGCAGCCGTGGCGTTCGAGCCAGTCGGCCATGCCGCGCTTCACCTTCAGCGTCACCGTCGGGTCGACGAAGTTGGCGGTACCAATCTCGATAGCCGACGCACCTGCCATCATGAACTCGATGGCGTCTTCGGCAGTCATGATGCCCCCCAGTCCGACAACGGGAATGTTCACGGCGTGGTACACCTCGTTGACCATCCTTACGGCTACCGGCTTGACGGCAGGACCGCTGAGACCACCGGTGCGTATGCTCAGCTTGGGCTGGCGGCGCTCTATGTCGATGGCCATTCCCATCAGCGTGTTGATGAGCGAAACGGCATCGGCGCCTTCTGCTTCGCAGGCACGTGCAATGTCGGCGATGTGGGTAACATTGGGCGACAGTTTCACGATGAGGGTCTTGTGGTACACCGCACGCACCGCACGCACCACGCTGGCCGCCCCCTCGCACGTCACGCCGAAGGCCATGCCGCCGTCCTTGACGTTGGGGCACGAGATGTTGAGCTCAATGGCCGGAATGTGGTCGAGCTGGTCGACACGGGCGGCACAGGCCGCATAATTGTCGGGCGAAGAGCCGCTGACGTTGACTATGAAATGGGTACGGACATCCTTGATCTGGGGATAGATATGGTCGCAGAAATAATCCACGCCCTTGTTCTGCAATCCCACACAGTTGAGCATTCCGTGCGCCGTTTCCACCATGCGCGGATAGTCGTTGCCCTGACGGGGAGCCTGGGTGGTTCCCTTCACGATGATGGCTCCGATCTCTTCCAAAGGCACCAGGTCCTGAAATTCCAAACCGTAACCGAACGTGCCGCTGGCGGTCATGACAGGGTTGGATAGATGCAACTGATTTATTTTTACACTTAAGTCTACCATAACAATTTCCGAATATTAAACACCGGTCCTTCTTTGCATACACACAAATTGCCCTCGGTGGTCTTCTCCACACAACACAGACATGCACCAAGTCCGCAAGCCATCATGTTCTCCAACGAAGCTTCGCAGTCGATGCCATGCTCCTTGGCGTAACGGGCTACAGACTGCATCATGGGCTTGGGGCCACAGGTCTGTATGAGATCGAACTGCTCGCGTTGCAACAGAGAATGGTTGGTAACGAAACCGGTCTCGCCCAACGACCCGTCTTCGGTAGTGACATACACCTGGCCTACGCTGCGGTACATATCGAGTTCCAACAGGTCGGCCGCACGGCGCCCGCCCAACAGGAAAACAGGTTCGATACCTGCACGGCGCAGGGCCTCGCCCTGATAGAGCAGCGGAGCGATGCCGACACCACCGCCCACCAGGAGCACACGCCGCGCAGAACCGGCGGGCATGGAAAAGCCCTGGCCCAAGGGCAGCACGCAGTTCACGGTATCGCCGGCCTGCAGACGGCCCAACTGGCGGGTGCCGTCGCCGATGGTGGCTACCAGAAGCCACAACTCATTGTGCGCGGCATCTACATAATGAATGGAAATGGGACGGCGTAGGAAAGTGGAAGGCGAGTGGTCCACACGCACTTCAACAAATTGACCCGGCTGCATGGCGGGAAGGGGTTCTTCCCGGGTGAGCTTGAGCAGCACATGCTTCTCGCTCAGACGCTCGATGGCACCGACAAGCAGGTCAAGGCAGTATTTCTTCATAAGTTATCTTTGAGGAATTTAACATTGCAAAGATAACGGATTTATGCGAGACCGTAGGGAATATAACCAAAAAAGTTTGGGGTGCAAAACAAAAGGTACCGGCTGCCTCTGGCCGGTCTGTGACCGGACCAAATAAAGACGAACGCGCGTACCTTATATATAATGGCATGCGGACGGCACCGGCGGACTTGCCGTAAACGGCATTGCGAAAGGTAGTCTATCGCATCGCGATAGCTATCGAACGGGAGTGTGATAGATACCGAATCGCGAGGCGATAACTATCGAACGGGAAGGCGATAGGTATCGAACCGCAAAGCGACACCACACCTTACCAACGAACAGTGGTCTCAAGAACCGGGGCGGAACATCATTTCTTGGGGGTGAAAGTCTCCCAGGTCTGGTCGTCGTAGAAGATTCTAATCTCGGTAATCTTGCGCTGTGGCTTGTCAATATATTTGATTTGGTTTTGCGATGGCACAGAAGTGTCGTTTACGTTGCGCTGTTCGGCTGCCTGGGGAGGAAGACCGAAAAGGAGAGGCGAGGAGGCCAGCGCGTCGGCCTGAGCGACGGACGACTGTGCGCCATCGACTGAACCGTCGGCCGCATCCTGTACCATGTCCATGGAACCGACGCCATACATGAGCCACTCCAGAGAGACCTGAGGAAAGTGCTTGTGGATGGCATCGACCATCTGAAGGGTAGGACGGGTCTTGTTGTTGAAGACGCCGCTGAGCGATCCCTCGGAGATTCCGGTGAACTGCGAGAAGATTTTTTGAGTCATGTGATTCGACTCCATGATTTTTTTAATTCGATCTTTCATAGCCGAAAATTTGTGCTTGCAACCGTTTTGGGGCCTATAAAGCCTCTTGGCCGTTCGATTTGCAAAGTTAAAACATATATTTGAAATCCACAACTAAACCGAACGGAATTTAATTAGCTAAATTATTGTTTTCAAATTCGTAATTTCGCATTATCAAATCCACGGCTTCGAATCACATCTATTCGAATACGGGAACCCGAATTTCTGTATCTTTTAGGGCATAAAGCCTTTTTAGAGCCAATTCCGCCATTAAACTGGCTTCAAGTGGGATATATCGAACCGCCAAACGCTCATTGGGGCGTTTATGCATCGTTAGCAAGGCGCAAGAAGGTGTCCGGCAAGCAATTCACTTTTTAAAACTTTCGTAACATGCTAATTTTTAGCGATTTATAGAGTGCGTGAAATTATGCATATTAATCAATGCAAATTCGAAAATACGATTATTCGCATCTTAAAAGCGGTTCGCTTTAATATTTTGAATTTTAAAATCTATAAAATATCAAATTTTGAAACACGAAACACTGCTGCAATATTTAAGGTTTGATATTTTAAATTTCGCATTATTAAATGATAACATATGTTAACGCCGAATTTCCGGAGGGCGGATTGGCGTAAATCGGAAAAACAGAACTTATTCGCAACCAACGTATCGGCTGCCCAGAAATACGCGATTTTTAGGGGTACTAAAAAAGGCCGAACCCTCGTATTTTCACAGAGTTAGGCCTAAAAAAAAGGTCGTGGCAGCCTTCCCTTTTAGAAGAAAAACCACCCGTTTTGGCTATAAAATCAGTGCAGAATGAAGAAAATCAACTCCTTCATCAAGTCACCAGCATCCGTATTCGGGTTGTCCAGGCCCTTACTTTTGGCATCAATCTCGCGTAGTTTGGCCAAAATCTGGAGCGTTTTCCGAGCCGGGTAATTTCGCATGCCAGCAAGATAGTCTTTCGTTCCCCATGTAGAACGCAGATCGAGATATGTGGCAAGGCTCTGCGGATCGCTGCTGTTGGGCGCATAATAGGCTATCATCAGGTTCTGGAAAAAACCGAAAAGCAATGGAAGAAACGAATAAAGCGATCCGGCCTTCGGATTACTGTCAAAGTATTTGATTATCTGATTAGCCTTAAAAACATCCTTGGCGACGATGGCGTTTCGCAGTTCAAAGGCATTGAAATCCTTACTGACGCCGACATTCTTTTCCACCACCGCAGGGGTCACTCGCCTATCGTCCTGCGGTAGCGCAACGAGCAACTTGTCGAGTTCCGACATCATGCGGTTCAGGTCGGAACCGATATGGTCGGCAAGCATGCTCGCACTCTTGTCGTCGATCGAAGCATCCTTCTTTTTCAGATAATCGCGGACGAAGGCCGGCAACTGGAAATCCTTGAGCTTTTTGCTTTCGAACACCACCCCCGTGCGCTCGGCCGCCGACACAAACCGCGTACGGCGGTTCAGGGTGCCGTTCTTGTAACAAATCACGAGAACGGTCGACGGCGACGGCTTTTCGGCATATTTCTCGAGCCGTTCGAACGACCGCATGGCTTGGGCTTCTTTCACAATCACCACCCTTCGCGCGGCCATCATCGGATACGACATACACAGGTCGGCCACCATGGCCGCATTCACGTCGGCTCCGAAAACCACGGTCTGGTTGAAGGCCTGCTCGTCGGGAGTCAGCGCATGCTCCTGGATATAGTTGCTGATTTGATCGATGTAATAGGATTCGTCGCCCATCAATATATAAATAGGTGCGAACTGTCCTGCCCGCAAATCCTTCATGATGGCGTCGAAGGTGATGGAAGGCCTTTTTTCCGGCATAATTCTTGGAGTTGGTTATGGCTGAATCTCGTGCCAAATAGCTATCTTTGCACAAGAACTGTATGCAAAGATAATAAAATGATTCCGTTAAACCTCCCCACTTTCGACATAAAATTGCAGGGCACTCGCGAACATCCGCGCATCCTCGACGTGCTGCGCCGGCGCTATGTGGCCCTCACTCCCGAGGAGTGGGTACGCCAAAGTTTCGTCCATTATCTCATCGACCACCTGGCCTATCCGTGCGCACTGCTGGCCAACGAGGTGTCACTGCGGGTGGGCGACAAACAGCTACGCGCCGACAGTGTGCTTTACGACACGCAGCTGCGCCCAAAAATGATCATCGAATACAAGGCTCCCACCGTGCCGATCACCCAAAGGGTTTTCGAACAAATAGCCGCATACAACATCCTGCTGCATGTGGACTATCTCGTGGTATCGAACGGACTGAACCACTACTGCTGCAAGATGGATTATGAAAACAAAAAATATTTATATTTAGACCATATTCCAAGACACGAAGAGATTTGACAAAACCATATCCGCATACCGTCACCTTGCACAAGCAGAAGGGGTACGGATCACAGGCAGCAATAGCCATCAAAAGGGCATCCGTACAACCGCCATCCAACGTTTTTGGGCAGAAAATACGGTCCGAAAGCGCTGTCCAACTGCCCAGAAAGCGTGAAAACGCGCGTGGTTTCTCTTAAAAACGGCCTATAAAAGGCCAAAAACAGCCCGTTTTCAGCACAAAAGCCGGGTGCGGCCGCAAAAACGCCCGCTTTTCACAACCAAAAAGCCGTCCCTGCCAACGGCAGAGACGGCCTTTCAGGCTCTCAGAGAGCCATTTGCGGGGCAGCGGACTACCCTACTGCATTGAACCCGCTTGTACTGTTCTCGCGCATGATATCGCGGATATTCTGCTCCTTGTGGGGGGCTGGGTGCACCGTGGGATCCGGATGGTGAGGCTTGTCCTCCTCATAATGGAAATCCTTGTAATGAGCCTCGGCAATGCCCCATATCAGCAGGGCTGCCACCAAAAACAGGATAAAAGCAAATGCTATATTCATTGTGATTGCTTGTATAATAATGATTAATTTGCCGCAAAGGTAGTGAATTTCCATCAAACCGATGCCTTTGAGCTAGGTTTTTTTGTTAAATTTGCAGCATAATCAAGTCAGATATAGCGATTTAACGGCAAGAGCCTTCCTTACAGGCTGTACGCCGGGAAGGCTATCATTCAACAATTACACACTAAGTAACATCATGGCATTTGGCAAATGGATAGGAGGCTTTTTAGGCCTCCAGATTGGCGGCCCCATCGGTGCTCTCGCAGGCTTTGTTTTGGGAGCCATTTTCGACCGCAGCATAGAGACAGAAGACAACGGCAACAACGGACACGACGGCGACGGCCCATTCAACGGAAACTGGGCGCAACAGGCTCAGTACCACAACAGCCAAAGGCGTTCGGAATACGACGAGCGGGACACGTTCCGCTTCTCATTGCTCGTGCTGGCCTCGTACATCATCTGCGCCGACGGCAAGATAATGCACTCGGAAATGAACCTGGTGAGACAATGGTTGCGCACCAATTTCGGCGAAGCAGCCGTGAACGACGGCGAGCAGATACTGTTGCGTCTCTTCGAACAGCAAAAGAATATGGGGGCGGCAGCATACGGCGATACAGTGATGCAGTGCTGCCAACAGTTGCGCACCGTAATGACATACGAACAGCGGATGCAGCTACTCCATTTCCTTTCGATGATTGCACAAGCCGACGGGACGGTAACCGCAGAAGAGGTGGACGCTCTGAAAAGATGTGCTGCAGGACTTGGCCTGGACACCGACGAAGTGGACCGCATGCTCAACCTGCACAACGGCGGTTCCAACTTGGACGCCGCCTACAAGGTGTTGGGCATAAGTGCCGACGCAACCGACGACGAACTGAAAAAAGCCTACCGCCGACTGGCACTACAGAACCACCCGGACCGCGTGGCTTCGCTGGGCGAAGACGTGCGAAAAGCGGCAGAAAAGAAACTGCAGGAAATCAATGCAGCCAAAGAAACCATATGGAAAGCACGGAATATCAGATAGTTGCACATCAGACGCATTAATACGGTATATTCCATAAGATACACCGTACTCGGGTTCGGATTTCATCTAATCAATATATCATATGCGATATACCGTGATATAATCACGAGCCATACCGAACTTCGATAATGTAATATAACGTAATATATCTACGAGCGATGCCGTGATATTATTATGATATATACTATAATATCGCAACGTTATATAATACAATACATATACTAACATATTCCAAGAAATCATTACAGAATATAACGCAACATATGGACGGGATATAATATAATATACAAACGGAATATATCGCAATATGCCGACAGACTACCTCGTAAGCCATATGCAGGAGACATTATATTATATACCATAAGCAGTTTCGTAGAATATACCGAGGGGTATTTTACATTATTACACCCACCGCCATCGTCACCGTCGCGACATTACACAAAGCCCCGGGCTACTTACATGGAAGTAACCCGGGGTTTCACAATGTCCTTGGGGCACATTATCGGTTGGACTTATTCGTCGGTAGCCTCATCGGCCTTCTTGGTACGGCGGGTAGTGCGTGTCTTGCGCTTGGGCTTTTCGTCCTCGACAACATCCACCTTCACGCCGGCCAGCTCGGGATCGATAAGAATACGGCCGCAATACTCGCAGACGATGATCTTCTTGTGCATCTTGATATCAAGCTGACGCTGTGGCGGGATCTTGTTGAAACAGCCGCCGCAGGCATCGCGCTGCACATAGACCACTCCCAGTCCGTTGCGAGCTCCCTTACGTATGCGCTTGAAGCTGTTGAGCAAACGTAGGTCAACAGAAGACATCTGGGCTTCGAGCTCCTTGGCCTTGGCTTTCAGTCTCTCCTCTTCTTCACGCGTCTCCTGCATGATTTCGTCCAGCTCGCTACGCTTCAGTTCGAGATCCTTCTGGCGCTCTGAGATGGTCTCCTGCGTCTTCTTCAGTTCCTCCTGGCGTTCAGCCACCTTTTGACTGGCTTCGCGAATTTTCTTGTTACAAAGTTCAATCTCAAGCGACTGGAACTCGATTTCCTTGCTCAGCGTGTCGTACTCGCGGTTGTTGCGCACTTCGTCGAGTTGCTTCTTGTAGCGTTCCACGCTGGCCTGAGCCTGTTCAATCTCGTTGCGCTTCTGCGCCACAGCCGACTGGAAATCGCTGATTTCGCCTTCGATCTTTGCCAGACGGGTGTTCAGTCCTTCCATCTCGTCCTCCAGATCGCTCACCTCAAGAGGCAGTTCGCCTCTGAGCGCACGCTTCTCGTCGATGCCCGACAGGGTGACTTGCAGCTGGAACAGAGCCTTCAGCTTGTCCTCCACCGTCATCTCGGCAAGTTGTTCTTTCTTTACGGTCATAATGTTTTACAGGTATATAATTGGATTTGTATTCGTTCTTGTAAGGAAGCATTTCACGCCAGGACAACCCGCTTCGATAACGTCACGGAATATCTCGTTGGTAAACTGCTCGCTCTGGTAGTGGCCAATGACAGCAATCTGTATCTGCTGTTCGTGACCGAAATACTGGTGGTAGTGCATTTCGCCCGTCACAAAGGCATCAGCCCCTTGGCGGATGGCCTCGTCGAGCAGGAAATCGCCGGCACCTCCGCAGAGCGCCACCGTGCGTATGGGGCGGCGCAACAGCTGGTTGGCCATCACGCTCTCCACGTCGAACGTGCGCTTGAGCATCAGCACCAGGTCGTCGGCCGCCATCGGCGTGGCCAGCTGGCCTATCACGCCCTCGCCGCCTTCGACACCGTCCACCACCTGCTGCCTGCCAAAGAAGCGCAATGACTGCAAGCCCATCTTCTCGGCAATCTTATGGTTGACGCCTCCACGCGCACTGTCCATATTGGTGTGCATGGAAACAATGCAGAGACGATGCTCTATGGCTTTCATCACCGTCCGCTGCACGGAGTCTTCGCCGGTGATATGGCTGAGCTTATGGAAAATAAGCGGATGGTGCGACACAATAAGGTTACACCCCAGGGCAATGGCCTCGTCGACAATATCCTCCGTAACGTCCAGACACAATAAAGCCCCTGAGACTTCCGCTTCTGTCAATCCGATCTGCAGGCCAGCATTGTCGAAGCTTTCCTGCAGGGGCAGAGGCGCGAATTGTTCAAGGGCATTAACCACTTTTGCTATTTTCACGCTATTAATACGTTTTAGACTGCAAAGGTAACACCTTTTCCCATAAATACTAAAAGCACCCCAACAGTTTTTTAATGTTTTAACGTTTCTCCTGTTTTTAATTTTGCAACGGCTACACGCCCGCAGCCGTTGCCGAACAATGGCTGCAGCTACCGCAGAAGGGTTAACAAAACTGAATTATATGTTAACAAACATTTAATCGGGGGGGGGGGCGAAACGAAAAGAGTATCTTTGCATCGAGTTAAGTATGCCGCCTCGAACGACACGACGCAAGCGCGCCACAGCCATATATAATAAGGTGAAGGGCACAGACTTTTGTCTGCGCACGGCACTAACCGGTCACGCCATGCGTTTTAACCCCAGAAAGGCAAGCCGAATTCGGCACATCAGACAAGGCCCCCTACTCATAAACTCAAAACGACAGCAGCGATACCATCGGGAATCTTAATCAAGATACATGACGGGTATAAACGTAGACAATAACCGAGACTTACATGGATGCCAAGAGAGAGCCTATTAGAGTGTTGATGATCTTTACGGTCATGAATCGCGGAGGGGCCGAAACGATGATAATGAATTATTATCGCAACATAGACCGCACGAAAATCCAATTTGATTTTGTTGTGCACCGTCAGGAAAAGGGCGCTTATGATGACGAAATCAGGAGGCTGGGAGGACGGATTTATGTTTTCCCAGCTGTTCGTCCGTCCAATTTCTCAAAGTATAAAAAGCAGATAAGAGAATTTTTGGACATACATTCAGAATACCGCATCATACATAGCCACGCACAGGAATTGGCGTATTATTTTTATAAAATCGCCCATGAAAAAGGCATTCCATTTATCATCACCCATTCGCACAATGCTTCCATGCTGTGGGACATAAAAGCACCCTTGCGCATTTTCTGGAGAAAAATAATGTTCAAGTACATTAACGTGTATTTCTCTTGTGGCTTAGAGGCTGCCAAACATTATTACGGGAAGAAACGTGCCCGACAGTCCATATTGATGCATAACGCCATAGACGTAGTACAATTTGAATACAACGAAAATGCAAGGCGTAAAATCCGCAAAGAACTGAACATTCCCGATGACGGGTATGTGATAGGGAATGTCGGACGATTCTCCAAACAAAAGAATCATCCATTCATTCTTAAAGTCTTTGCTTCTTTTATCAAAAGACATTCAGATTCTTGGCTAATGCTTGTGGGCGAGGAAGACGACAAGCATACGGTTCGGAAAAGAGCCGAAGAGCTGGGCATAGAGAGACACGTTGTCTTTACGGGTTTGCGAACAGACATTCCCGAAATCCTTTCGGCGTTGGACTGCATATTGATGCCGTCTTTGTTCGAGGGAGTTTCTGTAGCAATGATAGAGGAACAAGCATCGGGACTTCCATTGATAACATCCGACCAAGTACCCGACGAGGTGGCAATTCTCCCATCCACTGAGTTTGTTCCTCTGAAGGCAGACACAGATGTATGGGTATCGGCATTGGAAAGGTATCGCAACATTCCAAGAAACGCAAATGCCGCCGACGCTGTTCGAAATGCGGGTTACGACATCAAGACGAATGCAACAGAGTTGCAGGAATATTATTTAGCTTTAAGTAAATCATTGTCATGAAAATCTGTTTGTTGGTATTGTTCAATCACAGATACGACAAGAATCTGCCTGTCTTGGACAAAATGTACAGGGGCAGATTCTCGCATGTGCGATACATTGTACCTTTCTACGACGGCGAGCGCGACGACGTGATTGCGGTATATGCACGGAGCATATTCTTTGAGTCGTACATCGCACAGGCTTACAGCGTGCTGAAGAAAGAGCATTTCGACTACTATTACCTTGTCGCCGACGACATGGTGATTAATCCCGCCATCAACGAAAGGAACCTACTGAGTTTCTTCGAACTCGAAGAGGGCGAGTCATGGATACCGCACCTTCGCACCATCAAGGAGCAAAAGCATTTCTGGATCGGCACACTGGCGGCCTATACCTACAGGACGAAGCAGAAGTATGTGGAGACGCAGGGCGAGCTGCCGACCGTGGAGGAAGCCGTGAAGCGGTTTGAAAGGCAAGGACTGGACAAGCCCATGGCGCTGACGCGGAAAGATGTGTTCCGTGAAATGACGCTGAAAACCGCCTACATGGCCGATAAAGCTCGGCTGGCGCTGCGCCTGACGACCAGACTGCGGCACCCTTTCCGCAAGGAGGCCAACCTGTCGTATCCCCTGGCCGCCTCGTACTCCGACACGCTACTGGTGGCGGGAGAGACCATGGAGCGCTTTGTCCACTATTGCGGTGTGTTCGGGGCTACATCCCTCTTTGTGGAGGTGGCCATCCCCACCGCCTTGGTGCTGGCTTCGGAAAAGAAGATCAAGACGGAAAAAGACACCAGCAGACGGGGACGTTCCTACTGGTGCAGTGCAGAGAATGTGTTCTGCGACGACCCGTCGTATGTATGGGAACAGCTGGATAAGGAATATGCCAATCTAGACGACATGATGGCGCACTTCCCGCAGGATGCTATCTATCTGCATCCCGTAAAACTGTCCAAATGGATAAACAGGAAATAACAATGAAGCAGAAAGTAGCCGTCATCGGCGCGGGAGTGTCGGGACTGACCACCGCACGCATGTTGAAAGACCGCTATGAGGTGACGGTCTTCGAAAAGGAGGACAGAGCCGGCGGATTAATAAGGTGCCGCAGCGTGGACGGGAGCCTGTTCCACACCTGCGGCGGCCATGTGTTCAACTCGAAGCGGAAGGATGTGCTGGACTGGTTCTGGACCCTCTTCTCGGAGGACGAGTTTGCGAAGGCCAGCCGGCATGCCTGCGTCTTCATGGACAAGGGCGACAGTTCGTTGTCATACACGTCCGTGCCTTACCCCATAGAAAACCACATGTATTGTTTCGGCGAGGACACCCAGCGCGCCTTTTACAACGACCTGGACACAATAGACAGGGTAAAGGGACAGAACGCTGCGTTTGCAGACTACAACAGCTTCGGCGACTTTCTGAAGTGGCGATTTGGCAAGACCTTGTACGAACTTTACTTCAAGCCCTACAATGCAAAGGTGTGGCGGCGCGACCTCGACACGGTGCCGATGTCGTGGATGGAAGGCAAACTCCCGATGCCCACCACGCAAGAGATGCGCGAGAACAATGCCAACAGGGTAGAAGAACAACAGTTTGTACATTCCTCGTTCTGGTATGAGCGCAAGGACGGCTCTCAGTATCTTGCCGACAAACTGGCCGAGGGCGTGGATGTGCGATTGAACACCGATATCAGGAGGATGGAGTATGCCGACGGGAAATGGCGGGTAGGCCACGGGGTCTTCGACCATGTGGTGTTTTGCGGAAACATCAAGGATATGGTGAAAGCCGTCGGAGGCGTAGACCTGTCGGAGTATGCCGAGCGCATAGAACGGCTGGGCTACCATGGCACCACCGCCGTCTTCTGCGAGATTGACGCCAATCCCTATTCCTGGATTTACCAGCCCTCGTCCAAGCACGAGAGCCACCGCATCATCTGCACCGGCAATTTCGCCCCCTCCAACAATTCCCCGTTCCTGCCGTCAGACCGTATCACGGGCACCATCGAGTTTACCGACGCCATCAGCAAGGAGGACATCATGGAAAATCTGCGGAAGATTCCGCTTCATCCGAAATATCTGGCCCACCAGTATCATCCGTACACCTACCCCATCCAGGATGCCGATACGCGACGCTTGGTGCAAGAGATAAAGTCGAAGCTCGCCCCTCACCGATTCTTCTTTACCGGCAGATTTGCCGACTGGGAGTATTACAACATGGATGTGGCCATGGGAGCCGCGATGGACTTGTGCAAGGCCCACTTGTTTTAGCCTGCACCTCCTCCACGGCCTCATATCTGTGCCATCCGATATTCGTTTGTAATTAATTTACAAACCACATGTCTAAAACTGCGCTCCTGACCGCCAACGGCCCAACGTGCGGCAAAACAAGCCCGTTTTAGAGGCATTAAGCGTAGTGGTTGACTATCAGCCATTTGCGCACAAACGGCAGCGCAAGCGGCGGCAAACAACCATCGGGACAGTGCCGAAAGCTATCCTTTCGCCATGCGAAACGTGCCAAACGAGGCGGCGATAGGCCAGCCTCGGGCAACCGAAAGACCACAAACGGTACCGCAAAAAGGCATCAATACACCACAAAGACCGTAGTCCGCAACAGAAATTCGGTCGCATCGGGCTGTGCGACAGCCGCCAAACCACCGCAAAGCGCAACAACACGGTGCTTCCGCCACGCTAAAACCAACCGCAAAACGGTTGTTTTTTTTAAGAAATTGCAAGACACCGGCGTGTACGCAGTTGTCGGTATACGGCAAACGCACATACCCACAAGGGACACCGACGGGAAGGGTATTCGACACCGGACTCAAAATCTCGCAGCGTTTAGCGCATGGATTTTGAAACGTATCTTTCCCCTACCCTTCGGCGCTTCCGGCTGTCCGGCCCGTCAGCCACGGCGTTTGGCGGCAGCCGCCTTCTTCATCTTTTTGCCCACAAAGTTCCAGGCCGGCATTTTCTTCAGCGTGCTCCTCACAGGCTGTATGTCCCAAACCACAAACACTACCAGCACGGCAAGGCCGACAATGCAGGTAAGGCCGTAGAGCTGCTTCACGCTGATCATAAGCAGGTTGGCGGCATCGTACGGCAGTCCGCGCGCCATATTGTCGGCCATCTGGTAGCGCAGCCCGAAACTGTACAGGCCCGAACACATCGTGGAGACGGGCCCGTTGCGCACGAGCCCCGCCATGGTCAGCCCCATGAAGAAATGCTGGAACGGCATGAGCTCCTCCAGATAGATGGTCAGCATGCAGAAGAATATCGCATTGCCGAACGACCGCAGGAACGTGGGCAGGTACAGGGCCTCGAGGTTGAGATGCGGGTCGATGAGAAAATACATCATGACCGGATAGCACACCATGGCCGCCACGCCGAGTGTAAGCAGCCGCGTGTATTTCCGGCAGAGCACCTTGCACCAGAAGAGGCAGAACAGGCATCCGGCAATGGCACCCGTCCACTCCACGAAGTTCAGCACATTGGTGGTGACGCTGCCGAAATGCAGCACGCCGCCCGTGAAAGCGGTCTGCAGCACCTTGGGCGTGCTGCCCATAAACTCTACAAAGGCAAAGAGCGTGAGCAGCGGAACGAGCCGTTTGTATTTCCATGCCTCGGGTGCGATGTACGGATGGCGGATATGCCGCATGCGCTGTATGCAGAAGTAGCCCGTGACGACGAAAAGCAGCAGGTCGCCCTGCATCACCTTCGAGTCGAGCCAGTTGTAGTGCTCGCCGTAGTTGAAGAAGAAGATGAACTCGAGCATCCAGGCCGACCACAGCACACAGCCTATGTAGTCGACGCTGATGAACGGCAGGGGCTTCATGAAGTGGAAATCGTGTGTGGTGACATACACCACAAGCGCCACCGTGAGCAGGGCACCCGTCATGGTCCAGTTGACGACGCGCCAGTCCTGACAGGCATACACCAGATGCTCGGTCAGCCAGGGCGCAAGGAACATGTTGCCCAGCACAAGGCAATAGAGCAAGGGGAAGAAGATGGTGAAGTCGCGCTTCGGCGTCATCCACAACTGTATGGTGCTCATGCACTCGAAACATCCGCAGAGCTTGAAGAAGCCCGCCATGTAGGCAAGGATGCACATCAGGGGCACCGAGTCGGTCCACATGATAAGGAAGTTGCAGGCCGCAACCGCCAGCGACGCATTGAGCAGAAGGCGGCGGTTGGTATAGCGGAACTTCAACTTGAAAAGGAAGGGGAAAGGCATGGCCACGCCCACCACGTTGAACATGATGATCATGAGCACATCCTCTCTCATCAGACTGTATTCGCCCATCACCTGGCTCATGGCGCCACCGTAGATGCCGCCCGACATCAGGAACGTGAAGGCGAAGAGAAGGTAGATCCAAGGCTGCAGGCGGCGCGGCACGTAGCCATTGAACGACGGAACCCGGAAAGGTCCGTTGGGCATGGGAGGTCCTGGCATTGTTGTTCTTCAGTTTTAAGGGTTCGTAACACGCGGGAGCTGCTTGTCGCCGTTATCGGCAGGAGCGGCTCCCGCCAGCGCCTCACTTGATGTGCACCTTGGTCTCCACATTCAGTCCGGCACGCAGCAAGGCCACCTGCTTGGGGTCGTTGTCGTTGCCGATGGCTATGCGCACGGGCACGCGCTGCTCCACCTTGACAAAGTTGCCGGTGGCATTGTCTACCGGTATCATGGAGTAGGCATTGCCGGCTGCTGCCGACAGGGCCTCTACCTTGCCGCGGAACACCACGCCGGGAATGGCATCGGCCGTGAACTCCACCGTCCGTCCCACGGTTATGCCGTCCATCTGGGTCTCGCGGTAGTTGGCCATAATCCACACGTCGTTGTCGTCGACGATGCGGGCCAACATCTGTCCGGGCTGCACCAGCTGGCCCACATGTATATCCTTTTTGCCCATCACACCGTCGCAGGTGGCCACGATGACCGTGTACGAGAGGTTCAGCCGTGCCAAGTTGAGCTGTGCCTCGGCCACACTCTCGCCGGCGCGCGATCCTCCGAGCTGCTGGTGCTGCACGTTCTTGACCGACGCGGCGCTGGTGCGCCGACTGTTGGCCTGCTCGTAGCGCGCCTTGGCGGCCAGATAGCGGGCATAGGCATTGTCGTACTGCTGGCGCGTCACGGCATCCTTCTTCATCAGCGCGGCAAAGCGGTCAAAGTCCTGCTTGGCATTCATCATGTCGACACGGGCCTCCTCGATGCCGGCCGATGCTGTCTGCACATCGCTGGCCGTGGTGCCCATGCTGGCCGTGACCACCTGCGAGCTCGACTTCGACCCACGCAGACCGGCCTCGGCCTGCGCCACCTGCAGCCGGTACTCGGCATCCTCGATGACGACGAGCGTGTCGCCCTTCTTCACATGCTGGAAATCGCTGAAACGTATCTCCTTCACAAATCCCGACACGCGGGTATTGATGGGGGTAATGTGGCGGCACACCTGCGCGTCGTCGGTAAACTCCACGCCGCTGCCGTGTACGAAATGGCTGAAGCACCAGGCCGCTGCTCCTAAAAGAAACAGCACGACCACTACGTTGTATATTCTCTTTATTGTTTTCTTGTTCATTGTTGTTGTCTGTTGTTTGTTTATATACCAAGGTTGTTTCTGCAGGGTGTTTCCGTCGGTGCCGCCCGGGAGGGGGAGGCACACCGCACAGTATGGCGTCAGATGTCGCCCGCCACGTACTTCATGCGATAATAGGCGTAGACAATGTTGATACGGGCGTCGACCTCCTTCAGCTCGGCGTCGAGACACAGGTTGGAAGCGTCGACCATGTCGGTAACAAGCGCCATCTGGTTGAGGTAACGCGAGTTCATCACCCCGTAATTCTGCCGTGCCAGCTCGACACTTTTCTGCTGCGTCTCCAGCTCAACATACGTTTGCAGGTACTGCACGTATGCCGCCTGTACCCGGTTGTTGAGCTGTTCGGCCTGTACGGCATGCGCCTCGCGGGCCTGCCGGGTGTCGACGGCTGCCTGTTTCACGCGCTTGTTGCTTTTGAAGAGCGAGCTGAGGCTGTACTTCACGCCCACGCCCACATACCATATGTTGAGATTCTTGTCGACCGGCGGCAACTCGAAGGTGATGGGGCCGTCAAAGTTTTCGGCGGCCACAAAGGCCACCTTGGGCAGCAGGTCGCTCTTGGCTATCTTCTCCTTTTGCTCGGCTATACGAATGGCGGTAGCGCTCTGCTCAAGAAGGGGCGACCCCATCGCGCCGGCCGTCTGCCAGTGCGCCTCGCCCTCACGGCCGTACACCTTATTTATAATGGTGGTGTCGGGAACAATCTGTTCGCTGACATTCATGCCCAGGGTGTTGCAGAGCTGATGGTTGAGTATGCTGCGGTTGTTGCGAAGGGCGGTAAGTCCCAGCTTGAGCGACTCCATCTGCAGCTCGTAGCGGGTAATGTCGTTCTTGAGGGCCAGACCCTGACTTTGCCTTGCCTTGATGTCGGCTATGAGCCGCTGCGTCAGCTCGATGTTCTTCTCGTACACCTTTATCTGGTTGTCGGCCTTGAAAAGGTCGAGGTATTGGCCGAGGGCCACAAAGCGGGCCTGCTGGCGGGTGAACCGCACGGCGGCCTCAGCCTGCTGCTTGCCAAGCTCGGCGAGCCTTATGCCGGCATTGACGGCTCCGCCGGCATATACCACCTGCTGCGCCTGGAATGCGAAATTGTTGCCGAAATGGGGACTGGACAGCCCCTGTGCGTTGGAGAAATCGCGGTCGGTGAGAAGCGCATTGCCGATGTAACTGAACGAAAGCGACGCGTCGAGGTCGGGCAAACGCTGGCTCTTGGCTGCGTTGATGCCAAGGCTGGCCGACTCGACGCCCGACCTGGAGGCTCGGAGCTGCCGGTTGTTATCCTCAATCTTCTGAAACAGTTGGCCGATGGTCAGGGGGTGCTGTGCCCTCAACTCGCCTCCCGCAAACAAGAGGCCGGCCAATAACATTTGCTTTATCATCAATGATTACAATTTGATTTTTCGGGTGCAAAGGTATCGCGTTTTGACAAAATGTTCACTTTACATATTTCGCCGCATATAGACTTTTAGGGAACACATGTTCTTTTTTCTATCATCTTTTCCTTATTTTTGCACCCAAAAAGAGAACAAAATGTCCTATTCGGAACTATCCCCACGGCACAAGGCCAGCCTTTTCCTGTCCGACCTGGACGAATGGCAGAAAGGGGCGCAAGTGCTTTCCTACGGGGCCATCATGATCTGCCGCAGCGGCCGCAGGGAAATCTGCGTCAACTACAAGAACTGGACGCTACACGAGGGGGCGGCTTTCATCGTGTTCCCCAACGACGTGGTCGAACTGACTTGCACTGGTCCTGACGGTGCCGGGCTCAAGCCGGACAACTCTGCCGACCGTCTGGAGGAGGTCCCGTTCCGGGTTGAGGTGCTCCAATACGACGCGTCGCTACTCAGGGAGGCCAGTCTGCAACTCGAGCAGACAGTCTACTCTTCCCTGCGCGAAGACCGTTGCCGACACGATTCGCCGGTCGTGACGCGCATCATCAACGGCATGTTCAACTTGCTGAAAATATATTTCGAGCAAACTGAATGTACCTGCATACCACAACTGGTGCTATGCCAGCTCAAGGCTTTCTTCATCGGTTTCCACGAGTACCTGCAGCGACACCCACAATATCGGCTGGACGAAATCAGTTCGCTTCGGATACGCGAACTGTTCAACCACTTCATGATGCTTATGGAACGCGACTTCAAGCAGTCGCGCGACGTCATGTATTACGCACGGCTGATGAACATAACGCCCAAATACCTCACCAATGTGGTGCGCCAAGTGACCGGCCATACTCCCAAAGCCATTATCGACCAGTATGTAATCCTGCAAGTGAAGATGCAACTGCAACGGAGCGGACAAAGTGTCAAGGAAATAGCCTGGGACTACCATTTCACCGACGTGAGCTTCTTCTGCCGCTATTTCAAGAAACACACGGGCATGACGCCCCAACAAATCAGGACAGCCGCGAGCTCCGCCACAACGTAAAACAACGGCATGTGCCATAGCTTGCCCATGCCCGAAAAACACAAACCCTCGCAGGAATTGCTCCTACGAGGGTTTGCTGAGGGTGGATGGTGGGACTCGAACCCACGACATTCAGAACCACAATCTGACGCTCTAACCAACTGAACTACACCCACCGTGTATTAAATACTTTACTGTTTCAAAGCGAGTGCAAAGGTAAGGGATTTATCCGATACTACCAAATAAATCCCCTATCTTTTTTATATTTTCTGCTTAATTTTTCGCCGGAGCTGACTGGGCAGGTGCATTCTGGGTACCCTGCTGAGCACCTTGCGCCCCCTGCTGGGCACCTTGCGCAGGAGCATTCTGCTGCTGGCCGGCCTGGAATCCTTGGGTATTGGTCGGGTTAGTGGTCTGCGTTTCCGTAGCCGACTGCTCGAGTACGCTCTGCGCCGTGGAAGACTGGGGAGCCGTGTAAGCGCAAACAACGCTGACAACCACCATAACGGCAGCAAGTCCCCAAGTAGCTTTCTCTATGAAATCGGTGGTCTTACGCACACCCATGATTGAGTTGGACGATGAGAAATTACTGGCAAGACCGCCTCCCTTCGACTCCTGGATAAGCACGATGAATATCATCAGCAGGGACACCAGGACGATGAGAACTACAAAAAATGTGTACATAATTCTTTACTTATTATTTTTATTGTTTAATATCAGCTTTTCCAAGAAACGGATTTGGTCTGCAAAGTAAGCATTTTTTTTCGGATAATTCAAATTTAATCGCTTAATAATTTCAAGTGCCTTGGCATAACGGCCTTGTTTGATGTAAATCTTAGCCAATGTCTCCGTGAAATAGCTTTCCTCGCTGTTTTTCCCCTCATTTCCACCCGTTCCGTCATCTTCGGGCCTATATTCCACCTCGGGGTTTAGTTTGATTTTACCCGTTTCATTGTTTATGAAATTATCTATCAAATCTTGCCCCTTCAGCTGCGGGGTGTTCGGCTTTCCGCCCTTTGCTTCTTCTTCCGTTTCGGTTTCCAGCAAATAAGACACATAGTCGACTGCCGCATCGGCCGGGGTGGGCTTGCGCTTGGGCTTTCTCCCCTCCTCTTTTTCCTCCTCGGGGATAGAATCGAGGAAATTGTCGATAAGCGAAATGGTACGGTTGCCAGCCGGTGCCTTTTGGCCTTCCGCTTGTCTGGCAGGCGAATGCCTTATCTGGTAATGCGCTGCCTCTACAAGATTGAAAAGTACCTTCCTGTCGGTGATGTAAATGGCAGCCCTGCGCAACTCCTCGTCAAACGTGGGGTCGTGAAGCAAATACAGGTTTTGCAGGAGCAACAACCGTGCGGTTTGGTAATACGGATAGAGCGCAAGCAGACTACGGAGATCGTAAAGGGTCTCTCGGTCAAGCAATTCCGGTTGTTTTATAAGTTGCGCTATGTCCATATCGGCTTAATGTAATAAATGGGATTGAATGTTTTTGGGTAAGGATTTCGGCAAGACCACAAGGCTCGTCACCAGTTGGCAACCGTTGCATTGAATATCTGTTCCGTCAAATCCTTGCACATTTGTGTCACGAGTTCCTCTTGGACACTATTCAGACTTGTGGTGGTTTCGTAGCTCTTGGATGCCGTGAACGACCGTTCGAAATCCTCGTTGTGGTTCTTGTTGTTGGTAAAACGAACGTTAACCGTTATGGAAAGCTCCGTTTGCGCCGAATAACCTTCGCTCGAAACCGACTTGTTCCGCTGCGAATACTGCGTTATTTCGCCTTCTATGACGAGGTCTCCGTTTCGCTTCACCTGCTGCAGACGGGTGTGGTTGGCAAAGATATCCTTCAGCTGGTTGTTGAAGATGGGGCCCATCGGTCCCCACACATAACTGCTCCGTATGGGGAAATCGGCTATTTGAATGGTCTTTGTCGTAGTATAGTCTATGCTGGCACCATTGAACTTGTAGCTGACACTACAAGCCGTAAGCAGCAGAAGAAGGCCCGTTGCAAGATATAACAGTCTCCGTTTCATTTCGCGTCTTGGTTATTGTTGTTTTTTGTCGAGGCCAAACTGCCTGATGCGGCGGTAGAGCGTCCGGTCGGAAATGCCCAGTTCCTGTGCCGCTTTCTTACGGTTGCCGTCGTTGCGCTCAAGCGCTTTTTCGACCATCTGCCGTCCCAGGTCATTCAGATTGAGGCATTCGGGCTCGGCCTTGATTTCTTCCGCATCGGCATCTTCAGCCGACGCGGCGTACGCCGCGATGCTGCCGTCGGCATTGCTGACAGCGGGTACCTGCGTCTTGGACGAGTTGATAAAGTTGGAATGATAACAACTTGCCGCCTCATGCAGTTCGCGCGATTCGTCGATTTGCTTGCGCAGGTTCGACATGTCGCGCCTAAGGTCTGAAATGTTTCCTCTCAATTCGTAGAGAATCTTATAGAGAATTTCGCGTTCGCTCTCATAGGAGTGCTGTCCCGGCTGGCTGACGGTGGCCAGTTCGGTACTCTCGGGGTCTTGCGGAATGAAACGTCTGAGCGTTTCGGGGCCGATTTCACGCTGTTCGCTCAGCACCGACATCTGTTCGGTAATGTTCTTCAGCTGGCGCACATTTCCCGGCCACTTGTATTGCAGCATCATCCGCTTGGCCTCTTCGGTCAGCGTTATCTTGGGCAGACGGTACTTGTCGGCCATCTGCATGGCAAAGAGACGGAATAGCAGCAAAATATCCTCCCCCCTGTCACGCAGGGGCGGCATCTGTACGGGAATGGTGTTAAGGCGGTAATAGAGGTCTTCGCGGAAACGGCCTTCGGAGATGGCTTTCCGCATGTTGACATTTGTGGCGGCCACAATACGCACATCCGTCTTGCGTATTTCCTGCCCTCCTACCCTTATATACTCGCCCGTTTCGAGCACCCTCAGCAAGCGGGCCTGGGTAGCCACAGGCAGCTCACCCACCTCGTCAAGGAAGATAGTACCCTTGTTGGCCACCCCGAAATAGCCCTCGCTTTCGCCGACGGCACCCGTGTATGCACCTTTCTCGTGTCCGAACAGTTCGCTGTCGATGGTTCCTTCGGGTATGGATCCGCAGTTGATGGCAAAGTACCTTTCCTTCCTGCGCGGCGAATTGTCGTGGATGACCCTGGGTATAATCTCTTTACCCACACCGCTCTCACCGACGATGAGCACGCTGAGGTCGGTGGGAGCCACCTGCAGGGCCACATCCAAAGCATGGCAGAGCCCCTCGCTATTTCCCACGATGTTATACCGTTGCTTTATCTTTTGCAGTTCAGACGTATTCATAGGATGACAAAATTACACATTTTCCGAGAAATCCGCAAACATGGCCCTTGTTTTTATTTCCGTCCTTTCTTCCCGAGTTTAATGAGCATCAACCCGATGCCGGTCCACACCAGTTCCCTCATTCTGACGATGAGCGCGACAAAGATGCCACCGCTGGCATTGATGCCCAACGATGTGGCGGACATCAAGAAACCGCCCTCTCGTCCGCCCAACTGCAGGGGCATGAAGAACAAGAGATTGGCGAAGAGCGATGTAAACGCAAGGATCAGAATACAGTTCAGATAGTTGACATCCGGCATGAGCACGAGCAGGATGAAATAGATTTCGAGCGCCGAACAGATGCGGCACGCCAACTCCAAGGCTACAGCACCAAGGAAGATATGCGGATTTTGGGTATGCAGGGCAGCAATCTGATGGTCGATGTTGTCCAGTTGTTCGCGGTGGCGTTCCACAAAAGGCTTTGCCCATTTCTTCACAAAGGGGATGTGGCGCAGCAGATTCATGGCCCTGTTGGCCAGACCCTTGCGGTATCCGGCGATAAAGAACCAGATGCCAAGCACACAAAAGGCCGCAATGGCCGCCATCAGCAAGGCCATATACATGTTGAGCGTCTGTGTACAGAGGTAGAGCACGACCGACAGCATCCAGAACCAGAAATGGCTAAAGATGTGCGTCATGGCATAGAGAATGACCGACGACGAAGCCTTCTCGGTGCCGATTGTCGGTGCCACTTCCATGACCCGGTAGGGTTCGCCCCCCATGAGGCCGCCGGGCGTGGCATAGTTGAGCGCGAAGGCCGATACCGACACCTTGTAAAGCCAGAAGAAGGGAATGCCGACCGGTTTCTTCGGTGCAGTTTCGTGGCCGTCCTTTTCACTCTGACTGCACACGCCCTTGATAATGAGATACCAGGAAGCCGTGTTGAAGACATAGAGGAAAGCCCACAAGACGACAACCGCAGCAAACCAGTACCCGGCATGCCGAAGCCCCTGCCAAACCTCCGCAAAGTCGAGTTGCGTAATCATGATGGCAAGCACCAGCAATCCGAAGGCCAAAAAAGCGTTCTGATATTTATTCTTCATGTTTGGTTGATGACACTGAATATATTTTTACCGTGCGGCATCTGCAGCCCAAGCGCATTACTTGCGCTGTTCCCTGCTGATGCTTTCACGCTTTTTGGGGATGGAGAAACGCACCTTCTCGCTCTCATCCTTCCGCTCGTGATAGAGTTTGGGGAGCGGATTGGCCAGCGGCTCGTCGTAGTTGGCGCGGTTGCGGAAAGCATCCATTGCCTGCCAAACGGCATGCCGGAACGCCGTAGCATCGGCTTCGTTCTTACCGGCCGCAGCATAGTCGGGGCCTTGGTCGGCCGCAGTACAAACCAGCGGAAGACCACCCAGGTAACGGATACCGTCCTGCGGCAGCAATGCGTGGAAGGGAGCCGTCCCCTGGTCGTGATACATGGCCAGTATGCCGTCGAAAGCCGCGAAATCACCGTTGGCGAAGAAGGAGTCGGCCAGATAAGGGCCGAAAACACAGACGCCCTCCTCCACCAGTTGGTTGATGGCAGGGATAATGGCCTCCGTTTCCTCCTTTGCCGGCCGTGCTACGCTGTGGTTGGGATTGAGTGCGAGCACTGCAATGCGCGGACTTGAGATACGGAAATCGCGCCGCAGCGTGTTGGCAAACACCTTCACCCGGTTGGCCACCGTCTCCTGCGTAATGGCGGCGGGCACATCCTTCAAGGGCATGTCATCGGTCATCAGCGCCACGCGCACATCTCCGTTGACCACGATGCCGATGGCTTTCTGCCCCTCACTGAGGCACTGTTCGATGAACTTGTCGCTATTGGAGAACGCAAAACCGTCAATGTGCATGTTTTCCTTGTTGACCGGGCATGTGACCAGCACATCAAAAAGTCCGTCCTTGTAATCGGTGATGGCCCTGTCGAGCGCCTTCACGGCCGCCCGGCTTGCATCCTGCGAAGGCACGCCAAACTCCACTTTCACCTCCTCGTCGAATACCGGGATGAGGTTGACCTTTCCGTCCTGCGCCTCCTCGGCCTTACTGATGATGGTGAAATTGCAGACTGCCCCAAGGGCTTTTGCGTGGTACGCCGCCACTTTCGGCGACCCGTACACTATCGGAGTGCACATATCGAGCATTTCCGGCTCCTCGAAAGCCTTGAATATCAGTTCATAGCCTATACCATTAGTGTCGCCGTGGGTGATGGCCACACGTATTTTCTTATTGTCCATATATTACTTGTTCTATTTGTTTATAATCACATTAACCATTCTGTACGGAGCCGTTGCCGGCTCCCGCGCCCGTTTGCCGTCCCCACCCTATCGGCTTTCCCGCTGCAGGGTGTAGAGCACCGTTTCCAATCGGCGTACGGCATTGCGTTTTCGGCGGCCCGGCGCAAACACGAACCCTTCGGCCACCACGGTTGCCCTCTGCATTCGGCCGGCAGCTGCCTGCGAGCTCACGGTCAGACACCGGCTTACAAACGGGCCGCCCATATCATCGCCGTGCATTTCCCACAGCCCCCTAAAGAGCGCAACGGGCGCATGCTGCGCCCCCTTCCGGCTCAGCCAAAGCGTACGGTCGCCGTCGTTTCTGAACACCAGCGTCTTGCTCACTGTCGGCACAACGGTTGTCATCCACATAGCGTCGGTCTCGCCCTTGACATTGCGCTGCATGACCTTGTTGCGCTGAGCTACAAACCATTGGACACCGCCGCCCGTCGCGGCGGCCGTGTCCAACCGTTCCTCCAGTGCCGGCAAAGCCTTATACACCACAATGTTCTGCATTGCCGCCGGATCATTGTTGCTGAGCCACAAGAAATCCTTGCCGCGTTTGCTTGCCACCATGTCGGCAGGTATCCAAAGGGAAACCCCGAACATCTGCCTGACGACCCTTTCGGCTCGCGTGTTGCGGCTGCGGCGCAGAAGAGCCAGGCTCCTGTTGGTTTCAGCCCTGTTGAGCAGCGTGCGCACCGTGGTGCCGATGCTCGGCGCACACCGTCGGAGCACATCCACCGACGGCACCCCGATGCGCACCACCATCTGCGGCTTGGCCCACACGTTTTTCTCGTAGCCCACATGCGCCTTGCTATACACGCCGGGATCAACGGAGACTATCACGATGGAGCGCGCCTGCCGCACAGAAGCGTTGAATTTCGCACTGTCGACGGCCGACACGTCGAATGAGGGCTCGCCCTGCGGAAATCCTTCGACATCCGCCTCCAGCATCTGCCTGACCAGCCCTTCACGGTCGCCCACAAGCAGCACCTCGTAGAGCCGTGCGCCGGAAGAGGGAAGTGCGCCGCCCGTGCCGCTACAGGCCACGAGCAGCATACAGAGCAGCAGTGCGCCAATTTTTCTTGTCATCGGCGTGCCTCGTGGCGCACCTCGCCAATCTTTTTCGAGGTGCTGAGCAGTCCGCACGCCGCATAGATGTCTTGTCCACGCGAGGCGCGTATGGTGGTAAAGATGCCGTGTCCAGTAAGATAGTCGCGCAACTCCTCCATCTTGCGTTCGTCGGTACCGTGCAGGGGCACGTCGGGTATCTGGTGGAAGCGTATCAGGTTGATGCGACAGGAGAGTCCTTTGAGCAGCTTGACGATTTGCCGGGCATGAGCCAGGGTGTCGTTGACCCCTCCGAAGACAATGTACTCGAACGACAGTCGCCGCTGATGGGCAAAGTCGTAGTTGCGCAAGAGTTCCACAATTTCCTCGACGGGCATGCTCTTTTCGGCCGGCATGAGTTCGGCGCGCAGTTCGTGGCCGGGTGCATGGAGGCTGATGGCCACATGGCAGCTGCTTTCCTCCAGAAACCGCTGCAGTTTCCCCCTTATTCCCACCGAACTGACGGTGATGCGCTTGGGGCTCCATGCCCACCCGTAGTCGGCGGTAAGGATTTCGGTAGAGCGCAACACGTTGTCGAGATTGTCCATCGGTTCGCCCTGGCCCATATAGACGATATTGGTCAGCTTGTCGGCCTCGGGCAGACTATATATCTGGTTGAGGATGTCGGCAACGGTGAGGTACCCCTCAAAACCCTGCTTTCCCGTCTGGCAGAACAGGCAGTTCATCTTGCACCCCACCTCGCACGACACGCAGAGCGTGGCGCGGTCGTCGTCGGGGATGTAGACGGTTTCGACGAACTTGACCGCCAGGCTGCCGTCGGGACGGGTGGTCTGCACGGGGAAGAGGTACTTTATGGTGCCGTCCTTCGAATGTTGGGCATCGATAGGGTCGGCACACCCCACTTCGTATTCCTCGGCCAGCCGCGCGCGGTTGTCCTTCGACAGGTTGGTCATCTCGTCAATAGACCTCACGCGGTTGCCGTAAATCCATTTTGCCATCTGCCCGCCGGCGAAGGCGGGCATGCCCAGCGAGGTGGCCACCTCCTTCAGTTCGGCGAGTGTCAGGCCGAGTAGCGTTTTCTTCTTCATTTGTGCAAAGATACAAATTTTTTGAAAAAGGTATATGTATTGTGTGGTAAAATCGCTATCTTTGCATGAGATAGACGGCATACGGAACGGCCGAAACCATCTTTCACGGCTTCCGTCCGCACTGTCGACGAGACCGGGAAGCCGCGCCCGACAATGTGGAAACGGCTTTCCTTTTCCGAACAATGACATGAATCCAAATCTGACAATGGCAAACCTATCCGCCAATACGACAAGTCCTTTGGCCGCCACCGGCCACGAACCCCTCGTCACGGTGGGCATCGTAAGCGGCAAGCGCATCGTTTTTTCGCTCAACCAACCATACGAAACCGAAGGCACGCCCGTTGCGGGCGACCAGACGGCCGAGCTCGCCGCCGGCGCCATCGTGTGGAACGGCCGGCGCCACCGCGAACTGTTGTTCCGGCCGTCAGCCCCCGGCGCCTCGTTCTCACTGAAGGATGTTACCATCGGTATCAATTTCCACTGGGAGCGCAAGGAGACGCAGACCTTCACCGGGTCGCTGCGGCTCATCGTGGACGGCGGCAAGATACTGGCCGTCAACGAACTGCCCATAGAACAATACCTCGAAAGCGTCATATCGAGCGAGATGAGTGCCACATCGAGCCTGCAGCTGCTCAAGGCACACGCCGTCATATCGCGGTCGTGGCTGCTGGCCCAGATTGAGAAGCGGCATGCTGCTGCCGCCGATGCGCACTACCGCCCGGCCTTCGTCGAGACCGGCGACACGCTCGTGCGCTGGTACGACCGCGAGGACCACACGCTCTTCGACGTGTGTGCCGACGACCACTGCCAACGCTACCAGGGCATCACTAAGGAAACCAGCCCCCATGTGGCCGAAGCCATCCGCCAGACACGCGGCCAGATCCTGACGGCCGACGGTGCCATCTGCGACGCCCGTTTCTCCAAGTGCTGCGGCGGTGCCGTAGAGGAGTTCCAATATTGCTGGGAGGACAGTGCCAAGAGTTATCTGCGCGCCGTGCGCGACTGGCTGCCGCAGAGGGTTGCCGCACCTGACACAGCCGGCAAGGACGCCGCGGCACTGCCCGACCTCACGCAGGAGGCCCAGGCCGAGCAATGGATCCGCACGCGGCCGGCGAGCTTCTGCAACACAGCCGACCGCACCGTCCTCTCACAGGTACTCAACGACTACGACCAGGAGACCACCGACTTCTACCGCTGGCAGGTGGAATACACGCAGCAGGAACTGGCCTCGCTGCTTGCCGACAAGCTGCACATGGACTTCGGTGCCGTGCTGGACATGATACCCTTGACGCGCGGCAAAAGCGGGCGCATCGTGACGCTTAAGATTGTGGGTACGCGCCGCACACTTACCCTCGGAAAGGAACTGGAGATACGGCGCGCGCTGAGCAAGACCCATCTCTACAGTTCGGCCTTTGTGGTAGACAGGCAAGAGGTCAGCGCACAGGGCATCCCCGCCCGTTTCACGCTCACCGGAGCCGGCTGGGGCCACGGCGTGGGCCTGTGCCAGATCGGCGCCGCCGTGATGGGCGAGCAGGGATACGCCTACGACGAGATCCTGTCGCACTATTATCCCGGGGCCGCCATAACGAAATCATATCAGTAAGCACCATCCGCAACATGCAATTCCCCAAACGATCACCATGGCTATGGGTGCCGACGCTGGCCTTCAGCGACGGTTTGCCGTCCGTGGCCGTCATGACCCTCTCTGTCATCCTCTACAAGCAACTCGGACTGAGCAACAGCGACATCACCTTCTACACCTCGTGGCTCTATCTGCCCTGGGTGCTGAAACCCGTGTGGAGCCCTTTCGTCGACCTCATCAAGACCAAGCGCCTGTGGGTGCTGGTCACAGAGATACTGATAGGTGCGGCGTTCGGAGGCATCGCGTTCACCATCCCCTCGCCATTCTGGCTGCAGGGCACCCTGTTCTTTTTCTGGCTGATGGCCTTCGCGGGCGCCTCGCATTGCATCGCCGCCGACGGCTTCTACATGCTGGGGCTCAACAGCCACCAGCAGGCGTGGTTCATGGGCATACGGTCGGTGGCCGAGCGTCTGTCCACCATCTTCGGACAGGGCATACTGGTGATGGTGGCCGGCAACCTGCAGGTTATCCTCCGCAACAGCATCGCCTACTCGTGGAGCCTCATGTTCTACGGCGTAACCGGACTGTTCCTGACCCTGTGGCTGTGGCACAGCTACGTGTTGCCGCGGCCGGCCGAGGATGCGGTGCGGCCGGGCATCAACACCCGCACCATCTGGAAGGAGATAGCCAACACGTTCCGCACGTTTGTGCAGAAGGAGCAGGTGTGTGCCGCCCTGCTCTTCATCATGCTGTTCCGCATGCCCGAAGGACTGCTGTCGAAGGTGTCGGCCCTCTTCCTTATCGATGCCGGGCACAACGGCGGACTGGGGCTCTCGCCACAGGAGTTCGGACTGGTGCAGGGCACCGTGGGGGTGATAGGCGTGGCCCTTGGCGGCGTGTGCGGCGGCATATCGGTAGGCAACGGCGGCCTGCACCGATGGCGGTGGCCGATGGCGGTGGCCTTTGCCACGCCCTCGCTGGTCTATGTGTTCCTGAGCTACACGCTGCCGTCGAGCCTGCTGGCCATCAATGTCTGCGTGTTCATGGAGCAGTTTGGCTACGGTTTCGGACTGACCGCCTACATGCTCTACCTTATGTATTATAGCCGCGGCCCGTTCAAGACCAGCCACTACGCGCTGGCCTCGGCTCTGATGTCGCTGTCGATGATGCTGCTGGGCCTCTTTGCAGGCACCCTGCAGGAAATGCTTGGCTACCGCCACTTCTTCATCCTGACCGTTCTGAGCTGTTCGGTCACGTTCCTCGTGACGGCCTTCCTGAAGATAGACCCCCACTTTGCACGCCGCCAAGCCGACGACAACGGGTAGTTGCGTCCGGCATTGACGCCCTCCGCACCTACCGCAAACGGCCACGGGCCCGGCAAACATCTGCCGGGCCCGTGGCCGTTTGCGGTAAGCCGTCTTTACTTCGCGTTGCGGCGCGCCTGACGCGCCTTCTCGGTTGCCACCTGGCGTGCAGCCAGCTCTTTCTCCGACGGGGCCACATAGCGGATGCGGCGCATAAACTCGTCGACCGTTTCCTCGCCGTCGAAATCGTTGAAGAACGTTTCGAGCAGCGCCTGTGTCACGGCCCGTGCCGAAAGGCGCTTGTGGTATTTTTCGCTGATTGCCTGCAGACGCTCCACCAGGTCGCTCGACACATAGATGGGCTTGCCCTTCTCCGAGCTCTTGTCGTAGCGCAGGTAATTGTTGATCAGCTGGTCGGAAAACGCCTTCGAGATGCTGCGCCCAGTCTTGGCCGGCCGCTTGGCCGCCTTGGGCTTGGGTGTGGCTACGGGTGCCTCGGTTGCTTCGGCCTGACTGTTGGCCGGTGCCTCGTCGGCTTCGCTGGTAATGCTCCGCACGATGTTGGTAATATCCATCTCCTCCAGCGGATTGCCTATCACGGGTCTCTTGTTTGCCATATTCTTTCGTTGCTTTACGGGTGGTTCTTTGTCATGGGCGGCTTTGCTGCATGGGCAGCAGCCGTTGGCAGCGCCGCCCCCGGATTACTTCAATGCTTTTGCGATGGCCTCGAAAGTGGTTTCCACAATTTTCTTCTGCTTGGCCTCAAGTGCATAGATGGTGGAATAGCGCTTGATGGCCACGCCCTGCTTGATGCGCGGTACAACCGTACCCACCAGTTCGAGGATGTTCACCGTCTGTGCGCGCTGCTTGCGCTCCTCTGCCTTTCCCTCATGGTCGTTGATGCGGTTGGGCACAAACACCATGTCGCAGCCCGAGATGCTCTTGAGGGCCTTGAGGAATATGCCGGTGGCATCGACCGTATCGGGGTCGAACGACATGGGGATGACCGCCACGTCGGCTGCAGCATAAACCGCCGCCAGACTCTTGTCGTTGAGGTTACCCGGACAGTCGATAAGCACATTGCCGGGCACCTTTTTCAGTTCCTTCATCACCTTTTCCACCTTCTTTATATCGGCAGTGTCGAGAGGCGTGACAGACCAGGGTGCCTTCTGCTCGGGGTCGGCCTTCTCCTCGCGCACCCGATGGCGGTAGAGCGACTGCTGCAAGTCGGCGTCGAGCACGGCTACAGGCTCGCCCTGCTCAGCCAGGTAGGTGGCAAACAGACTGCAAAGTGTGGTTTTGCCTACGCCACCTTTGATATTCGAAAAGATAATAATCCTGTTCTTTTGTGCCATGATATATTCGTTATGTTTACACTGCAAAAGTAAGCAATAATTGGCTTTCGCACAAATATTCGGCTATAATATAAGATATTTTAGCATTTCGGTTACGTTATATCCCGTAAGAAAGCATGTAAGGCGCCCCATACATTATCCCGTCGCGTTAGTTCTACCCGCAGCGCAGCCTGCATAGCCACCGCCGGAACACCCGGCAGCGTAAGCCTTCCTCGCACCCCACCAGCACGCCCTCACCCACCCCGCCAGCAGCCCCGAAACCGCCGCAGACAAGCCGCCGCTGTCACGGCGCATAGCGCAGCCGGTGCGGAAGATACCCAACGGCAGAAAATAATAGCTTAAATTTGAAAAATAATAGCTTAAATTTTCGAAATTTAAGCTATTATTTTCTCGCATTCATAACCCATTGACTCGCAGGAGGTTACCGGAGGCAATGCAAAAAGCCCCATTGGCGGGCCGCACGCAGCCGCCGGCGCACCACCCTTCCTGAAGTTATTTTTGTTAAAAACACAAAAAACACTTGCCGACTAACCGAAAAACCTCTATCTTTGCATTACCGATATTTGTAATTATTACAAACTTTAAATACAAAAACATTATGAAGGAGTTAAAAGGAACTAAGACAGAGAAGAATCTGCAAGAGGCTTTTGCCGGCGAGAGCCAAGCCCGCAACAAGTACACTTATTTTGCATCGAAGGCCCGCAAGGAAGGCTACGAGCAGATAGCCGCCATCTTCGAGGAGACCGCCAACAACGAGCGCGAGCACGCCAAGATGTGGTTCAAGCTGCTTGAAGGCGGAGCCGTGCGCTCTACGCGCGAGAACCTGAAGGCTGCCGCCGAGGGCGAGAACTTCGAATGGACCGACATGTACGACCGCATGGCACAGGAGGCCGAAGAAGAGGGCTTCCCGGAGATTGCCGCCAAGTTCCGCGGCGTGGGAGCCATCGAGAAGCACCACGAGGAGCGTTACCGCAAACTGCTGCAGAACATCGAGGATGCACTGGTGTTCAGCCGCGACGGCGATGCCATCTGGGTGTGCCGCAACTGCGGCCATGTGGTGGTAGGCAAGCAGGCACCGAAGGTGTGCCCCGTGTGCGCCCATCCGCAGAGCTACTTCGAGCTGCAGGCCAACAATTTCTAACCGCACCCGTCACTGTCCGGGCACAACCGCCGCACCCGAAAAGCGGACGGAAGGGGTGCCGGACAGGCACAAGGCGGACGGCAATCTTACAGAGCGCAAAAAGCCCGTCGGAAAACGTTTCCGACGGGCTTTTTGCGTAACAAGTGGAGCTGGCGGGAGTCGAACCCGCGTCCAAACAGGGAAACCATATGCTTTCTACACGCTTATTCTGGCCTTCGGTTTTCGTGCGGCAGCAAGACCCAGACCACCAACTGTCGCCTTATCCTCTAAAACTTCACTTGCGGCGCGAGGCCACCACAAGCTATTTCCGACGTGATCTGCACCGCTTTGTCAGGATGGTTCGGAAAAAGAGCTCCTGAGCGATGTCTCGTCCCGTCACCTGGTGACAGGATTAGGCCAGTAATCTACTGTACTTCGATTAGGCAGCGAGAGCGTAGTTGTTTTCGCCAATTAAATCTTTGATCACTCAGATTAAGGAGCTAGCCATCGAGGCTCCGCGTGCTTACATACCATCTCGTCTGCTGTCAAATCCAGTCAACCCCATGTATATGCGGCAGTCTGACGACGCAGTACCTACTGTGGCACTCGCCTTGGCCCGCACCCACCGGTGTCGAGCCGACTATCGTTGGGCAAAGTTAGGCAATCTTTCCCAAATGCCAAACATTTTTTGATTTATTTTTCGGAAAATGTCGGAACGATGACAGCCCGACGGATGTTTTTTCGTAATTTTGCCTTTACGGAAACTAAAAACAAATCAGATATGAAGCATCGTTTACTTGTATTCATGACCCTGTGCGCCCTTGGGGCGGCAGCCACGCCTGCCCTGGCAGACAAACAATGGATAGATGTCACCGAACAGTATGTGGCCAACCCCGGGTTCGACGGCAACTCGCTCACGGGCTGGACGTACACCGCCACGGCGGGCGGACGCGGCGCGGCGTGCGAAGCCATGGAGTTCTGGAACGGCACGTTCAACATCCACCAGACGGTGAGTGCCCTGCCGCAGGGACGCTACCGCATGAGCGTCAACTCCTATTTCCGCTGCCAGGACAACAACAGCGGCTATCAGGCTTATGTCAACGGCAGCGAGGACATCACCGGATACATGTATGCCGGAAGCCACGAGCAGAAACTGGCGAGCGTGTACAGCTGGTCGTCGTCGACGAGTTTCTCTACCGGCACATGGTCGCCCAGCTGGGTGTCGCCGCAGATATGGTTCCCCAACTCGATGGAGAGCGGCACCGCAGCTTTCGCACAGGGAGCTTACCTGAACCAGATGGAGTTTGACCACGAAGGGGGCGACATCAGCATCGGACTGAAGAACGAAACGTTCACGTCGAACAACTGGTGTCTCTTCGACAACTTCAAGCTGGAGTATTACGGCGAGGTGATTGCCGTTGCCGGCATCGCCGTCGCACCGGCCGAAGGAACGCTCGTCGTGGGCGAGACCCTGCAACTGTCGACCGTCGTCACACCGGCCAACGCCACCATCCAGAAGTTGGAATGGGCCAGCAGCGACACCGGCGTAGCCACCGTGGACAGCAAGGGCAACGTGACCGCACTGGCAGAAGGCTCCGTGACCATCACCGCCACAGCCACCGACGGTTCGGGAACGGTCGGAACGGCCTCGTTTGCCGTGGAGCGCAACACGGCCAAGGTCGGTTCCTTCATCATCAACGAGGTGATGGCAGCCAATGTAGACCAGTACATCTCGCCGGCCTACAACTTTGACGGATGGGTGGAACTGTACAACCCCACCGACAAGGCGGTGGAGCTGAGCGGACTTTACTTCAGCGACAATGCCTCCGACCTGCGCCTATGGTACACGCCCGCCACCATCGGGGTGGTTCCGGCACACGGTTTCAAGACGGTATGGTTCGACAGCAACGGCATCAACACCAACCAGGCCACCTTCAAGCTCGACACCGACGGCGGCAACCTCTATATCAGCAACGCCGACGGCGAGATACTGGCCGAAGCCAGTTATCCCGAAGCCATGCAGCGCGTGAGCTACGCTCGCACCAGCGACGGCGGCGACACATGGGGCCTGACCGCAACGCCCACACCTGGAGCCAGCAACGCTGCAGCCGACTTTGCCACCGAACAGCTGGCAGCACCCGTGGCCGACACGGGCTCGTGCCTGTTCGCCAGTCCGTTCAGCGTGAGCGTAACCGTCCCCGAGGGGGCCACCCTACGCTACACCACCGACGGCACACTGCCCACACTGACCAACGGCGAGACATCGGCTGACGGCGTGTTCGACATCAGCCGGACGGCGTGCTACCGTTTCCGCCTCTTCCAGGACGGAAAACTGGCGAGCACCGTCACCACACGCTCTTATATATATAAGGACAAGGATTACGCACTGCCCGTTGTCAGCGTGGTGACAGATCCCGACTTCCTCTACGACGACAGCATCGGCGTGTATGTGCGCGGCACCAACGGACGGCCCGGAAACGGACAGTCGACAGCCTGCAACTGGAACATGGACTGGGAACGGCCCGCCAACCTCTCGTGGATCACCACCGACAACGAGATGGCTTTCAACCAAGACGTGGACTTCGAGATGTGCGGCGGATGGAGCCGCGCCTACACGCCCCACTCCTTCAAGCTGAAGGGCAACAAGGAGTACGGGGGCAACAAAAACCTGAACTACCCTTTCTTCACGGCCAAGCCCTACATACGCAACCGGACGTTGCAGATACGCAACGGCGGCAACGACAACGGCTGCCGCATCAAAGACCCGGCACTGCAGACCATCATACAGACATCGGGCATCGACATCGACGGACAATGCTACCAGCCCGTGCACGAGTTTATCAACGGGCAGTACATCGGGGTGCTCAACGTGCGCGAACCCAACAACAAGCACTATGTATATGCCAACTACGGATGGAGTGACGACGAGATCGACCAGTTCGAGATGAGCCCCGACTCGGGCTATGTGCAGAAGTGCGGCACCGACGAGGCGTTCAACACCTGGTACAACCTCTCGGCCAACGCTGCCGACGAGGCCACCTACGAGGAGATAAAGCGGCTGGTGGACATCGACGAGTACACCAACTACATGGCCATGGAGTTCTACCTCGGCGGCAACGACTGGCCGCAAAACAACATAAAGGGCTTCAGAAAGAGTGCCGACGGCCGTTTCCGCTTCGTCACCTTCGACCTCGACGGCACGCTCAACGACGGCAACGCCTTCAACTCGTTCATGAGCCGGCAGACGTGGACCTTCGACAAGCTCTACGGATGTGCCGTGGACCGCATCACCGCAGAAATCAAACTGGTGACCATCTTCAAGAACATGCTGCAGAACAGCACGTTCAAGAAGCGGTTCATCGACACCTACTGCCTCATGGGCGGCAGTGTCTTCGAAGCCTCGCGCTGCACGGCCATCATCGACTCGCTGACGGCCATCGCCGGCCCGCAGATGGCCCTCAACAACGAGAGCCCGTACAGCACGGCCAACTGGATGAAGACGAGCCTGAACAGCCGGCTGGCCACCGCCACCAACGCCATCTGCAACTATTCGGAGATGGGGCTGAGCACATCCGACGCACAGGCTGCCACACTCAGCAGTTCGGTGGAGGGCGCAAGCCTGTATGTCAACGGCATCGAGGTGCCCACCGGCTATTTCAACGGCAATCTCTTTGCACCGGTAACCCTGCGCGCAGAGGCACCGGCCGGCTACACCTTCTGCGGGTGGAAAAACCCGAACGCCAGTCTCAGGGCCATCGTAAAGTCGGGCGCTTTGTGGAGCTACTACGACCAAGGCAGTCTCGACAACGCCGACTGGACAAGTGCGGGCTACAGCACCAGTGCATGGACCAACGGCTACAGTCCGCTGGGATACGGCAAGGACGGGCTGAAGACCACCATCAGCTATGGCAGCGATGCCAGCAACAAGCGGCCCACCTACTATTTCCGGCACAACATCATCCTGACGGACAACCCGACGGCAAGCGATGCCTTCAACCTCGAATACACGGTCGACGACGGCTTCATCGTCTATGTGAACGGGACTGAGGCCGGACGATACAACATGACCAGCTCGGGATACAATGCCTACAGCACGACTTACGCTGCCGGCAATCCCGACACGGGAACACTGAAGCTCAGTCCGAGCCTCTTCAAGAAAGGCACCAACGTCATAGCAGTGGAAGTGCACAACAACAGTGCCTCCAGTTCGGACATCTACTGGGACGCCACACTCTACACCACCATGGGTGCCAGCGGAGCGTCGAACTACTACTCTACCGACCCGGAGATTGAGATGCCCACCGGGCAGTTCAGCCTCGTGGCCTGCTACGAGCCGATGGACAGCGCCGCCAGCAAAGGGTTCACCCCGGTGCGCATCAACGAGGTCAGCGCAGCCAACGATGTCTATGTCAACGACTACGGCAAGAAGGGCGACTGGGTGGAGCTGTACAACACCACCTCGGAACCGCAGGACGTGGAAGGCATGTACCTGACCGACAACATCGGCAATCTGCAGAAATGCCGGCTCACCAAGGGCGAAAGCACCGCCACGACCGTCATCCCCGCACACGGATACCTCGTGGTGTGGTGCGACAAGCGCGATAACCGGCGCGAGCTACACGCTACGTTCAAGCTCAGCGACAACGGCGGAACCGTGGCCGTATCGGCGGGCGACATGAGTTGGACCGACAGTCTGACCTACCCTACCCACGACGGCTACCATACCGTGGGGCGGTACACCGACGGTGGCAACGACATCTACCTGATGAGCCTTCCCACCATCGGCAAGAAGAACCTGCTGACCAGTTACAACGAGTACATTCAGCACCAGACACCGACCGGCATCGGGCATACCACAGGCACCACAGGCAGCAAGCTGACCATGAACTTTGCATCGGGACAGCTCTTCCTGCACGGGCACGACAGCAAGGCCACGGTGGAGATCTTCACCATCGGCGGCCAGAAGGTTACGACCGTTGTCGTCAACATGAACACCGGTTTCGGCACCGCAACAACCTCCATGCTGCAGTCCGGCTGCTATGTGGCCAGGGCCATCGGCGACAGCGGGCACACCGCCCTCTGCAAGTTTGTGAAATAACCCGGCCACGCCACGGCCGTTTTCCTTTATCCCCTGCGGCCCTGACCTCCTTCCACGGAAGTCAGGGCCGTTGTTTTTCGACGTATGGCAGCACACGCAAGTTACACCGGCTTTTCCTTTGCCAAATCTCATTTTTATTGTATCTTTGCAGATAACATAGTTGGCTGCCGCAATAAGGTGCAATCGAGACAAGGTGTTTCCGCGCTTTTTTGCTGCCAACCGAAACCTTGACAACAATAAAAACGCAGATTAAGAGTTACTATATATAAAGGTGTAACCGTTCAACGCGTAAACAAATCCATAGGATGAAGAAACTCATCGTATACATATTCCTTATCGCCTTGTGCCCCATGGGCATGAAGGCGCAGAGTTCCATGACCGACAACCAAGTGGCCGAGGCCATCCAGAGCGAGATGCAGAAAGGCACCTCGCAGGAACAAATCGTTGTGAAACTCATGCAGAGAGGCGTGGATATCACCCAAATACGCCGCGTAAAGAAGAAATACCAACGGCAGATGACGCAGTCGGGGCTTGGCATGGCCAACGCCGACGACAGCAACAACCGCATGCGCACCAACAACGGCAAGACCCGCGACGAGATGCGCCAGAAGACCGCCAAGGACAACGAGCTGCGCGATGCGGCCACCAGCCAGCGGCTGCAGGGCGTGACGCAATGGCAAAAGGAATACAACGAAGACGACCAGGATTTCCTGCAGATGAAAGCGGAGCTGAGCGCCATGACCCGCCAGGACTCCATCGAATGGCTCAACCAGATACTGGAGCAGCAGAAAAAGGACCGGAAGAAAGTGTTCGGACGCGACATCTTCAACAACAAGGACCTGACCTTTGAGCCGGCCATGAACATCGCCACACCGCAAACTTATGTGCTTGGACCGGGCGATGCCGTTTCGGTGGATGTCTACGGGGCTTCGCAGAAAACATACAACTGCACCGTTTCGCCCGACGGACAGATTGTCATAGAGGGCTTCGGCCCCATCAGCGTGGGCGGACTGACCGTAAGCCAGGCCAAGAGCCGCATACAAGGCACGCTCGGCACACGCTACCGCAGCAGCCGCATCAGCCTCTCGCTCGGACAGACACGGACCATCACCGTCAACGTGATGGGTGAGGTCAAGACACCGGGCACCTACACGCTGTCGGCCTTTGCCACTGTCTTCCACGCCCTGTATATGGCCGGCGGAACCAGCGACCTGGGTACGCTGCGCAACATCAACATCTACCGCAACAACCGCCTCATCAGCGTCTGTGACATCTACGACTACATACTCAACGGCAAAATGACGGGTAATGTCAGGCTTCAGGACGGCGACGTAATCTCCGTGGGAGCATACGACTGCCTTGTCAACATCAGCGGAAAGGTGAAACGCCCCATGTACTACGAGATGAAGAAAAGCGAGAGCGTGGAGACGCTGTTGAAATATGCGGGCGGTTTCGCCGGCGATGCCTACAAGAAGAGTGTGCGCATCAACCGCAAGACGGGACGCGAATACGCAGTTTTCAACGTCGACGAATTCGACATGAGCAGCTTCCGCATTGCCGACGGCGACAGCGTCAGCGTAGACTCCATACTGCCCCGATACGAGAACACGGTGGAAATCAAAGGTGCCGTATTCCGTCCGGGCATGTACCAAATGGGTGAAAACATCAACAGCGTACGCACGCTCATACAACACGCCGAGGGACTTACCGAAGAGGCCTTCACCGCACATGCCGTGATGCACCGCATGAAAGAAGACCGCACACTGACGGTCATCAGCGTCGACGTGGCCGGCATCATGAGCGGACAGGTAGCCGACATTCCCTTGAAGGAAAACGACGTGCTTTTCATTCCCAGCAAACAGGAGACCATGACCGAGCGCACCATCACCATACAGGGCGAGGTGCTATATCCCGGCATCTACAAATATGCCGACAACGAGACGCTCGAAGACTTTGTGCTTCAGGCCGGCGGTCTGCTCGAGACGGCCTCGACCGTCAAGGTGGACATTGCGCGCCGCGTAGGCGATGCCAAGTCATTGACCACCGACAGCGTCATCGCAAAGACGTACACGTTTGCGCTGAAAGACGGTTTCGTGATTGACGGGCAACCGGGCTTCACGCTGATGCCCTTCGACGAAGTGTTCGTACGCAAGAGTCCCACCTACTCCAAGCAGCAGAGCGTCACCATCGACGGCGAAGTAATGTTTGCCGGCACATACACGCTCAACAAGCGCAACATGCGCCTCACCGACCTGCTGGAAGCCGCAGGCGGTGTCACCGATCTGGCTTATATCAAGGGCGCACGACTGGAACGCCGGCCCAACGAGGCAGAGCGGGCACGCATGGAAACCGCTTTCAACATGCAGCAAGAGCAACTACAGCAGCAACTCCTCGAACTGGCGGCCAGCAGCAACAACGGAAACAGCATGCAGCAGGTGGCTCAGCAGAACAACAGCACACAGCTGAAGAAATTCCAAGTACCCAACACCTTCCCCGTGGGCATCGAGCTCGACCGCGCCATCGCCGACCCCAACAGCGATGCCAACATCGTGCTGCGCGAAGGCGACCGCCTCGTGCTGCCGCAATACACTGCCACCGTGAAGGTGAACGGTGCCGTGATGTACCCCAACACCGTGGCCTACGAGCGGGGAAAGAGCGGCAAGTACTACATCAACGCCGCCGGCGGCTTCGCACAGAACGCCCGCAAGGGCGGCGCCTACATCATCTACATGAACGGCATGGTGGCCAAACTGTCGCAAGGTGCCAAGATACAGCCCGGCTGCGAAATCGTCGTGCCGAGCCGCATCAGCCGAAAGATGAGCGTGGCCGAGACCATGAGCCTCGGTACCAGCATGTCGTCCATTGCCGCCATGATCGCCACCATAGCCAACCTGTCCAAGTAATCAACCGCAACATGAATAACGAACAGAACAAGGAAGACGTCATCGACCTGCGCGATATATGGATGCGTATCGCCAAGCGAAAGAAATGGTTCTTCATCGCTTGGCCCGTCACCTTTGTCATATCCAGCCTCATCATCATCTGCGTGCCAAGGACCTATTCGACCAATACGGTATTGGCTCCAGAGATGAACATACCCACAACAGGAGGCTCCCTAAGCGACATTGCCTCGAGCTTTGGCTTCGACATTGGCAACAGAACGTCGACGGACGCCATCTATCCCAGTCTCTATCCCGATTTGATGGAAGACAACGGGTTCATCTACAACATGTTTGACATTCGGGTAAAGAGTGCCGACGGCGTCATTGACACCACACTCTACGCTTACCACCGCTATTTCATGGAGACGCCTTGGTGGACAAAGGCCATGGGAAAATTGAAAGGCTTGCTCCCTAAGCCGAAAGACGCTCAGAGCATGGCAAGCGGCAATGAAGCCTTCAGCCCCTATCGCCTTTCTAAAAAAGACGATGCTATCATGAACGCCATCCGAAAGAGCATAAGCATCAGCGTGGACAAGAAGAATGATGTCATCACCATCAGCACGGAAGCGCAAGATCCTCTCATCTGCAAGACCGTAGCCGACTCTGTCAGGCAGCGTCTGCAGGATTTCATCACAAACTACCGCACCAAAAAGGCTCGCAACGACGTGGAATACTACGCAAAGCTCACAGCCGACGCCAAGGCCGACTACGAACGCGTACGCCAAACATACAGTTCCTATGCCGACGCCAACATGGATGTCATCCTGCAAAGCTACAAGTCGAAGACAGAGGATCTGGAGAATGACATGCAACTCAAATACAACGTCTACACGTCAATGCAGTCCCAACTGCAAGCCGCACGCGCCAAGTTGCGCGAGAACACACCAGCCTTCACCGTACTCAAAGGTGCCGCCGTGCCCTCCAAGGCCACAGGCCCCAAGCGCATGGTTTTCGTGATGGGCATGCTGGCTTTTGTCTCCGTCATTATCATCATCTTCTCTCTGAAAGACCTAATACTTAGGAAGTAACATTATATTCCGACTCACAAATGTCTGCATCAAGTATTACAAAGCAGAGTAATTCTTACCATGACAACAAAGGTAATACAAGACGTATTATCTCAAACTCGTTGGCTTTGTTCTTACGCATGATTTTTGTTACAATAGTCAACATCTATTCCGTAAGGTTCGTACTAAAAGGCCTCGGAATCGTTGACTATGGGATTTTCTATGCGATTTCCGGTGTGGTCCTCATGGGGACATTTTTGATTCCCGTAGTGTCCTCTTCACTCCAACGCTTTTATTCCTATTCCTTGGGGAAAAAGGACGAGAAAACCTTACATTCTCTTTTTTCCATCAGCTGCAACATTATCGTCATACTATCCGTCATCATACTTCTGGTATTGGAAGTAGTTGGATTATGGTATATCGACACCCATCTTAACATTCCCGCAGACAAGACTGATGTCGCCATCTGGGTCTATCAGGCAGCCATAGCTACCTTTATTTTCACTATTTGGCTTGTGCCTTTCACAGCTTTGATATTCTCACATGAGGACATGAATATCTACGCCATCCTTTCGTGCTTAGATTGCGCTTTGAAGTTTGCGGCAGCTTTGATGATTACTTATGCAGGCGACTCGGCCCTGTTGTGCTATTCCGTCTCCTTGGTTCTCATCTCCCTGGTGCTTCTTTTTGCTTATTTTCTTATTGCCAAAAGAAAATATTCCGAATGTGAATATCACCCCGTCACCGAGAAAAAGCTCTATGGAAAAGTCCTTTCGTTCTCCGGCTGGACACTATATGGCGCCTTGGCAGGGACAACATTGATTCAGGGCAGCGTCATAACGCTTAACTTTTTTTTCGGTCCATTGGCCAATGCTGCTTTTGCCGTGGCCAACAACCTCTACAATGCCTTCAACTCACTTGCCAACAGTGTAGCCTTGTCCTTCAAGCCTGCGATGGTCAAAGTTTACGCGGAGGGAAACAGCCCGGAGTTGGGCAAACTTTTCTATCTGAACAACAAGTTGATTTTGTACATGATGGCAGCCGTCTCCATCCCCGCAATAGCTGAAATGAGGACGATACTTTCACTTTGGTTGGGAAACTACACGGAAGACATGGTCGTGTATTGCAGGCTCTTCATCATCTACACGGTCTGCCAAGTAATGCATCATCCCATAACCACAATCATACAGTCTACGGGCGATATCAAGAAATATTTCTTTTCTGTAGAGACGCTTATGTTACTCAGCTTGCCTGTCAATATACTTATGTTCAAGAACGGGTTCCCATCTTACTACCTGTTTATCAACATCATCATTTGCTGTGTCTTGTCACACGGCACACGAGTGTGGTGCTTGAAAAACAAGATTGCCCACTTCTCTGTAATGAGATACATCAAGGAGGTCGTGGTTCCCGGAGGGCTCATCGTTGCCTTTACGTTTTTCTCGGCTTATGCCATTCACAATATCATCGCCCACGGCATTGCCCGTCTCTTCGTCGAAATCGGTGCGATTCCCCTTTTGCTGGTCATACTTTCCTTTCTTTTTGGCCTCACACCAGCAGAAAGAAAAGGACTTGCTAACGTTTTGACTTCAAAAATGAGGAGGTAAAGAATGGCATACTTAATCCTGTTTTTTTTCTTCTTCTCATGTCTCATCACATACTTTGAGGATTTGTTGCCGAGAAAACAGCTGTATCTAATATATGCAGTTTTCGGCATGTGCCTCGTGTTGATGTGCGGTTTTAAGGAGATTGGCCTTGATCCGGACTCAGAGAACTATGCACAATCCTTTCGTAACTATTACTCCGACAAAGTGCAAGAAGGTGTGGAATTCTCGTTCATTGCCATATCAGCATTTCTGAACCTCTTCACAGACGATGCCCACATCCTGTTTCTCTTCTATGCCATCATGGGAGTTTCCATCAAGATGTTTGCCTTGACCAAGTTTAACAAAAGCCATCTTTTTCTATTGCTCACAATCTATCTCTCGTATTATTATGTAGTACAAGATATGATGCAGATACGCACTGGAGTGATGACAGCGATGTTGCTTCTTGCCATCAAGGCAATCTGTGATAAGCGACGGTGGATTGCACTGGTTTATATTCTTGTAGGTTCTTGTTTCCATATATCCGGAGTTCTGATGCTTCCTTTCCTGTTTTTGAAGAACAAGCCTTTCACATTGATTAGCGGAAGTGTTTGGACAGCAGTAGTCATCGCGGCACTTATTCTAAATGCTAAAGGCGGGAACATCATGGATATCCTTGAGTACATTCCTTATGTAGGAAGCAAGATGGCCATTTACCAAAAGGCTGCAGAGATTGGAAATTCCCAAAGCGTTATCAACGGATTTGGCGTTTTCCATGTTGCCTCGGTCCTCATTTTCCTGTACTTGATGGTCATGTCCAAGACTTTAGCGGCAGAAGACAAGCATTTTCCCTTGCTAATGCGCCTGTATGCCATAGGTCTCGTATCCTACACCATGCTTGGCTTCATTCCCGACTTAGGAGCCAGAGTAAGTCATGTGTTCCGCATTACGAGCATCATGCTGATAGCCGACGTGATGTATACCATACGCCCTCGCTGGGCAGGCATCCTGTGTTCCCAGACTATCGCACTGTTTTATCTCAACTATGAATTACAGTTCATTCAGTTTACCTTCCTTTGGAAGACAGCTGGTGCAAATTGACATATAAAAAATGAAGTTAATCATACGTATCATTGCAGATTTCTGTCACCTTCTGTTTAGGTATTCTCTCGTAGACAAGATGCATAGAGTCAAGAACGTGTTCTATTCAAGATGGATTGCGCACGAGTTTAAGACCTGCGGAGAGAATTGTCTTTTTCAAGGTTTTTCTTTATTGAAAGGAGCCAGACACATAAGTATTGGCTCAAACCTTTACTGTGGCAAAGATGTGGTATGGGAAGTTTATGACCGATATGGCCAACAAACATTCACTCCAAATGTTACCATAGGAAGCAACAGCAGCTTTGGCGACAACGGACATCTTACATGCATCAATTCCATAACCATAGGGTCTGGGGTCAGAATAGGCCGAAAGGTTTTTATTTGTGACAATTCCCATGGTAAAGCCACGCGAGAAGAGCTGGGCATACCTGCAAACCAGCGTCCCATGTACAGCAAAGGCCCGATAGTGATAGAAGACAATGTATGGGTAGGCGAAATGGTCTGCATCCTTCCCAATGTGAAAATAGGGAAAGGAAGCATCATAGGTGCAAACGCAGTGGTCACGAAAGACATTCCTGCCAATGCGTTGGCAGCAGGAAATCCTGCCAAGGTAATCAAGATTTTCGAATAAGACTTTATCGAGCAACCCATGAAAGCAAGAGTCATCGCATTATATCTTCCCCAATTTCACCCTATACCCGAAAACGACCAATGGTGGGGCCCGGGGTTTACCGAATGGACAAATGTAGCCAAGGCCAAGCCTCTTTACAAGGGGCATATACAACCCAAGATACCTGCGGATTTGGGATTTTATGATTTGAGACTACCCGAGGTTCGCGAGCAGCAAGCCGCCTTGGCCCGTGAAGCCGGAATAGAAGGATTCTGCTACTATCATTACTGGTTTGGCGGCAAACAGCTCTTGGAGCGGCCTTTCAACGAAGTGCTGGCGAGCGGGAAACCCGACTTTCCGTTCTGCCTGTGCTGGGCCAATCATTCCTGGACCAACAAAACCTGGAGCCGCAAATCGAACATGCAAAGCAATTCCATGCTGCTCGAGCAGACTTATCCCGGTTATGAAGACGACTACAATCATTTCATGCATGTACTTCCAGCCTTTCGGGACAAGCGGTACATTACGGTAGACGGGAAACCGGTGTTTTTCTTATACAATCCCTGGAGTCACACCAGGGTAAGGGAGTGGATTGCGACCTGGAGAAAACTGGCTGCCGAGAACGGGTTACCTGGCTTACATTTGGTGTGCATGTGCGATGCGACACTAACCTTCAAAATCAACGAAGATGGCAGCAAGTCAAGAGTCCTTCCAAATGTGGAAAGCAGCAAAGACCTGTTTCAGACTGTTTTGCGCATGGGCTTCGATGCCATCAACGTTGTAGGCATGCGCCGCGGCGAACTGCTCAGCGAAGGCCGATGGGTAAATCTTTGCAAGACCATTCTTCGAAAAGCCGGAGTTCCTGTCGGGAAATATTTCGACTACTCACGGACGGTCAAAGGTTTCTTCCCTCCTGAATCCGATTGGGAAAACGTATACCCGACCATCATTCCCCAATGGGACCGCAGTCCGAGGGCGGCTACTCTCGACGGCATTTATGTGCACGCTACCCCAAAGGCTTTTGAGGAACACATCAAAGACGCGTTATCCTATATAGAAAAGAAGTCGCCAGAACACAAGATTTTGATGCTCAAGTCATGGAACGAATGGGGAGAAGGCAACTATGTTGAGCCCGACTTGCAGTTCGGACACGGATGGCTGGACGCAATCAGAAATGCAATTGTTTGAAACAGAGTATTACGATGAGAATTAAAATAATCCCTACGGGAGGACTTGGCAACAGAATGAGAGCCATAGCCTCGGGTCTTGCCATAGCCAAGCACTACCATGCAACAGCCGAGATATTGTGGAATGTACGAAAAGGCCTGAATGCAGAATTCGACCAATTGTTTTTGCCCATCGACGGCCCGTCAGTCCACCTGACGACCAACAAATCATGGCTTTACGACATCGAATTTCGCAAAGAATACCTGTTGAGGATGCCTCTTCTCAGCCTCACTTCGGGTAAGGTTCTCTATAATTTCAACCTTTACGACGAAAAACGGAATGACATCTATCAGGCCATCGGCAAGGAAGAGCCCAAGGACCTTCTGCTCATTTCCGGCAACGCCATGTGCAAAGACTACGAAATGAAGAGCTTGTTTATTCCGTGCGCAGACATACAGAAGGACATAGATAAGGTCTTGGCCGGCTTTTCTCCGAACACCATCGGTGTACATATCAGGAGAACGGACAACAAAGAGTCTATCAGATTGTCACCTCTGGAAACATTCCATTCGATGATAGAGGAAGAAATAAGCAAGGACGCAAGCGTAAAATTCTACCTTGCGACCGACGACGACACGGTAAAACATGCCATAACAAGCCGATACCCGAACCGCATCATCACTCAATACGAAATGGCCAACCGCGACAGCCTTGAGGGCATGCGGTTTGCCGTCAATGACCTTTACTGTCTCAGCAGAACCAAGAAAATCATAGGAAGTCTGTATTCATCCTATTCACATATTGCTTCCGAGTTGGGCGGCATCCCCATCGAATACGCCACCAGGAAGAAGTAACGCAAGGGGCGGGTACCAGCAAAGGCTATGGTTTTCGCTGGTACACCCTTATCCAGTCGATCTCGGTCTGATAGGTGTGCGTCACATCAGGCTCATGCCATCCTTCTTGCCCGGTGCTCTGGTTTACAACGATATAATAAGGCCTGTCGAAAGTCCACTGTCCTTCCTCCAACTCCTTGGCATCCTTCGACTTCTCATAATATCCCATAGTCTTGCCGTCTATCGTGAACATGATGTAGGTCGGAGTCCATTCCACGCCGTAGACATGCCACTGCGTGACATCAACCGTATGAGGGAAGGCATTCTTTTCCTTCTTTCCCAATGCAAAGGTTCTGTGGTTATGTACCGTCTGGTGAGCCTTTCCGTCGTTTCCGAATGTCTCAAAGATATCTATTTCCCCGTATCGGTAAGGCGCATTCTTCTGGTCGGCAGGCAACAGCCATACTGCCGGGAAATTTCCTTCCACCTGTGTGGTTCGTAGCCGCACCATCACTTTTCCGTACTGGAATTCAAATTTGTCCTTCGTGGTAAAGGCACTGGTCAGCATCTCGGCCGTATCCTTGGGATGCGCCACGTTGGGTATGGCCTTGCAAACCAGCTTGCCGTTATTGATATCATAGACCTCCGGAACGTCAGAGATTTGCCTTGCCCACATGTATTTCTTCCGTTCGGGCACACTCCAATACTTGGAGTTCATTGCCTTTTTGCCCGTTCCATTAAACTCATCCCGGAAAACCAGTTTATACTTGTTTCCAGACGCAGGAGCCATGGCCGACAAGGGTATTGTGTCGGAACTGAGCAGCAGTGCCAAGACGCCGATCGTCAAATTAGTCAATCCTTTCATGTCCGTATACTTTTCTCCGCAGCAAAAGTAGCTTTTTCCCGACGAAAAAGAGCTTATCCTTCCATTATATTTGCAACATGCGTGCTTTTTTCGTATATTTGCCTTACAAACCAATCAAGACAAGCCTGCATGGGAAAAATTCTCTTCATAGCTTTTCAAGATTTCCATCACGTCAGCGATGGCGGAAGTCAAGCAAACAAACGCAACGCAGAAATTGCCGCACACATTCTCGGCAAAGAGAATGTCGACTATTATTATGTGAATGACGTCAACAAGAAACGTTCCATCTTTTCATTGCTCCGCACCGCATCGCTTTTCCCTTTCGGCTATTTCAACGGCCTGACCCCTTGCAAGCTACAAGCCATCATAGACATGTCTTCTGCCTACGATTATGTCTTCGTAAGCACCAGTGTATTCGGCCTCATCGCCAAGAAGCTGAGGGAGCATGGATACAAAGGCAAAATCATCAGCTTCTTCCACAACGTGGAGAGCCTATACTATGAGGCAAGGGTGAGCAAAGGGCTGCCCTTCCGAGACATCATCATCGGCTGCGCTGCCAAGAACGACCGGTGCAGCATAAGCTACGCCGACATTTCCATCGGCTTATGCGAGCGCGACAGCAATATCATGAAGCAGCTTTACGGAAAGTCCTTCGATGCCATCGTGCCCATAACCTTTACGGACAAGTGCACCGACAAGCCCCACAACCTCCACATGCTGACTGCCTCCAAGCCCAAATGCTATTTCATCGGGAGCAATTTTCCCGCCAACTCCGAGGGGCTGTTGTGGTTTGTCAAGAACGTACTGCCCCATGTCGACATCGATTTCAAAATCGTAGGCAAGGACATGGACTTGCTGAAAGCGTCCAACCCCATCCTGGACAGCATACCGGTATATGCCAATGTTCCGAACTTGGCTCCTTATTTCGAAGATGCCGATTTCATGGTCTTCCCCATATTCTCGGGAAGCGGCATGAAGGTGAAGACCTGCGAAGCACTCATGTATGGCAAGAACATTCTGGGCACCACGGAGACCTTTGAAGGCTACGAGCTCAACACAAGCTCATGCGGCCGGCTGTGCAACACTGCGGAAGACTATATAGACGCCATCAGATATTATTCGGAAAATCCCGTTCCGAAATACAACGCCTATTCCCGTTCCGTCTTTGTCAGCAAGTATTCGGAAGCCACAGCCCTAAGCATATTTAAGCGGATATTTCAAGGTGCAGCCAAATAAACGGCATCCCCATACCCATGACCGACAAACAGGCCTGACAAAAAACAAACAGGCCTGACAAAAGAAAAACAGGCCAAAAGGGCATTTGGGGAACAAAAAGTTTTGGTATGTCTGGACAAAATGTTACATTTGCACTTACCAAACAAGAATGTGGCCCATTTAGAAATGCGCAAGGATTTAGTCTCCATCATCATGCCCATGCACAACTCCGCCAGGTACATAGGCGAAGCGATATCGTCAGTTATCGCACAGTCCTATACCGATTGGGAATTGCTCGTTGTTGACGACTTGTCAACCGACAATTCCGTAGAGATTGTCAAGGGTTACGCCCAGCTGGACAGCCGCATTCATTTGCTACACAACACGAGGCACCTGGGCATGCCTTCGGCCCCCAGAAGCGAAGGCGTAAAGCACGCCAAGGGCCAATACATAGCCTTTCTGGACAGCGACGACTGCTGGCTGCCCCGGAAATTGGAAGAACAGTTGCCCCTTTTCGCCGCCCCGACTGTTGCCATAGTCTATTCCAACTATGAAAAGATTTCCGAAAACGGGGAGCGCACAGGCCGCGTGGTAGCGGCTCCCTCACAAGTGGACTATGCGCAGATGCTCTATGGCAACATTATCGGCAACCTCACAGGCATCTACGACCGCGCAAAGACGGGGCTCGTTCCCATACCCGACGTGCACCATGAAGACTATGCCATGTGGCTGTCGATTCTCAAGAAAGGTTTCATCGCCAAGAACACCAATGCCATCCATGGGCTCTATCGTGTGATGGACTCGTCGGTCTCTTCCAACAAGTTCAACCTGCTGTCATGGCAATGGAACATCTACAGAAAGACCGAACGGCTCTCGCTCCTGAAATCGGCCTACTGTTACCTTCACTATGCCATCAATGCCTACAGGAAAAGGAAAATCTAACATTTCTTAATTTTAATATAATAAAAACAAAAGCCACACGTTATCGGTTTATATGAAACCACAACAAGAAAGACACATACCTCCATATATCAAGTGGAACGATGACGTGCAGAACCCCCGCTTCATCGCCGACGGCATGAACGAGGTGGAACGCAACATCAAGCGGATGGGCGATTTCCTCATCGCATCGGTCGCCCTCGTGGTGTTCTCCCCCCTCTTTCTTATATGCTACATCGCCGTGAGGCGCGAGGACGGCGGCCCAGCCATCTTCAGCCAGGAGCGCATCGGCAGGTTCGGACGTCCGTTCAAGATCTACAAGTTCCGCAGCATGCGCATCGACGCCGAGAAAGACGGCCCGGCCCTCTACCAGCACGAGCGCGACACACGCATGACCCGAGTGGGCCTGTTCCTGCGACTGCACCACCTCGACGAGCTGCCCCAGCTGTGGAACGTGGTGCGGGGCGACATGGCCTTCATCGGCCCCAGGCCCGAACGCAAGTTCTACATCGACCAGATCATACAGCACGACCCGCGCTACGTCTACCTCTACCAGATACGGCCCGGTGTCACATCGTACGCCACGCTCTACAACGGCTACACCGACACCATGGAGAAGATGCTGCGGCGTCTCGAGCTCGACCTCTACTATCTGGAGCACCGCAGCTGGTGGCTCGATGCCAAGATTCTGGTAAAGACATTCATCAACATCATGTTCGGAAAGATATTCTGAAACGGTACGGGCCCGCGTGTGGCCCGCACCGTTTTTTTGTTACGCAAACTGACAATTCCTCGCTCCGGCCAGTCCTGCCTTCCAGCAGATCGGCCGGGGCGTTTTTGTGTCCGGCCGGTTGGCCGCCGGCCTCTCCTACCCCGTTTTTCTCCGGAAAACGGGCACGCGGCCGACCGCAAGCCATCTGTCGCACTTCGGTAAGCCACTTTTCGCCCCGCCGCAGACCACCTGTCACGGTGCTGTTCGGTACCTTTCGCACCTCCGTTCGGCACAAACGGCGGTCGGCGTGCGCCCCCTCCGGAAGGCGCAACAAGCCACATCGACACAATCATCTGATTATCTGCGCTTTGCAAAGCGCAATCCGCATCCCCGTTTTTTGCGTACAGAGACCATTGCCCGCCACCGCTGCAAAATACGGAAGAACTTTGTCGGGTATTTTCGCCATACCACAAGAAAGACGGGACAAGCAGCAAAAATAATCGTGAAGAAAGTATAATAAACCTTATGCATGTGCGTTATTATAGTAACTAAAGAAAACTAAAACCGCATGATAACCAATCCCTATACGGACAACTCGCAGTCGCTGTCGCTGCTGAGCGAAGAAGACTACATCGAGGACGGCATGACCGAGGCTGGCCGCGACCTGAAACGTTGCGTAGACTTCTGTGTGGCACTTGGCTGCCTTATCGTGTTCTCCCCCCTGTTTCTGATCTGCTATCTCGCCGTGAGGCGCGAGGACGGTGGACCCGCCATCTACAAGCAGGAACGTATAGGACGCTACGGCCGGCCGTTCTACATCTACAAGTTTCGCAGCATGCGAACCGACGCCGAGAAAGACGGTCCGCAACTCACGGCCCACGAAAGCGACAACCGGCTGACACGGACAGGACGTTTTCTGCGTGCCCACCACCTCGACGAGCTGCCCCAGCTCTACAACGTGCTCATAGGCGACATGGCCTTCATCGGCCCCAGGCCCGAGCGCGAGTTCTACATCAAGCAGATCATGCAGCGCGACCCGCGCTACCAGAACCTCTACCAGATACGCCCCGGTGTCACCTCGTACGCCACGCTCTACAACGGATATACCGACACCATGGAAAAGATGCTGCGACGTCTCGACCTCGACCTCTATTACCTGAAGCACCGCAGTTGGTGGCTCGACATCAAGATCCTTTTCCTGACGTTCGTCAGCATCGTGTTCGGCAAGAAATTCTGACCCGCCGCACCAAGGGGCTGCAAAAATCCGGCAAATGCCCAGCGGCGGGACTTCCGGCGTTTGCCCTACAGGCAGGATGTTCAAAATCAGATTTTATTTGCGAACGAAAAATATTCGCCAAACATGAATGAATGTCCTGTATATAAGGCATTTCGGTTCTTGCAGACAGGTTTGCATTGAACACATGTCCCTGTTAGGTTGAACATATGCCCCTGTTAGGTTGAACACATGCCCCTGTTCGTTTAAACATATGCCCCTGTTAGGTTGAACATATGCCCCTGTAGGGGGCACATATTATAGCGTAGGGGTTTACCCCTACGTTTGATGGTTCATAATTTTTTCGTCGCCCCTATAGGGGGCGCATAATTAAACGTACAATGCAATTTAAGTATGCGCCCCCTACAGGGGCAAAAACTGCACAAACGAAGCATATTTTGATACTAATTTTTCCTCCCTACCCTGCAGGAGGCATGTAATATATAACATAGGGGGCGGCCCCTACGCTATAACATATTGTCGTTTTCACCCGACACCCATAGATGCAAACAGACGGCAGAAAAACGTTCGGGAGGCTTACCATTCCTCCCTCAACGCGCACGCCCTGCCACCCGTAACGGGTGGCAGGGCGTGCGGCATTGTGGACACCGGGCGCGGTCAGAACTTGCGGAAATGCAGACGGAGCACTTTGCCGCGCAGCACCATGCGGCTGCCCGTGAGCTGCTCCACCAGGAAATGCTCGGCCAGATCGTTGACCCCCAAGGGGCGCAGCGGCGACACGTCGGTGAGCAGCGAGTCGAACAGTTCGCGCTGGTTCACGCGCGCATCGGAGAGCAGCAGCGAGTCGGCCGTGTGCTGAAAGCGGAACATATAGCCGTAGTTGCCGCGATGCGTGTCGATGATGTCGAGAAACTTGCCCTGCACGGCCCAAAACACCTTGCTGCCGGTCATGTCGGCCGACGCGCCGTTCTGCAGCGTGTCGACCTGCGACAACTGCCAGTAGCCGTCGAGGTCGCCATTGCCGGATGTCTCAAAGAGGTCGCCGCACGACACTGCCATGACAAGACAGGCGGCAAGAAGAAGGAATGATTTTTTCATAGGTTGAATACTCCCGATTTGGAAACTGTGAACTGGAAACCGGCATTGGCCCCGAGTATGTGGCCGAAGTCCATGCCATAGGCACCCTGCAGGCGCCAGCCTCGCGGCAACTGGTAGCCCGCCTCTACCATGAAGCTCACGTTATGGTGCTTCTTGGTGTAAGGCGTGACGTAGGTGCCGAGGCCTTCCTGGTAGGTGGCCAGCACACGATAGTCGAGCCGCTCGGTGGGCTGGCCGTCGAAACCGAGGTGGAAAGCCACAAAACGGTTGTCGGCAAAGCCGATGGTGCCGTCGTCGTTGTAGAGGGGCGAACGGTAGAGCGGATTGCCGATGGCCTGCCCCCAGTGCTGCCAGCCGGTATAGAGATAGTGGTTGTAGAAATCGTCGCGGCCGCCCACATGGTCGCTGCGCCCGGACGTATGGTCGTGGTAGACGGGACCGCTCTGATACTTGGTATAGAGATATTCGAACACCACGCTGCGCAACCATGTGCCATACTTCAGGTTGATTTCGGCCCCGAGCATCCAGTCCTTGAAGTCGTAGAGGAAGAAGCGGGTCTTCTTCTTCGTGTTCCACTCCGTGCCCTCGCCGTAGCCGTCATAGTCGACCTGGAACATCGACGACAAGTCCTCATAGTACTTGTCGGCATAAAGGTGCAGGGCCATGCGTTCGCCGTCGTAGTTGATGCGCATGAGCCAACTGCCCACCACATTGCCCTCCTTGTTGCGGTACACCGTTCCCTCGCTGGGCTTGTCGCCGCCGGCAGGTACGAGGGCATGCCAGAAGCTAGTCAGTCCGTGGTCATTCTCCACCCGGCGCATGCCGCCGCTGCCGTCGGGCGTGTACGACGTGCCGCCGAAAAGGGTGGCCTGCTCCAAGCCAAGCTCTACAGACCAGGGCACGAAACGGTCTTCGCTGCCTATCTTCAGAAAGCCGGCCTTGCTGTGGTAAAGCACATGGTCGGCATATTTGCTCGTCTTGCCGGTAAACGAATGTTGCCAGCCGTCGTCGGTCATCATGCCATAGGCTATGTGGCCTTTGATGTGCAGCCAGCGGCCGAGTGCCGGAACGGTCCAGTAGCGGGGCAAGGCCAGACGCACCTGCGGCACGGGGCGCGCGTTGATGCCCAGCGTCTGCGAGCCGCTGCTCAGGCGGTTGTTCTTCAGTTCCATGGGCTGCTCCTTGGCGCCGACGGTGAGCGTGCCGTGGAGCCAGCGTCCCTCCACAAAGGCCTGTTGCACCACGGCCGTGCTGGTGTAGTGGAGCGCAGCCGCCACATCGACACCGTAGCCCACACCCCAGCGGCGGGCGGAGTCGTTGGCAAGCGGACGGATGGCCGAGGCGCGTACATAGCCGTTGGTCTCTTCAAGCGACGACAGGCCGTACTTGTTGGCATTGAGCCACAAGGGTGTCTTGCCTTTCGAGAACGATCCCTGCACCGACGCTTCATAGCGTATGCCGTCGCCAAGGCGCAACGGGCCCGGGTCGCTGTCGTACTGCCACGCATACTGCGCCGACATGGGAGCGGCGGCCAGCAAGGACGCAAGGATAAGGATGGGTCGTTTCATCTGTTACTGTTTCAGTGTTTGGGCGGACGGCCTGTGCCTCCGCCTTATTATATAATGTGCAAAGATAGTGCAAGCGAGCGCAATGAGAACTTGTTCTCGCATTGCCGAGCGCAGCCTATCTTATGCAAAGATACATGATTTTTGCGAGGAGCAAGCCTCGCCCGACTACAAAATGGCAGACAATGTAGGGATTTTCCCTCGCCATGTAGGGAAAAACCTTTTGGAAGCCAAGATTATTGGCGTATTTTTGCAACGTGATAAGACGAGAAACATCAATCACGCATGTTGAACCGCAAAAAGCCAGAGATATGAAAAAGTTAATGTTAGCGCTTGTTGCACTGTTCACAATGACAGTCCAAGCATCAGCAATGAGTTATGAGCAAGCCCGCGACCAGGCCCTCTTCCTCACCGACAAGATGGCATACGAACTCAACCTCACCGACGACCAGTACGAGGCTGCCTACGAAATCAACCTCGACTACCTGATGGGCATCAACAGCCATACCGACCTGTACGGCAACTACTGGACGCAGCGCAATCTCGACTTGAGCTACATACTGCTCGACTGGCAGTACCGCGCTTTTGTGGACGCCGCCTATTTCTACCGCCCGCTATACTGGGATGCAGGTTTCTGGCACTTCCGCATCTACGCACGCTATCCGCACCGCGACTACTTCTTCTTCGGCCGCCCGGCGTTCTACGCAAGCTACCGCGGAGGACACAGCTGGAGAATGAACGGCGGAGCAAGCTGGTACCACAACCGCACATGGGGCGGACCGCGCCCCGACGGCGGACCGCGCATGGGCATGCGCGACGGCTTTGACCGCGGCGACTTCGGACGCGGCAAGCAGCTGACCGACAACCACGGCACACGACAGTTCGGCAACGGCAACCGCACCAACACGCAGAATGGCAACGGCAACCGTACCTTCGGGCGCAACAACACGACCGCAGCAGCCAACCGCGCACCGCAGACAGGCAACACGCAGTCGCGTACCTTCGGAGGCAGCACGCGCCAAAGCAGCACGCGCACCACCGTGACCCAGCCCAACAACACGCAGCGCACCTTCGGACAAAGCGGCAACAGCACGCCCAGCCGCACCTTCACGCCGAGCAACGGCAATGCGCGCACCTTCGGGGGCAGCACACGCCAGCCTACAACCAGCCGCAGTTTCGGCAGCAGCAGCGCAAAGCAGTCGGCACCCACACGCAGCTTCAGCGCACCCAGCCAGTCGGGCGGAGCTACACGCTCGTTCGGAGGCGGCAACAACAGCAACGGCGGAAGCCGGTCGGGCGGCGGCCATTTCGGAAGAAGATAAGGACAACCTATTATACAATGAAGCCCGGACAGGGCTATGAAGATTGGAACAGGATAACAAAACTAGAGAGTAATAAAAAGGCAAGGGGCTGCCCACCATGTGTGGACAGCCCCTTCGTTTTGGCCATGGCCGCGAGCCTTACAGTTGCAACAGGCGCACCTCGGCGTTCGACATCTTGGCCACCTCGTTCATCGGCTTGTCGAAATACACGCTCTGTATGGCCTTGTTGATGATGCCGTGGCCCACGGCCAGCACCGTCTGCCCGGCATAATTGGCGCGTATCCAGTCGAGGAACTTGCGGGCGCGGCTCTTCATCTGTTCCAGACTCTCTATGTCGTCGGGCCAAGGACAGTCCTTCAGGTCGGGTATGAATCTGCCCGTAAAACTGCCCCAGTCGCGCTCGCGGAGCAGAGGGGTCGTAACAACGGGCAACCCGTGGGGCGCGGCTATCAGCTCGCACGTTTCGACGGCGCGATGCAGGTCGCTCGCCACAAACACGCCGATGGGCACATGCCGCATCCTGTCGCGCACGGCACATGCCTGACTGCGGCCGGTGTCGTTGAGCCGGCCGTGGGTCTGCCCCTGCATGATTTGCGCCTTGTTGTCTACGGTTTCGCCGTGACGCACCAAATACAATGTAGTCATCTTTCGTCTTTTTATTTTCGGTTTTCGCGCGCCCTACAACCAAAAAACTGCGGGCAAGCGAACGCCAGTACCAACTTTTTATTACCTTTGCGGCATGAAAGTTTTACAAAGCAGCATTTTCAGGGCCGTCTGCGCCATTGTCGTCGGAGCCCTTCTCGTGAAGTACCGCGAACAGACGGTAACATGGATAACCGTGGTCATCGGGGCCATCTTCTTCGTGTCGGGCGTTATCAGCACCGTAACCTACCTGTCGGCCAAGCGGCAGGCAACCGCCGGCGGGGTCGACATCTACGACGCCCAGGGCAACCGGCTGACGCGCCCCGTGCCGCCTTTCCCCATTGTGGGCATAGGCTCCATCATCCTCGGGGCACTGCTCGCCCTGTTCCCCAACTCGTTTGTCAATGGCCTGATGTTTGTCCTGTCGGCCATCCTCATCCTAGGCGCACTCAACCTGTTCTTCAATCTCGCGGCCGCCACCAAGTTCTCCACCATCGGATGCCTGTGGTGGGTGCTGCCGGTTGCCATTTTCCTCGTGGGGATAACGGCCCTCGTGAAGCCCAGCGCCATCGCCTCGGCACCCCTATTCATCATCGGTTGGGGCATGATGGCTTACGGAGCGGTCGACCTGATCAACGCCGTCAAGATCTACCGGTGCAGGAAAGCATTCGAGAAAACGCAGCAGACGGCCAACCACGACAATGCGGCCATAATCGAAGAGATTACCGACGACACGGCCGCCGATTGAGGCTTTTGCGCTACTTATGCCTTCGCCGTGGCGCAAAAGCTTTCCGGCACCACTGCGCCGAACGGTTTGTCACTCCTTGGGAACCAGCGTCTTGATATAGTTGGTGAGCATGCCGATGCCGCTTGCGTTGTCGCCTCCCTGCGGAATAATCACGTCGGCATAACGCTTGGTGGGCTCGATAAACTGCTCGTGCATGGGCTTCAGCACCCCCAGATAGCGGTCGACAACCATCGACACCGTACGACCGCGGTCGATGGTGTCGCGCTGTATGTTGCGGATGAGCCGCTCGTCGGGATCGCAGTCCACAAAAATCTTCAGGTCCATGATGTCGCGCAAACGCTTGTTGATGAGCGTCATGATGCCCTCAATGATGATGACGGGCTTGGGTTCGACATGGATGGTCTCGGGCAGACGGTTGCTGATGATGTACGAATAGGTGGGTTGCTCAATGGCATGACCCTGGCGCAGCTCGTTGACCTGCTTGATGAGAAGCTTCCAGTCGAAAGCATCGGGATGGTCAAAGTTGATGGCCTTGCGCTCGTCGGGCGTCAGCCCCGTGGTGTCGTTGTAATAACTGTCGAGCGGAACCACGGCCACATAATGGGGCGGCAGGGCCTCCACAATCTTCTTCACGACCGTGGTCTTACCCGAACCGGTACCACCGGCAATACCGATGATGGTCACTTTATTTTCCATTGCTTATACGTTTTTCTGAGGTTATGTATGAAAGGGCTTACGGTTTCATAAGCCCCAAGTCTTCGAACATGCTTTTATAATATTCCGTTTTCCGTTCCAGGCGCATGGGAAAGGCACGGCTCGAACTGGGCTGGCGATAGAGACGGACGGTGCGTCCGTCAAAGACAAAGTCGCGGTAGACACCCATCGCCATCTTGCGGGCATCGATGTCATAATGGCCGGTGAACAGGCGCGTAGCCAGCTGTCCGGCTGTCACCACGCCGATGCACTGCGGCAAGGCACGCAGCAGACCGTCGAGGTCGACCGGCTCCACGACCTCCAAGTCCTTGTCGGATGCCGTCCCGGTGGTGCGGCGCACACGCCTGCAGGTGTCGTAAATGGCTATTCCCGTCTCAGACAGAAAGGTTTTCAGTTCCGCAAGACGGTAGGTCTTGTGTGCCTCGTCGACAAAGTGCATCTTGTCGGCAAAGAAACACTGTCCCACGATGCGCCACATGTCGTTGGTGTAGTTGGGATAATACCAGTCCATGCACCAGCGGCGGGGCGACGGCGGAAACGTTCCCAACATCAGCAGACGGGCGTTGGGGGGCAGGAAAGGGGCAAAGGGATGCGTCTCCACAAGAGGCGCATCCCCTAAGTTCTGTTGGTTGTCAACTTGCTTTGTCTTCATCTCGGACAAGACTATCTGGCAAATTCTTCCATCGCAAACCAGCCGTCCGCCCTACTTCTGGCCGTCCTTGTCTTTCGCCTCGCGCTCCAGCTTTTCGGCTTCGCACTCGGCCATGTTTTTCTTTTCGGCCTCGGTGAAGTCGGGCAGCAGACAGTCGCCGGTGTCCTTCGTCTTCACGCCCTGCTCCTTCATCAGGTAAACCACGGTCGGCAAATGGTCCGAATACCCGTCGAGCCACACGCCGCCGGCTGTGGTCCGCTTGGTGTTTCCCTTGTATTTGCCCTCGGTCTGGAAGAGGTAAGGCATGCGCTGTATCTCGCATTTCCAGTATTTCAGCGTTGTGGCATCCTTCTTGCCCTTCTTGTTGAGCAGACTTGGCGCCAGTATGATTTGGTCGAAGAGGTTCCATGAGCTCTGATACATCAGCGTCCCCGTGCCCTGCTTCGTAAGGATGTTGTACCAGGGGTTATACATGTCGTCCTTTCCCACTTTGTCTATGTCCTCCTTTGCGGAAAGCACCTCGTACATGCTCTTGTTTGTCGGGTCGTCGTTCATGTCGCCCATCACGATAATCTTGCAGTCGGGTGTCTTGGCAAGGATGCGGTCTTTCAGAGCCTTGATCTGCTCCGCGCCCACCTCCCGGAAATAGGAACCGCTGAAACGGCTGGGCAGATGATTGACAATCAGCACCACATGCTCGCCGGCCATCACGCCGCTCACCGTCAGGAAGCCGCGGGTGCGGAAATCTGCATCCTGCTTGTCGGTAGGAACGTAGGGATAGAGCTTCACGTCCTTCACCGTGAAAAGTCCCGGTTGGTAAAGCAGCGCGCAGTCGATGCCGCGGTGGTCGGGACCCTCTATGTGACAGTATTGGTAGTTGCGGGCCTTCAGTTCGGGCTGACCACAGAGGTCCGTAAGCACTTTGGCGTTCTCCACCTCGCTCAGGCCGATAACGGCGCAGCCCACCCCGGGCAACGTGCCTGTGGCCATGTCGCTCAGGGCACGCGACATATTGTGAAGCTTGTGGCTGTATTTCAATCCGTTCCAATGGTTGGTACCATTGGGAAGATACTGGTAATCGTTCTTGCCTACGTCATGGCACGTGTCGAACAGGTTCTCCTGATTGTAGAAGCCCACGGCGTACACCGAGTATTTCTTTTGCGCCGCGACAGGCAAAAGCCATACCAAGACAGCAAACAATGCTAAAAAATGTTTTTTCATCTGCGTTCGTAATTTTTCTGCAAATATCGCAATTAATATCCAAACAATTGTCAGGATTACCAAAAATTTAATAAAAATCACTTTTATATGTGGAATATATTTCGTTACTTTGCAACATTACAGAATAATCATTATCATTCCAACTATGCAAAAAAAACTTCTTTTTGCGCTGGTAGCCATGGGTGTGGCTCATCAGGCCTGGGGACAGTCCGACTCCATTGGCCAGTCCCCCATATCCATCGGCGAGCAGGCTTTCACCTTCACCGAAGCGCAGTTGGGCGAGGATGAAAATGTGACCCAGAACGTGTCCATCATTTCTTCCAGCACCAATGCCTATGCGAACCAAGTAGGGTACAGGTGGAGTCCGGTGCGGTTCAAGTACAGAGGGTACAACGCCAAGTACAACGAGATTTACATCAACGGAAATCCGGCCAACGACATCGAGCGCGGCGAGTTCAAATATTCTTTCGTCGGCGGTCTGAACAACCAGACAAGAAACGTGGAGTCGGCACTGCCCTTCGAAAGCAACAACTTCTCCATGACCGGCCTTGGAGGCAGCAACAACTACAATTTCCGCCCGTCGGCCATGCCTGTGGGGCAGCGCATCTCGCTGGCCGCAGCCAACCGCAACTACACGGCACGCGCCATGTACTCCTACAATTCGGGCCTCAACGAGAACGGATGGGCCTGGTCGGCAGCGCTCACCTACCGCTGGGCCAATCGCGGCTATGTGGAAGGCACCTTCTACAACTCGCTTTCCTACTTCTTCGGCCTGGAGAAAGTTTTCAACAGCCAGCACTCGCTGTCGCTCGTAACATGGGGAAACCCCACGGAGCGCGCCACCCAAAGCGCATCGACCGACGAGATGTACTGGCTGGCCAACAACTACAACTACAACCCCAACTGGGGTTACCAGAACGGCAAACGCCGCAACAGCCGCATCGTGAACGACTTTGCGCCGGCCGCCTTGCTGACATGGGATTTCAAGATCGACGACCGGACCAAGCTCACCACCTCGCTTCTCGGCAAGTACTCCATGTACAGCAGCACCCGCCTGAACTACAACAACGCCACCAACCCCGCGCCCGACTACTATAGTCTCATGCCCAGCTATTTCTACGACGTGTGGGGCAGCGGCAGCGGTTCGACAAGCGCTTCCGACCTGGAGGCCTGGCAGGCAGCAGCCGATTACTTCAGAGCATCGAAGGCCAACCGGCAAATCAACTGGGACAAGCTGTACTATGCCAACAAAATGGCCAACGCACAGGGTGCCGACGCCATGTATTACCAACAGGCATACCACGACGACCAGCTTTCGCTGAACCTCTCGTCGATGCTGCACAAGGACCTGACGCAAAACAGTTTCCTCAACGCCGGCATCAACCTCTCCACCAACAAGGGCATGCACTACCAGACCATGGAAGACCTGCTGGGCGCCACCCAGTTCCACAACACCAACTATTATGTGGTCGGCACCTACGACATCACCGACCCTCGCGCCCTCTACGACGTGCGCGACGGCAACAAGCTGGTACGCGAAGGTGACCGTTTCGGCTACGACTACAACATCTTCGTGAACCGCGCACAGGCATGGGCCGGCTACCAGGCCGAGATCGACTGGGCGCGCCTGTTCGTCAGCGGCAAGCTGGCAGGTACGACCCTGCAACGCGAAGGCAACATGCAGAACGGCCTGGCCATCAACAATTCGCTAGGCAAGAGCGGTACCGCCTATTTCCTCGACGGCGGAGCCAAGGGCGGAGCTAACCTGCGCCTGGGCAACGGCAACACCCTGACTGTCGGCGTGGGCTACGAGTGGAAAGCCCCCGACGCCCGCGTGGCGTTCGCCTCGCCGCAGATCAACAACGACTTTGTGGAAGGACTGAGCACGGAGAAGATCTTCTCTGCCGAGCTGGGCTACCAGTACCAGAACAGCTGGCTGCACGCCAACATCCAGGGATACTTCAGCCGTCTGGCCAACGTCTCCGAGTACAGCATGTACTACTACGACACCAGCAACTCCTTCTCTTACGTGTCGCTTACAGGCATCAACAAGCAGTACTACGGCGTAGAGCTGGGCCTCGATTTCAAGGTCACCTCCTCGTTCAACATCAATGCCCTGGCCACCGTCAGCGAGGCCAAGTATGCCAACAACGCCAAGGCCACCTACATGCTCTCCACCGACGGCGTATACTACAACGACATCGTGGTGAACAAGAACATGCGCGAGGGCGGCACGCCCCTCTCGGCCTACTCCGTCGGCCTGTCCTACCATTCGGGCGGCTGGTTCATCGACCTCATCGGCAACTACTACGACCGCATCTACCTCTACTACACTCCCGTGACCCGCTACTACAAGAACCTTCCCACCCTGAAGGACGATGCCGGCAACGTGGTAATGGACGAGAACAACGAGACCATGCACGACATCAGCAAAGTGCCCTCGCAGGCCAAAGGCCACGGCGGTTTCATGCTCGACGCCTCCATCGGCAAGAACTTCTATGTGGGCAAGAACTCGCTGTCGGTCAACCTGACCCTGACCAACGTGCTCAACAACCGCAAGATCGTAACCGGCGGCATGGAGCAAAACCGCCAGACCTACGACGAGAGCGGCGAGGCCATCCGTACCTACAACTTCATCAACAGCCCGAAGAAGTTCTACACGAACGGCATCAACGGCATGATTATAGTCACCTATAAATTCTAAAGAAAGGAGAACGACATGAAAATGAAAGCAACATACCTTTTGTTCTTCGCCCTGTTGTGCGGCCTGTTCACCGGCTGCATGGACGGCGACTGGGACGAGCCCAATTTCGACAACGGCGCTCCTTTCGGCAACAACAGCCTCGTGGAGCACAATGTCATCACCATCGGGGATCTGCTGAAGAAGTATCCCAACGTGTTTGCCAGCACCGACCAAAACACCCGGATAGCCGAGGACATACAGATCAAGGGGCACATCACCAGCAACGACATCGGCGGCAACATCTACAAGCAGGTAACCCTGCAGGACAGCACGGCCGCCATCATCATCGCCATCAACGAGGGCGGCCTGAACGGCTACCTTGCCGAGGGTTCCGAGATACTCGTTGACCTCAAAGACCTCTACATCGGCGGCTACCGCAAGCAGCCCGAGATTGGCGCCCCCTACAACGGCAACAGCATCGGGCGCATGTCGAAAGACATCTGGGCCAAGCACTTCAAGATTGTGGGCAACATCGACACCACGGTCATCAGGCCCTCCGACTTCAAGAACATACAGTACCACATGAATGACAGCTGCACCAAGCTCGTCACGCTGAAAGGCGTCACCTTCAAGAACGCCAACGGCAAGACCACCTTCACCACAGGCACCGCCAGCGGCAACGCCGTCAACCAGGAGCTCAACGAGTACGGTTCGGATGTAGTGGTCCGCACCAGCACATACGCCGACTTTGCCGCCATGGTGCTTCCCGTAGACAGCGCCACCGGCAAACCCGCAACCGTCGACATTACCGGCATTGCCACACGCTACAGCGACACTTGGCAGATACTCATCCGCAAGACCAGCGACATCAAGGTACTGAAATAGTTTACGATATATCACATAACAGAACTCATCAAATAGAACACAACCAACATGAAAGCAATTTTCAAATCAGCTATAGCCCTTATGGCAGCCTGCACATTCGCCGCCTGCTCCGACGTGCCCATGCCCTACGACGACCCCAATAGCGGTCAGGACAGCGAAGACACCACCGGCGTGTATCTCAACGAAACGTTTGAAAGCAGTTTCGGCAAGTTCTCCCCCTACACCGTGAAGGGCACACCGTGGGTCATCGACTACAGCACGGCCAAAGCCACCGGCTACGACAACACCGCCAAGCAGACCATCGCCTCGGAGGGCTACCTCGTATCGTCGGCCGTCGACCTGTCGTCGAGCAAGGCAGCCTATCTGCAGTTCGACTACATCCTGCGCTACGTCACGGCCGGCATGACCGAGAACAAGGTACTCATTGCCGACGCCTACACGGGCGACCCCACCACAACCACATGGACCGACATTACCGGCACCCTGACCGAGGGCAGCGACTGGACCACGTTCTCCACCTACAAGAAGAACATCCCCGTAGCCTTCATCGGCAAGAAGACCGTGGTGGTGGCACTGATGTACTCGTGCACCACCTCGTCGTCGACCATCGAGGTGAAGAACCTCGTGCTTAAGGAGGGAACCGTCGACGAAACCGGCGGCGACACCCCCACACCCAGCGGCGACCTCAACACCGCCGAAACGGCATGGACCGTGGCCGAGGCCTTGCAGAAAATCAGCGACAACGGCGGCAACGCACTCAGCGGGCAGGCCTATGTGAAAGGCATCATCTCGTCGGTCGACTACTACAACGAGACCTACAAGAGCATCTCCTACTACATCTCCGACGACGGCACATCGGCCAACGCCCTGCAGATCTACTCGGGCAAGGGCCTCAACGGCGCCGACTTCGGTGCCAAGACCGACCTGAAGGTGGGCCAGACCGTAGTGGTGAAGGGCACGCTCAAGGCCTACAACGGCCAGAGCGAGATGGACAAGTCGAGCACCATCGTTTCCATCAGCGGCGACGGCGACGAGCCTGCCGCCACCGGCCTCAACGCCACGTTCGCCTCGGGCGACGAGGGCTTCACCATCAAGGACATCTCGCTGAGCGACGGCCTTACCTATGTGTGGAAGTACGATGCCACCAACCACTACATGAAGGCTTCGGCATACGTCAACAGCACCAATCGTCCGGCCCAGAGCATGATTATCTCGCCGGCCTTCAGCCTTGCGGGACTGACCGCCGCCACGCTCACTTTCGACCAGACAGCCAAGTATCTCACGAATGCTTCCGACGAACTGCAGGCCCTGGCCTCCACCGACGGCGTCAACTGGACGCCGCTCACCCTGTCGGCCTACCCCGACGGAAGCAGCTGGAATTTCGTGACCACCACCGCCGACATGAGCGCCTTTGCCGGCGAGAAGACCGTCTATGTGGCCTTCCAGTACACCAGCACCAGCACATCGGCACCCACCTGGGAGGTGAAGAATGTGACGGTAAAGTAAAACGGGCGTAACAAAAAGCTACACAAATCTTTGGCGGGTTGCAGAATTCTTCGTAATTTTGCACCCGCTAATTGTATATAGCGCATAATCCATAATTACAACAATAAACAAAATGAAAAAAGGTATTCACCCAGAAAACTATCGTCCCGTCGTGTTCAAGGACATGTCCAACGGCGATATGTTCCTTACAAAGTCTACATGCAAGACCAATGACACAGTAGAGTTTGAAGGCGAGACTTACCCAGTGGTAAAGGTTGAAATTTCAAGCACTTCTCACCCGTTCTATACCGGTAAGAACAAGCTTGTCGACACAGCCGGTCGCGTTGACCGCTTCATGAACCGTTACGGTAAGTTGAAGAAGTAATACTCGACATACAATTACACACGGTATAAAGCATTGAAAAGTGCGGTCGAACGTAGTTGCATATGCGTTCTGCCGCACTTTTTTCATACCTTCGCCCCACCCGACCACTACGACACACGCCATGAAACACATACGTCTTGTTGCCCTCTCACTGCTGGCCGCAGCGCTGACCTGTTTCTCCTGCCAGGAAGACGACAACCTCCCCAGCAAGAAAAACAATACCGAGACCGGCACCAACACCAACTGCAACGCCACCGCCCTTAACGCCAACTACGCCCGTCTGGAGTTTCCGCACCTCAAGACCGACGGCAACAACCTCGTCCTCGTGCACTCGGTGGCCAACTACGGAGTGAACTTTGCCGTGGAATGGGACTGCGACAAACGTGCCCAGCGATGGACCTGCTACCAGATGAACGCCACCAACAGCGGAACAAACTGGTCGCGCGACAACTGGGACAAGACCGAATGGCACGGCGACCCCTTCCAGGAAGACCCCGACCTACCCACCCAGTACCGCACCACGCTCAGCGACTACAAGTACTCGGGCTACGACCGCGGACACATCTACCCCTCGGCCGACCGTCTCAACTCGAAGGATGCCAACGAGCAGACCTACTATCTGAGCAACATACAGCCACAGATCAACGGCTTCAACACGGGCGTATGGCTGACCATGGAGAACACCCTGCGCAACAAGTGGAACAACCGCACCTTCAGCGACGTGCTCTACGTGTGCAAGGGCGGCACCATCGACAAGGCCGACCAGATTGCCGGCTACACCAGCAACAGCCACATCATCGTGCCCAAATACTTCTACGTTGCCGTTCTGGCCGTGAAGAACGGCCAGTACCATGCCCTCGGCCTGTGGTTTGAACACAAGAGCAACAAGGACACCAACCTCCGCAGCTACGCCGTCAGCATCGACCGGCTGGAGCAGCTCACGGGCATCGACTTCTTCTGCAACCTGCCCGACGACACGGAAAACACCGTCGAGGCGAAGCTCGACCTCTCGTGGTGGGGCCTGTAACACCGCCGGGACAAGGACAAGGACATATCGGGGAGGCAAGCACCGTTGGCAGGTGCTTGCCTCCCGTTTTTATGGGGCATCAACACACGGCCGGCATCCCCGCCCGCCGGTTCGTGCGTGATGCCGTTTCATTTTGTAAAGAATATTAGCCAAAAAGTTGGTCATCGCCAGGAGGCGAAATAGGGTTCGGGCGAGCGCTTTTTGTTCGACTTACCGTTCTCCGGCAAGCCACCGCACCGCCGTCGGGCACGTTTCGGGGCGCGGAAGGTGCTTAACCACAGGTTCGTTGACCGCAAACCACCGCCCGGTTCGACGCAAACCACGGGTTCATTCGACGCAAACCACGGCTCCACCGGGTGCTTTTCGCCGCCCAAACAGTTGTTTTACGGGGCTCGCTTATCACAACATCGGCGCAACATACACATTGTCAGCACGTTACGAAACCGCCGAAAAACACGCTTATTTGCACCAAATATCTACGCGGCGGAAAACAAGGCCTGTTTTCCAATGCCGTTTGTCGCATCTTTTCAACCATCTATCCCCTTATGCGGCAAGCGTCCGCCCCACCCTGCTGCAGCACCAGGGCGACATCGGCCAAGCCCGGACGGACACGCCGGAACCGCCGCCGGCCGCAACCACGCGAACGGCGCACCGCCGACTTCCCGAGGAATGTCAGCAGCGCGCCGTTGGCGTTCTGTTCCGCTATCGAGCTTTGTCAGCCCTGCGGCATCTTATTTCAGCACAACCTTCCGGGTCACCGTCAGGCCGCTATCGTCATCATACGCGCGGATCACATACACGCCCGGCACCGCCGGTTTGCCGCCGAGCGGCGTACCGTCCACACCGTACCACTGCACGTCCGCACCATCGCTGCCGGCAATTCCGGCCACGCCCGTAGTCTTTCCGAACGTCACCTCGAGCGGTTGGCGGTACGATCCGCACATGGCATCTTCGGCAAAGTCGACGGCCATGTCCGAAAGCCACGTCACGCCGTCCCTTACCATCCGGAACCTCAAGCTGCACTTGCTGTCGCCGGGCACGGTGAAGTAAGCGTAGCCGTCGGCACCGGTCGTCTCGGCCGTGCGGCACTCCTCGCCGGCAAACACGCCGACCTCGGTATCCTGCATCACCTCGCCGTCGAACGTCACGCGGGCCGTTATCGTCATATTGCCCGGATACTTGTGGTGGTCGATGGGCGCAAATACCGACAGCCGGCGTTTGGGCGCAGCCATCCTGGACGTGCCGGCAACGGTCGAAGCCGGATAAACGAACGTCCGTGTCCCGGCGGCGGCACTCCGCACCATGTATCCCTGACCGGGCACCAGTGCTTTCAGAGAGCCCGACCATTCGTAACCGTCGAAGAGGGCAAAGCCGTACTGCCCCTTGACCAGGTCGCCGTCCTGCGGGTCCATGCCGGCCAGGGCGTCGGCCACCGATGCGGTCTGCGCGCCGTTGTAGGCTATCCAGTTCCAGCCGGGCACCACCGTCACGGCGCGGTCGCCGTCCGGGCAACGGTCGCCGGTGACCTTCAGCACGCCCGGCTCCGACATCCGCACCTTGTACATCGACCGGTTGTCCACGTCGAAGGTATTGCCGTACCATGTGCCCCGGTCGCAGTTGGCAAACGCATCCTTGGCCTTCACCGTCTCCACAGCGCCGGCCACACCGGCAAACACACGCTCCACGTTCATCGCGTCAGCCTTGGCATAGAACGAAACCCAGTTCCAGCCCGCACTGAGCGGCGTGGCCTGTTCGATCCGTCCGGACGCCTTGATGAGCAGCGGGTCGGCATAGTTTCCGACAAGCGCATTGGCAGCGAACGCCACTTCGCGCGAGGTGGCAACCACGGGATACATGATTCCGGTGCTGGCATCGTATGCCTTGAACACCAGCGGCTGGCCGGCATCGTCCGCATTGCCGTAGACATCAATAAGCACGAAACTGTTGTCGTAACGCGAGCTGTATGCCGGATGCGCCACACCGCGGCACTCGTCGCCCACGAACACGCCCACCATGTCGTCGGCGTCGTAGCTGGGCCGGCCCAGTATGTCGAGCGTTCCCACAATGCTCATCGTGCCCTCGTAGCGGCTCTTGTCGACCGTCCATTCGGGCTTGTCGCCCTCCACGGCAATCGAGAGCGTGAGCGGCACGGCTATGCCGTCGTTGTCGGTAAGGTAGACGGTCTCCTCGTATTTCCCCACAGGCGCCGCCTCGGTCACCTCGAAGTGCACGGTCGTCTTGCCGAGCGGGTCGGCCGTGCCGTAGGCCGCGCTGGCCGTGAGCCACGACGGCATGCCGGCGATGCTCCACATCTGCTGCTGTGCGCCCCGGTTGGAGAATGCGGCATCGAACGGTAGGCTCTCGCCCGCCTTCGTGGTCAGTGTCATGGTGTTTTCCTCCCACGCCAGCTCGTTGTTGTCGACATAAGCGCTCCAGCACACCGGCAGCGACTGGTTGCCGTTCACGTCGCGCACGTCGCGCACCGTGAAATGCAGCGTACTGCCGGCTATGGCGGCCGGTGTCTCGCTGACGGATATCACGATCTTGTTGTCGCTCGCCGCGAACGAGTAGTCCACGTTGGTCTCGGTCTTCTTCTCCCTGAGCGCAGGCGCGTCGTCGCCGAAGGTCAGCGTCCCGGCACAGACAGCCTTGCGGCCGGTCTGCGCCATGTCGGCATCGGTGCCTACGGTAACCGTCTGGTTGTAGGCGTCGATCGTCTTCGTTTCGAACGGATAGTAGGCCACCAGCCCTTGCTCCGTTCCGGCAAGGCGCATCTTGCGGCGTGCGTCAAGCATGTCGGCCGTAAGGGTGGCGTTCCACAGGCGTATCTCGTCTACACTACCCGTAAGATACCGGTCGTACAGGCCGGTGCCGGTGTCGTCAAGCGTGTGCCGGGCACCCACCGTCATCTTCTCGGCGGCCATGGTTCCCATGCCGGCCACACTGGCGGCCATGGTCCGTTGGCCGTCCACATACACGGCGGCATTGCCGTTGCGCACGATGTTCAGGGCCACATGGTGCCAGATGTTGTCCTGTAGCGACACGGTTCCGGCCTCATACGTGGTGCTTCCCGACGTAAGCCGCAGCAAGCCGTCGGCCGTCATCCACAGCTGCACCTCGCCTGCCTGCAACAACTGCGACTCGCCCTGCTGCCTGCCGGCGCGCATCCACAGCTCCACGGCGCAGTTGTCGTCGGGCAGGGGCGCCACCTCTGCCGTGGGGATTTCGAGGCACGACGCACCGTCGAGCACCACAGCCTTGTTCTCATTGTTGAGCCACCAGCTCTCGCCGGCCATCCGCATGTGCCGGTTGCGCGCATAGTCGACAACGGCCGTGCCCTCGCCCTCGTCCATCTTCCAGTAGCCTATCAGATGGCGTGTCGCCGGGCTCTTGGTCTTGCCTTTCTGCTGCAGCGCCACCGTCAGGTCGTGCGCCTCGTCCCACAAGGCAAGCTCGTGCAAGGCGCCCGTCATGTGCCGGCCCACCACGACCGGTCCGTTGCCGTCGTAGGCAGGCACCGGCTCGTCGGTGAAGAAATCGGTGGCGGCGGCATCCTCTGCCACGGCCACGTTCAGCGTGCCTCCGCCGGCGGCCGCAGCATAGTTCATCGTGATGTATACCCACTTGCCCATCGGCATCTCGGCCTTGGAGACATACACGCTGTCGCCTATCGTGAGGCAGAGCCTGCGGCTGTCGTCCACGCCGACCTCCAGTTTCGACAGTCCCTTGCCGTGCGTCAGCAGCGTGCCGGCGGTCTTCAGGTTTGCCCATACGTCGATGGCAAAGCTCTTTCCGGCAAGGTTGATGTCGGCCTCGGTGGCCGCAGTGTAGTCGGCACCCGTCATGCCGAGAGCCGTGGAATGCGACACCGGCGTGCCGTTGAGCACCCCCGTAACGATGAAGTTCGCTGTCTTTGTCAGCTCATCCTTGAGGAAAGGCTCGTTGAACTCCACGCTCACCTCGCTGCCCGGCGAGAGTATGCCGTTGGCCGGCGAAGGCGTGCCGAGCGGTTGCGGGCGCTGCATATCCTTGACCACGGTCATCTCCCCGCTGCTGTTGCATACCTCCTCATTGCCGTACGAACTAACCGAGAGGATGCGGAATGTGTAGTTGCCGTCGCTGTAATCGCGCATCGGCAACCGGTACGTCACCGCTGCGGTGGCCGGCAGCAGCTGGTTGTTTTGTGTCTTGTCCGCCTCATTGACCACATATTCGCGTACAAGCGTCCAGTCGGTATCGCCCTGCTTGCGGTATTGTATGCGGAAAGCTTTCAGGTTGTGGTATTCGCGGTCATACTGGCCGAACGTGATGTTCAGGTCGTCGCCAGTCTGGGAGTTGAGTACCGTGCGGTCAAGTGTCATCGTCACTGCCGACGAGGAAGGCACAAACTGGGCCGTCACATACACCGTGTCGGCTATCTGTTCCCATGTGCTCGTCGGGTCGTACTGCGTCTGCGAGGCAAGCACAATGCCGATGTTCCTGTAGTCGAGCACGCTGGTGTTGGTCTGCCACAGCTGCATGGCTTTGGTCACGGTCTCGCCCGCCGGTATCTTGATGATGCGGTTGTCGGTGAGCGGCATGCCGTCGATGGTGATTCGGGCGCCGTCGGGGTTGCTCTCGTCGATCATCAGGAGTTTGTAGTACACGTCCTCGTCGATCTCCGAGGCGTTTGTCAGGCGCAGCGTGTAGTTGGCCGCACTGCCCGTCGGCACATTGCCTACCGTGGCCACATCCACCGCTATCTGCGGCACCTCTATCTGCATGGTGGCCTCCATGATGGTGGTGCCCGGCTGATAATACTTGGTCTTTACCTCGCCCTCATACGGTCCCGAGGTCTGCCCGCCGCGGGTGCGGAAGATGGGAGAGTAAGCACCGTAGTTGTAAACGTCGACGGTCAACGCGTCGTCATCGCCATCCTCGGCAAGTGTATAGTTGAATGAGGCCAGTTCGGTCGTGATGTTTTCGGTCACGTCATGTGTCCCGCCGCCTGTCTGTGTCGACACGTTGACCAACACGCCGGTATCGTTTATATCCATGCCCCACGTGTCGCCCAGCATGAGTGCGGCCGTCACCGTATACTCGTGCGTGCTGCCGCTGCTGGCCTCGGTCTGTCTGCTCATGGCAACGGTGGTGCCCGAGTCGAACGAAAAGTTCTGGTCGATACACTCGTCGCGCTTCTCATAGGCCAGCACCTTCTCTTTCTCGTTCAGTGCAAGCGTGTTCTCCCATATCCTGATCTGCGAGTTGCACCACTCCACCGAGTCGCCGAAACAGTCGCGGTTGTTGTCGGGCACCACCATGGTGTACGACGGTCCGGTCGACGACACATGCTTTTCGGCCTGTGCGCCCCATACCTTTGTGTCGTGGTTCGAGCTGCCGAAACGCGGGTCGTCGGCCGCAAGCGTGGTGAGGTAGACGGCGCGGCCCGACGTGTTGCTGTAGCCCTGCGTGGAGGCAACGGTCTGCAGCAGGTTGTTGCGCATGGCGCGCAGGTTGGGCAGCAGCACGTTTTCCACATAGTTGGCCGTATAGTTGAACATGGTCTTGAAGTCGAGCCCGGTCGTTATCACGTCCTTCAGCTCCAGCGCGGCCTTGGTGCCGGTGCCCTGCCGGCGGAAGTTGACGTCGCGCGCCAGACCATAGACGATATTGGTGGCCGACCCGATGAACACGTCGCCGTTGGCGCTCACATACTCGGGAGCTGCCGACGTCGAGATGGTACGGGTAGTGGTCAGCGTGCGGCTCCAGGTGCTGGCGTTCTCGCCTTCGGTGACTATGTTCAGTCCGACATTCATGTCGTTGGTGCTTTTCAGGTCGTTGATCAGGCCAAAGCCTATAGTACCCGTTACCGAACTGACCTTTACACCGAACTTGGTAGTGGTGAGCACCTGACTGTCGGATGTCCACACGCTTCCCGAACTGGTCGACGTAGACGTCACGCTTCCGCTGGTCCACTCGGCGTTCGAGTTGGTACCGGGCGGGTCGCGCAGTATCATTTCCACCATGTCGGGGCCACTTGTCACGAAGTTGTTGCCCGTGGGCAGTGCGCCGAGGATAATGCCGTTCATGCCGCTTCCGCTCCAGTTGTAGGTGCGGTCGTCGATGTCGTAAGCCACGGAGAACGTTCTCGTGTACGGGGGCGTGATGTTGGGCAATCCGGCCTTCCACCGGTAGACGGCACATCCGAGGCTGTCGAGCTGCAACTGGTTGCTTTCCAGCTCCACCAGCGACCCTGCCGGACGTCCCGCCGTGTTGTTTTCAAGATACACCTTCTGCGAAGCGGAGAGGGCGTTGTCGACCGTCACGACGATGCCGCTGAGCGGCACCTGCGATGCCACAGGCAGGTTCTTCACGTCGTGGTTGACATATTCCTCGAAGCCCTTGAGGTCGAAGGTGTAGTTCTCTTCGCTTTCGAAGATTGCACCGCCATAGTTGTAGGTCACGTTGCCGTCAACGTCAACGGTGTAGATATCATCGATGGCGAGCTTGCCGCTGGCATCCTCAATCTCATACTTCGACAGTCCGAAGGCTCCGTCGTCGTGGCCACGCTGTGTGACGGTGAATGAGGGTGCGCTATGATAGGTCTGACGAAGCTTGCAGTTGTAGGCATACTCCTGACGCGTTCCATTCTCGTTGGCCAAAGTGTCGGTCAACTGCAGGAGCGGATTGGTGGCGTCGACGGTGGTTGCGTCGCCAACGCTCAGGCCAGTTGCCACGACCTTCATGCTCTCCACATTATACATAAGCGGGGGAATCATGGCAGAGAACTCACCCGTGAGCGAGTCGGTGCGTATGAAGATCTTCTTGGCGGCATCGCCCGCACCGCGCCATGAATGGCTGGCAATGGTGCTGGTGGCTGACTCTACGGTAGCCTTGGCGGGGTTGGTCTCGTAGCTATATGACGTGCCGTTCACCTTCTTCACCACGTTGAGGCGATAGCGGTCGTTGGTGGGGCTGAGAACGAGCTCGGTGATACCAATGTTGTTATGGCTTGCTCCGAATCCGACGGGTTTCTCGCCCTCAATGCTTCCGCCCACCACACGGCCCGTGAAGTTGACGAGCGTCTGGTCGACGAACTCCATGTTCTTGATCTCGCGGTCGAACGTAATCTTCACGCCGGCTTCATTCGGATCGGCTGGGTAGCGTCCGGCGGAGGCAAAGGCATGGCCGTCTTTCCTTACCTGGATGAAGTGGTCGCCGATGGGCACGCTGATGGTGAATGTGCCATCGGCGGCCGACTGTATGAGTTCGCCGTCGCGACTGCATATCGTACCATCTACATAGAACGTGCATCCCTCCACGGGATAATCGGTGCCTTCGTAGAAGACGGTGCCCGATACGGGGAACGACGATACGTCGGTGAAGTCCACTCCGCTATGCACAAGCGACGAGGCGCTGACGTAGCGCGTGGAATAGGTGGGCGAGAATTCGTGCACGCCCAAAGCGGGGATGACCATATAGTTGGTGCCTTCGCCTGTGAACGGTACGCCACGGATGACGAAGTTGCCTTGCGTGTCGGTCAGGGCAAAGAGGCTGAGCTGTTGCGATGTGGGGATGATGCTACCCGTGGGCAATGTGCCGGCACCGAGGCGTGCGTGGTTGCCGTTGGCCACCCCGCTGGTCTTCGAGTAGTCGTAGGCGGTGGTCTGTCCGCTGAAGCCTTCGTCGACGGGCCAGTAGGCCACAAGGGCGTCTTCCGTTCCACAGAGAGTGTGGTTGTAGTTGGCGAGAATTTCCTCACGGCTCAATGCCTTGTCGCTGAACACGCGCATCTCGTCGATGTAGCCCGTGAAGGCACGGTCGGCCGACGACTGGTAGCTGCCGCCAAGACACAATCCGGTGTTGTCGGCATCGGCAAACTGCACCTTGGCGTTGAGTTTGTCGGCAAGTGGCACGACGGTAATGGAATCGTCAGCGTTGACGGCCGTCACGGTGGCTGCGCCCGCTGCATCAACGGCGAGGGTGAGCGACGTGAAGGCGTTAGGCTTCAGATAGATGCCCGTAGGCGCCGAAGCAGATGCGCTCTTCACTGTGAGCAGATAGCCCTTGCCGTTAGCATCGGCCGAATCAAGGGTCAGCTGCAACTTGCCGCCGAGGTCGAGGATGGTGGGTGTGGTGCCCGTCTGCGAATCATCGGGGCGAATCATCATCTGCAAGGTGTAGGGCTTGGAGGCGAAATACTTGTTGAGCGTCTCACTGTCCTTGCTGAAGAACACGCCATCGCCGGCTCCCGACACGCGAAGGGCATAGAACTGTCCACCCTGTTGCTGGGTGCCATCGCCACGCACCAAGGCCACACGCGTTCCCGACACGGCTGTTCCGGTGCCGTAGGTGATGCGGCCCGACACGATGCCGGTGGCGCGACTGAATCCGTCGTCGCTCTTCTCCAGGCGTGTATCGCTGCCGTCGCACGTGGTGATACTCACCACCTTGTAGTCGTAATACTGTCCGGGCAGTGCCGTCTGGTCCTCATAATAATAAGACGAGGCGGTGCCGCTGGTCTTGTAGATGGTGGCCCATGTGCCGGTGCCCTTCACACGGCGTGCCACCTCGTAGCGTGTCACGTCGGCTCCTACCTGGTCGGCTTCCCATGCCACCTTCACCAGTCCGTTGTAGTCGCCCTTGGTGGCGTTGACCGCTGTCACCTGCGAGTTGCCGGTGATGCGGCCCTCCAGAATGTTGGTGCTTGAGAAGAGCTTGTTCTCGAGCATCGTGGTCTGCACCTTATATATATAAGTGGGGCAGAGTTTCAGGTCGCGGGTGTCGGTATATTCATATTGCGTCTTTCCCTTGTCGGTAACGTTGACGGTAGCCACCTCCGTCCAGTCGTCGCCCGGCTGTCCGTTGCGGCTCTCGGTGCGCAGCAGCTTGAAGGCGTAGTTCTCGTTGCCCTTGAATTCCGGGCACTGCCAATGCACGGTGACAGAGCTTTTGCCGGACACCACATCGGTAACGGCAATGGGGAAGGTGCGCTGCACGCTGGCGCGCACCGTGGAAGAGAGGCGCGCGGGTTCTTGCCCGGCAGGGGTATTGTTGGGCGTGAACACCACCTCGTAAATATAGTCGGTTTCATACTCCGGCACGTCGTCCGTGTATTTCAGGGTGGTGGCCGACAGGTTGCTGACCACCTTTAGCCTCGACTCGGACTGCCCCTCGGGATAGCGGTACACCGTCCACGTGCCGTTCTTGTGCTCGCCCCGGGCACTCCAGCTGACGGTGGCCTGCTTCTTCCACATGTCGGTGGCGACACTGAGAGCGGAGGGGCTCAGAAAATCGGCCACCCCGTCGCGCGACCATCCGTAGACAATGGTGGACGGCCGGTCGGACGGCGTCACGGTAACCGATTTCTGCGTGTAGACCGCCAGTGTGCCGCCGTTCGTCTCGTCGTAGGCAAGCGTCTGCCCGGTGTAGCTGCTTGCGCCCTTGCCGTAAGTCTTCACGCTCGCCTTTTCCATCGTGGCCGGGTCAAGATACATCTTGTTCCGGGCGTTGTCGTAGGCCACGGCCGCTGCGTCCGACCACGACATGGCCACGGTGGTGGGGCCGTAGCTGGTGTTGAGCTGGCCGGAAGTCACTTTATACTGGCCATACTCCGACCGCTCGCCGCAGTGTGTCAGGTCGAATATGTCGCGCAGGGCATTGGTCGTGAACGTGCGTTCCTGGAAGCCGGTGTACTCGTCGTTGATGCGCCACTTGCCGCGTATCTTCACGGTGTGCTGGGCTTTCACGGCCATCTTGTCTATGTAGACCACCATCTCCACCAGGAACTTGCTGCCCGACTTGCGCGGGTCCCAGAAGCGCACGGTGTAGTTCACCCCGTAGTTGCCACTCCGGGTGTAGGTGCTTCCCCACCAGCCGTTGGCTCCGCGCTCGTCTTCAAGGCCGTCGGCATTGCCATTGCCCGACGGCCATGCCAGTTCCCAGTCGGGCGAACAGACGTACTGCCCGTCCACATACACGGCCGGGCCACTGTGCCCCGTCTCGGTTGCGTCGTGGAGAAAATAGCCATCGTGGCCGTTCTCGTCGTAGAACCAGAAATATACCGTTATCCAGGGTTCGTCGACGGTGGGCTGATGGGTGATGCTTCCGTTCGACGAATTGCCGAAATAATCGGAGGCACAGACCGACCGTGGCACCATCAGTGCCAGGAGCAGCAGACCGGCCATTGCCAACTTGCGTAGCCAAGGCGGCATGCCCGACCCACGCCCGCTACCCGCTACGCCCAACGGCGAGGAGTCGCATAGTAAGTAGTTTCTACAGATCATAATTGCTAAGGTTTAGGTATGTAAAAGCTTTTCCGTGACATTGACAGCAGCGCAAGAGCTGAAGGCATGCCGCGCAGAGCGGAACAGAAGCCCTGCTGTTCTGCAAAATTAAACGAACGCCGACAGATGCAAAACACAATGTGCACGGTCGCGGTTACACTTTGCGCGAAATGTAACCAACCCGTTTTGTTATCTTGACCGACCGTGCCTAACAAAACGCCCGTACCCCCTTCGGGAGGGGGCACGGGCTAAATGACTAATCCGGAAATTGGCTGACGGTAGTCGGGCTATGCAGAAGGCTGCGCTTTCGTCTCCCAGTCGGTAGGCGACATGCCGGTCTGGCGTTTGAACGCCCGGTAGAGGTTCACCCGGCTTCCGAAACCCGTTTCGGTGGCAAGGCCGTCCAGGGTGCGCTGCCTGAGCCATCCGTCCTCGATGAGCCGGATGGCCTCGGCCACCCGGTACTCGTTGACGTATGTCTTGAAATTCTCTTTGCGGCAATGGTTGATGACCGCCGAGACTACCCGGTGGCTCTTGCCACACAGGACCGCCACATGGGTTATCGACAGGTCGGAGTTCTTGAACAGGGCCTTATCCTGCAACAGCCGGTCGATCTGTTCCATCAGCGCGCGGTCGTCGCCCGACACCGTGTAGCTTTCCTGTCCGGCGGCACACGACACGGATGCCGTAGCGGCGGCAGCGTCGGCCGTTTCTTCCATCGGCTCCTTGATTTTCGGGAAGACATGCACATAGTTCATGAAGCCTATGGCAAACACCGAGTAATAGACCGTGGCCGCAAGCATGAACAGCAGTTGGGTAAGCGGCGTTATGAGCCAGGCAAACAGCAAGGCCACAACCCCCACACAGAAGGCACTGTAGAAAGCCATCGGCACCCAGTGCAGCCGCTGGCGCTCGTCGTCGGAAAAGTAGTTGTCCATCCGCTGACGGTAGCGGCGGTTGTAGCGGCGGAACAGCGCCACATAGCGCACCAGCAGCGCTACATACCACAGCGAGAAGGCATAAAACACGGGCGGGCGCCTGTCCGGGCGGCAGAGGGCAAACAGCACAAAGGCCGCCACGATGCTGGCTGCGACCACCAGCGTTTCGCTCCAAACCCTCCGGCGGGTGAGGAAACGTATGTCGAGCAGCGTGATGAGCGAGTAGCTGAAAAGAAAGGCCTGCGTGATGCCGATGGCCACCACGATCATGCTGTTGAGCAGGTCGCCAGCAAGCGGCTTCCGCGACACGGCCTCGGCTATGAGCGCCACACTGTAAACGACAAACGTGGTGCCCATTACCTTACGGGCAAAAATATAGTTGCGGAGCCCGTCACGGTCGGGGACGGAAAGGAAAAAGAGGCATGCGCCGAACGCCAGCATCATCCCGGGAATGATGTACGCAGCCACAAGGTTATACAAGAATATCAACATAGAGAGGGCGGCGGCATTATGTGCCGTGGTGCAAAAATAATAAAAAGCCGGGGCTTTTCCGCACTATGGCCGCCGGAAATTCGCCCTTCCGGCACCTTTCGGCCGTTACGCCCGTGCTCCGACGACAACGGGACGCACAGAGGTTCGGTTTCTCCATGCGTCCCGTAGGGTTTGCGCGGCGTGCGCGGCGGTCAGTGCATCACGAGCTTCAGCCGCACTGCCTTGCGGCCAGCGGTTGCCGGCATGGCACGCTTGGCACTGTTCTGCTCCGTGTACCGGTTGAACCAGAAATCGTCCACCTCGCCGCCGTCGGCCGCCCAGAGATAGCCGGTGAACGTGCGGTCGTCGAGGTTCAGGTCGTCGTAGGCTATCGTCATCACATAGTCGCCAGTGGTGCCGTCGCTGTACGTCTCCTTATAGGTCAGGTAGACGGTGCCGTTGTTGGGGTCGATGTACCATGTGAAGTTGCGCGTGAACGGGTCGTTGGCCGTGTACTGGTTGCCGGCGGCGTCGGTGTATACCTCGTAGTCGTACTGCGTACCCGTGCCGCTGATGCTCTTGCTGTTGTACTGTTCGAACTCGATGTCGGTGCTGTAGAGTATGCTGTCTATCGCCGTGCCGTCGGCATCGAGCTGGTAGGCCATCAGGTCGCCGCGCCACTGTCCGGCCAGCGTCTGAGCCATGCTCACCCAGAAATCGCTGTCGGCGTTGTCGTTGGGCTTGTCGTCCTGCCGGTTGTTGCCGCCATAGTTGTGGTAATGGTACCAGTAGGGTTCGCCGTCGTCGCAGCTTGCAAACATCATGGGCAATGCCATCAATGCCATCATGAAAATCTTCTTCATTGTCGTCATATCGTTTCTCCTGTTTGGTTTCTCAATACTTATATTGTGCCGGCCGGCGCATCACTCGCCGGCGGGCTGGCCGACGGTTCTGAATATGCGCACGGGTTGGTCGGCCTGTCCTGCCGCACGCGTTGCGGAAGCCGGCTTGGCATACGACCCGTACCAGTAGTCGTAGCCATAATGGTAATCGTTCCAGTTGGGCGACGACACGTGGTTCATCTCGAAGTCCACCTGTGTGTTGCCGTAATAGATGGTTCCGTCGAAGTAACGGTCGCTGAGCCGGTAGTCGGCTATCTCCACATAACTGTTCTCTTCAATCAGGTGTATGCGTATCACACCGTTGCGCACGCTCCACTCCGTGTGGTTGGCCACATAGCGCCAGGGCGCATTGCCGCTGTAGTAGTCTATCCAGTAGCCCGTGCCCGAGCTGTAGCGGTAAGGGTCCTGGGTGAAGCACAGCTCCGTGTAGGTGGCGTCGTAGGTACGGCCGTTGTAGGCGGAACTGACGTACATGTTGCCGCGCCACGTTCCTTCGAGCGTATAGGCGATGCCCAAATCCTCGTCGCACGAGGTGAGCGACATCGTCAGCAGGGCCACGAGAGCCACTGTCAGCAGGGTAGAAATCTTTTTCATAGTCGTATGGGTTTGATGTTCTGTACTAATGTTTTCTGCAAAAATAGTCAATCCCGCCGTTCCCCACAAGCATAATATTCCTATTCTTTCGGGGGAAATCCCTACACTCCGGCAGGAAAAGCGGCTGACAGCGTGCAAAGCGGCAGGCACAAACATCAAAAAATATCATTAATTCTTGTAAAAACCACGGGCGTTCGAAGCCTATTCTCCCCGTATTTTAGTATTTTTGCATTCAAATACCAGAACATAACAAATCAAAGAAAACAAAAAATGAGAACTGTTTACGAGTTTTCGGTCAAGGACCGCAAGGGTGGCACCGTGTCGCTGCGCGAGTATTCCAACGAGGTGCTCCTCATCGTCAACACAGCCACGAAGTGCGGCTTCACCCCCACCTACACCGAATTGGAAGCCCTCTACAAGAAATACCACTCACAAGGTTTCGAGATACTCGATTTCCCCTGCAACCAGTTCGGCCAGCAGGCACCCGGCACCGACGAGTCGATCCACGAGTTCTGCAAGCTCACCTACGGCACCAATTTCTCGCGGTTCAAGAAGGTCAAGGTCAACGGCGACGACGCCGACCCGCTGTTCAAGTTCCTGAAAGAACAGAAGGGCTTCGCCGGCTTCGACATGTCGAACGCCATCGCACCCGTGCTGGTGGAGATGCTCGACAAGGCCGACCCCAACTGGCGCGAGACCGCCGACATCAAGTGGAACTTCACCAAATTCCTTGTCAACAAGAAGGGACAGGTGGTGAAGCGCTACGAACCCACTGAGAAAATCGAAAACATAGCCAAGGACGTGGAAGAACTCCTGGCACAACCCTAACCCGCCAACACACACACCATGCAACACACCAAGTGCCTCATCATAGGCAGCGGCCCTGCCGGATACACGGCAGCCATCTATGCCGGACGCGCCAACCTCAGCCCCATTGAGTACTGCGGCATACAGACCGGCGGCCAACTGACACAGACTACCGTGGTGGAGAACTTCCCCGGATACCCCGAAGGCGTGGATGCCAACCAAATGATGATGGAAATAAGGCAGCAGGCCGAACGCTTCGGAGCTGACATACGCGACGGCATCATCACCGACGTGGACCTCACGAAACGGCCCTACGTTGTGACCACCGACCGCGGCGAACAGGTGGAGGCCGACACCATCATCATCGCTACCGGTGCCTCGGCCAAGTACCTGGGACTGGCCGACGAACAGAAATACAACGGACAGGGAGTCTCAGCCTGTGCCACCTGCGACGGCTTTTTCTACCGCAAGAAAGTGGTGGCCGTGGTGGGCGGCGGCGATACTGCCTGCGAAGAAGCCACCTATCTGGCCGGACTGTGCCAAAAGGTCTACATGATTGTGCGCAAGCCTTACCTGCGCGCCTCCGACATCATGCGCAAACGGGTGGAGGAGAACCCCAAGATAGAAATACTCTACGAGACCAACACCCTGGGCCTTTACGGCGACAATGGAGTGGAGGGTGCCCATCTGGTGTGGCGGAAAGGCGCAACCGACGAGAAACGCTACGACCTGCCCATCGACGGTTTCTTCCTGGCCATCGGCCACAAGCCCAACACCGACATTTTCCGCGGCAAAGTCGACATGGACGAGGTGGGATACATCAAGACCGAGGGGGCATCGCCGCGCACCAGCGTGCCCGGCGTGTTTGCGGCCGGCGACTGCGCCGACCCTTCGTACCGGCAGGCTATCGTGGCCGCCGGATCGGGCTGCAAGGCCGCGCTCGAGGCCGAGTGGTTCCTCAACCGGTAGGCAGCAGGGTCAACGGCGGCCTACCCAACGGCTGACCCACAGACCCGCAAAGGTTAGCGCACCGTTGAGCATCAGCAGCTCATAGCCGAACTGATAGCCTGCGGAACGGCGCACCACATCGTTCAGCACATAGCACACCACAGGAGAGGCGACAGCGACATAGGGTACCACCCGGTCGTTGACGCCTCTTTTGGTAAGCAGACCGTAGGCGAAGAGCCCCAGCAACGGGCCGTAAGTATAGGAACAAAGCACATAGACAGCATCGATGACGCTGGTGGAATTGACGGCGCGGAAAGCCAGGATAAACAGGATGAAGACCAATGCTATGCACACATGCGCCCGTTTGCGCAGCCGTTCGTCGTCGTTGCGTCCGCAGATATCTATGCAATAACTGGTGGTGAGCGAGGTCAGCGCCGAGTCGGCACTGCTGAACGATGCCGCAACGATGCCCACCGCAAACAGAACCACCACAACCGCCCCCAACCGCCCCGTGGCGGCAAACATGGGGAGCAGCTCATCGCCGCTCGAGGGCAACGGCACGCCCTGACGCTGGGCCAGCAGCAGCAACAGCACACCAAGGCACATGAACAACAGGTTGGCCGGCACGAAGGCCAGCCCGTAGCTGCACATATCTTTCTGTGCCTCGCGCAATGTCTTGCACGTCAGGTTCTTCTGCATCATATCCTGGTCAAGACCCGTCATTACAATCACGATGAACACGCCGCTGAGAAACTGTTTCCAGAAATTTTGCTTCGACACCCAGTCGTCGAACACAAACATACGCGAATGGCTATCGGATGCCACGGCCGCCGCAGCCTCGCCTACCGTCATGCCGAGCGCATCCGTCACATGGACAATGATGAGCAGCAGCGCCCCGAACATGCAAGCGGTCTGAAAGGTGTCGGTCCACACCAGGGTCTTCACGCCTCCGCGGCGCGTATAGAGCCAGATGAGCGACACCATGACGACCACCGTCAGGGCAAAAGGCACGCCGTAGCGGTCGAGCACAAAACGCTGCAGGATGATGCACACCACATAAAACCGGACGGCGGCACCCGTCATCTTTGACACGAGAAAGAACCATGCGCCCGTCTTGTACGACCGCCGGCCCAGCCGTTGGCCCAAGTAGGTGTAGATGGTGGTAAGGTTCAGCCGGTAGTAAACCGGCAGTAAGAGAAAAGCCACAGCCAGATAACCCACGATGAAACCCAGACAGGTCTGCATGTAGGTCATCTGGCTGTTCATCACCATGCCGGGCACCGACACAAAGGTTACGCCCGATATGGAGGCTCCCACCATGCCAAAGGCAACCATGTACCAGGGCGATCGGCGGTTGGCACGGTAGAACGTGTCGTTGCTCGAACGCCTGACCGTAAGCCGGCTCAGCGCAAACAGCACGCAGAAATATGCAATAACGGTAAGAAGTATGTCCATAACGCCTGCAAAGTTACGAAAAAAAACGCTTTGCACATCATGGCAAAGCATTCGCGAAAGGTATCTTCCTGCACGGCGGCGGATGTCCGGCGGCACGGCGGTTGGGCTTCTGCCGCAAAGCGGGACGTAGCCAGCCGCTGTCAGGCCTGGCTCTCCATGTGGCGCAACACGCCGACGGCAACAGCCACCGACGGCACCTCTTTCACCTGGATAATGCGATGGCCGCGCGCATCCTTGAACTGGCAGCGGCGCGGATTGTCCATCACATACCTGATGATACGACCAAAGACCTTGCTCTGGTAGAACGGACTGTCCTGCCGTGACACGAACTGAAGGCTGAGCGTAGCATGGCGCAGCGTTATCTTCTCGCAGCCAAGCCGTTTGCCCACACGGCGCAGCGTCACTACCTGCAGCAGCTCTTCGCCCTCGGGCGGCACCGCACCGAAGCGGTCGACCAGCCGTTGGCGATAGGCGTCGAGCGCTTCGTCGCGGTCTATATTGTCCAGTTCGCGGTAGAGCAGCATGCGCTCGGCACTGCCCGGAACATAACTTTCGGGGAAATACATCTGCAGGTCGCTGTCCACCGCGCAGTCCTCCACAAACTCGTCGCCCGACACCTCCTTGCCCTGCGCGATGTCCTGCGCATACAGGTCGGCAAACTCGTTGTTCTTCAGCTCGGTCACAGCCTGGTTGAGTATCTTCTGATAGGTCTCGTAGCCCAGGTCTTCCATGAAACCGCTCTGCTCGGCACCCAGCAGGTTTCCTGCGCCACGGATGTCGAGGTCCTGCATGGCCAAATTGAAACCGCTGCCCAGCTCCGAAAAGGTTTCCAGCGCCTCGAGCCGACGCCGTGCCTCGGGCGTAAGCACACTGCGGGGCGGCGCGATGAGGTAACAGAAAGCCTTGCGGTTACTACGGCCCACCCGTCCGCGCATCTGGTGCAGGTCAGAAAGGCCGAAATGGTGGGCATCGTTGATGATGATCGTGTTGGCGTTGGATATGTCGATGCCGTTCTCCACAATGGTTGTGGAGAGCAGCACGTCGTAATCGTGATTGATGAAACCCATGATGATCTCCTCGAGCTTCTCGGGCGGCATCTGTCCGTGGCCTATCACCACACGGGCGTCGGGCACATACTTGTGGATGATTTCGGCAATGTGCTGCAAACCGGCTATGCGGTCGCTCACAAAGTAGACCTGCCCGTTGCGGCTCATCTCGAAATTAATGGCGTCGGCGATGGTGCTTCCGTCGAAGGTGCACAGTTCGGTGTGGATGGGATGGCGGTTGGGCGGCGGCGTGCGGATGACGCTCATGTCGCGTGCCCCCATGAGCGAGAACTGCAAGGTGCGCGGGATGGGCGTGGCCGACATGGTGAGGGTGTCAACGTTGGTCTTCAGCTTGCGCAGCTTTTCCTTGGTCGACACGCCGAACTTCTGCTCTTCGTCGATGATGAGCAGCCCCAGGTCGTGCCATTCTACGGACTTGCCCAGCAGCTTGTGCGTGCCGACCACGATGTCCACCTTGCCGGCCTTCAGGTCGTCGAGCACCTGCCGGGTCTGCTTGGCCGACCGTGCCCGCGACAGATATTCGACCCTGACCGGGAACTCTTTCAACCGCGAACGGAAGGTCTGGTAATGCTGGTAAGCCAGCACCGTGGTAGGCACCAGCACCGCCACCTGCTTCGAGTCGCATGCCGCCTTGAACGCCGCACGCACGGCTATCTCGGTCTTTCCGAAGCCCACGTCGCCGCATATCAGGCGGTCCATGGGCTGCGCACGCTCCATGTCGGCCTTCACCTCCTGCGTGGTGCGCAGCTGGTCGGGCGTGTCCTCGTAGAGGAAACTGGCTTCCAGCTCGTGCTGCATGAAATTGTCGGGGGCGAAAGCGTACCCTTTCTCATGGCGCCGCTTGGCGTATAGCCGGATAAGGTCGCGGGCAATATCCTTGATTTTCTTTTTGGTTTTCTCCTTCAGGCGTTCCCATGCCCCCGTCCCCAGCGTGCTCAGGCGGGGCGGTTCGCCGGTATCGCTGCGCCGGTACTTGGATATCTTGTAGAGCGAATGGATGGACACATCCACCTTGTCGTTGTTCTGGTAGATGATGCGGATTACCTCCTGATAGGTACCCTCGGGCGTAGGCACACGCACCAGACCGCCGAACTTTCCGATTCCGAGGTCCACATGCACGATATAGTCGCCGGGTTCCATCTCCTGCAGCTCCTTCATGGTAAGAGCCATCTTGCCTGTCCGGGCACTGTCCGACTTGAGGTTGTACTTGTGGAAACGGTCGAATATCTGGTGGTCGGTAAAGAAACACGCCCGCAAATCATGGTCGGCAAACCCCTCGTGCACCGTCTTGTCCACGGGAATGAAGGCGATGCGCGGGCGCTGGGCATTCGACTGCGAACGCTCCGGATCGCCCCCCGCCTCGTCGAAGATATCCTTCAGCCGCTGCTGTTGCTTGCTGCTGTCGGCCAGTATATAAATCTTGTAACCCTGGAGGATATAGTCGTCGAGCGTCTGCCGGAGAAGGCTGAAGTTCTTGTGGAACAAAGGTTGTGGCGTGGTATGGAAAGTGATGCGCACACTTTCGTGGCCGGCTGCAAGAGCATCTGCCGTTGCCGGTGTTGCGGTTGCCGCTGTCGGGCCGAAAAACACATGCTGGAAACGGCCGGCGTCGCGCACAAATCGCGCCGGCGTGCACAGCGTCATGTCGCACGTCATGTCGCGGCGTATCTGTTCCTGCTCCATCTCGGTAGCTCCTTCGAGCCGCTCGGCGAGTGCCTGCGACGAGAAGCCCTCGTTGTAAATGCGCTCTATGGTGTCGCGCACAAAACCCAAGTCCTTCGCCGCCAGCACGGCATCGTCGGACAGAAACTCAAGAAAAGGAACTTTCTCGGCGGCCGATGCCGCCAGCTCGGGCACGATTTCCATCTCGGTCTTGCGGTCTTTCGACAACTGGTCGTCCACGGTGAACGTGCGGATGGTATCCACCTCGTCGCCAAAGAAATCGATGCGGAACGGCAGTTCGCCGGAGAAAGAGTAAACGTCGAGTATGCTTCCGCGCAGGGCAAACTGCCCCGGCTCGTAGACATAGTCCACCTCTTTGAACCCCAGGTCGCGCAAACGGTGTGCCAGGTCGGTAATGTCGACGGTCTGTCCGGTCTTCAGCGACACGCGCCGCTCGTCAAGATGCGTTTGCGACACCACCAGCTCGGCCAAGGCCTCGGGATAGGTCACAATAAACAGGGGTGCGCCGCCGGCCGAAGGTTTGTCATCCGTCGGCGTGACACGGGCAGCCAGTTTGGCCAGCACCTCGGTACGCAGGATGGCATTGGCAGCGTCGCGCTGACCGTATTTCACGGCCCGGCGGTAGCCCGAAGGAAAGAAAAGGATTTCGTAGGGCACAGCCGAAGCGGCATCGGGCGCACCGGCAGTGGCGTTTGTCGGGCTGTTGAGGTCATTATAGAAATAGCCCGCCTCATCGGCATCCGGCAACACAAACACCACGTCGCGGCGCAAACGCCGGGCCACAGCACCAAAAAACATGGGGGCGGCAGAAGCCAACAATCCCTGCAGGAAAACGTCTCTTACCGATTTGTTTTCCAGCGAATGGAGCACGGCACCCGCCTGAGGCAAGGTGCCGTAAAGGTTCTGAATGTCGTGTAAGTTCAATTCTTTATCTTTGGATATTTGCGGAACCAACCGTCGAGCCTAAGCCTCATCACGCCGAACAGCGCTTCGCTGAAGATGCCGCCGCTCATCTTGCTGGTTCCCTCCTTGCGGTTGACAAAGACCACCGACACTTCCTTGATATTGAAACCGATGCGATAGGCCGTGTATTTCATCTCGATCTGGAAGGCGTAACCTTTGAAACGTATCTTGTCGAGCTCTATGGTCTCGAGCACGCGGCGGCGGTAGCACACAAAGCCGGCGGTGGTGTCGTGCACATCGATGCCTGTGACGAAGCGCACATACTGCGACGCAAAATAGCTCATCAGCACACGGCCCATCGGCCAATTCACCACATTGACACCCGTGATGTAGCGCGACCCCACGGCCACATCGCCTCCCTCGTCGTGGCAGGCGGCATAAAGGCGCGGCAGGTCGTCGGGATTGTGGCTGAAATCGGCGTCCATCTCAAAGATGTACTCGTACTGATGCTCCAGCGCCCACTTGAACCCGGCGATGTAGGCAGTGCCGAGCCCCTGTTTGCCCGAACGTTCCACAAGGAACAGACGGTCGGAAAACTCGTCGTGCATCAGCCGTTTCACGATGCCGGCAGTACCGTCTGGACTTCCGTCGTCGATGACGAGGATGTGAAAACACTTGTTCAACGAGAAGACCGCACGGATGATTTTCTCCATGTTTTCTTTCTCGTTGTATGTGGGAATGATAATTATTGAGTCACTTTCATGCATAGCGAATAGTAGGTTTATGGGTTGCGATGTCCGTCGGAAGGCACACCTTTTCTTGCAAAATTATAAAATAATGTATGAAATGCCAAGCAAATCGGACAGAAAAGCCAAGCAAATCGGGCAGAAATACGGTCCGCCGGCGGCTTTTGCCGAGCCGCCTCGGTAAGGCCGCATCACTGGTCGGCGTTTTCCACATAGCCCTGATATTCGGGCACCAGCCCGTCCATGATGACGCGGTAGCAGGTCTCCTCCATTTCCTTCTCGTACTCGCGCCCCTTTCCTTTCTGCTCTATGGGCTTGTGGATGGTAAGCGTCAGCGGATGCCATTCCACCCAATGCCAGTCGCGCATGCGCGGCATGACATTGAAAGAGCCGTTGATCGTAAGTGGGCAAACCGGCAGCTGCAGCTCGTCGGCCAGCATGAATGCGCCGCGGCGGAACTTGCCCATGTGTCCCGTGAACGTGCGTGCGCCCTCGGGGAAGACCACCAGCGACATGCCGTCGCGCAGCACCTTGCGCGCCTCGTCGTAAGTGGCTTTGATCTTCGACACGCCGCTTCGGTCCACAAAGATGTGGTGAGCGTACTGGCAAGCCATGCCCACGAGCGGCACCTTGCGCAGCGACCGTTTCATCATCCACTTGAAGTTGCGGTTCAGATAGCCATAGATCAGGAAGATGTCGAACGCCCCCTGATGGTTGGCCACAAAGACATACGACTGTCCGGGCTGCAGGTTTTCGCGGCCTTCCACCTTGACTGGCAGCAACATCAGCCGCACGATAAGGCGCGACCAGTACTTGCCGGGATAGTAGCCCCACACATGCCCGTTGCCCACGACACATCCTACGGCCGTGACCAGGGCCGTGGCAACCGACGCCAACAGGAAAATGGGCAATACGACACAAAGCTGATAAAGACGATAGATGTATTTCATTTTCTTGATTTATGTAAGGTTATCACTGCTATTTCGGCCGGCAGGCCAAAACGGAAAGGCACCAGTCCGCCCAAGCCCGACGAGACATAGAGCTGGCTTCCGCCGCGTTCGTAGTGTCCGTAGTCCTCGGCATAGGTCAGGCGCGTGGGCCTCCAGCCGCAGACCGCCATCTGTCCGCCGTGCGTATGGCCGCTCAGCGTCAGCTCCACCCGGTGCGTAGGCACGATGGTCTTGCCCCAGGCCGCCGGGTTGTGCTGCAGCATGACCGTGAACGCATGCCTGTCCACCCCACTGAGCGTGCCTTGTATGTCCGCACTGTCTGGGTCGCCGTAGTTTTGTGCGCCGGCAATGACAATGGAGTCCCGCCCCCGGTGCAGGGCGATATGCTCGTTGAGCAGCACACGCCAGCCACATTGCCGCTGGCAGGCAACGGTCTCCGCCCGGTTGGCGGCTTCCACGACGGGGTCGGCATGGATATACTTGCTGTAGTCGTGGTTGCCGAGTACCGACACCACCCCGTCGCGGGCCCGCAGCGATGCCAGCAGTTGCCGGACGGGATAGATTTCCTTGGGCTGCGTGTTCTGCAGGTCGCCGGTGAACACGATGAGGTCGGCTTGCTGCGCATTGATGCTGTCCAGGTCGCGCTTCAGCAGTTGCACGTCGCGCGACACGAGCGTTCCCACATGTGCGTCGGTGAAATGCACGATGCGGTAACCGTCGAATGCAGGCGGAAGGTTGTCGAAATACAGGTCGATCCGCTTCACCTCGAACTTCTCGAAACCGGCCGTGAAGCCGTAGCCCAGCACATACCAGACAGCGGCGATGAGCACCCCGGCCACCCCGTTTCCCCAGTTGCGACGGGCACCCGTCAGGCGACGGCACAGCCGGCCGATGCCCGAGCAGAGCGCAAAGATCACCTTGGGGACGACCAGCAGTGCCATGGCCACCATATAGAGGTTGACCCACAGCAGATTGTCGGGCACGAAATTGGGGACGCAGGCCAGTGCGGCCGAATAAGCCAGCATGACCGTTCCGGGCAGCCACCACAGCAGACGTCTCCACCGGCAGCGGCGGGGATGCCGCCGGAAATAGAGCCGGTCGATGTAAAGGTCGGACAACAGGATGGCCAGGACAACCGGTATGATGATTCTTGCTATCATGGGCGGCAGGGCAGACTGGTGTTAGCGGGCGTTCCTCTTCATGGTTTTTCCGGTTGCTTCCCGTCACCGCCGAGCCTGAAGCGGACGGCCTCGCCGCGGTACTGGCTGTCGAACGTCCCGTTGTCGTACACCAGGTGTCCGTTGCAAAGGGTCTTCACGACCCGCCATCCGTACTGCTGTCCTGTCATGGGGCTCCATCCACACTTGCTCTGTATGATGTCTTCGGTAACCGTCCAAGGGTCGTCGGGCCTCACAACGGCTATGTCGGCCTTGTAGCCCGGTCGCAGGAAGCCACGCCCGCTGACACCGAACAGGCGGGCGGGATTGTGGCACATCAGCCACACCAGCCGGTCTATGGTCAGCACATGACGGTCGACCAGGTCGAGCATCGACACCAGCGAGAACTGCAGCATGGGCATGCCCGAGGCAGCCTTGGCGCATCCGCCCTGCTTGTCGTGCAGTCGGTGGGGCGCATGGTCGGTGGCGACGGTAGCGATGTGGCCGTCGGTCAGGGCCTGTCGCAGCGCCTCGCGGTCTTCGGGTCGCTTCACGGCGGGGTTGCACTTGATGAGCGCACCTTTTTCTATATAGTCGAGATTGGAGAACCACAGATGGGCTATGACGGCCTCGGCCGTGACGAGCGGCAGACGGCCTGCGCTGTCCTCGCACAAGGGTTCGAACAGCTGCAGTTCCTTGGCGGTGGTTACATGGGCCACATGGAGCCGTGTGCCGAACTGCCGGGCGAGGTTGACAGCCAGGGCCGAACTCTCGTAGCACGCTTCCTCCGATCGTATGAGCGGATGCAGCATGACGGGAGGGTCGTCGCCGTAAGCCTCTTTCATGCGTTTCATATTGCTGTCAATGAGCGTGGAGTCTTCGCAATGGCTCATCAGGGGCAGTCGGGTCGCGGCGCAGGTGCGGAACACGTCGATGAGCGAACCGAGCCTGTCGACAAGCATATTGCCTGTCGACGCACCCATGAACAGTTTGATGCCGGGCAGACGGGTGGCATCGAGCTGCCGGAAGACGGATGCGTTGTCGTTGGTGGCCCCGAAGAAGAAGGCATAGTTGACATGGCTTTCGCGGCTTGCCCTTTGCATCTTGTCGTGCCATGCTTCGGGCGTAGTGGTTTGCGGAACGGTGTTGGGCATGTCGAAATAAGACGTCACACCGCCATAGGCCGCAGCTCGCGACTCGCTGCCGATGTCGGCCTTGTCGGTGAGTCCCGGCTCGCGGAAATGCACATGGCTGTCGATAATGCCCGGCAACACGAAGCACCCCGTGACATCCAATCGCTTGTCGTAGATGCCACGGGGTGTTTCCTTTCCTCTTACGACCTGCACGATGCGGTCGTCCTCGATGATGACGGAGCCCTCGAAAACATCGCCTTCGTTGACGATGCGGCCTCCTACAATGACTATCCTCATTGCCTGTATTGGGTTGGTGCGGGACGGCAACGGCAGCCTTGTGCCCGGTGTGCCGGACTGTCGGGCGTGCTGTTCCCGCCGTGTATGGTTATTCGGTCTGTGCCGGCTGGCCGGCCTTCTGGTCCTGCGGGGCAGCCAGCTGGTTGGGCGTAGGCCCGTCCTGCGGCGGGGCCGCCTGCTGCACGGACGGCTGTGCGGGCATTTCCTTCATGCCGTTCATAATGTTCTGGTTTTCCTGCGCCGCCTGGTAATACTCCTTCACCTGCGGGTCGTTCTTGAACTTGTCGGTGGCTTTGCTCATGATATCCTCTATCCATGCGTCGAGCATGGGCACCTCGTATCGGTTGATGCAGGTGTTGATGAAGACGTACGGTCCCAGCACATTGTCGAAATTCTCTGTGACAAACGAGGTTACGAGCTTGTCCATCTTGGCGTTTATTTCGTCGTTCTCGCGTGCCAGCCGTGCGTTGACCACGTTCATGTCGCTGCCGTTCATGATGGCCTGGTCGTGCTTGTGCACCAGTTCTACGCTTTGGTTGGTGAGCTGTGTGAACTTGCTTCTGAACGCCGACAGCTCCTCGTTGAGGGGCGTGCCGGTTACGCTTTCCTGCATGTTGTCGATCTTGACCTGTATGTCGCCGCTTTCGAGCACCACAGGCAGCCCGCTGTTCTCGTTGAGGAAGATGGTGGCGATGCGCACGGAGTCGATGGAACCCACGAACTGGAACTGTCCGTGCACCACGTCGCACGAGTCGAGGTTTTTCAGCGCGGTATCCTTGAACACCTTCAGGTACAGTTTCTGCCCGTCGAGCGTGGACACGTTCGAGGTGCCGCTGATGTTGAAGGTGTTGGCACAAGAGGTGAGAGCCAGAATGCTGGCAATCGCATACAAGACTTTATTCATAAGCGGTTTGTTCAAGCAACACAAAGATAACATGTATTTGCGAGGCGCGAAAATAAATTTATGCAATTTAAAGGTATCGCCTAATCTTTTATGTTTTTTTTGGAAAGTTCGTGGTCGAGCCTGTGCATGGTGTACACCTCCACAACGGCCGCTATGAGCAGCACCACTACCCACTTGTTATAAACATAGGTGAAATAGGTGAACACGTTGGCAAAGAGGGGCCTGAAGAAGCCGCACGCGGTGTCGGCCATGAGTATGCCGGCCACAACAAAGAGCACGTCGGCCAGGTTCTGTATGCGCTTGAGCCGCTTGACGGCGAGCTCGCTGCCCTCGTAGGTCTGCATCATCTGCACGACCGAGAACATGACGGCGCCCAGCAGGAACACCCAGCAGACGGCCGCCTGGTGCCACATGAACGAAAAGCAGCCGGCGCCGACAACCATCAGCGCACCGCCGGCAAGGAAAAGGAATGTCTGGATTTTACTTAGTTGTTTCATCGTTATCGGTGGTTTCAGCCACACCGTCGGCCTCGGCCTGACGGTCGGTGCTGAGCACAAAGATGTCCTCGTCGTCGGCCTTCATGAAATAGCGTTCGCGCGCAATCTTCTCGATGGCCTTGGGATTGCGCTGCACGGCGCGCAGCCGCCTCACGATAGCCTCGTTTTTCTGGTCGTACGCCTTGATCTCGTCTTTCAGTTCGCTGATCTGCAGGTCGTACCTGAACCGCTGCAGCAGACTGTTGTCGTCGACAAACCCCACGACAACCACGCCCACCACGATGGTGATGAGGTACTTGTAGCGGGAAAGGAGGTTCCACACGAAGCTAATCTTGGTGCTCATTTTCTTCGTTTTAGAGAGTTGCAAAGTTAATGCAAATCGTCGAAAGATGCAAAAGAAATCATGTTTTTTGTTTTGCCCTTCACCCAAATTGTCCTAACTTTGCAATGACAAACCACCAGACTACACATGACTGACAACTACATTGTTTCGGCGCGCAAGTACCGTCCGATGACGTTCGCTTCGGTGGTGGGCCAGGAAGCCCTTACCACCACGCTGAAGAACGCCGTGAAGGGCGGCAAGCTGGCACACGCGTACCTGTTCTGCGGTCCGCGGGGTGTGGGCAAGACCACATGCGCCCGCATCTTCGCCAAGGCCATCAACTGCTCCTCGCCCACGGCCGACGGCGAGGCCTGCAACGAGTGCGAGAACTGCAAGGCCTTCAACGAGGGGCGCTCCATGAACATCTTTGAGCTCGACGCCGCCAGCAACAACTCGGTGGAGAACATCAAGACGCTGATGGAACAGACCCTCATCCCCCCGCAGGTAGGAAGCTACAAGGTGTTCATCATCGACGAGGTGCACATGCTCTCCACGGCCGCCTTCAACGCTTTCCTGAAGACGCTGGAAGAGCCCCCCAAGCACGTCATATTCATCCTGGCCACTACCGAGAAGCACAAGATACTGCCCACCATCCTCTCGAGGTGCCAGATCTACGACTTTGAGCGCATGACGGTGCCCCGCATCATCGCCCACCTGAAGATGGTGGCCGAAAAGGAAGGGGCCGACTACGAGGAGGAGGCACTCAACGTGATTGCCGAAAAGGCCGACGGCGGCATGCGCGACGCCCTGTCAATCTTCGACCAGGTGAACAGTTTCTGCCAGGGGCACATCACCTACGACAAGGTGCTCGAGGATCTCAACGTGCTCGATGCCGACAATTATTTCCGCATCGTGGACCTGGCTCTCGAAAACAAGGCCAGCGACATCATGGTGCTGCTCAACGGCATCATCGCCAAGGGATTCGACGGCGGCAACCTCGTCAACGGCTTGGCCTCGCATGTGCGCAACGTGATGATGGCACGCGACGCGCAGACCCTGCCCCTGCTGGAGACCAGCGAGCAGCAACGGCAGCGCTACGAGGAGCAGGCCAAAAGATGCCCCCTGCCCTTCCTCTACAAGGCTCTGAAAATCATGAACGAGTGCGACGTGAACTACCGGCAGAGCAGCAACAAGCGGCTGCTGGCCGAACTGACGCTCATACGCATAGCCCAGCTGACGCAACCCGACGACGACGATGCGGCCGGGGCGGGGCGTAGCCCCAAGCGTCTGAAATCCCTGTTCAAGAACATCATGACATCCCAACCCGCAACGGCAGCGCAGGTGGCCGGGGCTGGGAAGACCATCGCACGGGCGGCACGCCACACGGCCGATCCCACTACCGAAGCACCCGCAGCCCAACCGGCCGGCGACGAAACCACCAAGGCGGCGCACACCGTACACGCACGCATCGACAGCCCGCTGGGCAAGGTGCGCCTCAACATCAAGGGGCCGGGGAACATCACCTTCGGCGACCTGAGAAACCAGTCGCGGAAGCCCGACTACACGAAAGCCGACTTGCCCGGCGACGACAAGGACAGCAAAGAACCGGCAGCGGAACAGCCGTTCACCGAGGAGCAGCTCAGCATGGAGTGGACGCTGATGTGCAACCGCATGCCGCAGCGGCTCGTGGGCCTGGCAGCCCGACTGAAGAACATCACGCCCCACATTACCGACTATCCCAACATCGAGGCCGTTATCGACAACGAGATCCTGATGCAGCAGGTAGGCGAGATACGGGGCAACATACGCGCCACCATGCGCAAGATGCTGCACAACAACAGCATAGAACTGACGCTGCGCCTGGCCGAAGTGTCCGAAATGAAGCGGGCCTTCACCAAGCGAGAGCTCTTCGACCACATGAGGCAGAACAACCCGGCCATCGAGAAACTGAGGGCGGCCCTGAGCCTGGAGCTGGCCTGACCGCGCACACCGCTACAGGAAGGGCGGCCAAAAACTGTTTCGAAATCATTGGTGTCCGGTAAAACATCACAATTGACGAGTCACGTAGGGACGACAGATTATAGCGTAGGGGCTCGCCCCTACGTTTAACGGTGCTTCGTTTTTCCGTCGCCCCTGTAGGGTAGGGTGTTCAAAATCCAATTTTATTTGTGCACGAAAAATCGCACAAAATATGAACGAATGTGTTGTATATGAGGTGTTTAGTTTATTACAATCAGGTTCGTATTGAACTCATGCCCCTGTAGGGGGCGCATAATATAGCGTAGGGGGTTTACCCCTACGGTTTTACGGTTCATCGTTTTTCCATCGCCCCTGTAGGGGGCGCAT
>CAVKJH010000089.1:0-11151 GCA_963656755.1 bacterium
ACAACGCAAGCACATGGCAAGCCCTGTAAGGGCGACAGATTATAGGATAGGGGCTTGCCCCTATCGTTTCAATGCCGTTTAATGGGTTGCCCCTGTAGGGGGCGCATATTACAACCGCATGATGACTTGAATGATGCGCCCCCTACAGGGCTTGCCCTGCGCTTGCGTTTCCGCCCTTTTGGCCCCCACCGCTTGCTGCATGTTGTTAAACGGTTGTTAAAAACATATAGATTGTTCCGATGTTTTACTTTCCGTGAAATGTGATTTCATCGATATTTTAAATGTTTTTAAAATTCGGGGCGTTTTTTGGTGTGGCGTGCGCCATGCCCTACCTTTGCCCCAGTGAACCGCACGCTGGCCAGCGCACACCGCAAACTACACTCACAACACAATTACAACACACTCACTACACGTTAACAACCCACTTGCACGGCCCGCTCAACGAGCCGACGACAACACAGACACACACATGTATCCAACCCCTAAAAACCGTACACACACTATGACACACAACAGCAACGCACCCGTCAACGCCGTCCGACCCTTCACGATGACCTACGAGCAGCAACTCGTCATCGAGGACCGCATGGTGGAGCTGTTCAGCGCCGTCATCGACCTGGACTGCGCCTCCGCCGAGTTTCCCATCTGGAGCGACACCACCAGCCAGCTCATGGAGGTGGCCTGGACACTGGCACGCATGCACCGCATCATCGACCACGACACCCACCGCCCCATGACCATGCAGCGCATAGCCACCCTGCTCTGCCGCAACCTGCACCGCCGTCTGCCCGCCAACATCTACAGCGTGGCGCGGCAGAGCCGCCTGACCGGTCGGCCGTCGGTGGTGGACTATTTCGGCCGCCTGTGGTTTGAGGGCGGCGTCGACATCAACGTGTTCATACAGTGGCAGAAGCCCGTGCGCTTCCCACGCCTCAGGTGCTACCGCGGCGTGTTCTGAACCGACAAAAACGCTACGACCATGATCAACGAGATGGAACAGCAGCGGCTGCGCCTCGAGCGACGCCGCGAAGCCCTCGGTCGGCTGGCTGCCGACGTGGCCCTCATGGCACGCCAGCCGCCCGCCACGGTGGCCTGGACACGCACGCGCACCGACCTCGTGGAGATGGTGCACCTGGCCTGGGCCACCCACCGCATCACCGACCCCTACGGGCGCCCCTGCACCCAGCGGTGGCTGGCACGCCGCGTGTTTGAGGCCGCCGGCATGCAGCTGCCGCGGTCGCTCACCCATGTGGTGTGGAAAATCAACAACCGCACCACCGACCACCGCTCCGTGCTGCGCGCCTACCTCTGAACGCCGTGCCGCACGAGGCACGCGCACCCCCCACACACATTTTTCACAACAACACAAACACAACCCAATGCCATGACAAACACAGAACGAACCCTGCTCACACCCCATTTCATGCTCTACGAACTGACCCGCTCGGGCGTGGCCGCCGACCACAACCTGGCCAACCGCCCCAACGCCGCACAGACCGCCGCCCTCGAGGCTCTCTGCCGCGAGGTGCTCGAACCGCTGCGCCGCCGCTTCGGACCCCTGGTGGTGTCGAGCGGCTTCCGCTCGCCGGCCGTCAACAGGCTCATACCCGGTGCCTCGCCCACCTCGCAGCACCTCAGGGGCGAGGCCGCCGACATCGTGGTGGGCACGCCCGAGCGCGCCGTGGCCCTCTACCGCTACATACGCGACAGCCTCGACTTCGACCAGCTCATCTGGGAACCGATCGGCGCCGCCCAGCCCCGTTGGCTGCACGTCAGCTACACGACGCGCCGCCGCAACCGCCGCAGTGTGCTCTGACCCCGAACACGGATTGCACGCCATGGGTTTTCCCGAACACGGATTTAAGGGATTTACGGGATAGTCCCGCCAAACAAGGATGTGGTTTTCCGAACACGGATTGCACGGATTTAAGGGATTTACGGGATAGTCCTGCCAAACAAGGATGTGGTTTTCCGAACACGGATTTAAGGGATTTACGGGATAGTCCCGCCAAACAAGGAGGTGGTTTTCCGAACACGGATTTAAGGGATGCGGATGGATGCCCATGATGTCATTCGTGAAATTCGTTAAATTCGTGGTTATAAAAACCACTGCTCCTGCTTTTGTACTAACCACGAATTTAACGAATTTCACGAATGCGTGTTGAATGGGCCTATGCCGCCGTAATCCCTTAAAATCCCTAAAATCCGTGTTCGGAAAAACCCATTGCGTGCAATCCGTGTTCGAAGAACCTTTGCGTGAAATCCGTGTGCGGAAAACCTTTTCGTGCAATCCGTGTCGAAAAACCCATTGCGTGAAATCCGTGTTCGTGAAAACCATGGCGTGCTGTCGGTGCGCGGAAAACCCATCCGTGGTATCCCGGCGTGCGGCCGAAAATGCCGCGGCCGCGGAAAAAGGCGGCGGGCGATGGCCCGTATGTCGCCGAAAATACCTACCTTTGCCGCCGTTCTGCCCCGGCCGGGGAAAGGCCAAGGCCACAACACCGACAAAACCATGAAATACGCACTCGTTACAGGAGCCTCGCGCGGCATAGGACGCGCCGTGGCGCTGCGCCTGGCCGCCAACTATGCGGTCATCATCAACTACCGCTCGTCGGCCGACAGCGCCGCCGAGGTGAAGCGGCTCATCGAGCAGGCCGGCGGACAAGCCGAGCTGCTGCCCTTCGACGTGGCCGACGCCGCACAGACCGACGCCGCCCTCGACAGCTGGGAGCAGGCACACCCCGGCGAGTACATCTCCGTGCTGGTCAACAACGCCGGCATACGCCGCGACAACGTGATGTTCATGATGTCCGACGACGAGTGGCACGACGTGCTGCGCACCAGCCTCGACGGTTTCTTCCACATCACCCGCCGCCTGCTGAAGCACATGATGCCCCGCCGGCGCGGCGGACGCATCGTCAACATGTCGTCGCTCTCGGGCATCAAGGGCATGGCCGGACAGGTCAACTACAGCGCGGCCAAGGCCGCCCTCATCGGAGCCACCAAGGCCCTGGCCGCCGAGGTGGCGCCGCGCGGCGTTACGGTCAACGCCGTGGCACCCGGCTTCATCGACACCGACATGACCGCCGACCTGCCCCGCGAGGAGCTGCAGCGCCTCGTGCCCCTGGGACGCTTCGGGCGGCCCGAGGAGGTGGCCGCCACCGTCGCCTTCCTCTGCTCGCCCGACGCCGCCTACATCACCGGCGAGGTGATCAGCGTCAACGGCGGCCTCTACACCTGACACACACACGCAACAGACTACACAACAAAGCAATACACAGACAAGCCAATATGGAAAGAAGAGTGGTAATCACCGGCATGGGCATCTGGTCGTGCCTCGGCACCGACCTCGACACCGTGGCACAGTCGCTGCGCCTCGGGAGGCCCGGCATCGGCCTGCAGCCCGAACGGCTGCAGTACGGCTACCGGTCGGCACTGACCGGCATCGTGCCCGAACCCGTCATCACCAAGCAGATGCTCGACCGACACACACGCGCCGGCATGCCCGAGGAGGCACGCTACGCCTACATGGCCAGCCGACAGGCCTTCGCACAGGCCGGCATCGACGACAGTTACCTGCTCCACAACGAGGTGGGATGCATCTTCGGCAACGACTCGTCGGCCAAGCCCGTCATCGAAGCCTCGAAAATCATGGACGAGAAACACGACTCGGCCATGCTCGGATACGGCATCATCTTCCAGTCGATGAACTCCACGGTCAACATGAACCTCAGCACCATCTTCCACCTGCGCGGCGTCAACTTCACCGTCAGCGCGGCATGCGCCAGCGGCAGCCACTCCATCGGACTGGGCTTCATGATGATACGCCAGGGACTGCAGGACATGGTGCTCTGCGGCGGCGCACAGGAGACCAACTACTACTCGATGGCCTCGTTCGACGCCCTCGGCGCCTTCTCCGTGCGCATGGACGACCCGGCGCACGCCAGCCGCCCCTTCGACCGCGACCGCGACGGCCTCATACCCAGCGGCGGTGCGGCCGCACTGGTGCTCGAGGACTATGAACACGCCCGCCGGCGCGGCGCCACCATCCTGGCCGAGGTGGCCGGATACGGCTTCTCCAGCAACGGCGGCGGCATCAGCCAGCCCTCCGACGACGGCAGCGTCACGGCCATGACACGCGCACTGCAGTCGGCCGGCATCGGGGCCGACAGCGTCGACTACATCAACGCGCACGCCACCAGCACACGCCAGGGCGACATGTACGAGGCCATCGCCCTCGACCGCATGTTCCGCGGCAAGCACGCCCTCATCTCCTCCACCAAGGGCATGACCGGACACGAGTGCTGGATGGCAGGAGCCTCAGAGGCCGTGTACAGCACCCTCATGATGCTCAACAACTTCGTGGCTCCCAACATCAATTTCGACAACCCCGACGAACACTCCGAAAAGCTCAACATCGCTGCCCGCACCGTCGACACCCAGCTCGACACCGTGCTCAGCAACTCGTTCGGCTTCGGAGGCACCAACTCGGCCCTCGTGCTGCGCCGCATGGCGCAGTGATGCGGCGTTGCGATGCAACCCGATGCATCCGATGCGACAATCCGTTGCCCGTTGCGATGCACCCCGATGTGGCGTTGCGACAATCCGTTGCCCGTTGTGATGCACCCGATGCCCCTGTAGGGGGCACATAATATAGGATAGGGGTTTACCCCTATCGACGCACCGCATCCCGTCATCCCACCGCCCCTGTAGGGGGCGCACAATTAAACAGGAGGTTGAAATATGCGCCCCCTACAGGGGCGGAAAATCGGGGGGGGGGGGAGAACCCTGGAGATAGGGGTAAACCCCTATCCTATATTATGCGCCCCTTACAGGGGCAACCAAACGGAATACGCCCATCAATGCACCTGTGCGATGCGCCCCTTACAGGGGCAACCAAACGGAATGCACCAAATATGCGCCCGCTAACGGGCGACAACCAAACGGATAACACTGGACGCACGCCCCCCCCTCCGGGCGCAACTCCGCAAACACACAAAAAAACATGTTCAGACAACTGGCCATTATCATCGGATGCCTCGCCGTGGGCGAATTTGCGGTATGGCTCACCGGCATCACCGTGCCCTCCAGCATCGTGGGCATGCTGCTGCTCACCCTGCTGCTCAAGACCGGGGCGGTGAAGCTCGAATGGGTGGAGACCCTCTCCAATTTCCTCGTGAAGAATATGGGCTTCTTCTTCGTGCCGCCCGGCGTGGCCCTCATGCTCTACTTCGACCTCATCAAGGCCGAGATCGGCCCCATCGTGCTGGCCACCGCCCTCAGCACCGTGCTGGTGCTCGTCGTCACCGGATGGACGCACATCGCAGCACGCAAGGCCGTCAACGCCATCAAGACTGCCGCCAAGCGCCGGCACAACTGACACACGCTCTGTCATTCAGGATAACACAACCATGCACATACACGACTATTTCTGCAACGATTATTTTCTGCTCACCCTTACCTTCGGCGTCTATTTCCTGGCCAAGCTCGTAAGGAAAGTGCTGCAGCTGCCGGTGTTCAACCCCATCCTGGTGAGCATCGCCTTCATGATATGTTTCCTCTCGGTGGCCCACGTCGACTACGAGACCTACCGCGTCAGCGGATCGAAGATCGAGTTCTGGCTCAAGCCCGCCGTCGTGTCGCTCGGCGTGCCGCTCTACAAGCAGCTCAGTTCCATACGCCACGAACTGGTTCCCATCGTGCTCTCGCAGCTCGTGGGCTGTCTCGTGGGCATCGTGTCGGTGGTGCTGCTGGCCCAGGCCTTCGGTGCCTCGCACGGCGTGGTGCTGTCGCTGGCCGCCAAGTCGGTCACCACGCCCATCGCCATGGAGGTGACGCGCAGCGTGGGCGGCATCCCCTCGCTCACGGCCACCATCGTGGTGTTCGTGGGCATCTTCGGCGCCGTCACCGGCTTCCGCATCCTCAGGTACGGCCACATCGGCATGCCCTCCTCGCAGGGCATATCGCTGGGTACCGCCTCGCACGCCGTGGGCACCTCAGCGGCCATGGAGCACGGCATGGAGCACGGTGCCTACGCCTCGCTCGGCCTCACGCTCAACGGCATCTTCACCGCCATCCTCGCCCCCTACATCCTGCGCCTGCTCGGCGTGCTGTAGCGCGCCGCTGTCGCATAATTCAACCGCATTGTGCGTTGAATTATGAGCCCCTTACAGGGGCGATTCATTAACACGGCATTAAAACGATAGGGGCGAGCCCCTATCCTATAATATGTCGCCCTTACAGGGCTTGTCATGCGCGTGCGTTGCCATGCGTTGTCATGCGTTTGTGCCTTACTGCCCGTGTGCTTGCGTTGCCTATGCGTTTTCATGCGTTTGTGCCTTACTGCCCGTGTGCTTGCATTGCCCCTGCTAACCGTCCGCTTGCATTGCCCCTGAAGGGGGCACATAATATAGCGTAGGGGTTTACCCCTACGAACGAACGACTATCATATTTCCATCGCCCCTGTAGGGGGCGCATAATTCAACCGCCGTTTGCAATTTAAATATGCGCCCCCTACAGGGGCAACTCATTAAAACGGCATTAAAACGATAGGGGTAAACCCCTATCCTATAATCTGTCGCCCTTACAGGGCTAACCGTGCGTTTGTCGTTGTCCCTGCTAACCGTGCGTTTGTCGTTGTCCCTGCTAACCGTGCGTTTGTGCCTTACTGCCCGTGTGCTTGCATTGCCCCTGCTTGTCATGCGTTTGTGCCTTACTGCCCGTGTGCTTGCATTGCCCCTGCTTGCCCTGCGTTTGTGCCTTACTGCCCGTCCGCTTGCGTTGCCCCTGCTTGCCCGACCGTATTACGCCGTCATAAATGTTCATCATGCGACGGTGGCCGTCCATCGTTTTTTTCGCATTTTTTCGTACGCCGGTATATTTCGTGTCGTATATTATTCGTAATTTTGCACGGCAACACAAACATGCCTTTTTTACGCACATTGCGCCAGCACACGGGGGGATACCGCCTGCGCGCAATCGGCGGGCAACACACCGCCAATCAGGATATTACATCGATACCAACTTCGTAACAAGCGCATATGAAGAAGAAATATTTTACCCCAGACGTGGAAACGGCCAGCGTGGAACACCGGTCGTTTCTTACTGCATCAGCCATCACCATCAAGCCGGGCGGCGACCTGGGCGGCGACGAACTTACCGACGGCGGCGAAACCAAAGACGACACCGAGTACAAACCCTGGTAAGCGTCCGCGACGGCTGCCGGCATGCTTTGCACCCCCGCCACCACGAAACAAATCATAACAGATAGACTTATGAGCAGATTTCACACCTATTTACTGTCAGTTGTCGCGCTCCTCGTCTGCGGGGCGCTGACCGCCGCGGCCGCCGAGCAATGGAGCTATCCCAGCTCCAACCCCGAGCTGTCGAGCTTCAAGGGCAGCGGCACCGCCTCGTCGCCCTACCTCATCCAGAGCGCACAGGACCTGGCCAACCTCGCCTACATCGTCACCGACGACAACGACGACGTGACCGGCAAGTACTTCAAGATGACTCGCGACATCTACCTCAACGACTTCACCGTCGACTTCGCCGGAACCCTCACCGTCAGCGGCACGCTGAAAGAGTGGACGCCCATCGGCGAGCACGGCTTTTTCAGGGACGACGACTTCGAGGGCATCTTCGACGGCAACGGCCACACCATCTACGGCCTCTACATGAAGGAAGAGGCCAAGCGCGCCTATGTGGGACTGTTCGGCAGCACCGAGAATGCCATCGTGCGCAACCTCACGCTCAAGAACGTCTACGTCTACACCGAGAAGACCGAGGCCAGCCACCCCATGATAGGGTCGCTGGTGGGCCGCGCCACCACCTCCACGTTCAGCAACGTGGGCGTGGAGGGCTGTTACATGTACTGCTGCTTCGACACCAACAAGCAGAACGCCTGCTACGGCGGTCTGCTCGGCGAAGCCCAGAACGACGTGACGGTCACCGACTGCTCGTTCGACGGCAACATACACCTCGTCACCGGCAGCTATGTGCATACGGGCGGCCTCGTAGGGCGGTTCTACACCAGCGGACTGCACTCCTACACCACGCTGCGTCTCACGGGCTGCCACACCAGCGGACTGCTCATGGCCTCGTATCAGGGCGGCGTGTATGTCAACATGGGCGGATTTCTCGGAAAGGCCGAGTCGAGCACACGCGTCTACATCACCGACTGCGTGAACCGGCTCAACCTCAGGGCCGACAACGAGACGTCCAAGGAGATGGACTATGTCTACGCCTACAACTTCTCGCCCTATGCCACCGAGGTGCGGCGCACCGCCAACCTGGGATACATCACCTTCACGAGCAACAACATCTGGTACTCGAAGATGGGACTCACCGGCGAGTGTACCGGCGGTTACTACGACTGCGTGAACTACGGCAAGTACACATTGCCCTATAATAACAATTCGAAAATCACGATCATGCCCGGCGATAACAAGCTCACGCACAAGGCCTCCGGGGAGAACCTTATCGTGTGGAAAGAGGCCGAGCCGCCCTTCGCCCTCGGATCGCTCGACACCTACGAGTCGAACGGCACCGAGTGCACCCTGGCCCAACTGTCGGAAATGACCCACCTCGTGGGCCAACTCAACGACGAGCTTGGCGAAAACGTGTGGGGCACCTACAACATCAAGGACGACTACAACGTCCCGATGCCGGTGGTCTGCGGCGGCACGGCGTCGTCGCTCTACAGAAACAAGGACGGCTGGTGCCAGATCAGCTCCGAGAGCGACCTGCGCATGCTGCAGCAGATGATACAGGGCAACGTCGGCACCGACGACCAATACCTGCTCACCGCCGACCTCGACATGGCCGCCAGTGCGCCCCTCGCACAGATTGGCGACGACAACCATCCGTTCAAAGGCACGTTCGACGGCAACGGCCACGTCATCTCGGGCCTGACCGTTGACGGGCGCGCCCTGTTCGGCAACCTCTCGGGAACGGTGAAGAACCTCGCCCTGGTCGACATGACGTTCACCGGCGACAACCCCCTCTGCGCTCCGCTGGCCTACAAGGCCGGCGCGTCGGCCGACGCAACCATCGCCAACTGCTATGCCGGCGGCACCCTCACCCTGGCCGACAGCTCTAGCACCGCCACCACCCTGGCCGGACTCGTCTATGAGGCGGCCGACAACACGGTCAGCATCAAGAACAGTTACTTCAAGGGTGTCATGGTCAATACCACGAGTGTCAGCAACCAGGCGCACGTCTACTACGGCCTCGTGGGCAGCAACAAGATAGGCACCAGCCTGACCCTGGCCGACTGCTATGCCAACTTCGACTTCGCCGACAGGAGTGCCACCGGCGCGGGCCTCATGCCCGTGGGCGGCAACATCGCCTACGGCACCAACTGCCACTACCTCTGCCCCAAGTTCGCCGACATTGCCGGACGGGTGCTGACCAACAGCGAGCTGGCCGCCTGCTTCGCCGGCAGGGACGGATGGCTCACCGGCGCCTACCGCCCCGTGCTGGCCGCCGCGCGCCACTATGCGCTCACCGCCTACGACGGGCAGACCGTATATGCCGACGCCATCGCCTTGGACGACGACAGTTGCCGCAACGATATATGGTGCCACCAGCTCACCGCCGAGACAGCCACCGACCCGTATGTCCGCGCACTGCCGAACGTGGCGCTCTGCGATACGGCCAACGGCGTGAACTACCTGCTCAACTGCCAGCTCTACGACAGCGTGCCCTTCCGCTACACGCCGCCCGCCGGAACGGTGACGAAGGGAGAGATGCACTTCCCCCTCACCTTCAGCGGCGACTACGCCATCCGCCTGATGTGCCTCCCGGCCACGCTGCTCAAGAGCAGTCTGCCCGACGACTGTTTGCTGGCCGTGCTGGGCAAGGCGTTCGCCATGGCCGACGGCAGCTACTCGGCCTATGTCGTGGCCTGCGACTCGGTGCCGGCCGGCGTGCCCTTCCTCGTCTACATGAACAAAAAGCCGGCCGACACCATCCATGTGGTGATGCGGGGCTATGTGGCCGACAAGCCGCAGACCGTGGCCGAACAGGACGGACAGCAGTTTGAGGCTGGACCCGTGGGCACGTTCGAGGGCACGCAGGCCGAAGAGGGATGTGCCGCCTTCGACATCACCGGCGAGGGCATCGTGGTGAAACACGCCGAAAACATTGAGGTTGCGCCGTTCGGTGCCTATTTCGATGTCGATGGCGACGTGGCGTGCGACGGCGGAGTGATGCTCGACGAGGGGTCCGACTACATCGGCGACGTCATCGGCCTCTACAAAAACCGCAAGGTCGCGATATTCCTCAAGCGCGAGCTCCACGCCTCGGGATGGAACACGCTGTGCCTGCCTTTCGACATGAGCGCCGACGAGATTGCCGGCAAGTACGGCTACAACACGAAGGTGGAGCAGCTCAGCAGCGTCACGAGCGACGGCAACGGCACGCTGACCCTCCATTTCGCCGCCGCCAGCGGCATCGAGGCCGGCAAGTGCTATCTGATAATGCCCGCAAACGACGAACGCAAGTGGATACAGCTCGACGAACGCACCCTCTACGGCGAGCCCGGCAGCACGGAGGTCAACTCGCCCGACGGCCTCTACACCATCAGCCTCAAGGGCACGTTCGAGCGCAAAGCCCTCGTGGGCACCAACCGCAGCAAGGGCACCTACTTCACGCAGGATAACACGATATATAAGGTGGCCTATGGCCGCACCATCCTCATGAACGGTTTCCGCTGCTGGATAGAGACCTCGGTGGCCGACCCCTTCAGCATGGCCAAGATAGCCCATGCCGACGGCACCACTGACAACGTGCGCCTCGTGGAAGCGGGTACCAACGCCGACGGCAACCGCATCTACGACCTGCAGGGCATCGAAACGGAAAGTACGGTAGCCAACAGGGTGTATATCCAGGGCGGACACAAGTACATAAGCAAATAACCGCATCCGTTTGCGTCGCCCCCTGCTAACCGTCCGCTTGCATTGCCCCTGTAAGGTAGGGTGCTCAAAATATGAACCGTTTGCGTTGCACCCTGCTAACCGTCCGCTTGCGTTGCCCCTGAAGGGGGCGCATAATATAGCGTAGGGGTTTACCCCTACGTACGAACGACTATCATATTTTCATCGCCCCTGTAGGGGGCGCATAATTCAAATCATCATGCGGTTTAAATAT
>CAVKJH010000090.1:0-127806 GCA_963656755.1 bacterium
GCTGTCGGACCGGACTGACATCCGCAGGTTCCCTTCGGTCACCAGCGGTTATGCAGAGCGTGCCCCCTTCGGGGACACAGAATGAATAAAATTATGGCAAAAATTCGACAGTGAGATTATTAAGATTTTGAAAATCCTACCCAACAGGAAAATTTTCGTATAAGCCACCCGTTTACCGGAACGAACAGAACAAAGGTTGATATAACAATACTGGGAACAGGACAAAGATGTCCAGGTTCAGAGGCAAGAAGAATAGGATTAAAGGCCACGACTGATTGAGGACGATACAACAGGAATTACATGGCAAGGAAAAGGGGAAAACGAAAGCCAAGGAAGAAGACACGGCAAAGAAAAGAGCGCAGTAACGGGAAGGGCGATACAAAAAGGGCAAACAGACGATAATATAAGTACCGTTTGTTTGCGAACCCCTATATTTTTCTTAAATTTGCAAGAAAGAAAACCCTGCCCTCAAACGGATGCACAATACTGCAAAACGCAAGAGGCTGGCAACAGAACGGCATACCGAAGTCGCTACAGGAAGAGCTGGCCTCAATCCGTCTGTATACGGGCCATGTGGCCACAGGCCAAAAGCGATGCGCAGTAACACGTCCGCCAAAACGTTTAAGCGCATAAGTTTAAAGCAGTTAAAACAACCGGCAAACACAATGTTGGCGCAAATGTTCCACGTGAAACATAATCTCCCGCAACTCCAGTATATAAAAGGAACACGAAGATGACAAGACAAGAAAACGAGGCCCGATTAGCATACCTGAAGAACATTGTTCTGAACATGCCACAGAAGCCCGGCAGTTACCAATATTACGACAAACGGAGGGAGCCGGGCGAGAGCCCGGATCCGAACCACATCATATATGTAGGGAAGGCCAAGCACCTTAAAAACCGCGTCTCAAGTTATTTTCACAAGGAGGTGGACCGCTATAAGACGAAGGTTCTTGTATCGAAGATTGAAGACATCACCTACACGGTTGTGAACAGCGAGGAAGACGCCCTCTTGCTCGAAAACTCGCTTATCAAGAAATACAATCCGCGCTACAACGTGCTGTTGAAGGACGGAAAGACCTACCCGAGCATCTGTGTAACCAACGAGTATTTTCCCCGCATATTCAAGACCCGCACCATCAACAAGAAGTACGGCTCGTTTTTCGGCCCTTACCCGCACATTGCAGCCATGTACAACGTGCTTGACCTGATCAACAAAGTGTTCAAGCCGCGCCGCTGCCGTCAGCCATTGTCGCGCGAGGGAGTGAACGCCAATCGGTACAAGACGTGCCTGGAGTACCACCTGCACAACTGCGACGGGTGCTGCGTGGGAAAACAGTCGTGGGAAGACTATCAGGAAAACATACGCCAGGCCAAGGAGATACTGAAGGGCAACACCCGCGAACTGTCCGAATGGCTCTACGGCGAGATGATGGAAAAAGCCAAGGCGCTGAAGTTCGAAGAGGCACAGGCCCTGAAAGTGCGCTACCAGTTGCTGCTCGATTTCGTATCGAAAAGCGAGGTGGTGAGCCACACCATCAGCGACGTGGACGTGTTCACCATCGTCGATGACGAGCACCAGCACAATGCCTACATCAACTACATCCACGTGAAAAACGGCACCATCAACCAGAGTTTTACCTACGAATACCGCCGCAAACTGGACGAGACCGACGAAGACCTGCTGATGCTGGCCATCCCCGAGATACGCGAGCGATTTGCCTCGCAAGCCAAAGAGATCATCGTGCCGTTCGAGATGGAGTGGCGGTTGCCCGACGCCACGTTTTTCGTACCCCAACGGGGCGACAAACGCCACCTGCTGGAACTGTCGGAGATGAACGGCAAACAATACAAGTTTGACCGTCTGAAACAGGCCGAAAAGCTCAATCCTGAGCAGAAACAGACCCGCCTCATGAAGGAGCTGCAGACCAAGCTGGGACTGCCAAAACTGCCGTACCAGATAGAGTGTTTCGACAACTCGAACATCTCGGGCACTGATGCTGTTGCGGGATGCATCGTCTACAAGGGCATGAAACCCTCGCGCAAGGACTACCGCAAGTACAATATCAAGACCGTAACAGGTCCCGACGACTACGCTTCGATGCAGGAAGTGGTGCGGCGCAGATACTCGAGGATGATAGACGAAGGCACGACGTTGCCCGACCTGATCATCACCGACGGCGGACGGGGACAGATGGAGGTGGTGCGCGAGGTGGTGGAAGACGAGCTACACATACATATTCCGATAGCCGGACTGGCCAAAGACGACCGCCACCGCACCAACGAACTGCTGTACGGTTTCCCGCCGGCAGTGGTGGGCTTAAAGCCTGACAGTGAGCTGTTTCACGTCCTTACACAGATACAGGACGAGGTGCACCGCTATGCCATCACCTTCCACCGCGACAAGCGGTCGAAGCATGCCCTACATTCGGAGCTCGACAACATACGCGGCATTGGCCCCAAAACACGCGACGAGCTGCTGCGCTCGTTCCGCAGCGTGAAAAACATAAAGGGTGCAACCTGCGAACAACTTGCTACCAAGATTGGCGTTTCCAAAGCCCGCATCGTGTTCAGCCACTTTCACGGCACTACCGGCGATACGGCCGGAAGCAGCACACAGACAGACGATAACACAACAGACATCACACAATAACCCGTAAAATACATCAACCACAATGAGAGCAGTGATACAACGCGTCAGCCGGGCATCGGTATCGGTTGACGGCAAGGTAAAGTCGAGCATCGGCAAAGGTTTCATGATTCTGCTGGGCGTCGGCAGCGACGACACCCAAGAGGACATCGACTGGCTGGTACGCAAGATAGACGGACTACGCATATTCGACGATGCCCAGGGCGTGATGAACCTCAACATACACGACGTGGGAGGCGACATCTTGGTGGTATCGCAGTTCACGTTGATGGCAAGCTACAAGAAAGGCAACCGCCCCAGCTGGCTGCGGGCTGCCCCCCACTCCATCTCCATACCGCTCTACGAGAAGTTTTGCGATTGCCTCTCGGCAGCACTGGGCAAGCCGGTAGGAACCGGCGAGTTTGGGGCAATGATGCAAGTAGACTTGGTCAACGACGGCCCTACCACCATCTGCATGGACACAAAGAACAAAGAATAACCGCCGCAGACCGTCCTTCCTTTGCGCTCAGAGGCACTTTTTGACAAAAACAGTGACAGACAGACCGACGAGAAACCAAGGCCGCAGAGCGCAAAACAACAAGTCGGAAAACGAGATATCCGTCAGAAAAAAGCAGCCTGAAAAACAAAAAAGGCAGCAACGGCCAACGTTTGTGAAGGAAAAAACGTAAATTTGCAGATATGACAATCGAAGAAGCACAAAAAAGCGTAGACCAGTGGATAAAAACCTATGGCGTACGCTATTTTTCTGAACTTACCAACATGGCCGTCCTTACCGAAGAGGTGGGCGAACTGGCACGCGTCATGGCCCGCAAATACGGCGACCAGAGCTTCAAGGACGGCGAATGCGACAACCTCGCCGAGGAGATGGCCGACATCTTGTGGGTGCTCTGCTGTCTGGCCAACCAGACGGGTGTGGACCTCACCGAGGCCTTCCGCCAGAGCCTCGAAAAAAAGACACGGCGCGATGCCGAACGCCACCGGTCAAACCCCAAACTGCGCTGACTGTAAGCAGCCGATAACCCGCTTTGCATCAACAATATAACAATAAATCAACCTAACTATGGGAATCATCAAAGAAAACGTGTCGAAAGACATACAGGCACAACACGGCGCAGCCACGTCGAACATGAGTAAAATCGAACAGGCTTTTGCCAAGTACAATCTCAATGTAGACGAGACAACCGTGCGCGAAACCGTGAAGGACATCATAGCCAACAAGGTAGCCGCCAACGATAACCGTGAGGTGAAGAAATTCCTGCTGGGCAGCGTGGAGCTGACCTCTCTCCACACTACCGACACCGAGGAAAGCATCCTCGCCATGATCGAAAAGGTAAACAAGATGGACTCGTCGTATCCCGACCTGCCGCACGTGGCTGCCGTCTGCGTCTATCCCGTCTTCGTGAACCTGGTGCGCAACTCGCTCGAGGTGGACGGTGTGGAAATCACAAGCGTCTGCGGCAATTTCCCCTCGTCGCAAAGCCGCATGGAGGTAAAGGTGGCCGAGACACAACTGGCTGTGGCCGACGGTGCTACCAACGTCGACATCGTGCTGCCCGTGGGCAAATTCCTCTCCGAGGACTATGAAGGCGTGGCCGACGACATCAGCGAAATGAAACAGGCCTGTGGCGAGGTGCCCATGAAGGTGATACTCGAAACCTGCGACCTCGAAAACCTCAGCAACGTGAAACGCGCCGCCATCCTCAGCATGTATGCAGGGGCCGACTACATCAAGACCTCTACAGGCAAGGAAAAGGCGGGTGCAACCCCCGAGGGCGTGTACGTCATGTGCCAGGCCATCAAGGAGTACTACGAGCAGACGGGCATCATGATTGGCCTGAAGCCAGCCGGAGGCATCAACACCTCGATGGACGCCATCATCCTCTACACCATCGCCAAAGAGGTGCTGGGCGAAAAGTGGATGACCAACGAACTGTTCCGTCTGGGCACCAGTCGTCTGGCCAAACAACTCGTGGAGGAAATCAACGCCTAATCGGCCGCGTCGCGAGCCTCTACCTGTAGCACGGCGAGGACATACTTGTCGTCTTGCGAAAGCTAAGCTCCCGCTAAAAATAATAGCTTAAATTTTGAAAATAATAGCTTAAATTTTCGAAATTTAAGCTATTATTTTTTGCGGTTGCAAATGACTTAAAACCAGAGCAATATGTTATCGACACGGCAAAAAAGTGCGATGGAAGAAAAGAAGAGTATCATGCAACGTTGGCTCCGGTAAGGAGCAAAAAACAAAGCGTAGAGGGTGTACTCTACGCTGTATTGTAATCAGACTACGGGTGCATTTTTCCCGTAGTTGCTACTGTAAGGCTGGTTGAATGGTTTATTCGAAAAGTGGAGTCCGTAATTATTTCTGTCGTTCGATAACAAAGTCGAGATACGCACGCAGACTGCGTTTGATTTCCTCGTTATGTACCTCTGTATCAAGGAACGCGAGTGCTTCGGCATGCATTTCCCACATGCGTTTCTCGGCATAATCGATGCCGCCGTGCTGCTTGGTGAAGGCCACAAGGCTAGCTATTTCGTCCTTGGTCACCGAACCGTCCTTCACCTTATAAGCAATGCGCAACATCTCCTCGTCGCCAGTGCTACGCAGGGCGTAGATGGCTGGCAGGGTCAACTTGCCTTCGGCCATGTCGTTGCCGGTGGGTTTGCCGATGTCCGAATGGTCGTAATAGTCGAAAATGTCGTCGCGAATTTGGAAAATCATGCCCAGATTTCTGCCAAACATTTTCGCACTTTCTATCTCTTCCTCCTCAGCCCCACCGCTCAGCATGCCGATGGAGGCACAGGCTTCGAAAAGGGCGGCTGTCTTTTGCCTAATCACCTGATAGTAAGAGTCTTCGGATATGTCGCGTGCATGGATGTTCGACAGTTGCAGTATCTCGCCGTTGGAGAGCGTGCGGCCAAGTTCGGCCAAATAACGTACGATTGTTTCGCTATGCGTATAGCTAACGTGCAGCAGGGCGGTAGAAAGGATATAATCGCCCACGAGCACAGCCACCTTGTTGTCGTACAACTGGTTGACCGACTGTTGCCCACGTCGCTCGCCGCTCTCGTCCACCACATCGTCGTGCACGAGCGAAGCCGTATGGAGCAGTTCCAGACCTACGGCAGCATGGAGCGTCACGTCGGTTATACGGCCCACACTCTTGGCCATCAGCAGGATAAGCATGGGCCGCATGCGCTTGCCGGCCCGCTGCCGTATATGGTCGAGCGCCTGACAAAGCATGCCGTCGGTATGCGACAAAGACCTATTGAACAGGTCGACAAAATCGGTAAGCTCCGAAGCTATGGGTTGTTTAATAACTGATAGATAATCCATGCCACTACTGAAATTTGATACAAAAGTAACGATTTTATCGGGAATTATGGCAATTTTTTAGTAATTTTACCGCTAAAACAAACTTTATTATGGAGAAACTCTTCCTCTTCGACGCATACGCCATTATCTTCCGTTCGTACTATGCCTTCATCAACCGACCCACCATCAACTCGAAGGGCCTGAACACCTCGGCCATACTGGGGTTCTGCAACACGCTGAAGGAGATACTCGACAAGGAGAAGCCCACCTATCTCGGCGTGGCGTTCGACCACGGCAAGACCTTTCGCCACAAGGCCTTCCCACCCTACAAGGCGCAGCGACAGGAGACACCCGAAGACATCAAGCTGGCCGTGCCCTATATAAAGGATATCCTGCGGGCCATGAACATTCCCGTGCTGCAGGCCGACGGCTTCGAGGCCGACGACGTGATCGGCACACTGGCCACAAAGGCGGGGCGCGAAGGCATCGACACCTACATGCTGACGCCCGACAAGGACTATGGCCAGCTCATCGGCCCCCATGTCAGGATGTACCGTCCGAGGCACGGGGGCGGCTACGACGTGATAGGCGAAGAGGAGGTGAAGGAGAAATACGGCATCGACAGTGCAGCACAGGTGGTGGACCTGCTGGCACTCATGGGCGACGCATCCGACAACTACCCCGGCTGCCCGGGCGTAGGCGAGAAGACGGCCGTGAAACTGATCAGCCAGTTTGGCTCGACCGAAGAACTCATCGGCCACACCGACCAACTCAAGGGAAAGATGCGCGAGAAAGTGGAAGCTGCAGTCGACGACATCAAGATGTCGAAGTTCTTGGCCACCATCCGCACCGATGTGCCCATCGCGCTCGACCTCGAAGCGTTGAGGGTAGTAGAACCCGACGAGGAGAAATTACGCCAAGTGTTCGACCAGCTCGAGTTCAAACGCCTTGCCAACCGGTTTCTTAACAAACCTGAAATTAAGCAAAAAACTACTAATATACAACTCGAATTGTTTGCCGAAAATCCGGCCAGCAGCACAGGAGAGTCGGAAAACGCGCTATTTTCGAGCCTTAAAACCACGCCACATAAATACGAACTAATTGACAATCAGAGCGATGCCGTTCGGTTATGTGACTTTTTAAGGACAAATAAAATTCTCAGTTTAGACACCGAGACCACATCAACCAACGCCATAGATGCCGAACTGGTGGGCCTGAGCTTTGCGGTGAAGGAAAACGAGGCCTACTATGTAGCCATACCGGCCGACCGCAACGAAGCGCTGGAATATGTGGAAATTTTCAAGCCACTCTACGAAGACGCAGACATATTGAAGGTCGGGCAGAACATCAAGTACGACTACGAGGTGCTGCGCCACTACGGTGTCGACATACAAGGCCCCATGTTCGACACGATGATAGCACACTATGTGCTGCAACCCGAACAGCACCACAACATGGACGAGATGGCCGAGACACTGCTGCACTACCGAACCGTGCACATCGAGGAACTGATAGGGCCAAAGGGTAAGGGGCAGAAGAACATGCGCGACCTGCCGCCTCGCGACGTCTGCGAGTATGCGGCCGAGGACGCCGACATCACGCTACGCCTGAAAAACGTGCTGGAGCCGCGCTTGGCCGAGACCGGGGTCGAACGGCTGTTCCGCGAAATCGAGATGCCGCTGGTAAAGGTGCTGGCCGACATGGAACTGAACGGCGTCGGCCTCGACACCGAACAGTTGCACACTACGCAACGCACCTTCGCCGAACGCATGGACAACTACGAGCGGCAGGCATACGGCGAAGCCGGACGGGCGTTCAACATTTCGTCGCCCAAGCAGGTGGGCGACATCCTCTTCGGCGAGATGCAACTGATCGAAAAGCCGAAACGCACAAAGACAGGACAGTTTGTCACCTCCGAGGAAGTGCTGCAACAGTTGAGCGGCAAAGCACCCATCGTAGACGCGATACTCAACTACCGCGGCATGAAGAAGCTGCTCGGCACCTATGTCGAGGCTTTGCCGAAGCTCGTAAACAGGCAGACGGAACACATACATACCTCGTTCAACCAGACCAGCACGGCCACCGGACGCCTGTCGTCGTCGGATCCCAACCTGCAGAACATACCGGTGCGCGACGACGACGGCAAGGAGATACGCAAGTGTTTCGTGCCCGACAGCGGCTGCCGGTGGTTCTCGGCCGACTACAGCCAGATAGAACTGCGCATCATGGCACACCTCTCGGGCGACGAAAACATGATCGAAGCTTTCCGCGAGGGCAAGGACATACACCGCGCCACGGCTGCAAAGATATGGAAAGTGGACATGGATGCAGTGACCGATGCCCAACGCAAGAAGGCCAAGCAAGCCAATTTCGGCATCATCTACGGCATCACCGCCTATGGGCTGGCACAGCGCATGGACATCCCCACGGGCGAAGCACGGCAGCTGATCGACGACTATTTCAAGACCTTCCCCAAGGTGAAGCAGTACATGGAGACGGCCAAGGACGAGGCACGCAGGAAAGGATACGCCGAGACCCTGTACGGCAGACGCCGCTACCTGCCCGACATCAACTCGCACAACGCCACCGTGCGCGGATTTGCCGAGCGCAACGCCATCAACGCTCCCATTCAGGGGTCGGAGGCCGACATCATCAAACTGGCCATGATACACATCTGGCAACGCTTCAAGGCCGAAGGCATACGCTCGAAGATGACCCTGCAAGTGCACGACGAACTCAATTTCTCGGTCTATCCCGACGAAGCCGAACAGGTGCAACGCATTGTCGTACAGGAGATGCAGGAGGCCGCCAAACTGCAGGTGCCGCTCACCGTCGATGCCGGATGGGGCGACAACTGGCTTGAAGCCCACTAAGCACAAACCACCGCGTAAGGTATATCACGGGATATAACATGCAGTATTCGATATACATCACGCTATATAACATAATGTCACCTATAGATTATCGGCAAGAGGACAAAGGGCAAAAAGCAAGGAGTACAGAAATCAAAAGGCAAGAAAATTTAGTAACTTTGCACCTAAATTAAAAACAAAAAAGAGGCCGCACCAAGTGTACGGCCACCAACAAACATACAATTATGGCATTAAAATGTGGTATTGTGGGACTGCCCAACGTGGGTAAGTCCACCCTCTTCAACTGTCTGTCAAGCGCAAAGGCACAGGCAGCCAATTTCCCGTTCTGCACCATCGAGCCCAACCTGGGCGTCATCACCGTGCCCGACGAGCGACTCACCAACCTGGCCGAGATAGTGCATCCGGGACGCATCGTGCCCGCCACCTGCGAGATTGTGGACATTGCCGGACTGGTGAAAGGGGCCAGCAAGGGCGAAGGACTGGGCAACAAGTTCCTGGGCAACATACGCGAGTGCGATGCCATCATACACGTCATACGCTGCTTCGACGACGACAACGTGGTGCGTGAGGGCGGTGCGCCGGTCGACCCCGCAGCCGACAAGGACATCATCGACACCGAACTGCAGCTCAAAGACCTGGAAACCATCGAGGGCCAACTGGCCAAACAAGAGAAAATAGCTGCCTCGGGCAACAAGGATGCAAAGGTGCTGGTCAACGTGCTGCACGCTTACAAGGAGGTGCTCGACAAGGGCGAGAACGCCCGGTCGGTAACGTTCGATGACAAGGACGAGCAGCAGGCCGCCCACGACCTGTTCCTGCTAACCACCAAGCCCGTGCTCTACGTCTGCAACGTGGACGAAGCCAGCGCGAAAGAAGGCAACAAGTACAGCAGGCAGATTGAAGAGATTGCAGCCAAGGAGGGTGCCGAAGCCATGGTCATTGCTGCCAAAACCGAAGAGGATATCGCCTCGCTCGACACCTATGATGACAAGAAACTCTTCCTCGACGAACTGGGACTGGAGGAGAGCGGCGTAAATCGCCTCATCAAGAAAGCCTACAACCTGCTGAACCTGCAGACGTTCATCACGGCCGGCGAGATGGAGGTGAAGGCATGGACATTCCACAAGGGTTGGAAGGCGCCGCAGTGCGCCGGTGTCATCCACACCGATTTCGAGAAGGGCTTTATCCGCGCCGAGGTCATCAAGTACGACGACTACATGAAATACAAGACCGAGGCTGCCGTGCGCGAAGCCGGACTGCTGCACATCGAAGGCAAGGAATACCTGGTGCAGGACGGCGACATCATGCACTTCCGCTTCAACGTATAACCGCCGAGACGCATAACGTGATAACCAAATAGCATCATGCTTTACATCTATTGGGACCCAAGCGAGATCATCTTCCACATCGGAAGTTTCGGTCTCAGGTGGTATGCCACATGCTGGCTTGTCGGACTGCTGCTGGGCTATCTGCTCATGCGGCGCATCTACAAGGAGGAGAAAATAGCCGACGAGAAGTTCGACCCGCTCTTCTTCTATATCTTCGTGGGTGTACTGGTGGGCGCAAGGCTTGGACATTGCCTGTTCTACCAGCCCGACTATTACCTGTCGTCGGTCAACCATTTCATAGAAATGCTCATTCCCATGCAACAAGGTTCCGACGGTTCGTGGCACTACACGGGCTACGCCGGACTGGCCTCGCACGGAGGCGTAATCGGCATGCTGATAGGCATTTGGCTCTACTGCCGACGCACGAAGGTGCCGGGGTGGGTGGTGCTCGACAACATGGGAGTATGCTCGGGCATCACCGCCACGTTCATCCGGCTGGGAAACCTCATGAACTCTGAAATCATCGGTAAGGTGACCGACGTACCGTGGGCATTCATCTTCGGCCGCGTAGACCCCTACCCTCGCCATCCCGGACAGCTCTACGAGGCCATATCCTACCTCATTATCTTTGCCGTGATACTGACGCTCTACCGCAAGCACCGCGAGAAAGTAGGTACCGGCTTCTTCTTCGGCATCTGCCTGACGCTCATCTTCACGTTCCGCTTCTTCATCGAGTATACCAAAGACATACAGGTGGACTTCGAAGCGGGCATGCTGTTCGACATGGGCCAGCTGCTCTCCGTTCCGTTCATTGCCATCGGCCTATTCTGCATCTTCTGCAAAAAAGGCATGAAAAAACTCGGCGCAAAACCTTGGAAATACGAATAGACGGACGAACGGTGCGTACAAACAGACAACAACCAGTAGACAGACAGACGGCTGTCCGCAGACAAAAGCACCGTTTCCGATAAAGCGGAAACGACTGAACGACAAGAAACAACGAGCCTCTTAAAGAAGGTTTTCCGACCATCGGCAACCATTGCGATGGTCTACGACCTTCTTTAAGAGGCTTCTTCTACCCTACCCTATCAGCTCTTGCCCGTCACAATCTTCTTGATTTCGTTGAGCTTGTTGAGGGCCTCCACAGGCGTAAGGTTATTGATGTCGAGCCCCAGTATCTCGTCACGCACCTGCGAAAGCACAGGGTCGTCGAGCTGGAAGATACTCATCTGCACGCCGTCGCGGGTATCGGCCAACCGCTCCACGTTGGGTTTGCCGGCTGACCCGACAGACGCGTTGTCGGCCTCCAATTGCTTCAGGATAACCTGCGCACGCTTGACAATGCTGCGCGGCATGCCGGCAATCTCTGCCACATGTATACCGAACGAGTGCTCCGACCCTCCGCGCATCAACTTCCGGAGGAAAATCACTTTGCCGTCAACCTCCTTCACCGATACGTTGTAGTTCTTGATGCGCGGGAAATTCTTCTCCATCTCGTTCAGTTCGTGGTAGTGTGTGGCAAAGAGCGTGCGCGCACGGGCTTTCGGCTGCTCGTGAAGATACTCCACGATGGCCCACGCTATCGAGATGCCGTCGTAGGTGGAAGTGCCTCTGCCCAGCTCGTCGAAGAGCACGAGCGAACGCGGCGACACATTGTTAAGAATGTCGGCAGCCTCGGTCATCTCAACCATGAAAGTGGATTCTCCGAGCGAAAGATTGTCGCTGGCACCCACACGGGTGAATATTTTGTCCACCATACCGATTTTAGCGCGCTCTGCGGGCACAAAGCAACCTATCTGGGCCAACAGTACCACGAGTGCCGTTTGACGCAGCAGAGCCGATTTTCCGGCCATATTGGGTCCCGTAATCATCATCACTTGCTGTTTCTCGGTATCGAGATAGACATCGTTGGGCACATAATGTTCGCCCAAAGGCATCTGCGTTTCGATAACCGGATGCCGGCCCTGCTGTATGTCAAGAATATCGCTATCGTCCACTTCGGGCCTTACATAGAGATTGTCTTCCGACACCTTGGCAAAGCCCAGCAGACAGTCTATGTGGGCCAACACATTGGCATTGATCTGTATCTGGGGGATGAACTCCTGCATGGCAACGACCAGTTCGCCGAACAGGCGCGTCTCAAGTTCGAGTATCTTCTCGTCGGCTCCCAGTATTTTCTCCTCGTACTGCTTCAGTTCGGGCGTGATGTAACGCTCGGCCTGTGCCAGCGTCTGCTTGCGAATCCATGTTTCGGGAACGTTGTCCTTAAACGTGTTGCGCACCTCCAGGTAATACCCGAACACGTTGTTGAAGCCTACTTTCAGCGACGCTATGCCGGTTTTTTCTGCTTCGTCCTGCTGTATCTGCAGCAGATAGTCCTTGCCGTTGCGCGAGATGGAGCGCAGGTCATCGAGCTCGGCATTATAGCCGCAGGCAATGACGTTGCCCTTGTTGGCCGCCAACGGCGGGTCGGGCTGTATTTCCTTTTCGATGCGGTCGCGCAAACTCTCGCAGAGATTCAACTGTTCGCCCAACCGGCGCAGACTGGGATTGTCGGCATAAAGGCATGCCGACTTGATGGGCTGTATGGCCTTCAGTGCATTCTTCAGCTGCACGACCTCGCGTGGCGACACCCTTCCGACGGCCACTTTCGAGATGATACGCTCCAGGTCGCCTATGTGATGGAGCTGGTCGTCGACCAGTTGGCGGAAGTCGGGATACTTGAAGAAATAGTCCACCACATCCTGCCGGTCGTTAATCTGGCGCACATCCTTCAACGGAAACACCATCCACCGGCGCAGCAACCGTCCGCCCATAGGGGTCACCGTACGGTCGATGACACCGAGAAGCGACGTGCCGTCTTCCTGCATGGGCTGCAAAAGCTCCAGCGACCGAATGGTGAACTTGTCGAGACGCACATATTTTTCCTCCTCGATACGCTTCAACGAAGTGATATGATTGTTACGAGTGTGCTGCGTCAACTCCAGGTATTGCATGATGGCTCCCGAGGCAACGACACCCTCTTTGAGGTAATCCACACCGAAACCCTTCAGGTTTTTAGTGGCAAAATGCTTGAGCAGTTTCTGCCGCGCCGACTGTTCGGTGAAGACCCAGTCGTCGAGTTCGAACACACAATAGCGCGTACCGAAATACCGTTCGAAGTCCGCCTTGCGGTCGCGGTCGTAGAGCACCTCCTTGGGCGAGAAGTTGCCGAGCAGCTTCTCCACATAATCATACGACCCCTGGCCGGCCAGAAACTCGCCGGTTGATATGTCGAGGAAACTGATTCCGCAAGCCGTTTTACCGAAATGCACGGCTGCCAGGAAATTGTTTTCCTTGTAATTGAGCACATTGTCGCTCATGGCCACTCCCGGAGTAACCAGTTCGGTGATGCCGCGCTTCACCATCTTGTCCATCTCGGTCAGCCCTTTCTTGCCCTTTATGGCCTCCCGCTTCTTCTTCGGGTCTTCCAACTGGTCGCAGATAGCCACACGTTTGCCGGCGCGGATGAGCTTGGGCAGATAAGTGTCGAGGGCGTGGTGGGGGAACCCGGCCATCTCCGAGCCCTTCGAAGCGCCGTTGTTGCGTTTGGTGAGCGTGATGCCCAGGATACGCGAGGCTTCAATGGCGTCTTCGCAATAAGTCTCGTAGAAATCGCCGCAACGGAAGAGCATGAGGGCATCGGGGTTCTTTGCCTTCAGGGCAAAGAACTGCCGCATCATCGGGGTTAATGTCTTATCTTTGGTTGTTGACATAGTTTTAACAATTCAAAAGTTACGAAATCGCACTGCCGAAGGCACCGTTTGCCGTTGCCGGCCGATACCGCCCGTCCTTTCCGCAGAAGCAAATCACTCAGTCCGTAGATATGTATTTCATTGACCTTTCATGCAGATTTTGCTGACCGAAGCCCAAGCATCTTGCCGACAACAGCACATCTCAGGATGGCGACCGCCTTGCCAGGAGTGGAATGACATCAGTTCTTCGGAATCCGTTTGGCATCATGCAGAACATATGTTTGGCATCACGCAGGACATGTTTAGGCACGCCGCACGCTCTCGGCAGGATTGCCGGAGACGACCGTCAGCCTAATCTTTCTTCACCAGGTTGCCGAGACCGGAGAGCAAGGCACGTGCCAGCGGATTGTTGTCGATATTGTCGGTCTTCAACTCCACGTCGCCGTCTTCCACGAAATCGAGCTTTCTCGGGTCGCGCTCCACCACCTTATAGCACGAACGGCCATGAATACGGCTGCGCACGAACCCGGCTTCTTGCAGCGCAAAGCCCACATCCTGATTGACGTGCTCACCAGGCGTCCAGTAAGGATACTCCTTCATGAGACGGTCGATAATGGCATCGATATACGTGGCTTTTACCTTCTTGCCCCTTGGCGGCTGTGCAAAGAGCGTGCGTATCATCTTCACCAGGTTGTCGGCTTCTTGGAAAGGCGCGTTCTGCACGGCCATCCGCTCGCGTTCGGCATCGGTGAGGGCATAGTCGGCACCGTCGTCAAGCTCCTCGCGCAGTTGCGCATAGAGCTGGCCGTAAGGAACAGACGTTTCGAGATTGATAACATGCTCGGCTTCGACACACACCAAACGGGCAGCACCGGCGGCATCGGTCATGGGGTGCAGGTTGCCTGTAGTGGCAATGAATGCAGCCATGCCACGCCGCGGAAGCCGCGTAACGCCGTAGGCCGAACGGAACACCGGCGTGGAACGCGACAACAGATAGCGCACGGCAGGTGCCTGGTCGGTGTTCTCCTGGTAAAACTCGTCGATGCAAAGCAGGAGGTTGGTGGCCACAAGTTCATGCACTTCGGCCGTAGACCGCAGTTTGATTTGGTCGGTATAGTACCGACGGAGAGGCGGCGGCAGCAAGAGACTGCAGAACGAAGTCTTGCCAAAGCCGTATTGGCCAACGATTACGGGCACGATGGTATCGCGGTGGGCGACATCACGTCCGGTCCACCGGGCCACCATCTGCAGCATCCATTTGTGAAAGAGCGACACCCAGTCGGCATTGGACGTGATGATACGGTTGGCCAGGTCGGCCACATGGTCGGTACCGTCCCAAGGGTCGAGGCTGTCGAGCCACTCCTCGGCGGGGTTCCAGTCTTCGATGAGCGTAGAGCGCACAAAACGTTCGAGGGTCTCGTCGGCAATGTCCACCCCGTCGCGTGCAGCCTCGAGCAGCAACGTGTTGCGCGCTTCAGGGCTTAGCAGCTGGTAGTTGCCGGCACCCTTTGCTGCATAGAGCGTCTCGCCCGTCAGCACATTGCGACGCAGCGAACAACGTTTTTGCAAATAAGAAAGAGCATCCATGCGGGTAGCGGGTTTTCGTGCAAAGTTAGCAAATTTGCAAGAAAACAAAAAAACTTTAGGGTGCAATTTGCGTCAAATTGCACCCTAAAGGATTTATTCCTCGGTATAGATTACCTGCACCAAGGTCTGTCCTACGGCCTGAAGCGTAGCCGGATCGATGTGCTGCATGTCGTCGGCCACAGTATGCCAGGTAGGCCCGAACGAACTCTGTTCGCAGTCGGGATAATACGGTATGATGTCGATGCAGGGGATGTTGGCCACCTGGTTGACCGGGATATGGTCGTCGGTAATCATGCCGCCGTCGGTTTTGGGGAAGAAAGAGTCGTATCCGGCCTGTCGGGCGGCACGCCACACCTTCTTCACGATGTCGGGCGCGTACTGCTTGGACATGCCCTCCTGATAGAAGCGGGCACCCTGTCCGCCCACCATGTCGACCAGGACGGCATAGCGCGGCGCATAATCTTGCGGTTTGTTCTGCGCCCAATACTGTGCGCCCAGTGCCCACGAGTTGCCGTCGTCGGCGCGGTCGCTCCACTGCGGTGTTCCCCAGTCCTCGGCATCGAAACACACGAAATCGATACCCAGCGACTGCGATGCCATCAGCGTTTGCGTCTGCCGGTCACCGCCATTTGCTGCAGCGGCGTTGTGCAGGCTGAGCAACCGGGCCAGCTCGAGCATGACCGCAACGCCGCTGGCAGCGTCGTTGGCCGCAAGGATAGGCTTGTGCCAGTTGGTACTGTCGGGATCGTTGTCGGCCCACGGGCGCGAATCCCAATGGGCACAGAGCATGATGCGCGTGGTGGCCTTGGGGTTCCAGCGGGCTATGATGTTCGTGCTTTTCAGCAGCGTACCGTCGTATCCTGTCAGGTCGGCCTTCTGCGTGGTCACCTCGCAGCCGTATTGTCTGAACTTGCCGATGATCCATTCGGCGCACTTTTCGTGTCCGTCGGAGTTCATGTCGCGCGGTCCGAAGTCGCATTGAGCCTGCACAAAGGCATAAGCCGAGTCGGCATTGAAGGCCGGCCCCACGGGGTTAAGCCGTTCCATGTCGTCACTTCCGTCGGTCCCGGCGCTGGCGTTCGAGGCAAGCGGACCGGCCAGGAAGAGCCACGCCACGCTGGCACACACAATAGCTGTCACAATAATCAGAATATATTTTTTCTTCATGGTTGGTTGTTTTTGGCGGCTTGCACCTGTGCCATGACCCGCAGCCAGTTGCCGCCCCATATCATGGCGATGTCGCGCTCGCTGTAGTGCCGCAACAGGAGGTGACGGGTGAAATTGATAAGTTCGGACGCATCGGCACACCCGCGCACCGTACCGTCGCCGTCGAAGTCGGTACCGATGCCCACATGTTCGATTCCCATCACCCTGATGGCATGTTCCAGATGGTCGATGGCATCGAGGATGGTAGCTTCGGGCGTGTCCTTGCACAGGAAACCGTGGTAGAGCGTGATATGCGCCACGCCCCCCTTCTTGGCCAAGGCCCTCATCTGTTCGTCGGTAAGGTTGCGTGGCACGTCGCACAGGGCGCGCGCATTGCTGTGCGAACAGACGATGGGCAGGCTGCTGATATCGAGTGCATCGTAGAACGATTTCTCAGCTGCGTGACTGAGGTCGACCATGATACCCTCGCTATTCATGCGCCGGATGACCTTCTCACCGAAGGCCGACACGCCGTTGTGCGTGTTGCATCCGCGCGCACTGTCGCAGATATCGTTGTCGCCGTTGTGGCAAAGCGTGATGTAGACCACACCCCGCTGGGCAAAGTGGCGCACACAAGCCAGGTCGTGGTTGAGGGCCAGTCCGTTCTCTATGCCGAACATGATGGAGCGCCGCCCATTGCGTTTGTCCTCGTAGAGGTCGGCCGGCGTACGCGCAAGGCTGATGTAATCGCTGTTTTCGGCGACAATGCGCTCAAGCTTGTCGAATATGAGGTCGGCATACTGTGTGGGCGTGAGCTGTGTGCCCAGAGCAGCAAGGTCGGGGTTGTGACGCACGATGCCGGCAATGTCGACCTTCTGCGAGAACTGTTCGCCCATCTTGGGCTGCGGAAGGTAAGCCGCCATGATGACAGCGTCCTGCCGTCCGTCGGCCATCTTGTGAAGGTCGTACAGGATGCGGCTGTCGCGCCGGGCGAAGTCCACGCCTTGCGGAAAGAACATGGGGGTGTCGCAATGGGTGTCGAGGGTCAGCGTGCGCTGGTGCACGCACTTGGCCTTCCAGAACAGGGCGGCCTGTTCCACCAGCCAGCGGAACAAAGGCAATCCGTCGTCGCCGAGCCATTCGGGATGCCACTGCACGCCCATGACGGGCTTCATCTCGCTACTTTCCATGGCCTCGACGACACCGTCGGGAGCCACGGCCGAGACCTTGAAACGGGGCCCGGCATCACTTACTGCCTGATGGTGGAAACTGTTGACGAAGAGAGTGGCCGGCTTGGAGCCGTCGCCGCCGTACAGGGAGGCAAGGACAGAACCGGGCTGGAGCGAAACGCTGTGGGTAGGCAACGAGCGGTCGGCATCCTGCGAGTGTTTGACGGCAGGATGCGCACCCGCCGGCAGGTCGCCGATATCCTGTGCCACAGTGCCGTCGAGGGCCAGTGCCAGCGTCTGTATACCGCGGCAGATACCGAGCGTGGGTATCTGCCGGTTGAATGCCAACCGCGTGATGAGCAGTTCGGGCAGGTCGCGCGTGGCATTGATGCCGTGCAACCGCGGCGACGGCTGCTGCCCGGCCCAAAGGGGGTTATGGTCGCCGCCGCCGGTGAGCAGGAGACCGTCGATGTGGTCGAGTGTGTTGACTATCACCTCCTTGTCGGCCACAGGCGGAATGATGACCGGCACGCCGCCGGCACGCACCACCTGGCTGTAATAGCGGTCGCAAAGGGTTGCGTCGCCGTCTACGTAGTTGGCCGTGATGCCGATAACAGGCCGGCGGCTTGCCTCGGGGTAAGTCGCATAGACCTCACGGAGATGCGACTCGATACGAAATGTCTCCATGACGAAAGCCGAAAGGTATGTTATGCCTCTATGGGTACGGGTATCTCGCGCTTGATGCTCTGCTCAAGCGAGATAAGGGTCTCGGTAGACACCACGCCGGGTATGGTCTGCAACTGGTTGTTGAGGAGGTCCATGAGCTGCTCGTTGTCGCGTGCATAGAGCTTCAGGAGCATGGTGTAGGAACCGGTGGTGAAATGACATTCCACAATTTCGGGAATGTTGGCCAACCGCTTCACCACATCCTTATACATGGAGCCGCGCTCGAGGTTGAGCCCCACATAGGTACAGGTGGTATAGCCCAGGCTCTTGGGATTGACGTCGAAGCCGCTGCCGGTGATGACGCCTCCCTCCACGAGATGCTGCACACGCTGGTGGATGGCAGCGCGCGACACGCCGCACTCGGCCGCTACATCCTTGAAGGGTATGCGTGCGTTTTTGGAAAGAATCGACAGGATTTTTCTGTCTAAGTTATCAATTTTATCCATTGTAATTTGCTTTCTTATTGTTTTTTATGCTGAGCAAAAGTAGCCATTTAAAACGATACGGGCAACAAAAAGCACGATTATTTTACAATAACCGTGCAATTTGTCAAACGAGCAAGTATCTTGCGGTACTATTTCTTGCGCTTTGCGGCCGTCTTGGCTGTGGTCTTCTTGGCGGCTGTGGTTTCGGCGGCAGCCTTGGCCTCCTGCTCGATGCCTACCAGTTCGACGGTGAAGATCAGCGTGGAATAGGGCTTGATCTGTCCGGCCTGACGCTCTCCGTAGGCCAGTTCCTGCGGGATATAGATTTCCCACTTGCTGCCCACGTTCATGCTGGTCAGCGCCTCTGTCCAGCCCTTGATGACCTGGTCGCAGCGGAACTTGTCGGTCTTGGCACCGTTGTGGCGCGCCGTGGCGTCGAAGACGTTGCCGTCGATGGTCTTGCCTTCGTAGATTACCTCCACGGTCTGGTTCTTTTCGGGCTTGGCACCTGTACCGGTGGCGAGCACCTTATACTGCAGTCCGGAGGGCAACACGTTGACACCCGGCTTCTTGGCGTTGTCGGCCAGCCATGCCACGTTCTCAGCCTTGTAGGCGGCATTCTTGGCCTCCTGGGCAGCCTTCACGCGGGCCTGCACCAGTTCGCCGGCACTTTCGGTCTTGAAATAGGTGGTGTCGCCCTGCACGCCGGCGAGGAAACCCTCGTGGAAAAGGGCGGCCGTGATGGAGTCGCTCGACCCCTCGAGGTTGCGCGACATGCCGGTCAGGATCTGGCTGCCGGCCTGTCCGGCGATGCTGGCACCGGCATTATAGGCTATAAAAGCGGGATCCTTGGCCTTGGTGACGGCCTCGCGGTAGCCGCGCACAAACTCGGCCATGTAAGCCGTGTCGACGTGCATCTGGTGCTGCAGGTAGGCCAGCAGTCCCTGTGTGGCGGCATAGCCGGCGGCATAGCTCACCGTGTCTGACGAGCTGACCAGCTTCACGGGGGCGACCTTCACGGCCACGCTGTCGGTCTCGGCATTCTTCTTGGTTTTCTTCTTACCTGCCACGGCCGTGCTGAAAGAGGCGCCGGCCACGAAAAGCAGGGCAAACAATACTACTTTCTTCATGCTTTCGCTCCCTGTGGATTATTTGCCTACCTTGATAAGCTCGATCTTGAATACCAGCGTAGAGAACGGCTTGATGGAACCGGCCTGACGCTCCTTGTAAGCGAGGTTCTGGGGGATATACACCTCCCATACCGAACCCTCGGGCATGTGGGTCAGCGCCTCGGTCCAACCGGGGATGAACTGCTTGGGCAGGATGGTCACAGGGCTGTTGCCGTTGGTGTACGAGCTCTCGAACACCTTGCCGTCGATGGTGCGGCCTTCGTAGTTCACGGTCACTGTGGTGGTGTCGGTGGGGATGGCGCCTTTGCCTTCCTTGATGACCTTATACTGCAGACCCGAGGGCAGTGTCACCACTCCGGGCTTCTTCTTGTTGGCAGCCAGGAACTTCTCGCCGGCAGCCTTGTTGGGGCCGTATTCCTTCATCATCGTGGCAGTCTTGATGGCTTCCATCTTGGTCTGTGCCACTTCCTGTGCCGTCTCGGGTGTCATGAGACCGGTCTTGCCCTTTATGCCGGTAATGAAGGCGGCGAGCAGGTTCTTCAGCGAGATGGTCTTTGTGGAGTCGGCACCGAAGGCCTCGTGGTTCACGCTCTTCACCAGCTGGGTGGAGAGGCCCTGGCCCACCTGGAGACCCATGATATAGGCGGCTTTCTTCTTGTCGTCGCCGGCATTGACACCCTCGTTGATACCCTTCACGAACTCGTCGACGTAGGCGGTGTCGATGCCTGCCTGACCCGACTGTATGGCCTGGTGGATGTACTGCGACTGGAGCAGGCCGATGGCATAGCTCATCGAGTCGACGTCATTCTTCAGGTCGGCTTTGGGGGTGGAGTTTCCGCAAGACGACAGGGCGGCTGCGGCGATAGCCATGACGGCTAATGATTTCAAGTTTTTCATTGTGTTTTATTTGTTTTTTCTAAGCTCTGTTTGTGATTGCACCGTGACGGGCGCACGGCGTGAGTTTATTTCACCTTGACCAGCTCCACGTCGAAGATGAGGGCGGCATAGGGCGGGATGCTCTGTCCGGCACCGCGCTCGCCATAGGCCAGGTGGTAGGGTATGAAGAAACGGTACTTGGCGCCTTCCTGCATGAGCTGCAGACCCTCGGTCCATCCTTTGATCACCTGCTTGAGCCCAAAGGTGGCTGTCTCTCCGCGGCGGTAGCTGCTGTCGAACACCTGTCCGTTGATGAGCGTACCCTCGTAGTGGCACTCCACCTGGTCGTCGGCAGTGGGCTTGCGGCCGTTGCCCTCGCGCAGCACCTGATACTGCAGTCCGGAAGGCAGGGTCACCACACCTTCTTTCTTGGCATTGTCGGCCAGGAAGGTCTCGCCTTCGGCCTTGGCGGCTGTGGCCTGCTGCTCGGCTTTCTGCTGGAAGAAACTCTCCACGGCAGCCTGCGCCTCGCTTTCGGTGAGCGTGGCCTTTGAGGCAAACACGTCCTTGATGGCCTGTGCGAAATCATCAACGTTCACTTCGGCGGCGTTCATCTGTTGGAGCTGACGGCCAATGCTCATACCAAGAGCGTAACTTACTTTATCCATTCTTTCTGATAATTGTTTTAAAATAATGCGCAAAGTTACTATTTTTAATTGTTTGGAGAACCATTATACACGAAAAATTACTATTTTTGTACATTAATAACATTGCGGTGGTTCTGTAGATTTGGCTTTGCCGCATTCCGGTGCTCAGTCCCGCCCCGCTTGCGCTGCGAACGCAGGTGAGCAGCGCAAGGCAAGGCTGCCGGAGAGGCCCACAAGAGAGCCGCGCGCCACACGGGCCGGCAGTCGGGCCATGCGGCGGCGGCAAGCGGGGCCACCCTTTACAAACACTATGATAATGAAGAAGAAAGTGGTTTTTCTGACAGGTGCAGGCATGTCGGTGGAAAGCGGTTTCAAGACTTTCCGCGGCAACGACGGTCTGTGGGAGAATTATCCGGTGGAACAGGTGGCTTCGCACGAAGGATGGGAGGCCGACCCCGCCCTGGTTACCCGTTTCTACAACATGATGCGGCGCAAACTGTGGGATGCCCAGCCCAACGAGGGGCACCGACTGGTGGCCGCCATGGAAAACGATTTCGAGGTACGGGTGCTGACGCAGAACGTGGACAACCTGCACGAGAAGGCGGGCAGCACACACGTCATACACCTTCACGGCGAACTGACCAAGGTGTGCTCGAGCCGCGACCCCTACGACGGGCGGTACATAGAGCAGCTCACACCGCAGAACAACGACGTGGAGCCGGGTGCCAAGGCCGGCGACGGGTCGCTGCTGCGGCCCTTCATCGTGTTCTTCGGCGAGAGTGTACCGATGCTGGAGCCGGCGGCACACGAGGCGGCCCAGGCCGACGTGTTTGTCATCATCGGCACATCGCTCAACGTGTACCCGGCTGCCGGCCTTGTGCAGTATGCGCGGCGCGACTGTCCCGTGTACCTCATCGACCCCAACCCGGTGAACCTGAGCGGATACCGCAACATCACGCATATAGAGAAAGGAGCCTCAGAGGGCATGCGCGAATTGCTGGAACGGCTGAAGCCCTGACAGCGCACAACTCAGAAAAAGCCCGACAAAAGGCCTCGCGGGAAGGCCATCGGCCGTCAGCCGCCGGCCTTTGCCTAAAAATACGCCCCGTTTTCCGCAACCTTTGCAAGACGCTGTCCTTCAGTATTTTGCAAAGGTTGCTTTATTTTATCGGTGGTCTTACACGGCTTTGGGTGCCCGATAGATGCCGTTTGGCCCTGCGAAAGACGGTCTTTGGCAGGGCGGTTTGCCGTCGGACGGGCTACAGACGGGCATCTTTCGCGGTGCGATAAGTGCCGAACGGCAACGCGGACAACGGTCGGGAGGCTCCCACGGCGGCATCAGCCGGGCATAAAGGGCGCATAACCTACACTTTGATGCGCTAAAACGAGTGGCGGAAACGACCCTGTTTTTTCAGAATATTCATTACTAAAGTTTCGTATGTACCTGTTTACCAGCGTCGCAAGGGGGGCATATTTTGCATACCTTTTGGTGGAACGTGCGCAGCGAGCGATACTGGCGGAGGGAAAACGGCTTTGCACCATCGTCACCGAAAAGGGCAAATAAATGGGCTGTTTTATGGGGACGGAAATACGGGTAGCAACAAGCCGATAGTTGCTACCTTTTCTTCCTTTTTCCCGTGCCTTTGAAACACATCTGCCGCACGAAAACGACCGTTCCGGCCATTCGCAGGGCAAAAAACGGCTCCGAAATGGCCATTCGGACGTATTTGGGGGCTTTTGAGGGCGAAATTCGGCGTTAACCTATCATTTTGCAAAGTCGGAGTTGTCACTTTTTTGTCGCACTTTGCCGTTCCGCTGCATTTTTCGTGATATTTATCCTACGGATAATCCGCTATTCAAGAGATTTTGCATAACTTTGTATTCAGAACAAAACCCATCACAATGAGAAAGACTATCATTACAGCAATAGCACTGTGCGCAACCCTGACGGTAGCGGCGCAGAAGCGCGCCTTTACCGTGGAGGACGTATACCGCGTACAATACGTGTCGTCGCCAACAGTATCGAAAGACGGCACGCTGGCCTACGCCACCAGCCGCACGGATATCAAGACGCAACAATCGTTCAGCAACGTGTATGTGACCAACCCCGCATCGAAGGGCGAACCGACCGCCATCACCACCGACAACAAGAGTTATGCACCCCAGTGGTCGCAGGATGGCAAAAGCCTCTACTTTTTCAGCAGCACGGCCAACGGCACGCAGCTGTTCCGCTACAGCAACGGCAAAGCCGAACAACTGACCGACTATGCACTGGGCGTGCAGGGTGCCGTGGTGTCGCCCGACGGGCGTCTCGTGGCCTTTGCGGCCGAGGTATACCCCGAGATAGGCGGGGCCGATGGAAAGGCCAACAAGGAGGCCATGGACCGGCGGGCCAAGAACCCCATACAGGCGCATGTAGCCGACAACCTGCTGTTCCGCCACTGGACCGACTACAGCGACGGACGCTACTGGCACATCATCGTCTACAACACAGAGACCAAGACCTATACCGATGTCACGCCCGGCCGTTTCCACAGTCCGGTGTTCTCACCCAGCGGTCCGTCGGGCTTCGTGTTCTCGCCCGACTCGAAAGAGATATGCTACCTCAGCAACCACGACGCACACCCCGAGGCTTCGACCAACTGCGACCTCTGGACCGTGAGCGTAGAAGGGGGCAAGGCCCGCAACCTTACGGCCGACAACAAGGCGTGGGACGGCAGTCCGCAGTACAGCCCCGACGGACAATGGATAGCCTACCGCTTCCAGCGCACGCCCAGCTACGAGAGCGACCGCTTTGTGCTCGGACTCATCAACCGCAAGACGGGAGAGAAGCGCGTGCTGACCGAAAACTACGACAACTGGGTGGACGACTACAAGTGGGCTGCCGACTCGAAGAGCATCTGCTTCATCGGCGAGGAGCGCGGATACCAGCCCCTCTACCGGTTGAACATCAGCGACTGCAGCCTGAAGAAGCTCATCGCCGACCGTGCCATCGGCAGCTTTGAGCCCGACGGCAAGGGCGGCTTCTACTACACCTACTCCACCACCGGCAAGCCCGTGGCGCTCTACCACACGGCCACACCGGGCAAGACCGGCAAACGGTTCGCCGAGAAACAGGTGACGCACCTCAACGACCAGATGGAGGCCGAGGTCGACATACGGCCCTCGGAGGCCCACTGGGTGATAGGCGCCGACGGCGACAGCGTGGAGTACTTCATCGTGAAACCGCACAACTTCGACCCCAACAAGCGCTATCCGCTCGTCATCAACGTGCACGGTGGCCCGCAGATGCAGTGGATGGATTCGTTCCGCCCCGACTGGCAGGTGTTCCCCGGAGCAGGATACGTGGTGGCCTACCCCAACCCGCACGGATCGACCGGCTACGGACAGAAATTCTGCCGGGCCATCAGCGGTTCGTGGGGCGGACGGCCTTTCGAGGACGTGATGAAGGTGACCGACCAGCTGGCCTCCCTGCAGTATGTCGACTCCCTGCGCATGGGGGCCATGGGATGGTCGTACGGCGGCTACTTCATGAACTGGCTGCAGGGACACACCAAGCGCTACCGCTGCCTGGCCTCTATGATGGGCCTGTACGACCTGCGTTCCATGTGGGGCACTACCGAGGAACTGTGGTTCCCCAACTTCGACCTGGAGGGACAGCCCTGGAACTCGGAACTCTACAAGAAATGGAGCCCGTCGGAATACGTGCACAACTTTGCCACGCCCACGCTCATCATCACGGGCGAGAAAGACTACCGCGTGTCGTACACCCAGTCGCTGCAGTATTTCTCTACCCTGCAGACACTCGGCATCCCCTCGCGCCTCATCGTCTTCGAGAACGACGGACACTGGCCGTCGGGAATGCGCTCCATGCCGCTCTACTACAACGCCCACCTGGAGTGGTTCCACAAGTATCTCGGCGGTGCACAGGCTCCTTGGGACAGCGAGAAAATGGCCCAGCAGGGCATACAATGGTAAGCACTGCGCACACGGCCGGATAAAAACCATGCGGACTCCGGCACGCACCGCACGTTCGGCAATTCTCCGCACCATAACGCTAAAGCACTATCAATATGGCTAAATACCCTTCTTGGCACGACGAATACTGGCTCATGCTCATGCAAATATTCCTGAAGAATCCGCAGGGCGTAAAGCCGCTTTACAGCCGGGAACTCGTGGATGTGGCCATGGAACTGCACATCCCGCCTAAGTTTCTGTACCGCAAAATGTTCAAGCTGAGGGAGATAGAGACTCCCAAGCTGCAACGGCTGTGGGACACCTACGCCGACAACCCGAGGAAACTCACACGCGAGGTGAAGCTGCTCAAGTGCATGAACGGATTCGGCAACGCCGAGAACTTCTACGCCGGCGTGGAAATCAACGAGTCGTGGGAAAAGGATTTCAAGCCTATCGAAGGGGTGGAGCCAAGCGGACTGACACTCGTGCAGCTCATCATGGCGCTCGACCTGTACTTCCGTCTCACGCCCAACACCATGGTGGCAGAGACGCCCGAAGTGGAAAGTCTGGCCAAACGCATCAAGATGAAACCCACGGACCTTGTGACTGTCATGCAGGCCTTCCAGGTGTGCGACCCTTACCTGTCACACGAAAACAACGTAGCCCCTACCCTACTCGACGCTTGCGCCCAGGTGTGGAAACGGTTCGGAAACGAAAATCCGGAAAAACTGGCCGCAACGGCTGCCCAACTCAACGAATACTGGAAATAACGTATGGCACAAAAACTCATACAGACACAGACGCAGGCTCAGACACAACAGCAGCGCCTCTCGCAGCAGCAGATGTTGCAGGTGAAACTGCTGGAAATGCCACTGGCCGAACTGGAGCAGAACATCACCGTTGAACTCGACGACAATCCGGCTCTCGAGCTGAGCCGTAACGACCTCGACGGCACGCACGGCGACGGCGAACCGGCCGACGACGACACAGCCGACACTGGTTCCGACGATACGGCCGACACGGAAACCAACAATGCCGACAACCCCAATACCGACGACGACAGCTACGAACGGAAGAGCGAACGCGAAGAGCGCGAAGAGGCTCTCGACAACGCTCTGGCCAACCTGGGAAGCGACGACGAAATGCCGGAAACCGAACATTACGGCGCAAACGACAACAACGACAATGCCGACTACGAGGAAATGGTATGGGGCGACACCACGTCGTTCTACGACAAGCTGAAAGAACAGATGGGTATGCTCGAGCTCAACGACGAACAGCAGAACGTCATGGAATACCTTATAGGTTCGCTCGACAACGACGGGATATTGCGTAAACCATTGGATGATATAACAGACGAACTGGCCATCTACCACGGTATCGAGGTCTCTGACAAAGAGGTCGACGACATGCTGCACCTGCTGCAGACATTCGACCCGGCCGGAATCGGCGCCCGCAACCTGCAGGAATGCCTGCTGCTGCAGGTGCAGCGCAGACCCGAAAGCACACTGAAGCATCTCATGGCCACCGTGCTCGAACAACATTACGAGAACTTTATCAAAAAACACTGGGACAAAATCGCGGCCGCACTCAACATATCCAAGGAACAGGCCGACACCGTGCACCGCGAAATACTCAAGCTGAACCCCAAGCCCGGCGCTGCGCTCGGCGAGACGATGGGGCGCAACACGCAGCAAATTACACCCGACTTCATCATCGACAACGACGAAGAGGGACACGTCAGCTTCACCGTCAACCGGGGAAGGATACCCGAACTGAAAGTGTCGGCCGACTTCGCCGATATGGTGGAGCACTACAAAAACAACAGGCAGAACATGACGCGCACCGACAAGGAGGCGCTGCTCTATGCCAAAGAGAAGGTGGAAAAGGCACAAGGCTACATCGAAGCCATACGCCAACGGCAACACACCCTGTATGTAACGATGAAGGCTATCATCGACTGGCAAAAGAAATTCTTCCTCGAGGGCGACGAGGCCGACCTCAAACCGATGATCCTGAAGGACATTGCCGAAAAGACAGGACTGGACAAATCCACCATCAGCCGCGTCAGCAACCAGAAATATGCGCAGACACGCTGGGGAACATTCCGCCTCCGCTTCTTCTTCACCGACAGTTACGTCACCAAGGATGGAGAAGAAATGTCGACACGGAAAATCAAGATCGCACTGAAAGAAATGATTGAACACGAAGACAAAAAGAAACCGCTCTCTGACGATTTCCTGGCACAGGAAATGAAAAAGAAAGGGTTCCCCGTGGCCCGGCGAACCATCGCCAAATACCGCGAGCAACTGCACATTCCCGTGGCACGGCTGCGAAAGGCGTAGCAATCGGCAACAGCCCACTTACAATATACCGCAAATGAAAGAAAAGAACATCATATTGGCAGCACGGGTGATGAGCATGATCTTCACGCCGTTCTACCTGCCAATCGCAGGATTGCTGGCATTGTTTTTGTTCAGTTACATGAGTCTGCTGCCTACTGCCTACAAACTGACAGTGCTGGCCATGTCGTATCTGTTCACCATTCTGCTCCCCACGATTCTCATTCACCTATACCGCCGATACCAGGGATGGACCTCTTCCGAACTGGCACAGAAGGAAAGGCGAATGGTTCCCTACATCATCGCCATACTGTGTTACTTCGCCTGCTACTACCTGATGAGCCTCATACGCATACCGCAGTTCATGGCCAACATCCTCGTAGCTGCCCTGATCATACAGATAGCCTGTGCCATCATCAACGTATGGTGGAAAATATCGACACACTGCGCTGCCATCGGCGGTTTCGGGGGGGCACTTATCGCCTTCTCCATCATCTTCGCCTTCAATCCGTTGGGGTGGTTCTGCTTCATCCTCATCATAGCTGGCATGGTGGGCACCAGCCGCATGGTGTTGCGGCAACACACACTGTCGCAGGTCATAGCGGGATTTCTCGTGGGCGTACTGCTGGGCTTTTGGGCCATCATCTGACAGACAACGGGCAGCCATCGGGCAATGCCGCCGACAGCGCGACGGACAAAGGCACACAATATTCGGCACAACACATTCGTTAAAACATCAGTAACCATAGACAATATGAAGCCATTAGTCAGCATCATCATGGGTTCAACAAGCGACCTTCCGGTCATGGAGAAAGCTTGCAAGTGGTTGGAAGACCAGGAAATTCCGTTTGAGATGAACGCCCTTTCGGCACACCGCACCCCCGATGCCGTGGAGCAATTCGCCAAGGGAGCTAAGGAAAGAGGCATCAAGGTCATTATCGCAGGCGCCGGCATGGCTGCCGCACTGCCGGGCGTGATAGCAGCCTCCACCCCACTGCCCGTCATCGGAGTGCCCATCAAGGGTATGCTCGACGGGCTCGATGCCATGCTTTCCATCATACAGATGCCGCCGGGAATACCTGTGGCCACGGTCGGAGTGAACGGTGCCCAGAACGCTGCCATCCTCGCCGCAGAGATGATGGCACTGGCCGACGAAGGCATTGCCGCCAAGGTGGAGGCATGGAAGGCAGGACTGGGAAAGAAGATCGAGAAAGCCAACAACGACTTGGCTGAAATCAAAGACTATAAGTTCAAGTGTTAGAAACAACCGACCTCCGGCGCAGGCGGCAGTCAGGCGCATTGCGGCAGCTACCGTACCGCAATGTGGCTGCACGCTGAAAGTCATGCGACGGCCGTACCGACAACACAGACTTATCCAACCGACAACATGGACTTATTCAATTATCAAAGACGCGAAACTACCGAGGTGCATGTGGGAAAGCTCAATATGGGCGGCGACAATCCCATACGCATACAGTCGATGACTACCACAAGCACCGACGACACGGAAGGTTCGGTGGCCCAATCGGAGCGCATCGTGAAAGCCGGAGGCGAACTGGTGCGCCTCACCACACAGGGTATCCGGGAAGCGGAAAACCTGAAAAACATCCAGGCGGGTATCCGTAGGGACGGTTTCAGCACACCCCTGTGTGCCGATGTCCACTTCAATCCTAACGTGGCGGACGTGGCTGCACGCATCGCTGAGAAGGTACGCGTGAACCCGGGAAACTACGTTGACCCGGCCCGCAGGTTCGTAAAGTACGAATATACGGACGAAGAATACGCCGAAGAACTGCGGAAAATAGACGCCCGCTTTGTTCCGTTTCTCAACATTTGCAAACAACACCACACGGCCATCCGCATCGGCGTGAACCACGGTTCGCTCTCCGACCGCATCCGCAACCGCTACGGCGACACGCCGGAAGGTATCGTAGAGAGCTGCATGGAGTTTCTGCGTATCTGCCAGCGCGAGCATTTCGACGATGTGGTGATATCGGTCAAGGCCAGCAACACGGTGGTCATGGTGCGCTCGGTGCGCCTTCTGGCCGACACCATGCACAAGGAAGGCATGAACTATCCGCTCCACCTGGGTGTCACCGAGGCCGGCGAGGGCGAGGACGGACGCATCAAGAGTGCCGTAGGCATAGGCGCACTGCTGGCCGACGGCATAGGCGACACAATCCGCGTGTCGCTGTCGGAAGAGCCGGAGGCCGAGATACCCGTAGCCCGCCACTTGGTGGACTACATAGGGCGCAAGGCCGGCCACATGATCATCCCGGGCAAGGCATGCTGCCGTTTCGACTGGCTGCACCCCACGCGGCGCACCACGCAGGCCGTGGGCAACATCGGCGGAAGCCATGTGCCGGTGGTCATCGCGTCGAAGACGGCTACCGACAAGGATGCCGAAACGACCCACCCCGCATCCGGAAGCACCACGCCCGACTACGTTTACACCGGCGCGGAGGCTCCCACGGACACGCTCAGGAACTATATTACGGACTATAACGTATACGCCAAGCTGACCCACAACGGCACCCGGCCGTACGAGCCGAAGGGCGAAGGGACAGGCGCGGCCAGCCTCTACCCCATCTTCCCGGCCAACGCCCTACCCTTCATCGGCATGGTACAGGCACCGCTGAAGTTTCTGGTGCTGCAGTTCGGCACGCCCAGCGACGAGTATCTGGCTTGCCTGAAAGCACATCCCGAGATTGTGGTGGTATGTACCAGCCACCACCAAAACCGGCTGGGCGACCAGCGCGCACTGGTCCACGAAATGATGAACGCCGGCCTGACAAACCCCGTGGTGTTTGCCCAGATGTACCGTCTGAACGACAAGGACGAGTTCCAGCTGGAGGCAGCGGCCGACATGGGCGCACTGATGATGGACGGTCTTACCGACGGTGTCTGGCTGATGAACGACGGGAACATCGGCCAAAGAGACATTGAGGACACGGCGTTCGGCATCCTTCAGGCCGCGCGGCTGCGCACCTCGAAGACCGAATACATCTCCTGTCCGGGATGCGGCCGCACCCTCTACGACCTGCGCGACACCATTGCCAAGATCCGCAAAGCCACAGAGCACATGAAAGGACTGAAGATCGGCATCATGGGATGTATCGTGAACGGTCCGGGCGAGATGGCCGACGCCGACTACGGCTACGTCGGTGCCGGCCCGAAACGGGTGTCGCTCTACCGCGGGCAGACGTGTGTGGAGAAGAACATACCCGAAGAGGAGGCCGTGGAGCATCTGCTGGCACTGATCAACAAGGACCGGGAGGCCGCACAGGCGTAACCGAACGCCGCCCCTCGCCCACCCTTCCGGCACTCCCGAAGGCGGCACGGGGCTGCACGGGCAATGGCCGCCCTATACACCACTAACAGCACAACCGATATGGAAGGACGAAAGATTGACGACATGGAACTGCGCGACCGCTACACGGCATCGGCCCACCGCTACGACGACGCGGCAAACCTCTACAGGCGCTGCGGCCGTTCGGGCGTACTGCTGCCTAAGGTAAGCCTTGGTTTCTGGCACAATTTCGGCAGCGGCGACAGCTACGACCGCGCCCGCGCCATAACCCACTGCGCCTTCGACAACGGCATCACCCACTTCGACCTGGCCAACAACTACGGCCCGCCCTACGGTTCGGCCGAGGAGACCCTGGGGCGGCTGATGGCCGACGATTTCCGTCCTTACCGCGACGAACTGTTCATCTCGACCAAGGCCGGCTACGACATGTGGCCGGGTCCCTACGGCAACTGGGGTTCGCGCAAGTACCTGTTCGCCAGTGTGGAACAAAGTCTGCGACGCATGCAGATAGACTATGTGGACCTGTTCTACAGTCACCGCTACGACCCCGAAACGCCTTTGGAGGAGACGCTGCAGGCCCTTGTCGACATCGTGCGGCAGGGCAAGGCACTCTACATCGGCATATCGCGGTGGCCGCTGGCTGCCCTGCGCACGGCCGCCGACTACCTGAAGGCCCGCGACGTGCCGCTGCTCATCTACCAGGGGCGCATCAACCTGCTCGACCGCGAACCGCTGCGCGAGGGCATACTCGACTATTGCCGGGAGCAAGGCATCGGCTTCATCAGTTTCTCGCCGCTGGCGCAAGGTCTGCTCACCGACCGTTACCTGCACGGTGTGCCGTCCGACTCGCGCATGGCAAAGAACCGGTTTCTGAAGCAGGACCGTCTGACGCCCGAACTGCTGGCCCGTCTGCAACGGCTCAACGCCACTGCGGCCACCCGCAACGAGAGTCTGGCCGAGATGGCACTGGCATGGGTGCTGCACCAACCGGGCATGACCAGCGTGCTGGTGGGAGCCAGCAGCACGCAACAACTGCTGACGAACCTGCGCTGCATCCACGCCCAACCGTTCGCGGAAAACATCGGAGAAATGGAGTAGGGGATGAAGGAAAAACGAATGACAGCACATCGCCGATGCACCCCGTGACGCACAAGGTCCGGCCGCAACACTGTCGCAAAAAGGGCAGGAAACCGCAATGGTTTCCTGCCCTTTTTGCGTTTCGACTTGCCGGAAACGCTGTCTGTACCGACGGGACGGCCACCGACCAACAGGCTGGCAGCACACACCGCAACGGGCGGCACGGAAGATTGAAGCCGTCAGTCGGTGAGGAAGGCCTTGGCAAACTCCCAGATGACGATGCCGGCCGTGGTGCTGACGTTCAGACTGTGCTTGGTGCCAAACTGCGGAATCTCCAGACAGCCGTCGCTTAGGTCGACCACCGACTGCTTCACGCCCTTCACCTCGTTGCCCAGTATGATGGCGTAGCCGCACCGGGGAGAGGCGTCTGCGCCCGTCTGCTCGCCCAGCGCATCGTCCAGATGCTGCAGTTTGGTGGAGTGTTCCACCTGTTCTACGCTCCACACGAAGTAGCCCTTGTCGTGCAGGGCACGCACGGCATCCTCGGTACGCTCAAAATACTGCCAGTCGACGCTGTCCTCGCCGCCCAGCGCCGTCTTGTGTATCTCGGCATTGGGCGGACAGGCCGTGATGCCGCAGAGGTAGACACCCTCCACGCGGAAGGCATCGCCGCAGCGGAACACACTGCCCACATTGTAGAGCGACCGCACGTCGTCGAGCACCACAATGAGCGGCAGCTTGCGGGCTTCCTTAAACTGTTGCACCGACAGTCGGTGCATCTCAATGGTCCTTAGTTTGCGCATGGCTGATGGTCGGGCTGTGGCCGCAGTGATGCGGCCAAGTTTATTGCTTCACGCTGTAGGCCAGCGCGTAGGCCTTGATTTGCTTGATCATGGCCAGAAGGCCGTTGGAACGGGTAGGGGAGAGGTGCTCGCGCAGGCCGATACGATCGATGAAGTAAAGGTCGGCGGCAAGGATGTCGGCGGCCGTCTGCCCGCTGAGCACACGCACCAGCAGGGCAATGATGCCCTTCACGATGAGCGCGTCGCTGTCGGCCTTGAACACGAGGCAACCGTCTTCGCAGTCGCACTGCAGCCACACGCGGCTCTGGCAGCCGTCGATAAGGTTTTGCTGGGTCTTGTATTTGTCGTCGAGCTTTTCCAGGTCGTTGCTCAGGTCGATAAGCATCTGGTATCTGTCCATCCAGTCTTCGAAGTCGCTGAACTCCTCGATGACCTCGTCTTGCAATTCGTTGATTGTCTTAGCCATGTTATATTGTTTCGTTGTTGTGATATGTCTGTATAGCCGTTTCCGGTTGGCGCACCGCAGTAGTGCTGTGGTCGGCTTGCTGCAGTGCGGCGCGCGGATAGGGTGGGGCGGTGGAGTTACTCGTTGCGGTCGATGCGGAACACCTTGTCGTTGGGGCGCACCTTGCCTGGCACGGGCACACTGACGAGCGTGTGCTGGGGTGCCTCGGCTATGGGGCCGTTGTCGCCGTGTATCTCGGTGGCTTCCAGATACATGGCACCCGTGGTGCCGCCGGTGATGAGCAGTTTGTCGCCCTGCTTGAACGGGGCGGCCTGCACGGCAATCTCGCCCACGCCGAGGCGGCTGAAATACTTGTTGACACGGCCCACGAGCACTTTCTTCTCGGTGGCCAGCGACCCGTAGCTCTTGTTCCATTCGCCAAGCGTCTGCCCCTGATAGTAACCGTCCCAGAAGCCACGGTTGAAGACGGTGGCCAGCCGCTCGTCCCAGGCATCCTTGCGCTCCTCGGAGAACGTACCATCGAGCACGGCGCGGATGGCCTCCTTGTAGCATTTCACCACGGTGTAGACATACTCGGGTCCGCGTGCACGGCCTTCGATCTTGAACACGCGCACGCCGGCTTCCATCATCTTGTCGATGAAACGCACGGTCTTCAGGTCCTTGGGGCTCATCACATACTTGTTGTCAATCTCGAGCTGGTGGCCGGTCTCGTTGTCGGTCACAGTGTAGCTGCGGCGGCACACCTGCACGCACTGTCCGCGGTTGGCCGAACGGTTGGCGGCGTCGAGGCTCATGTAGCACTTGCCCGACACGGCCATGCAGAGCGCACCGTGGCAGAACATCTCGATGCGCACGGGCTGTCCGGCAGGGCCGCAGATGTGCTGCGCGGCTATCTGCCCGTGGATATGGCTCACCTGGCTCATGGTGAGCTCGCGGGCCAGCACACTGACGTCGGCAAAACGGGCGTAGAATTTCAGGGCCTCCACGTTCGATATGTTGAGCTGCGTGGAGAGGTGCACCTCCACGCCCACCTGTCGGCAGTAGGCCATGACGGCCACGTCGGAAGCTATCACGGCACTGATGCCGGCCGTGCGTGCGGCGTCTACAATCTGGTGCATCGCCTCGAGGTCGTCGTCGTAGATGATGGTGTTCACCGTCAGATAGCTTTTCATGCCGTGCTCGCGGCAGACGGCCGCTATGTCGTGCAGGTCGGCGATAGTGAAGTGGTTGGCGCTGTGCGACCGCATGTTGAGCTGGCCCACACCGAAGTACACCGAGTCGGCACCGGCCTGTATGGCTGCAGCCAGACTGTCGCGCGACCCTACGGGGGCCATGATCTCAAAGTCTTCTAATCTTGCGTTCATGCTGCAAAGGTACTAAGTTTTTCTTACATAGCCTTTCATCGGCCGCAGTGAACATAAAAAACAATGGGCAGGGCTCTGTGTGGGGAGGATGGAAAAAGTACGATATTTGTTTACAAAAAGTAAAAATGCAGTACAAGCAGGATATTTCTTCCAGCGCTGCGGCAAGCCTCCGATTCGCCCGTCGGTAGGTCTGGACGGCATCGCCGGCAGCCGGTAACGGTGCGACGGGTATCGTTTCACAAGGCCGGAGGGCATCCGGGAGCGTGCCGCAAAGCACCTTCCGGGTGGCGAAAGAGTAGCTTTCGCCGTGCCGTAGCATAGCTTTCGCAACGCAGGAGGGGCGGCGGAAAGGTGCCGGAGTTTCTTTTCGGCGCATAAATTCTTGACAGTCAACCGACTGGGCAAGCCGTCTGTTTTATGCCGTATTTCCGGAAAAACCGAGCCGACAGCACGGCACGGCCATTGTTGAAGCGGCGGGGAATGACGAATGTTTTACATCGCTTTTTCGCCGTCGGACAGACCGGTTCTTTACAATTATTAGTAACTTTGCAGCCGTATGAAAAAGATGTGCATCTGGCTGATAGTCATTGCCACGGCAGCTGCCTGCGGCCGCAACCAGCCCAGACAACAGATCCGGCCGACAGGCCCGTTTACCGACGACCTGGTGCTCAAGACCACACCCGTGCGCAACCAGGGCCACAGCGACCTGTGCTGGGCCTATGCCATGCTGGCCACCATCGAGACCGACCGGCTCATGATGGGCGACTCGGTAACCCTCTCCACCGACTACTTTGCGCGGATGCTGTTGCAGGAACAGGCTCGCCGCTGCTTCCTGTCGCGCGGACACACGGGTCTGTCGCTGCGCGGCATGCCGTCGATGCTGCTCACCCTGATGGAGCAGCAGGGGGCCTTGCCCTTCGACTCCTACTACCACAACGCCGGCACCGACATCTACACCAACGGCGTGAACTACCGGGTACTCGGCCGCAAGGTACGACAGGTGGTAAGGGCCTCCACATCGCTCCAAATGGCCGAACGCCATGTGGCCGACCTGCTCGACCGCGAGATTGGCTGCCTGCCACGCGTCATCGCCATGCTCGGCATGACCTACACGCCCGGCGAGTTTGCCCGCAGCATCTGTCTGCCGGGCGACTACGAGGCGCTGACCAGCTTCACGCACCACCCCTTCGGCGAACGCTTTGCGCTGGAGACGCCCGACAACCGCTTCCACGACACGTTCCTCAACGTGCCCGTCGACACGATGATGCAGCGCATCGAACAAGCACTGCGATCCGGGCACGCCGTGTGCTGGGAGGGCGACACTAGCGAACCCGGCTTCAGTTTCGCCAACGGTACGGCCACACTGCCCGCAGGAACGGCTACAGACCAACCGGAACGCCAAAAGGAGTTCGGAAAACGCAAAACCACCGACGACCACTGCATGACCCTCTGCGGACTGGCACACGACCGCAGGGGCAACCGCTATTTCATAGCCAAAAACTCGTGGGGAAAGGACAATCCCTACCAGGGCTTCATGTATCTCAGCAGCGATTACGTCCGGCTGAAGACCGTAGCCGTCTATCTGCACACCGACTGACAGAGCGTAGCCGAAACGGCTGCGCGCGCCTTCGGTTGCGGCATGATAAAGAAACTCATTTTTAACCGCAAACAGCAGATAACGTAGACACATCAAAATTAAACATAGCGTCGCCCATGCTACGCTATGTAGATTTGCTGCAACCATAAAAAATGACGATTGTTTCGATAATCGAAAAAAAAGCACTATTTTTGCAGAGCATAAAACGGCAGAAAACTGCCGCAACAAGCAACGCAACAATCCGTCAACAAGACTACATTATATATATGGGAAAGATTATTTTGACAGGCGACCGCCCCACGGGCAAGCTCCACCTCGGACACTATGTGGGAAGCCTGCGCCGCCGCGTGCAACTGCAGAACGAGGGCAACTACGACCGCATGTTCGTGTTTATGGCCGACGTGCAGGCCCTGACCGACAACGCCAGCAACCCCGAGAAGATACGACAGAACATCGTGGAGGTAGCGCTCGACTACCTCTCGGCCGGTCTCGACCCAAGCAAGTGCACACTCTACATACAGAGCCGCATACCCGAACTGGCCGAACTCACCACCTACCTGATGAACATCGTGAGCGTGGCCCGCGTGCAGCGCAACCCCACCGTGAAAACCGAAGTGAAGATGCGCGGCTTCGAAAGCAACTCGGTTCCGTTGGGCTTCTTCTGCTACCCGGTATCGCAGGCTGCCGACATTGCAGCCTTCAAGGCTACCACCGTACCGGCCGGAGAAGACCAGGAGCCTATGATTGAACTGACTCGCGAACTGGTGAACAGGTTCAACCAGACTTACGCTCCGGTGCTGGTGGAACCCAATATCCTGCTGCCCGAAAACGCCACCGCCCGACGGCTGCCGGGAACCGACGGAAAAGAGAAGATGTCGAAGAGCCTCGGCAACTGCATCTACCTCTCCGACGATGCCGACACCGTGTGGACAAAAGTAAAAGGCATGTATACCGACCCCACGCACCTCAACGTGTCGGACCCGGGCCATGTGGAGGGCAACGCTGTGTTTACCTATCTCGACGCCTTCGCTACCGACGAAGATTTCGCCCAGTTCTGGCCCGACTTCAACAATCTCGACGAACTGAAGGCTGCCTACACACACGGCGGCATCGGCGACATGAAATGCAAGAAGCTGCTGAACAACGTAATCAACCGTATGCTTGACCCCATACGCCAGCGGCGAGCCGAATACGAAAAGGATATTCCTGAAATATTCAACATCCTCAAGAAAGGTTCGGACAGCGCTCGCGAGACGGCTGCACAGACCATGGACGAAGTAAGAAAGGCCATGCGCATCGACTATTTCGAGGATGCAGACCTCATACGCGAGCAAAGCGAGAAATTCAAACGATAACCAAGGCTAATATCGCCATCATATAGCAAAGGCAACGCCCTCCCATCCTTGTCAATCAAGGGGAGGGCGTTTCTGTTTTCCCCCTCTTGCACACCGCTTGTCCCGCCGTTTGCGTTGCCTAAGGCAACCATAGGGCTGCAACCTGCAGAACGAAAGCACACAGCTATCCGCCGCACACCACCGGCATAACAAACAACACGGAAACTACAAAAAACGACAAACCCCAGTCTCTTCAAACAGAGACAGGGGTTTGCCATACCTGAATTCAATCTTCTAAATACCTAAAAGTTACTAACTACCTAATGAAATAACCTAAAAACTTTAATCTAAAAACCTAAAAACTAAAAACCTATATGAAACAATCTACTAACCTTAAACCTATTGAATCGAATGTCATGGATTTCACTTCATCACGAAGTTACTTGTTTCCTTTTGACGGTGCAAAGGTAGTACGATTTCCAAATTTCTGCAATACTTAGGGAATAAAAAGATACAGTTTTCATGTTATTCTTGACATAAATCAAGAACTTGTGTGCGCACACAACACTTTTTAAGACTTGCGGGCCGTTGTCTTGGCTACATCCGGCCGTAAAGTAGGATGAAAACCGGAAGATACAGGGCAAAGAGCGGATAAAACGGCACGGCACTTACCGGCTGTAGCCGCCGCAACGAAACATACCATCGAAACACCGGCAAACGGCAAAGAAGAAACAAAAGGATCTTTACAAAGCGGTGGTTACAAATGGGTGCGAGGTGTTGCCTATAGACCCTCGGACATCTTACAACGAACAACACGGTATGTAAAAAGAGCTGCGCAAGGACACAGAGAAGGAACGTATCCGCTGATTTTTAACCTTTAAACAACAAGTGATTAGGACTGAAAGCCTAAAATTGAATAATAAACACCTATAAATTTTTCAAAAAGAGGGAAAATTAGTATCTTTGCACATCTTATAGTGTTAATTAGTTTGAAACAACAAACAATAAATAACTTACAAAATGCGAAACAAAGGAATTGTAATTGTAACAGCCGTCTTACTGACGCTTACATGCCTATTCTATTTGTCGTTCCCGATTGCCACCAACTACTATGACAATCAGGCAGCCAAGCTCAAGGATCCCATAGACCAACAGAACTACAAGGATTCCGTAAAGTATCTTGGCATATACGACTACCAGAAGTGTCTGCAAACGCAGATTGGGCTTGGCCTCGACTTGAAAGGCGGCATGAACGTGGTACTGGAAATCTCTGTGCCCGACGTGGTCGACATGCTCGCCGACCACAAGACGGAGCCGGCATTCGTCAAATCGATGAATGAGGCCCGCCAGCAAATGGAAGCCGGAAAGGAAGACTTCATCGGTCTTTTCGTCGACGCTTACCACAAGAATGCACCCGGACACAACCTCGCTGAGGTCTTTGCCACACAACAACTACAAGGCAAAGTGTCGCCCACAAGCACCGACAGCGAAGTGGAAAAGACCCTGCGTGCAGAGGTTAGCTCGGCCATCGACAACTCGTTCAACGTAGTACGCACACGTATCGACCAGTTCGGCGTGGTGCAGCCCAACATTCAGCGCATACAGGGCGCCGAGGGACGCATCATGGTTGAAATGCCGGGCATACAGGAACCCGAACGCATGCGCAAACTGTTGCAAGGTAGCGCCAACCTCGAGTTCTGGGAGACCTACAACGCAGAAGAGGTCATTCCCTACCTGCAACAGCTCGATCAGCGTTTGGCCAACGGCGAGGAAACTGCCGGCAAGCAAGACACGGCCAAAGCTGAAGCAAAAGCCGAGGCTGACAGTGTTCCCGTAAAGAAACAAGCCCAGCCCAAGTTCAAGATCAACAACGGCAAGAAGGACGCCACCGTCAAGACCACGCCCGAAAGCGAACTGGAGCAAGCCAAGAAGCAGCATCCGCTGCTGGCCTTCCTGCAGACCACCGGTTCGGGAAGCCTGAGCCTCGTGGGCTACGCCAGCGCACGCGATACGGCCGAAATAAACAAGGTAATCTACGGGCAAGTGGCCAAGCAGGTGCTTCCTGCCGACCTTCGCCTGATGTGGAGCGCCAAGCCTGCCGACCATGTACAGGCCAAGAACATCTACGAGCTGCACGCCCTGAAGGTCACAACGACCAACGGACGCGCACCGCTTGAGGGCGATGTAATCACCGATGCCAGCGACCAGTTCAACCACCTCTCGGGTGCCCCCGAGGTCTCAATGTCCATGAACTCGGAAGGCGCACGCCGCTGGTCGGAACTGACCAAGTCGAACATCGGAAAGGCCATCGCCATCGTGCTCGACGGCGTAGTCTACACCTCTCCCCGCATCCTCTCGCAAATTGACGGCGGACAAAGCTCCATTACCGGCAACTTCACCATCGAAGACACCAAAGACTTGGCCAACACCTTGAAGTCGGGACGTATGCCCGCACCGGCACATATCGTGCAGGAAGAAGTGGTTGGTCCTACGCTCGGTGCACAGTCCATCCAGCAGGGTGTCGTGTCGTTTGTCATCGCCTTCGTGCTGCTGATTGTCTACATGCTTGTTGTCTACAACATCATACCCGGTTCGCTGGCCGTCCTGGCCCTGTTGCTCAACGTGTTCTTCACGCTCGGCATACTGACCTCGTTCCAGGCAGCCCTCACGATGAGCGGTATAGCCGGTATGGTACTTTCGCTCGGAACGGCCGTTGACGCCAACGTGCTTATATACGAACGTATCAAAGAAGAGCTACGCGCCGGCAAGGATATGCGCCAGGCTATCAACGCCGGTTACAGCAACGCCTTCTCGGCCATCTTCGACTCCAACCTGACATCAGTCATCACCGGTGTTATCCTCTACCTCTTCGGTACAGGTCCCATCCGAGGCTTTGCCACCACATGGATCATCGGTATCGTCTGCTCGTTCTTCACAGCCGTCTACCTGACACGTCTTGTGTACGACTACAAGATCAACCACGGCAAATGGATGCACCTCAAATTATGGACGGGTGTCTCGAAGAACCTCATGCAGGGCACCAATTTCAAGTTCATGTCCTCTTATAAGAAGAGCTTCACCTTCGCCGGTATCGCCCTCCTGATATTCGTGGTCAGCTTCTTTACACGCCATCTGGCACAAAGCATCGACTTCACGGGCGGACGCAACTATGTGGTGCAGTTTGAAAAGGCCACAGAGCCCGAGCAGGTACGTGTGGTACTGGAGAAGACTTTCCCCGGCTACACCACAAGCGCCATCTCGCTGGGCAACGACGGACGCACAGTCCGTATCTCCACCAACTACAAGATTGAGTCAACCGACACCAAGGTCGACGGACAAGTCGAAACGATGCTCTTCAAGGGCTTGAAGGAGGCCGGCCTCGTAAGCCAAAATGATGTCAACACGTTCAAGAACCCCGACATTCGTCAGGGCGGCTCCATCATCAGCTCGTCGAAGGTCGGTCCGTCGATAGCCAAGGACGTGACACGCAGTGCCGTGATAAGCGTGGTCATCGCTCTGTTGGCCATCTTCCTCTACATCCTGCTGCGTTTCCGCAATGTGGCCTTCTCGTTGGGTTCAACTATCGCCCTTACGTTCGACGCCGTCACGGTAATCGGTCTCTTCTCGCTGCTGCAGGGCTTGCTGCCTTTCTCGCTGGAGGTAGACCAGACATTCATCGGTGCCGTGCTGACAGTGATCGGCTACTCCATCAACGACAAGGTGGTGGTGTTCGACCGTATCCGCGAGAACCTGAAACTGCACCCGAAAGAAGACTTGCAGAAACTGTTCAACGACTCTATCAACCAGACGCTGGCCCGTACCATCAATACGTCGCTGACCACGCTGGTCGTGCTGCTCTGCATCCTCTTCCTCGGCGGAAAGAGCATCCAGCCGTTCGCCTTTGCCATGACCGCAGGCGTAGTGTTAGGAACACTCAGTTCTATCTTCCTCGCATCGCCTATCGCTTACCTTGTGATGGGCCGCAAGATCAAGGAGCAGTCCGTCACTATAGTTGCGGAGAAAGCTTAATGACCGTCATTATCCAAGGTTGAGCCTCCACTGCGGGGCTCGGCCATAAAGCAAGCGAGCCATCCTCGTTCGACAACGAACAAGGATGGCTCGCTTTATCGTTCCTGCCCTCATCACAGACACCGCCCCGGTCTACTCTCCTGCCGGGTAGGGGCGAATAGTGAGCTTACAACCGCATGGATGAGAGACTAAAAGACCTCGGCCACATGGTTGCGCTTGGTTCCGTCTTTTCCCCTCCGAAGAAAGAGAACGAGATGCAGACGGTCGCCAGGGGCAAGAGTAGCACGCCGTGCCTCGGGCAAGAGGGCGAGCTGGGCGAAGCCTTCGCGAGAGACGACGGCATCATCCTGCAGAGTGGACGGGGAGGATATAGACAGGGACGCGGAAGAGGCCGGCGATGAAGAAGAGGCGAAACACGCAGCAGACGAAGACACGGTCGATGAAGAATCTGCGGATGCTGACGGCGACGAAGAAACAGGCTGTGCATGAGTATCGGCTGCGCACGACGCAACCGTCACGGCACGGGGCCCCGACACCAGGGCGTATTTCCAGTAATGCTCCATGCGGTTGACAAACAGTACAGTGGCCTCATATACGCCAAATGCCTCGCGCCCGGTCTCCTTGGGCAGCACGCCGATGATGGCGGCACACTTGAAGGGGTCGTCGTGGGCAATGACGGGACAGAAACGGACGAAACTGCCCTTCGCCACACCTTTTACCTGCAGCGCCGCGCGGTCGGCAACAAAATGGCGCGAGTGCACGTCGAATACATGCACATGGCCATGCTGCATGTCGATTCCGTCCACATAGCCCGTCTCCACGGCAAACACATCGCTCACCTTCTTGGCTGAAACGACAATCTCCGCGGCACGCTCGTTGCCCTGCTTCGACGCACGTGTCAGCACATCAAACAGGCGTCCTGCAATCTCCCAGGGCTTGCAAGGAAACTGGTGGCTGTCGGCAACCATCGACAGGCCGTCGGGCGCAACCAGCTTCACGAAGCGGTGTTTGCGGCCCTGCCGCTCTTTCTCAAACACTTTCACGGCCAACATGTGGGCGATTGCGTCGCAGCCGTCACCGTCCTCCCCGGGGTGATGCAAGAGATAGGATGCCCAGGTCCGCTCCACACGCTCGCACAACGACAAGTAGCGGCGCCCGTCCTTTCCGGTCTGAGGCTGGCAATCCTCTTCGCGCAGACAGGTGTCGTAGCCCCATGCCTTCAGAAATTGCGGCAAACGGAAATCGGGATAAACGGCAGCTATCTTCAGTGCAAGGCCCAGCATGCACGAGTTGACAAGCGACGGCCGCTGCACGTGCAGCCTGATGTAGGCAGCGAGCAGTCTGCGCGCCTCGACGGACCCGAGTGTGGCATATTGCGTCTTGAGATACCGGTATATCATCCATTGGGTCTCTTCGGGATGTTGCCGGCCGTCGGCCATAGCCGCGTCCAGCTGCCGGCGGGTAATGACAGGTGCGTGTTCTCCGGTGGGTTCCATAGGCAGGGTTGTTAAATCGGTTCAGTCGCTTACCTCGTTTTGCACATGCTCGCAAAACTGCACGACCACATCGAGCATGTCCTGTTCCAGATAGGCGCATGCCCGCTCGCTAAAATATTCGGGGATGTCGTAGTAAGCTTCGGCAACGGCACCGCAGATGCAGGCCTTGGTGTCGGTATCGCCACGGGCCATGACCGCCTTTCGGATGGCATCCTCGAAACTGTCACTGTCGAGGAAACAGCGCAATGCCCACGGCACCGTTTCCTGGCACGACGAGTCGAAATGGCCTTCGGACCCTATCTTGTAGATGTCGCGGAGCGGTGGCAGCTCATAGCCGAAGCTCCGCCTGACAGCACCCTCCAGCTCCTCCTTGGTGATGCGGCCTGTGCGCAGCCAGTAGATGACCGCCGCCACACACTGCGCACCGCGTATGGCCTCCTTGTGCATGTGGCTACCGATGGTGCAGGCCTGCGCCTGGCGTATCACCTCGTTGTAGTCGTCGAAGAGCCAACCCACAGGTGCTATGCGCATGGCCGCACCGTTGCCCCACGAGTTCTGCGGCTTGGGGTGGTCGTCCGTGAGCCATTGTGCGAACATCCCGCCGTAGGCACCCTTGGGGTGCGGATAGCGCCGTCCCCACTCGTGGAGCTTGTCCTGATAGGGTTTGCCGTTAAGGATGGCATCGGCCACGGCCACGGTCATCACCGTGTCGTCGGTATAGTCGCACTGGGGTTTGCTGCGGAAAAGTTCGAAACCGTCGTGCGGTATCTCGTCGAACTCGAAGCGCGAGCCTACAATATCGCCTATTATTGCTCCAATCATATATAAAAAACGGATAAGATGGTTAGCTGAAATCTAAGGTAGCAGTTCAGGTTTATAGGACATTCGCCTATAAATAAGCTTGGTACTTCCACCGGGAATCGAACCCGGATCAAAGGTTTAGGAAACCTCCGTTCTATCCATTGAACTATAGAAGCCTGTAGGTTTGTGTTGCAAAGATAACTGAATTTATCCGATCCGCAAAGGAAAAGACCAAGAATATTCCTTGCACAGCAGAGAATGTCCGGTCGGCGGAAAAGGTGCATCCCGCGCCGCTGGCATCACTATTTCTCCGGCTCTTTGCTATTTTTAAAGCCAATCACTTTGCCGTTGAGAAAATAGGTAGTAAATTTGCCTTTCAGATGAAGCTGCTTCTTATAATCGCCATGATTTGTCTGTTGCCCGCATCGCTTTGGGCACAAGACAACCAGCGCACCCGCGTCAACCCCGAGGACATGGAGGTCGACATGGACAATCCCACGTTCGTACCCATGGTGAAGGTGGGAAAGGTACTTGTCGGAAAAGACAGCATACAGTATGTCGAGATGAACGACGTGTGGGTTTACCCCGAACCGACGTTCAAGAACGCCAAACAGCGCGATGCCTACAACCGCTTGGTATACAACATAAAGAAAGTGCTGCCCATCGCCAAGGAGGTCAACAAGATCATCGTTGAGACAGGCGACTACCTCAACACGCTGCCCAACAAGAAAGCGCGCGACCAGCACATGAAACTGGTGGAGGCCAGCATCAAGAAAGAATATACGCCCCGCATGAAGAAACTGACGTACTCGCAAGGCAAGCTGCTCATCAAACTGGTTTACCGCGAGTGCAACAGTTCAAGCTACCAGCTTATCCAGGCTTTTCTGGGTCCCGTGAAAGCCGGGTTCTACCAGGCCTTTGCCTGGGTCTTCGGAGCATCGCTCAACAAGAAGTACGATGCAGAGGGCGTAGACCGGCTTACCGAGCGCATCGTACGACAGGTGGAAGCCGGACAACTCTAACCATCGGCATGAAACGTCACGTCTGCATCACACCCACGCCGCGACACATTGGCGTACCCGCCACGCCGGCCTTGCGCATGCGGATCACTGTGCTCGTGGCGTGCCTGTGCCTCACCGCCTCCGCACAAAACGACGATACATGGGACGACATTTTCCGCCAGACAGGACAACTGGAAGACACCGAAAGCGACCGCTGGGAACAGACCTATGAAGACCTGGGCGACATTGCCGCCAACAAGATGGACCTGAACCGCTGCACGCGCGAAGACCTCGGCCAGTTGCCTTTTCTCTCCGCACAGCAGATCATGGACATCATGGAGTACCGCGACAAGGCCCGCCGCATAGAGACTCCCCTGGAGCTGCGCCTCATTCCCAGCCTCGATAAACTCACGGCCGACCTTCTGGAGCGGTTTGTCGTCATTAATCCCGACAGCACACACGACCGCTTTCCCACCTGGAGCCAACTGATGAGCCGTAGCCGGCACGAACTCGTGGGAACATTGCGCGTGCCGTTCTACCGGCGCAAGGGCGACCGCAACGGCTATCTGGGCTATCCGTACAAGCACTGGCTGCGCTACACCTTCAGCTCGTCGGGCCATGTCAAGGCCGGCTTCATCGCCTCGCAAGACGCCGGCGAGCCGTTCTTTTCGGGAAAGAATGCAGCCGGCTACGATTTCTATTCCGCCTATCTGCTGCTGAAAGGCTGGGGACGGATAAAGACTGCTGTCGTGGGGCGTTACCGCCTTCGCTTCGGCATGGGGCTCATTCTCAACAATTCGTTCGGCATGGGAAAGCTCTACACGCTTTCCACATTGGGGCGTTCAGGCAACCATATCTTTGCCCACAGCAGCCGAACGGAAAGCAACTACCTGCAGGGGGCTGCCGCCACGGTGCGCCTCACCAAACGGCTCGACATCACCGCCTTTGCCTCCTGGCGGAAAATAGACGCCACACTGAGCAACGACTCCTCATCGATCACCACCATCCTCGAAACCGGATACCACCGCACGGAGAGCGAGATGCAGCGTCGCCGCAACGCCTCGACCACGGTGTGGGGCGGCAATCTGAGCTGGTTCTGCAACGGGTGGCACATCGGCATCACGGCCTTCAGCACAACGTTCGACAAGCCGCTCAGTCCCAACACCACCACACTCTACCGCCGCTGGTATCCCACCGGACGGCATTTTTGGAACGCCAGCATCGACTACGGCTACGTCTCCGACCGGCTCAACATCTGCGGCGAGACTGCCACCGGCGACTGCGGACAGGTGGCCACCATCAACAACGTGAGCTACCAGCTGTGCAGCAACCTGGCCCTGCTGGCCCTGCAACGCTATTATCCTTACCAATACCATGCTCCCTACAGCAGCAGTTTCGCCGAGGGCGGCAGCGTACAGGACGAGAGCGGGCTCTTCGTGGGTGCCAACTGGCAACCTTCCGGACGGCTTTCGGTCAAGGCCTACACCGACCTGGCTTATTTTGCCTGGCCCAAATACCAAGCCAGCGCCCCCTCGCACAGCTGGGACAATTTCGCGCAAGCCACCTATACGGCCGGCCGCTGGTCGTGGACGGCCCGTTACCGCATCAAGATGAGAGAGAAAGACCGGCCCTCGACAGACGGCGAAAGCAACGGAACGGATAATAAAAAGACACTGGCCATGAAAACCGAACAACGCGCTCGGCTTTCGGCGGCCTACAGCAACAACGGCAGCGACCTGCGGCTGCAGGCCGACATGGCACATTGCCGTTTCGCCGACAAAAGCAGTTTCGGATGGATGGCCACAGCCAGCGGCTCCACGGCTTTGCGGTGGCTGCAACTGGCCGCCACGGCCAGCTATTTCCACACCGACGATTACGACTCGCGTGTCTATTCCTACGAGCGCAGCGTGCGTTACACTTTCTCCTTCCCCTCTTTCTTCGGCGAGGGCATCCGTGTGGCCCTTCAGGCACGGGCCGACCTGTCGGACAAGTGGATGGTCATTGCCAAACTGGGCCACACTCGCTATTTCGACCGCTCTACGATAGGCAGCGGACTGCAGCAGATCGACTCCCGTTCGATGACCGACCTGGACCTTCAGGTGCGCCTCAAACTGTAACCGGGGAAAATGTTGTTCCATACCGAGCGTGGATAACCCATGTTTTACAAGACACCAATATTTTTAATCCTTGAACTTACGTGCCCGTCAAGGGACAATGGCCAAATAGTGCAAAAGGGAAATGGCAGTCATGATTTTCAAACCTACCTTGGTAGTCTGATTTGCGAAAGCATAGCTATCACATCGCCATAGCTATGCTATCGCAATGCCATAGCATAGCTTTCGCAGCGCCAAAGCATACCTATCGCAACGTCAAAGCATAGCTTTCGCAGCGCCATTTTTACGGTAGGCCATTACGAACCATGCTGGTTAGGTTGACATGCGGCCAAACACGGTAGAATAAGGTCGCTCTTACCAGACATTTTCCACCCCAAAACATATTGGGATTATACCCAACATGAAGACAACAAGACGTTTGTGGGAAAAACTAAAAAGAGCGGCTAACACATTCGTTAACCGCTCAGAGGATTATTGCTGCATGTCGTGCAGTTTCTTGTAGTAGCCGTCGGCCTCCAGCAGCGAGGCGTGGGTGCCGCGCTCCACGATGTGTCCCTCGTGGATGACACAGATCTCGTCGGCGTTCTTGATGGTCGACAGGCGGTGGGCGATGGCTATTGTGGTGCGTGTCTTCATGAGCTTGTAGAGCGCATCCTGCACCAGTCGCTCGCTCTCGGTGTCGAGTGCCGACGTGGCCTCGTCGAGGATGAGGATGGGCGGGTTCTTCAGGATGGCGCGCGCTATGCTGACTCGCTGCCGCTGGCCGCCCGACAGACGGCCGCCCCGGTCGCCGATGTTGGTGTCGAAACCGTGCTCCGACTCCATGATAAAATCGTAGGCGTTGGCTATCTTCGCCGCCCGAACCACGTCGTCCTTCGTAGCGTTTTCCACACCAAAGGTAATGTTGTTGAGGAACGTGTCGTTGAAGAGGATGGCCTCCTGGTTCACGTTTCCGATGAGCTGCCTGAGGTCGTGTATGCCCAAGTCCTTTACGTTCACCCCATCGATGAGCACCTCGCCCTCCTGCACGTCGTAGTAACGCGGAATGAGGTCGACCAGCGTCGACTTGCCGCCGCCGCTCTGTCCCACCAGGGCCACGGTCTTTCCCTTGGGTATGACGAGGTTGATGTCGCGCAACACCCACTGCTGGTCATACTTGAACCCCACATGGCGGAATTCTATCTCGTGTTCGAATGTGCTGACATGCACGGGATTCTCCTTCTCCCTGATGGTCACCTCGGCCTTCAGTATCTTGTCGATGCGCTCCATCGAGGCCAGTCCCTTGGGTATGTTGTAGCTGGCCCGCGAGAAGTCCTTCAGCGGCTGCAGGATGGAATAGAGCACCACCATGTAATAGATGAACGTCGGACCGGTGATGGTCTGGTTGTTGAGCACGAGGATGCCACCGAACCACAGCACGATGACAATCATCACCGTGCCAAGAAATTCGCTCATCGGGTGGGCCATCTGCTGGCGTATATTCACACGCATGATGTCGTTGCGGTAGGCTGAGTTGACCTTGTCGAAACGCCTGTTCATCTTCCCCTCGGCACAGAAAGCCTTGATGATGCGCAGTCCGCCGAGTGTCTCCTCCACCTGGCTCATGGTGTCGCTCCAGAGTGCTTGGGCCTTGATCGACTTGGCTTTCAGCTTGCGCCCCACATAGCCCATGAACCATCCGAAGACGGGCACGAAGATGATGGTGAAGAGGGTCAGCTGCCACGAGATGACAAGCAGCGTCGTGAAGTAGACCAGGATGAGGATGGGGTTCTTGAAAATCATGTCGAGCGACGACATGATCGACGACTCTATCTCCTGCACATCGCCGCTCATGCGGGCAATGATGTCGCCCTTGCGCTCCTCGCTGAAGAAGCCGAGCGAGAGCGACGTGATCTTCCGGTAGAGCTGGTTGCGTATGTCACGCACCACGCCCGTGCGGATAGGTATGATGGTGGCCGACGAGAGGAAGTAGGCTCCCGTCTTGAGGAAGGTCATGAATGCCAGTGCCAGACCGATGAAAAGCAGCGTGGTGGTGGGCCCCACAGCGGTGACGAGGTCGTTGACATAATAGTTCAGGTTGTTCATCAGCACCTCCTTGTCGAGCGCCCAGGGCATGAGACGTGTCGCCGTCTGCATGTCGCCCGTCTTGAACAGTATCTGCAACAGGGGGATGAGCGTGGCAAACGAGAAGATGTTGAGTACCGCCGAGAGGATGTTGAACAGCACCGACAGCGCCAGATATTTCTTGTAGGGCGGCACAAACCGCCTGAGCACTTGCAGGAATTCTTTCATGGTCGAAGATGGTTATGTGTGTTTCCGGCGAAGCGTTCCGTTACTGTTCGGCAATCTCTTCGCCCAAAAGGGTCGCCGACGAACTGCCGGTAATCCTCACGCGCACGGTCTCGCCGATGTGATGGTTGCCCTTGTCGATAACCACGGCCTTGTTCTGCGGCGTGCGTCCCATGAGTTGGCTGCGGCTTCGCTTGGCAAAACGCTCCAGCAACACCTCGAATACCTTTCCCTCGTCCTTGCGGTTCTGTTCGGCCGATATTTCGGTCTGCAGGTGTATCAGCTCGTTGAGACGGCGTATCTTTTCCTCTTCGGGCACGTTGTCGGGCAAGTGCTTGGCAGCGTATGTACCCGGCCGCTCGCTGTATTTGAACATGAACGCGGCGTCGAAACCCACTTCCCTTACGAGCGACAGCGTCTGTCGGTGGTCTTCTTCCGTTTCGTTGTGGTAGCCCACAAAAATGTCGGTAGTGATGCCGCAGTCAGGTATGATGCGCTTGATGGCCGCAATCTTGTCGAGATATTCCTCGCGGGTATACTTGCGGTTCATGAGTTTCAGCGTGTTGTCGGACCCGCTCTGCGCAGGGAAATGGATGTGGTGGCAGAGGTTGGGCTCGTCGGCGATGGCATGGAGGATGTCCTCGGTCATGTCCTCGGGGTTGCTGGTGGTGAAGCGCACGCGCATGGTGGGCACCTCGCGTGCCACCCGCCGCAGCAGTTCGGCGAAGCTGCATACATGCAGTTCCTGTCCGCCTTCCGCCTCAACGATGACTCCGTTCTCGGGCCGTTTGCCGTTGGGCAGCAGCCCGTAACTGTTCACGTTCTGGCCAAGCAGCGTCACCTCCTTGAAGCCCTTGTCACGCAGGTCGCGCACCTCGGCAAGGATGCTCTCCACGTCGCGCGACCGCTCGCGTCCCCGGGTATAGGGCACGATGCAGTAGTGGCAGAAATTGTTGCACCCGCGCATGATGCTGACGAAGCCCGACACACGGTTTCCGCCGATGCGCTGGGGCAGCACGTTGCGATAAGTCTCTGTGGTGGAAAGGTTTACGTCGATAGCCTTCTCGCCCACCTCCACAGCGGCAATCATCTCTGGAAGGCTCAGATAGGCATCGGGGCCACACACCAGATTGGCGTGGTGGTTGCTGATCAGGTCGTCCTTCACACGCTCGGCCATGCAGCCCAGCACGCCGAGGATAAGTCGCCGGCCTTTCTTCTGCTCGGCATGGAGCGTGTCGAGGCGGTGGTAAATCTTGTTCTCCGCGTTCTCGCGCACCGAACAGGTGTTGAGAAACACTGCGTCGGCATCGGCCTCCACATCGGTGGTCTCGTAGCCGGCCATCTTCATGATAGAGGCCACAACTTCCGAATCGGCCACATTCATCTGGCAACCGTAAGTCTCGATATATAGTTTCTTGTTCATGTTTTTCTTGTGATTGGTGGAAATAATTGAACGAATGGCGGTGCGGCGTACTGCCGGCGGTATACCGGTGCCGCCGCCAAGGGGTGTCCGCCGCTAACAGGTCTTGTCGTACACACGCCCCCAAAACAGGTAGAATGCGGCGCCGGCGACAAGTCCGCCCAGCACGTCGACGGCATAATGGGCGCGTATGTAGACCGTGGCAAGGCAGATGAGCAACGCAAAGGGCAGCAGAGTGAAGAACAGCTTGCGGTTGCGCGACCGCCAGGCCAGCAACATGCAGACCATCGCTATGCCCACATGCGAGGAGGGGAAGGCGGCCGTGGGCCGCTCGCCCGAGGTGTGAAGCCCGGTCACTATCTGATAGAACAGTCCGTCGGGCCATCCCGGCTGGGTCATCATGTCGGTATGGGTCAGGAAATAGTCGCCCACGCCGGGAAAAACGCCCTTGGCCACCTGGTCCGTGCCGACGGCCAGATAGTAGAACATCGGCCCCGTGACAGGCACCAAATCGAAGATGACGTAGAAGGCAAAAAACGAGGCGAGGACAACGAATGCCGTGCGTTCAAACTGGTCGTAGCGACTGAAAAAATAGAAGAACAGCGTAGCGGCGATGATGGGGAAGTAACTGGCATAGGCCATATTCATCAGTTCGCTGAAGAACACCTGCGGAAACTGCTGCGAGAACAGCAGTGCCGGCTGGCACCCGAAGACCGTCTGGTCGAGCGAGGCAAAGAACGGGTCGAGGTTGGGGAAGAGCTTGTTGAGCTCGTAGGTGTCGGTATACCATGTGCCGAGCAGCGCAAACTGCAACAGCACGCGCAGCAGCCGGGTAATGCGGCAGGGCACCAGCCGGTACACCACCCACATGGCAAGCGTGATGGCTCCCAGCCTGACGCGTCCCCACACCATGGCCTGCGGATTGTCGAGCTTGGTCGATGCAAACAATACGACGAGCAGTGTGAACGCCATGTATGCCAGCGTTACCCACTCCAGCCCCATCAGTCCGCGGCGGGGATTGCGCTCCGTTTCGATATATTTTGACAATTTCATCACAACCAATGATTTTCTTTGTACCAAGCCACCGCCTCGGCCACGCCCCGGCTAAGCTCGTAACGGGGATGATATCCCAGCTCGTCGCACGCCGGTTCGATGTCGCACCGCCAGTTGCGCTGCTTCAGGATATTGAACTTGTCGTTGTTGAGGGCCGTCATGCGGTGCGTCATACGGCCGATGTGCTCGCCGCAGAAGGTGACGGCACGCAACAGCCATATGGGGGCCTTGACACGTATCCACCAAGGCCGTCCCAGCTCCTGGTGCAGGCAGTTGCTGAAGGTGGACGACTGGTAGACATTGCCGTCCGACAGGAAATACTTGCGGCCCGACATGCCATGGTCGAGGGCAAGGAACACAGCCTGCACCACGTCCTTCACATAAACGAACGTGATGTCCTGACGCTGGAACCCCACACTGAAGTCCACATGCTGCTTGATGCTCTTGGCCATGAGGAAATAGTCGGTCTCGCGGGGGCCGTAGACACCCGTCGGCCGCAGGACTATGTAGTTGAATTCGTTTCCGATGGAGTCGAGATACTGCTCGGCCTTGAGCTTGCTGCGGCCATAGGCGGTGTTGGGTCGCGGCATGTCGTGCTCGGTTATCTCCTGGTAGGGCTGCTCCTCGCGTATGGCCCCGAAGATGCTTAGGCTGCTCAGGTACACGAACCGCTTCATGGGCAGCTTCAGCTTCAGTATGGCGTTCACAAGGTTCACCGTACCCTCGTAGTTCACCCGCATGAAATCGGATGCCTCGAGGCACTTGGTCACGCCTGCGGCATGCACCACATAGTCGAAATCGTGGCCTTCAAGCGCATGCACCATAGCGTCTTCCGACGAAAAGTCAAGGTCCAAGAAATGTATGCGAGGGTCGCCCAGATAGCGCCTCGAACTCGACTTGCGCACACCGGCCCACGTCTCGAAACCGCGGCGCAACGCCTCCTCCACTATAAAACTGCCAATAAAACCGCTGGCACCGGTAATTAATATCTTCATCGCTAATAGGTTACAAAGTTACGACATTTTGAAATTATTGCAAAATAATCTACACGAAATTAGGATGTTTCATTTCTTTTTAGTTAATTTGCACATATAAACCGACTCATCTTAAAACCAAGATTATATGGGAAAAGGAAAAAAAGGCGGCAAGCATGTCACCAAGAAGCAGCTTACCAAGCTGTTGGCTGACTTCTTCACGAAGCAACCGGGAAAGACGCTGCCGTTCAAAGAAATATTCAAATCGCTACACCTCAACACGCACCCTGCCAAGATGCTGGCCATCGATATCATGGAGGAGATGGCATGGGACGATTTCCTTACGAAAGTTTCTGACACCAGTTACCAGCTCAACACCAAGGGACAGGTGCAGGAGGGCACGTTCGTACGCAAGGCCAACGGCAAGAACTCGTTCATCGCCGACGGCGGCGACAAGCCCATCTTCGTGGCCGAGCGCAACTCGATGTCGGCTCTCAACGGCGACCGCGTGAGGGTGTCGTTCATGGCGCGCCGCCAGAAACACATCAAGGAAGCACAGGTCATCGAGATTCTGCAACGGGCCAAAGACCAGTTTGTGGGACGACTCAGGGTCGACAAGGACATTGCGTTCTGCGTGCCGCAGGACAGCTCGTTCGCACACGATATCATCATCCCGAAGAAGAAACTCAAGGGGGGCAAGACCGACGACAAGGCGGTGGTCAAAATCATACAGTGGCCCGACGAGGAGCACAAGAACCTTATCGGCGAAGTAATCGACGTGATCGGACAGAGCGGCGACAACAATGTGGAGATGAACACCATACTGGCCAAGTACGGGTTGCCCTACAAGTATCCGAAGAACGTGGAGGACGCAGCCGACGCCATCACGGGCGAGATAACGCCCGAGGACGTGGCCGAGCGCGAGGATTTCCGCGACACCTGGACCTGCACCATCGACCCGGCCGACGCCAAGGACTTCGACGACGCCCTCTCCATCAAGCAGCTCGACAAAGGCCTCTATCAGGTGGGCGTGCACATCGCCGACGTGTCGCACTATGTGACCGAGGGCAGCGTCATCGACAAGGAAGCCGTGAAGCGGGCCACCTCCATCTACCTCGTCGACCGCACCATCCCCATGCTGCCCGAGCGTCTCTGCAATTTCATCTGCTCGCTGCGCCCCGACGAGGACAAGCTGGCCTACTCGGTCATCTTCAACCTCGACGAGGAGGCCTGCGTGAAGAGCTACCGCATCGTGCATACCATCATACGCTCCAACCGCCGCTATGCCTACGAGGAGGCCCAGCAGGTGCTCGAGGACAACGGCGTGAAGGACGGTATCGGACAGCCGGCACCCGATCCAGGCAAGAAAGGCTACAAGGACGAGTACGGATGGGAGATATGCACCCTCGACCGACTGGCCAAGAAACTGCGCGAGAAGCGCTTCGGGAACGGGTCCGTGAAGTTCGATTCCGAGGAGCTCCACTTCACCGTCGACGAGAAAGGGCATCCCACGGGCTGCTATTACAAACGGTCGAAAGATGCCAACAAGCTCATCGAGGAGTTCATGCTGCTGGCCAACCGTACCGTGGCCGAGAGCGTGGGGATTGTGCCCAAGGGCAAGAAAGCCAAGGTGATGCCCTACCGCGTGCACGACAACCCCGACCCGCAGAAGATGGAAACACTGCGCGAGTTTACGGCCAAGTTCGGATACAAGGTGAAAACCGAAGGAACGAAGGGGGCCATCGCCCGCAACATCAACAAGCTGATGGACGACTGCGAGGGAAAACGCGAACAGAAACTCATACAGGCCATAGCGCTCCGCGCCATGATGAAGGCCAAATACTCCATACACAACATCGGGCACTTCGGACTGGCGTTCGACTATTACACCCATTTCACCTCGCCCATCCGCCGCTATCCCGACACGCTGGTACACCGTCTGCTGACGCGCTACCAGCAGGGAGGCCGCTCGGCCAATGCCAAGCACTACGAGGACTTATGCGAACACTGTTCCGACATGGAGCAGGTGGCACAGAACGCCGAGCGCGAGTCGATAAAATACAAGATGGTGGAGTATATGGGCGACAAGATCGGCGAGGTGTACGACGCCCACATCAGCGGCATCACCTCGTACGGCATCTATGCCGAGATCGACGAGAACCACTGCGAGGGCATGGTGCCCATGCGCGACCTCGACGACGACTACTACGACTTCGACGAGAAGAATTTCGTGCTGCGCGGACGCCGCCACCACCATAAGTACCAGCTCGGCGATGCCATCCGCATCAAGGTGGCACGCGCCAACCTGGAGAAACGGCAGCTCGACTTCACGATTGCCGAATGACTGGCTGGCTTGGGCAGCATCTCCCGCGAGGTTGTCCAAGCCACACCATACCGCAAGGCGGGACGGGGCTTCCTGACGCTTAGCACAAGCACGGGGATGCTCCGTCCCGTTCGTTTTTTTCATAAGCTTATTCCTGTTCCGCACATCACCTTTGCGGCAATGTACCGTCTTGTTCCACCAGCATATTTCCGGACAGACATCCCCTTTTTACACCACCGGCAAAAAGACTAACAATGACAGCACACACACACTTCTCCACTACCCTCCGGCTGCTTCTGGCTGCAGCGCTTGCATGGCATGCAGCCTTCATCCGGGCACAGCATCTGTCCTACGACCTGACCTTCAGTCCCGACAGGCACTACATCAACGTAACCCTGAAAGCAACGGGCCTCGACAACGGGCAGACACTCTTCAAGATGCCCGTCTGGGCACCGGGCGACTACGACGTGAAAAACTATCCGAAGAACCTGTGCGACTTTCGTGTGGCCGATGCCGAAGGCAACAGTGTGGAGTGGGAAAAACAACGCAAAAACGGATGGCTCGTGAAGAACGGACGGCAGAAGGATGTAACCATAACCTACCGCATCTTCGCCAACAAGCAAGACCTGGCCGAAGCCCAAGTGGACACCGGACGTGCCTTCGTTCCCGGCAACGGCGTATTCCTCTACCTGGAGGAAAGGAAAGACCTGCCGGCTACCGTCACATTGCACCCCGACAGGCGGTGGAAACACGTTACAACCACCCTTGAACCCGTAGAAGACAAGGCTAACACTTTCCGCGCCAAAGATGCGGACGAGCTGTACGACAGCCCGTTTCTGCTGGGCAACCACAGGATAGAGGAGAAGCAATGGTACGGCAAAAGATTTGTCTTCGCCATCGAAACACCCGAGGGGATTGACAGTACCGACTTTTTCAGCGATGTAAAGAAAATTATAGGTTCTACCCACCAACTGTTCGGCGAGATACCCTTCGACCGCTATTGCTTCTTCATCTTGGGAAAGGGAGATGGGGGACTGGAACACGCCTGCTCGCAGGTGGACTTTACGAAAGGTTCCTTCCGGTTCGACAACAGGGACGAATACCTGCGCTTCCTTTTCCTCATTGCCCACGAATATTACCATTTATATAATGTGAAACGCATACGCCCCATAGAACTGGGGCCGTTCGACTACGACCAGGAAAACTTCACCGCTATGCTCTGGGTGTCGGAAGGTATCACCATGCACTACGAAACCGAACTGCTGCTGCGGCCTGGCATCATCACCGAGGAAGAAGCCCTTGCCAAACTGTCGGGATTTGTGCGCAGGATAGAGACCAAGGAAGGACACAGGCACATGAGCCTGCGGCAGAGTGCCTACGACATCTGGCTCAATTTCATGACCGACAACGACAATGAGGACGAGGTAAGCATCAACTTCTATTTCAAGGGTCCCATCGTGGCGAAACTGATGGACATCCGTATCCGGCAGCTCACCCACGGCACGAAATGTCTCGACGACGTGATGCGCCGGCTATATTACGATTACTACAAGAAAGCTGACAGAGGTTTCACGGAAGAAGAATTCTGGGATGCTTGCCGCCTGGTAGCGGGCCGCCCCCTTACGGAGATGCGCCGTCTGGTGGACACCACCGACGAGATAGACTATCCCCGGCTGTTGGCACCGGGCGGACTGACCATCGACAAGGACTACAACATAAGACAATCGTCGGTGTCCGGAAAAAATCGGATACGATGATGTAAATTATTGGATATCTAACCTTTTGCAAAGTTTTCCACTTATGGACTCAGCCTGTGTCTCAGCGATATCCGCTTTCCATCGCCCCTGTAAAGGGGCGCATAATTCCTGCTAAGGAGAACAAAGTTGGGCGCAATATCCTACGGCAACCGTCTTTCGACGCCATTATGCGGCACCAATGAAATGCTGATACATATCCCGCTGGAAATCAATGGGATATAAACGGTGAAAAATAATAGCTTAAATTTTCAAAATTATAGCTATTATTTTGAAAATTTAAGCTATTATTTTTCGCCGTTCGATAGTTGCCGCCTTCGGGTTTGCACCCAACGGGCGTTCCGAAGGCATTTCGAGGCGATACAACGGGGATGTTTTTTCACTTCTCCGGCCGTTTGTGGATAAACCTGTGGATAAGTGCCGCATAAGTACCGGGATAACCCTGTGCACAACCCGTGGGTTATCCACAGCCCGAAGGGGCAAGCCCCCAAATGGTGGATATCAACAGGGTTATGAAAAAGATGACAACCATTTTTCCACAGTTTTTCATGGAGAAAAGATATAAACTTATTAACTTTGCATAGTAAACAACAATTGTGGATAAACGTCTAAAAGATTGAATATCAACCGAAAGATATGATTAACAGGTGTGGATAAGAAACCACGGGTTGTGGATAGCCGAAAAGGCGCTGTAAGGGCCTGTGCGTTATCCACTTTTCCACACACTATCATCATACTCTTTATTTTTTCTTTTAAAAATAAAAAAAGGAAGATAATAATATAATGGTGTTGAAAACCAATCCGGGCATGAAACGAAACTGAAATGATTAAGCAGAGCTGGAAGGAAAAAGGATTCGTCGACGAACCTGTCGACAGGTCGGTCGACCTGAAAAAGGAAATACGCAAGTTGTGCCAAGAGAAGGAGGCCATTATCCTTGCCCACTATTACACGACGGGCGACATACAGGACATAGCCGACTTTGTGGGCGACTCGCTGGCCCTGGCACGCAAGGCCGCCGAGACACAGGCCAAGGTCATGGTGATGTGCGGCGTGCACTTTATGGCCGAGACATGCAAGTTGCTTTCGCCCGACAAGACGGTATTGTGCCCCGACCTGACGGCCGGCTGCTCGCTGGCCGACAGCTGCAAGGCCGAGGACCTGCGGCAGTTCAAGGCCGAACATCCCGGCTACCAGGTGGTGAGCTACGTCAACACCACGGCCGCCGTGAAGGCGCTCACCGACTGTGTGGTGACCTCGGGCAATGCCAAGAAGGTGATCGATAGCTTTCCGGAAGATGCCAACATTATCTTCGGGCCCGACTATAATCTGGGCAACTACATCAACTCGGTGACCGGCCGCCACATGATTCTCTGGAACGGCGGCTGCCATGTGCACGAGAAATTCTCTGTAGAGGAAATCGTGAAGCTGAAGCGGGAGTACCCGGAGGCGGTGGTCATGGCGCACCTGGAGTGCAAGGCACCGGTGCTAGCCGTGGCCGACGTGAAGGGCTCGACGGCCACCATGCTGCATTATGCGCAGGAACATCCCGGGACGCGCAGGTTCATCGTGGCCACAGAGGCCGGCATACTGCACGAGCTGCAGCGCACCTGTCCCGGACAGGAGTTCATACCCGTGCCGCCCGAAGTGTCGGAAGGGTCGCTGGGATGCTCGTGCAACGAGTGCGAATACATGAAGAAAAACACGCTGCAGAAAATCTACAACGCTCTGAAATACGGCTGGCCCGCCATCGAGGTGCCGGCCGAGGTGGCCACAGAGGCCGTGAAGCCCATCGAGCGCATGCTCAAGCTGAGTTAGCGGCGGGCCTTCTGCCAAGCTTTGCACAGGGCCCACGGCCCGTAGAGGCCCGCAAGAAAGGCCAGCGGCACATAGACCGACGGGGGCAGGTTCACAAAGCGGAGCTGCACCTGCAGCGCCAGGAATTGGAAGAAACTGCTGTAAAGGTAAATGTGGTAGGTGTAGCCGAAGAGATGGTCGAGCCAATGGCAGTCATGGCGTTGGTAGACCATCGACAGTGCGATGCTCATCAGTATGCCGTTGACTGCCGCAAGCAGTTCTACAAATGAGTTTTGAGGAACAAAAAACACAGCAATCGACAAGGTCAGTGTCACGAAGAAAATCGCCGTGGCACTGGCTTTTTTTATGGTTTCCTCCAGCGGTGAGCCTTGATAGAGATAGCCGAGGGTGAAATAGAACATATAGAACACTACGCCCACGACGTTAAGCAGAGTGTCGTGGCTGAAGGGGATCAGGCAGTTGACAACGGCCAGTGCCGTCAGGATGATGATGCCTGTTTTGCGTGTAGCGTGTTGCCCGATGGTCTTTCTGCCTATCGTGAAGACGGCAAATAGCAAGAACAGGGTGGGCATGAACCAGTAGGCTCCTAAGACGTTGTGGTAGGGGAAGAGAAGCTGGTAGAGATAGTCGTGCAGGTTGAGGTGTATGGGTCTGACGCTGTAGTGCGACAACAGTGCCTTGGGGATGAAGAACAGGCTGCTGATTACAGCATAGGGAACGAGCAACCTGCGTGTCTTTCGCATTAGGTAGCCCTTGCGTCCCGTGAGCTGCAGCTCGCGCAAGTCACCGTGGATGTATTTCAAGAGGTAACCCGAAATGAAGAAGAACAGGGGCATGTGAAAATTGTAGATCCACCGTATGACGGGCGTGTCGGCTGGGAATTGGAAGAATGAATGGCCCAGCACCACAAGTATGATGCCGAATGTCTGGAGAAAGAGTATGTCGCGTAGTGGTTTCATCGTTCAATGACTTGTATGTTTTTCCCGTTGGCTATCCACACATGGTCGTAGCCCTCACGCAGTCTTTTGCGGACTGTCAGGCGCAGGTTGTCGTTGTCGCCCATCGTTTCCACGTCGATTGTCCGGGGCCATTTGCCCCTGGTTTGCCATATCACTGCATTGCCCCAGCCATAGGAGTCGTATGGGATGACGCAGAAAGACGAGTATTTTTTCTCTCCGTGGTCCACGCAGATGCAGCACACGCGGTGTGTGGGCTTGTGCGTCTGTCGGATGGTCTCAAGAGCCATCTGATAGCCGTCCATACCCGACTGGTAGGCCTTGCTCCAGTGGCGGGCATCTACGGCGAGTGCCGACAGTACATAGAGACAGAATGCGCCTGTTACTGCAACCTTGCCTTTGCCCTGTGCGGGCATGAGCCATCCGGCCAGCAAGGCCAGTGGTGCCAGTCCGGCATAGGCGTGCATGGTGCTGAAGAGGGTGGCCATGTGGGGCAGCACGGCTACCAGCGAGGCGCACAGCAAGCCCCACAAGTGGATGTCGCGGCGCTGCCGGAAGGCCTGCATGAGGTTTAAGGCAAAATAAGGAACAGACAGGAGGAGCGTCAGCAGCAGGAAGGGTATGTTGCGGCTGGGGCGATGGAGCAAGCTGACAAAGTCCATCGAGGTATAGGAGAATAGCAGATACTTAGCCACGTTTTTCACCTTTTCCAAGACCGAAGCGGTGAGATATTCGTTGGTATCCTTGTGGTAATAGTTGGGCAACGCCAGCCGTACGGCCCAGTAGACGGCCAAAAACGCCGCCGCCCAAAGCAGACTGCGTTTGGCCTCACGCCCTGTTCGCAGTCCGAAGCACCGGGCCACAAGGGGACAGACAATCAGCCACATGGCTCCATTTTCCTTGCTCCATATGGCCATGGCACAGAGCAGGAGCCATACCGGGGTGGCATGGCGGCCGCCGCGCAGGTAGACCCAAAGGGCCGCCAGCCCCCAACAGGCGGCATATGTCTGGTTGAGCGAATCGCAGGTCATTACCGTGCCGAGCATGGCGGGCGACACATAGTGGAATATGGCGGCAGTAAGGCGCGAGGCTGCGTCAAACTTCAGCTGGCTGGCCACCAGCCACACCAGCAGCGTGGCAACGGCATGGCCAAGGTAGATGCAGAGATGATTGAGTGCGGGAAACAGGTTGGAGCCTGTTGCCACCACATAGCCGAAGAGCCCGTCGAAGGGGCGCCAGTAGTCGCCGTAAGGCAGGAGATATTTCCAGAACTGAGGGTCGGTGTTGGGATAGGTGGTATAGGTCCAGTCGTCGAACGTGGGGCGGAGCTGTGTCAGCGCATAGGCTATAGCGGGGGCGGTAAGGAGAAACAGAATGAAAAAGGCTTTCTCGTGTCGGGAAATTTGCATGACGGCTCTTGGTTGAAGGTGGCAATACGTGCAGTTGGCAGTGGCAGTATGTTCGCTTTGCAGTGGCTATACGTTCAGTTGACGATGGCAATCTTGCAGACCACGCCCTTTTCGCCTTCCGCCGTAGCCACGGCCACCATATAGACACCGCTGGCCACGCGGTGGCCGTCGCGGTCGAGGCAGTACCATTTGTACTGTCCGTTGGTGGCCCTGCCTTCGCTGACCAGCGAACCGTTGGCCGTGAGGATTTTCACATCTGCGTCGTTGTCGAGCCCGGTAATGGTCACGGCTCCCCGGTAGTCGGGGCGTACGGGGTTGGGATAGGCGTAGACATTGTCTTTGGTCATACCGTCGCCGTTGGGCACGGGAGCCGTGTAGGAGCAGAGACCCTTGTCGGTTCCGATGAACATCTCACCACTGTTTCCGTTGATGGCCAGTGCCAGGATGTTGTCGGAGAGGAGCGGGCTGTTGCTCGTAGTGAAGTGTTGCAGTTGCGTGATGTTGTCGCTGGCAATGAGGTAGATGCCCGATCCGTCGGTGCCGAACCATTTGCGGTTGGCCGCGTCGATGACGCATGCGGTGATGTCGACCCCTGCCAGCAGGTAATCGGCGTAGTTGGTGCCGTCGTTGCGGGGCACTTTCACTTGTGTGAGGATTGGCGACGACTGCGACATCTGGCTTGTCTCGAGCATGAACGGTCCTTGGTTGGTGCCCACCCAGATGTTTCCGCCGGTGTCTTCGGCCACACACCGCACGGCCGTGACGGTGTTCTCGGTGCCGTCCTGGTTAACGAACGAGGTGTAGCTGTTCATGCCGTTGTTGGTGAAATCGTAGGCGTAGAACGAGGGTTTGGTGTAATGGTTGTTGACAAACCAGAGCAGCCCGCGGCTGTCAACCGTCATCCCTACCATATCTCCGAGGCTTTTGTTGGTAAAGCCGCCGTCGTTGAGCCCCATCAGTTCTTGCCGGCCGCGTGACTTCCATTCGCCTCCGGCGGTCAGCTCGATGAGCGATTGTGTGGGGGCTTGGCTGTTGAGCAGCCATAGGTTGCCGTCGGAATCGTACTTGACGCCTGTTACCAGCTGGTAGTTTAGGTTGCTGTTGTTGTATGACTCTATGGGGGAGTTCTTGCAATCGTAGTAGGCCACGAACTTGCCGTCGTTGAACTCGTAGAGGCCGTTGCGGGCAGCGGCCATGACATGGCTGCTGTTCTTCGGGTCGATGTCGAGGGCTCGTATGTCCTCGTAGCGCCGTCCGGTGGTCTGGCTGATGTCGTCCTGGTAGACAGTCCATGTGTCGTTGTCGAGCACCTGTATGCTTCCGCTTTGCACGGCGAATACGCCGTTGCAGGTGTAAAGCTTTCCGCCGTAAAGTTTCAGGAATCCGAAGTAGTTGTATTTGGGGCCGTCGGGTTTAACCTTGTTTACGATGGCGAGCAGGTCTTCGTCCATGCTCTTCTGCTGTTTGGTGTAGCCGCCGTAGAGGGTCCATTGGCTGGGATCCAGCAGGTTGGCCGTGAGCGGGGCGCGGTAGGTGCCCTTGGCTTGGCTGGCGGCATAGATATAGCCATCCTTCACATAGCTGTAGTTCACCTTGAAGCCCAGCTGGTAGGTGTCGGAAATCTCGCCACCGGCCACATTGAGCTTCACAATGCCAAACCCGGTTGACAGATAGGCGTAAGCACCGTCTATGCAGATGTCGTAGATGGTCTTGTCGACAGTCATGGTCTTGTTCATGTAGTCGGCGATGTTCACCACGTTGCTGTTGGTTTCCAGCAGGTCGATGTTGTAGTTGTCGTACACGATTACCAGCCTGTGCGCCTGCTGACACCATGCTATGTGTTCAATGCCGCAGTCGGAGAGCACGGTGGTCTTGTCGTAGGTTTGCAGGCTTTGGTCGCTTTGGTCGTAGCTGTAAAGTCCGCCGGAGGCCAGCACATAGATGAGCTTTCCCGATGCGCGTTCGATCTCCGTGGGTTCGCTGTAGGCCAGATAGGCTTTCCATTGCGCACGGGCGAACAGCGGCGCGAGCAGCAAGAGCAGTGTGAGGCAGATGCCGGCGGGCAGCATTGGTCGGCGGCCGGCTGTGCGGCTGTGCGGCCGGCTGTGCGGCGTGGTATGGTGTTGGGGGTTGATGCGGTAAGGCATAAACGACATTTTTATCTGTTGACCGGCATATCAGTTAATGTAAGCCGGCATATTACATATTATGATATGTAAACGAAAAAAGAGCGGTTCTATTGTCTGAACCGCCCTTTAGTTAATGCGAAAAAAGCAGGTAGCCGGTGTTCGGGCCGCATTTTCGGGGTTGTTTACGGCACCGGTCGGCATGGACCCTATCGGGCCGTGTGCCGTTACTCTTCGGCTTTCAGCCATTCGGCGAGCTTCGCTACGGCTCTGGCGCGGTGGCTAATCTGGTTTTTGACCTCCTCGCCCAGTTCCGCGAAACTCTTGTCGTAGCCTTCGGGGATGAAGAGCGGATCGTAGCCGAAGCCGCCGTTGCCGTGTTTCCCGTAGCCGATGCGTCCTTCCACGCATCCATCGAACTGGTATTCGCGGCTGCAGACGGGGTTTCCGCCTTCCATCTGTATGAGCGATATGACGGTGCGGAAACGGGCCTTGCGGTTGTCGTTGCTGCCCAGTTCGCGCAGCAGCCGCTCCATGTTGGCCTCGCTGTCGTGGTCGGTCCCTTCGGCGTAGCGTGCTGAGTGCACGCCGGGTGCGCCGCCCAGGGCATCGACCTCGAGGCCCGTGTCGTCGGCAAAGCAGCCGATGTGGTAATGGTCGAATATGTATTCGGCCTTCTGGTGGGCGTTGGCCTCGAGCTTGTTGCCGGTTTCGGGTATGTCCTCGTGGCATCCGATGTCGTCCAGGGAGAGAATGTCGAACCGGTCGCCCAGTATCTGCCGTATTTCCTGCAGCTTGTGCCGGTTGTTGGTGGCGAACACTATTTTCATTTGTCGGTTGTTGTTTGTGGTGTGCGTTTGTGGTTTTTGGCAGGTTGTGTGGTACTATTTGCCTGCCGTTTTCCGGTTTTTCTTTTCTTTGGGAAGCCTTACCTTGATGTTGTCGAACCCTTCGCCGTAGACGCCGATGACGGCCGACTGCGACACGAAGGCATTCGGGTCGATCATCTTGATGAGCCGGAAGATGGGTGTGCTTTCGCGCTTTTTGGCGAGGATACACAGCACCTTCATGTCCTGTCCGGTGTACCAGCCGTGCCCGTCGAGTATGGTCACGCCATGATCCATCTGCGTACCGATGGCGTTTGCAATCTCCTGGTATTTCTTGGAGAATATCATGAACTGCACCGACTCGCGGCGGGCGTTCATCACATAGTCGAGGGTGAAGTTCTCCACGGCCATGGTGCACAGGCCGAACACCACCTTGTGCACGCGGTCGAGGGGCTCGCCGAACTGGGGTATGAACAGACAGGAGCCGATGATGACGAAGTCGACGCCGATGAGCACCTGGCCCAGCGACAGGTTGTAGAACTTGTTGACCGATGCGGCGATGATGTCGGTGCCTCCGGTGGAACCGTTGTTCATGAAGACGATGGCCAGCGACGTTCCGGTGAGTGTACAGGCAATGAGCAGCGACATGAAGTCCTGCCCTTCGCCGAGGATCTTCACATAGCTGCCGTCGGGGTTCATCGGGGCCAGCCGTCCGGCCAGCCAGAGCAGGAACGACAGCATGAAGATGGCGTAGATGGTCTTCATCAGGAACTTCAGTCCCAATATCTTCAGGGCCACGACAAGCAGCAGTCCGTTGATGACCATATAGGTGTCCTGGATAGGGATGCGTGTGGCGTAGAAGACGATGGCCGCCGCACCCGTCACGCCTCCTGTCACGATTTCGTACGGCAGGAGGAACATGGTGAATGCGAAGGCGTAGAGCATGAGGCCAAGGGTGATGAACACATAGTCCTTGACCTCATTCCATATCAGCTGGTGGTCGATGGTCATTTACTTGATAACGATGTTGATGATTTTACGGGGCACTACGATCACCTTGACGATGTTCTTTCCTTCGAGGTATTTCAGGCTGCGCTCGTCGGCCAGTGTTTCCTTTTCGATGGTGTCCTTGGTGGCGTCGGCCGCAAAGGTCTTCTGGAAACGCGCCTTTCCGTTGAAGCTGACGGTCATCTGTATTTCGTTCTCCACGAGATGCTTTTCGTCCCATGCGGGCCACTGTGCGTCGCAGACGGTGTTCTGCTCGCCCAGCTGGTGCCACAGCTCCTCGGCGATATGGGGTGCGAAGGGCGAGAGCAGCACGACCATTGTGCGCAGCAACGTGCGGTTGTGGCACTGCTGCTGGCCCAGTTCGTTGACACAGATCATGAAGGCCGAGATGGAGGTGTTGTAGCTGAACGACTCGATGTCCTGCGTCACTTTCTTGATGAGCTTGTGCACGCTCTTGAGCGATTCTTTCGTGGGCTCGGCGTCGTCGACGAGCCACTTGTCGGTGCGGTTTTCCCAGAACAGTCCCCAGAACTTCTTGAGGAAGCGGAAACAACCGTCGATGCCGTTGGTATCCCAGGGCTTGGAGGCTTCGACGGGGCCGAGGAACATTTCGTACAGGCGCAGCGTGTCGGCACCGTAGTCGTTGACAATGTCGTCGGGGTTGACCACGTTGTACATCGATTTAGACATCTTTTCGATGGCCCATCCGCACACATACTTGCCGTCTTCGAGGATGAATTCGGCGTCCTTGTATTCGGGGCTCCATGCCTTGAAGGCCTCGATGTCGAGTATGTCGTTCTTCACCAGATTCACCCAGGCGTGGATGGGGGTCACGTCGCTGTAGTTCTTGCGCAGTCCGGCCGACACGAACACGGGTTTCTCGGCGGTGCTGAGGTTGTTGACGCGGTACACGAAGTTGCTGCGTCCCTGTATCATGCCTTGGTTGACGAGTTTCTGGAACGGCTCTTCCTCGCAGCTCACGCCGTAGTCGTGGAGCACCTTGTTCCAGAAACGCGAGTAGATGAGGTGGCCAGTGGCGTGCTCGGTGCCGCCCACATAGAGGTCGACGTGGCGCCAGTAGCCGTCGGCTTCGGGCGATACCAGCTCGCGGTCGTTGGCCGGGTCCATGTAGCGCAGGTAGTAGGCCGACGATCCGGCGAAGCCCGGCATGGTGTAGAGGTCGATGGGGAATACGGTGCGGTTGTCGATGAGGCTGTTCTCCACCACCTGTTTCTTCACGGTGTCCCATGCCCATTTCTCGGCTCGCCCCAGAGGCGGCTCGCCCGTCTCGGTGGGTTTGTACTCCTTGATTTCGGGCAGTTCGATAGGCAGGCACTCCTCGGGTATCATCTGTGGCATGCCGTCCTTGTAGTAGACGGGGAAGGGTTCGCCCCAATAGCGCTGGCGGCTGAAGATGGCGTCGCGCAGACGGTAGTTGACCTTCACACGGCCCAGGCGGTGCTCGGTGACGAACGCCTTGGTCTTGGCGATGGCCTCCTTGACGGTGCATCCGTTGAGCGAGAAGCCGTCGAGGGTCTGCTTGCCGTCGGCCGGCGAGTTCATGACGATGCCCTCCTTGGCGTCGAAGCTCTCCTCGGAGACGTCGGCACCCTCGATGAGCGGTATGACGGGCAGGTTGAAATGGCGGGCGAAGGCATAGTCGCGCGAGTCGTGGGCCGGCACGGCCATGATGGCGCCTGTGCCGTATCCGGCCAGCACGTATTCGGAAATCCATACGGGGATGTTGTCGCCCGTGAAGGGATTGACGGCATAGGAACCGCTGAACACGCCGGTGACGCGGCGGTCGGACATGCGGTCGAGCTCGGTGCGGCTTTTCACATAGTCGAGATACTTGTCGACCTCGGCCTTCTGTTCGGCGGTGGTCAGCGTGGCCACCAGCTCGCTCTCGGGAGCCAGCACCATGAACGTGACACCGAAGATGGTGTCGGCCCGTGTGGTGAAGATGGTGAACGACTCGTCGGTGCCGGCCACCTTGAACTGCATCTCGGTACCTTCGGAGCGTCCTATCCAGTTGCGCTGCGTTTCCTTCAGCGAGTCGCTCCACTCCACGGTGTCGAGGCCGTCGAGCATACGCTGTGCGTAGGCCGACACGCGCAGGCACCACTGGCTCATCTTCTTCTGCACCACGGGGAAGCCGCCGCGCACCGACACGCCTTCCACCACCTCGTCGTTGGCCAGCACGGTGCCCAGTCCGGCGCACCAGTTGACCATCGTCTCGCCCTTGTAGGCTATGCGGTAGTTCATCAGAGTCTCTTCCTTCTGCTTCTCGCTCATCTGCCTCCATTCGTCGGCCGTCAGCACGAGCTCTTCGCTTTGTGCGGCGTTGAGGCCCTCAGTGCCGTGCTGCTCCAGGTGTTCCACGAGCAGGGCGATGGGCTTGGCCTTCTGCGCGGCGTTGTCGTAGTAGGAGTTGAACATCTTCTGGAAGGCCCACTGTGTCCAGTGGTAATAGGCGGGGTCGCAGGTGCGCACCTCACGGTCCCAGTCGAACGAGAACCCGATCTTGTCGAGCTGTTCGCGGTAGTGGTTGATGTTCTGCTCGGTGGTAATGGCGGGGTGCTGTCCGGTCTTGATGGCATACTGCTCGGCCGGCAGTCCGTAGGCGTCGTAGCCCATGGGGTTGAGCACGTTGAATCCGCACTGGCGCTTGTAGCGTGCGTATATGTCGCTGGCGATATAGCCCAAGGGATGCCCCACGTGCAGACCTGCTCCCGAGGGGTAGGGGAACATGTTGAGCACATAGTATTTCTTGCGGCTGGGGTCTTCAGACACCTTGTAGGTCTTCTGGTCTACCCACGTCTTCTGCCATTTTTTCTCAATCTCTCTGAAATCGTAGTTCATTGCGTTATCTTGTTGTTTTATTTTTCTGTCCGAAAGGTTGTGAGCCTAAAAATAAAGATGTATGCAAAGTTACTCCAAAAAGTAAAGAATGCAAAACGATTGTTTTCTTTTTTCATTGGTGTCCGGTAAATGTCAAAAACAAGTCCCGTAGGGTAGGGTGTTCAAAATCAAATTTTATTTGCGAACCAAAAATTACAATAAATATGCACGAATTTGCTGTATATAAGGTATTTAGGTTCTTGTAAACTGGTTCGTATAGAACACAAGCCCCTGTAAGGGGCACTGATTATAGCGTAGGGATTTACCCCTACGTTTAACGGTTCATTGTTTTGTCCCTGTAGGGGGCGCATAATTCAAAACATCATGCGGTTTAAATATGTGTTCCTTATAGGGGGAAAAACCATACAAACGCTGCATATTTTGATGCGAATTTTTGAATACCCCACCTTCCAGGGCTATTGTCAGCCCGTGTTATCTGCGTATTTCCAACCGCCGAAACAGTTCGGATTTTGGACACGGTTTGCCTGCCGGGCTATCGGCTTTCCTGTTCCGGGCGTGGCCCTGTGTGGGGTGCGGCATCCGGGTTTGCCGTCAACGGCGCATGCCGTAATGCCGAACCGTGGGCGGATAGCTATCTAACGGCGAAAAATAATAGCTTAAATTTGCAAAATTTAAGCTATTATTTCATAAATTTAAGCTATTATTTTTCGCCCGTTCTATCTGCCTGACTTACAGCGCAGTATGTTTTTGGCTTCGGCAAGACACAAAACGCCGCGCCCGGGCCGTAAGGTCACTGTGTGGTCCTTGTCGGTCCGGGCGCGGCGTAGGGTGGCGTTGGTTTCCGGTAGGGCGGGGCTCAGAGGTTGGCCTCCACCTTATCTATAATAAGTTGCGGGTCGAGGGTGGTCATGCAGGCATGGTCGCCGCGCAGACATTTCTTGTTGCCGAAGATGGAGCACGGGCGGCAGGGCATGTCCAGCTGCACGGCGTTGCCGTCCTTCTGCTGCCAGCCCATGAAGCCGGCATAGGGGTGGGTGGCTCCCCACACGCTGACCACGGTGGTTCCGACGAGCGACGCCAGGTGCATGTTGGCGCTGTCCATGCTCACCATCACGTCGAGGCGGCTCATGAGCATCAGCTCGTTCTTGAGGCCGCCGAGCAGTGCGGGCACGCTCGTGCAGTTGGTGTGGCGTTCGCACAGGCCGTTGATGGCAGTGCGTTCGCGTTCGCCTCCTCCGAAGAGGAATATGCGGCACGACGGGTGGTTGTGGGTCAGGCCGTCTATGACCTGCTCCATGCGCTCCAGGGGGTATGCCTTTCCGCGGTGCGCTGCAAACGGTGCGATGCCTATCCATTGCTGGAACGGCTTCTTCTCGCCGATGGCTTCGGGCAGCAGGCGCAGGTTGGGGGCGGCGGGCACGGCGGGCGACGGCAGGTCAAGGTCGATGGGGTATCCCAGCTGTGCGAACACTTTGGCATAGTTCTCGAAGGCGGTGGGCAGCGGAGCCAGCAGCTTGTTGTTGGCCGAGGTGAGCGCGCGCCGCTCCTGGCGGTGCTTGTCGAGATGTGCCACGCGGTAGCGGTCGAGGTTGAAGCGCATGCGCAGGTAGTCGGACCGCAGCACGCTGTGCAGGTCGGCAATGGCGGTGAAGTTCTTTGCCGTGAGCCGGCGGTAGAGGGCGTTCAGCCCCTTGAGGCCGCGGTACTCGCCCTTGGTGTCGGCTTCCATGAAGCCCACGTTGGGTGCGATGTTCTCGAAGAGCGGCCGCGCGAACGGCCGCGAAAGCATGGTGATGCGCACCTGCGGGTACTGCCTCGCCAAGGCGCATACCACAGGCACGGTCATGGCCACGTCGCCCATGGCCGAGAAGCGTATGATGAGGATGTGTTCCGTCTTCATTGTTTGTTCCCGTAGAGCACCGGGTTGGTGCTGGGGTCGTTGTACATTTTCATCTGGCGGTACACTTTCATGTACTTGCGGCCGGCCTCGATGTCCTCGAGCAACTGGTCGATGGCGGTGCCCAGGTCTGTCTGCTGCTCGAGCAGCACGGAGAGCTTCGACTGGCATTTCTGCCGGTGCTCGGCCGAGGCGTCCTGCCGTTCGGCCTGCTCTTTCATGTGGTAGATCTTCAGGGCCAGGATGCTCAGGCGGTCGATGGCCCATGCCGGGCTCTCGGTGTTGAGCCGGGCGTCGGCCAAGGGCGACACGTCGCTGTATTTCTGGCGGAAATAAGAGTCGATCTGCTCCACGAGGTCGGTGCGGTCCTGGTTGCTGCGGTCTATGCGGCGCTTCAGGGCCAGGGCATCGAGCGGGTCGATGTGCGGGTCGCGTATGATGTCCTCCAAATGCCATTGTACGGTGTCGATCCAGCATTTCAGGTACAGACGGTTGTCTATGTCGTCACGGTCGTAGGGGTTGTTGATAGGGGTGTCAACGTTGTCGGTAACGTGGTAATCGTCGATGGCCTTGTTGAAAATTTCGTTGCAATGCGCTGTAAATGACATACTGTGTAAAGATTTAGATTATGTGCAAAGATACCCATTAATTCCGAAACGTGCAACAAAAAGCATGTAAATTAGCCGTTTGTATATGCACAAATCATATAGGTATGTGCAATAATGCTACACTTTTATTAAAAAATATTTGCGTATTAACCAAAAAATCAGTTACTTTGCAGCCTGTTTGATAAGAAACTAAGTAATAATCAATTTAAAATTTAACAATTATGTCAGAAATTGAAGCAAAAGTTAAGGCAATTATCGTAGATAAACTGGGTGTAGACGAGGCTGAGGTCAAGGCCGATGCAAGCTTCACGAACGACCTGGGTGCCGACTCGCTGGATACCGTCGAGCTCATCATGGAGTTCGAGAAGGAGTTCGGAATCTCTATTCCTGACGACAAGGCTGAGACCATTCAGACCGTGAAGGACGCCATCAACTACATCGAGGAGAACGCCAAGTAAGTTGATAGCCACCCCGTTTAGCGTTTAGTGTACGCGTGGCATTCGCCACCCCACTAAACGCTAAGCTCCAACCATCATTTTCAGTCAATGGAATTAAAAAGAGTAGTAGTAACAGGCTTGGGTGCCGTTACGCCGGTGGGCAACACGCCCGAGGAGACATGGAACAGCCTCGTGGCCGGCAAGAGCGGTGCAGCGCCTATTACACAATTTGATACGACAGACTTCAAGACGAAGTTTGCCTGCGAGGTGAAGAACCTCAACGTCTGCGACTACCTGGACCGCAAGGAAGTGCGCAAGATGGACCGCTACACGCAGCTGGCCCTGATCAGCGCCATACAGGGTGTCAAGGACTCGGGACTCGACCTTGAAAAGGAGGACAAAAACCGCATCGGCGTCATCTATGGCGTGGGTATCGGTGGCATCCAGACGTTCCAGGAAGAGGTGGTCTACTACGGACAGCACATCGAAGCCGGTCCCAAATTCAACCCCTTCTTCATTCCCAAGATGATTTCCGACATCGCTGCCGGACAGATCAGCATACACTTCGGTTTCCACGGCCCCAACTTTGCCACGACCAGCGCCTGCGCCTCGTCGACACACGCTGTGGCCGATGCCTTCAACCTGCTCCGGCTGGGCAAGGCCGACGTGATCGTTTCGGGCGGTGCCGAGAGCGCCATCTGCGCCACGGGTGTGGGCGGCTTCAACGCCATGAAGGCCCTGTCCACACGCAACGACGACCCTGAGCACGCCAGCCGTCCGTTCAGCGCCAGCCGCGACGGATTTATCATGGCCGAGGGTGCCGGATGCCTCGTGCTCGAGACACTCGAACACGCCAAGGCACGCGGCGCAAAGATCTACGCCGAGGTTGTGGGCGAGGGCATGAGCGCCGACGCCTACCACATCACGGCATCGCACCCCGAGGGTCTCGGAGCCAAGCTCGTCATGACCGCAGCACTCGAGGATGCCGGCATGTCGGTCAACGACATCGACTACATCAACGTGCACGGAACGTCTACACACGTGGGCGACATCTCTGAGGCCAAGGCCATCAAGGAAGTGTTCGGAGAGCAGGCTTACAAGCTCAACATCAGCTCCACGAAGAGCATGACCGGCCATCTGCTCGGTGCCGCCGGCGCCGTAGAGGCCATGGCTTGTGTGCTGGCCGTGAAGAACGACATCGTGCCGCCTACCATCAACCACGAGGAGGGCGACGACGATCCCGAGATCGACTACAACATGAATTTCACATTCAACAAGGCTCAAAAGCGTGAGGTGCGTGCCGCTCTGTCCAACACGTTCGGCTTCGGCGGCCACAACGCCTGCATCATCGTCAAGAAATACGCTGAATAATGAATCTGTTTGTATTCAGAGACTTGATAGAAACAATAAGGCTCCCTTTCCGAAAGGATAAGGAGCTTTATTTGTCTTTGCGCAACATCATCGGCTTCGTGCCGCGCGACATCAGCTATTACAAGATGGCGCTCATGCACAAGAGCGTCATGCACCGCAACAAAAAAGGCAAACCGGTGAACAACGAACGGCTGGAATTCCTCGGCGACGCCGTACTCGACGCCGCCGTGGGCGACATCGTCTACCACCATTTCCCCGGCAAGCGCGAGGGATTTCTTACCAATACCCGCTCCAAACTGGTGTCGCGCGAGACTCTCGGGCATCTGGCGGCGGAAATGGGCATCAGCAAACTCGTCCTGTCGAGCGGGCACTCCGTGTCGCACAACAGCTACATGGGCGGCAACGCGTTCGAGGCCCTCGTGGGGGCCATCTACCTCGATTGTGGCTACGATGCCTGCATGCGCTTTCTCAACAAGCGTATCCTCTCGCAGATGATCAACATCGACAAGGTGGCCTACAAGGAGGTGAACTTCAAAAGCAAGCTCATTGAGTGGACGCAGCGCAACAAGGTGAAGATGGAGTTTCGCGAGGTCAACACCGGACGCGACAAGAACGGCAGCCCTACGTTCACCTGTCAGGTTTATCTGGAGGGCATGGCCGGATGCGTAGGTGAGGGATTCTCGAAGAAGGAGAGCCAGCAGAAGGCTTCCAAGGACACGCTCAACAAGCTGAAGCGCGAGCCGCAGTTCATCGACCAGGTGTTTGAAGCCAAGGGCAAACGCACCAAGATGGAAGAGGAACCCGTGGAGGCATTGCCCGATACCCGCGAGAGCAATGCGTTCATCGTGACGAAAGGCAACAGGTGCAGCGAAGGCGAAAAGCACGAGACGGCCTTCCGTGAGCGCGTATTCACCGAGCGCGAGAGTGCGGCCGCCGAGCGTCACGAGGCCGTCATCGGGCAGAATACCGACGACGATGATGTGCGCAGCGAGTTCGACCTTAGCGACATCAGTACCAAGGCGCAGAGCCGCGAAGACATCATCGCCGCAGCCGAAAAGGAGGCTTTTGATGCAGCGCATGAACAGTGACGGCCCAAGGCTTTCTGCTTGATAAGGAAAGTTGTATTTTTTCAATAAGAATATCTGTGGTCCGGCCAAAGTCTTGGTCCGGCATCATAAGAGTGAATACACCCAAAGGATGCTTGTTTCACATCCTTTGGGTGTATTTGTCTTTTTTATCTCTATCATTATGGAAATGGAAATGTTATACCTTGATGGGATAATAATAACGATAATTATTCATATTTTATTAAAATATTGCCTTGTTTCATGTTTGTATGCACAATATATGCAAAGGAAAATTTTCGCGAAAATTTTCCAGTCTATATTTGTTTAAGTTATTGTTTGTTTTTATTAAATTCGCCCCCAAAATCATAACAGATATGAAACAGGGGCGTTTTTTATTGTTCATCATGATCATGCTGTTTGTCTCCTTGCATGGAGCCGCTCAGCATCTGCCGTCAACATGGTCTAAGGTTTGTAGTGATGTCAATAATCATTATCATTCTGCAGCCTATGACAAAAAGCGTGCTGTGGCCTTTTTATTGGAGAATGTGCCCTATCATCTCACAAAGGTGAATGACACGTTGTCCTCATTCTATGAACAACTGGCTCAGATCAACAAGGACAATAAATATCCTCAATGTAAACCTAAGATAATCGACTTGTATCGCAAGTTCAATATGCTTCAGAAATTTGATTGGGTAAGTGACACGCTAATCCTAACGCCACAATATCTCATTGACAATATTGACTCAGCATATACGTCGTGGAAGGAAGGACGGTATGCCAATCACCTGACATTCGATGATTTCTGTGAATACCTGTTGCCTTATCGAGTAGGAACAGAAAATATATCACGATGGAGAAAAGAACTGTCTGACAGGTTTTCGCATAGAATAGATTGGATGCAAGTGGAGGATGACAAGAAATCGTCTGCCTATTGGGCTGCCCTTTATCTTAATGACCAAATCAAGAACTTGGGATTTCATATTGATGCGGTTCAACATTTCGGTGGAATTGATTTGCCCTATTATGCCTTGAAGAATATAAAAATGGGGGAATGTGAAGATTATGCCGAGTTCACTGCTTATGTGATGCGTTCCTGCGGTATACCCGTTGCTATTGATTTCACCCCGCAATGGCCCTTCAGGTCAAGCGGACATTACTGGAACACGGTGCTCGATAACTCCGGAAGAAACATTCCGTTTATGGGTGGAGAGAGCAATCCTGGCTATCCGTGCAAGGCCGGTTATGTCATGGGAAAAGTTTACCGGAAAACGTATGCCTATCAAAAAGAGAGCCTGTTTGCATGCAACTCAAAATATGCGGAGATTGTACCAAGTTTGCTCAACAGTCCTTTTATAAAGGATGTTTCCAAGGAATATGTTCGTGGGGTTGATGTCATAGCTAATCAAAATGAGGGCGTAAAAATAAACCGGCATTTCTTGTATTTGTCTGTCTTTAATAACACAAACTGGATACCTATAGCTTATGCAGAAAAGGACAGCAGCAACAAGGCATCATTTCATGATGTCGGGGCAGGCATAGCCTACCTTCCTGTTGTCTGGACGATGAAAGGAGCGAGACAGGCCAATTATCCGATAGTGGTGAAGGCAAACGGCGAAGTGTGTCAAATGATTCCCAACACCAAGCGTACGCAAACCATACGAATGAATCGTAAATTTCCTATTTTTGGCGGTGTGTTGTCTTATAGCAAACGGGTTGTAAATGGATACTTTGAAGCTGCAAACAATCAAGACTTTAGTGATGCAGTTGTTGTAGGAACCATAACACGCAATCCGTTGATGCACTATGATTCTTTGTCCGTCACGCAGAAAGGCAAGTTCAGGTATTGGCGATATGTATCTCCGAAGAACGGACATTGCAACATTGCAGAAATTGTTTTCAAAAAGGCAAGGCACACGTTGCCTTTTGATTCTATCATGAATGATGGAACTACAGAGAATGGATATGAAGCGAAATATGCTTTTGATAATAACGAGTTGACGTTTTATGAAAGTAAGAAGGCTGACTATGGTTGGATAGGCGTGGACTTCGGAAAAGTCGTGTCGGTGGATAACATCATATATCTTCCTCGCAATGATGACAATAATGTCGTACCAGGCCATCTGTATGAACTCGAATATTATGATGGAACTCAAAAGGTTTCTTTGGGAGCAAAGAAATCCGTTGGCTACGAAATCACTTTTGAGGGAGTACCAACCAATGCTTTGTACATTCTGCATGACCTGAGCAAAGGAACTGAAGAGCGAGTCTTTACTTATGAGAATGATAAAGTGAAGTGGTATTGAACGTGGATTTAACTATTATAATGTTTAACAATTAAAAACCTAAATTATGAAACAAATTCGTGTTATTTTTGCTGCCTTGCTGCTAGTCAGCGCAACAGCATTGATTGTGTCTTGTTCTTCAGATGAGGAGCAATACAACAATTCCGAGGCAAAGGAGTATGCATATACTCCCGAGGAGTTGCAAAAGATTCAGACCTTCATGGAAGAGTATGAGGTCAGTCTGCCTGAACTTGTGACTTCAAGCTCCGAGCCGCTCCCCTCAGTTGACGACATGCTTGACCTTGTCAAGACCATTGCCTCACTGCAGAGCGCCGTGCGTCATCCTGTAGACCAGGCCAAGAACTCCGTCACCTTTTCGAATGTGGCCAAGAACAACCTTATGTTGAGCTCTGATGTAGAAACTTACAGTGGCTCAACTAGTGGAAGTTCTTATAATTATAATGCTACTATAAATTATGTGGTTTCCTGGAAAAATGTGGACATCACGCGTGGTGGTGGAGAGGTAAAAGTTTCTAGTTTAAGTATTGATGACAGCAATAGCAAATGGGATATTAACTATGTTGGATTTAGTTATGGTTTTTCAGGGGCTTATAGCATTAATTACACATTGAAGTTTGTTGCTTCTAAAAAGTTGTATAGTACTGGAAGTTATCCTTTCCAGATTAGTGGTTCATGCAATATGGTCAGTGGCATATGAGAAAAGCATTGGTAATATTATTGTTTCTTTTGCCAGCCATTTCTGTCAGTGGAGAAGAAACATTGCTGGTAACGTTGGGTAAGGACGCTTGCGCTTTGGGCGACCTGCTTCCTTATAGCTTGGCTCTGACGAGCAACGAGCCGACTGTCAGCCGCATCGTGTATGTGGAGTGGCTGACACCAGAGGGTTTTGTAGTGGACCGGCAGGTGCGCCGGCTGGAGAACGGAAGGGTGGAAGGCACTGTGCCCGTGTTGGCCAAGAACTACTCGGGCCTCTATGAGTTCCGCGCCTACACACGCTATATGTTGCGGGGTGGCCACTATTTCAGTAAGGTTATCCCAGTGTATGAAGAGAAGGACGGCAAGAAGTGCATCAAGAAGCGTATGCTTCGCGGAGAGTATCGGACAGACGGAAGGGAATTCAACTTTGATCCTCATATCAGGGTAAAGCCAGAGCAAGATGTCACCATCCGTGGCATACTCTATAACCCCAAGAAGCCAAGGGATATGTATGGAAACGTGGATGTGACCCTGTCTACAGATGGCTACTCAAGTACGGTGACGACCGATTCGACAGGACAGTTTGAGTTTCATTTGGGCGACACGAAAGGTCGTTTCGAGGCAACGTTTGTTTATCCCAACGGCCAAAAGGACATGCCATCCATTGTGCTTGACAACACTTTTTCCCCAGACGTGCGCAAATATACGGCCGATGAGGTGAAGTTGCTGGATGGCTACACTGTCCTGAAGCCCAGGGAATTTATCAATGAGCATAATCCCGGCAAGGTGTACAGCACCCGGCAAATCATGAGCGACCTCATGGACATGTCGGGTGGCGGAAGCTATTTCTATTACACACCTCAACGCTACAGTGCCAATATTGGCTATAGTGCATGGGACCCTTTGTTCATAGCGATGTTTGAAGAGTGGAAGCAGGCTCCTGAGCCCATTCGTTATGCGTTGGCCAGAAAACCAATGAGTTCGCTTGATTTGCTAAAAGACACGTTGGAGGTGTTTGATGATGGTCCTAAAGTGGCTATGGATGATTATGAATATCTGATTATTACCACCGACTCTGCCGTTTGCCATAGATTGACTTACGAAAAATATCCTCCGCTAACACGTCGCTTAAATCGCACGGAACAGGAAAATGGTGATATACTGACAGTCACAGGTTTTAATCATTTTTCAGGATCAGGTCCCGCTTCAACCATCATTGTCTATGTGCCTTACGCCAAGACAACTCCCCTGTCTGAGCGTAAGAAGAACAAGGTGCCCAACATCCGTTATGCGGTCATTCAAGGCCTTACGGAATGAAGATTGTTTGAATGTTTCACTTGAAGCTACTGGTTTTATTTGAAAGGACTACATTTGAAAGATTGTATTTTACCGTTTGCGACCAAAGTCATTGGCATAATGTTGATGACTTTGGTCGTCCTGTCGTCTGTCTTTCCTACATCCTCAATGTTCACTGACAGCATGACCCTTACCAAATGGTTGTGTACATTGGTGAGCGTGCTTCTCTTGTTGGCAATATGGTCACTTTTCAAGTTCTTCCGCATTCATGTGCCATTTTTGTCGACTGGCAGTTTTGCAGTCTGTGTCACTTTGGTTTGCGCTTTGGAAAGTCTGCTATTTTTGGCGCAGCAACTGTCGGTTGTTTCCAAATCGGGACTGGCAACAGCAGGCAGTTTTGACAACATTGCCGGTTTTGCATCCTGCCTTGCCTTGTCGCTCCCTTTTGGCATAAGCAAGATGAAAAGTCAACAACCTATTGTCAAATGGATGATGGTTGCAGCCAAGTCATTGTGTGTGATAGGCATTGTTTGCAGTGGCTCCCGGGTTGGCATGCTCTGTCTTTTAGCAACAGCCATGATTTATCTGAAAGTAAAAAAGCGCTGGATATGGTGTGCCCTGTGTGTAGCCCTGCTGCTGATGGCGGTTGGTTTCAAGCATAACTCCTCCACCGGCCGACGGTTCATTTATGAGCGTTCGCTCGAAATGATGGCATCCAAACCCTTGTCGGGATGGGGCTACAAAGGCTTTGAATGTCATTACATGCAAGTGCAGGCAGACTATTTTCGTCAGCATGCCCATAGCACTTATGCCCAGCTTGCGGATAATGTGCATCATCCTTTGAGCGAATACCTGCTTATTGGTGTCAACTATGGTGTCTTTTCCCTTCTTGCATCATTGGCTGTTACGGTATTTCTTCTCAGAAGATTGGGCAAGGATGCAAGCCGTACAGATTTGTTTGCTGCCGTTGTGGCGCTATGCCTGTTCGGGCTCTTTTCCTATCCCATGCATTATCCTTTTGCATGGATGGTATTGGTTGTAGTTCTTCTGGATTTGTCGGGAAGTCAAATGCGTCTTCCAAGAATGGGATATCTTGTTACGTCTGTTGTTGCTCTTGCCTTGCTTATTCCTGTTTGTTCGTTTGTCAAAGCCGAACGTTGCTGGGCAAACCTTGCAGAAAAAGCCCGGATTGGTCTATACAAATCGACTTTGCCGGGCTATGAGCAGCTCATGAGCCGGAAGGGAAACGCCCCGCGGTTTCTCTACAACTACGCTGCGGTGTTATGCGAGGCCGGTAAAATAAAACGTTCGCGGGATATAATATCCAAATGTTACCGTTCGTTTAAAGATTATGACGTATGCTTGCTTGTAGCCAACATCCATGCTGAGTCGGGCGATATCTCCACTGCAGAGGAATATTATCAGGAGGCCCACTATATGGTTCCTTCCCGCATGATGCCTCTTTATGGCCTATTCTTTCTTTATCAAAGAGGGGGCTTGCAACTAAAAGCCATGCAAGTAGGAAAAGACCTGTTGCGGTTTAACCCGAAAGTGCCTTCGACGAAAGCTGATGAGATAAAGTCAAAAGTTTTGTTCTATCTAAATCGTTATGGAAAAAGTTATGACTAAATGGATATATGTTTTCTATTCGACCTTCATAGTGTTCTCATTGGTTTCGGTATTCCTGTTCGACCGGTCCGTCTTGGCCGTCGAACTGTTTTTTTCCGTCCTTTTCACCTTATTCTTATTGCGTAAAGTTTGGAAGAACGAGCATACGGACAACATGTCGGAAGCCGAAAATACTGGCATGTGCCAAAAGGATATGCCATGTAAGGGTTATTGTGTACCATTTGTTACGATGACCAAAGACATGTTGCCTTTGAAAGAACAAAAAAAGCGGTTTGCGCAAAGGCTGGATATTATGGATGCAAAATCCAAAATATTAAGCCAGTCAAGTATTTACCAGCGTTTTTCCGACTATGTGTCCAATCCGTTAAAGCAACCATTAACCGATGATGATTGGGCCGAACTGTTGTCGTTCTTGGAAAGTATTGTGCTGTCTTTTCAGGACATCAAGAATGATATAGCAGACATATCACCTGACAGTTATCGTATATGTGCCTTGGTTCGCTATGGTTTCAAGCCTACCGAAATAGCCATCATTACAGGAAAAACGAATTCGTACATTACGAAAGTAAGACAGTCGCTTTTGCTCAGGATATTTCACATTACCAGATCGGCATCGGTGTTTGATACCTTAATCATGTTTCTTCTTTGAGCCAGTGCGTAATTGCAGCTTTCTGTTTTCCATTTAGCCAGTTCCCTCCTTGGGGACAGTCATACAAGCAGAAATCCGAAATCCGGAATATCGGTACAACCATCCGGCTCATTTCACTTTTGATGCAATCGGGCTTTTTATGCCTTTCATGCCGGTGAGGAAGGCTTTGGCGGAGCCGAAGCGCAGGTGCATGTCGAGGCGCACGGGTATGTGGTTTTGGTCGTCGGTGACGTAGAAATCCACTATTTTCTTGAAACCCTCTCCCTTTTCGTTTTCCATGTAGGCCAGTTTCAGGCATCTGTAGGTAGTACCGTTGTCGGCCTTTATGTTCACTTTGCCCTCAAAGCGCAGCTTGGCCGGGTATCGGCCGTTGCCGTCGGCTATGGGAAATTCGACGTCGTGCCCTTTTTTCCATCCTGTGGGGTTGAAGGAACGTGCCCTGAGGAAGATGCTCATCATGTCGAACACACAGTCGTTGTAGGTGTGCTGTTCCCAGGAGTGCTTTCCGCTGTTGTGTTGCCGGTGCTGCTTTACATGGCATTTCCCGTTCGGATAGGTGTAAAACACCTCGTCGACGGTGTAGCGTGAGCCCTCGCGTGCCCCCTTCCGGTAGTAGAGAGGCTCTAGGTCGAGGCTGTTGTAGCACAACAGTGTGTCGCGCAGCACGAACATCTTGTCGACCCTGTCGCTTCCGCGGGTGATGAGGCTTCCGCGCCATGCCGGCTGCCCGTTGTAGCTGCTCTGCACGGTCGAGAAGGAAGCCGTGCCAGCTTTCACCCACACGAATTTCCAGTTGTAGTAGAGGTTGTAGGAGAGAAACTCTCCCGACTTGAAGGCCGTATTGCGGTAGGCGCATTGCGCCTTTGCCGGCAGGATGGCCAGCGACAGGCAGAGTGCCAGTAGTATTGTTCCGATTTGTTTCATGGTTATGGTGATGCCGGTTGGTTGTTGTTTGTCCGTACGGTTCCGGTGCAGTTGTATTGCCCGTCGGCGCGGCGTGCCCTTCGGTGTGTTCCGTGCTTTACCGCGGCACATACTCTATGCCGAGGCTTTTTGCCCGGTCCTCGTTACGGTGTTTTATGCTTTTTTCCTTTTCGCCTTTCTGTTTGGTAATCTTTCCCGGTTTCTGCTGCGGCAGCGGTTTGGCGGCAGGGTTCCATGTCAGCGTAAGGTCCCATTTGGCGCGGCACTCTATTTCCTCCGGGTAATAGTAGACCATTTCGGGTTGCAGGCCTTCGTCGTAGTTGCCCGTGTCCCACTTGCCGTTGTTGTTGTCGTCGACCACGATGCGCATGTAGTATTTGCCGGGTTTGAGGTAATAGAATTCCGCTTGTCCGTTGTCGGTCTTCACCTCTTTGGTTACGTTGTCCGATCCGTCGAGCAGTTGTGCTATGATATGTTTGCCTTCCATGCCCTGCAGGGTCATGAGCAGTGTGGCGTACTTGTCGAGCGAACTGACACGTACGCCCTGTTTGATGGGCCCCGATACCAGTCCGTAGATGGATTGGAATGTGGCGCTGTCAATCTCTATGCTGTATTCGTATCCGGGTTTCCATGCCGCCTTGATTGTGAATGTCTGCGGGTCTTTGCGTTCCAGCCGGAAAGGCTCGTCGTACCACAGCGAGTCGGTAGGCTCGTGCGAGTACAGGTGCAGACGGGCAGTGTCGGGGTCTTCCAGAGGTTTCTTGGCCGCCAGCGTGATGTTTTGGTTGGGGTCCATGTCGCCCATCGGCGAGAGGCTGATGCGCAGCGGCTCAGGTTTCATGATGCTGTCGTAGGGCTCGCCGCGCTTTTTCCGTTTGTCCTGTTCCTTCTGCCACTGCTCCATTTTCTTGTTTTCAGCCTTCAGGCGCTTGGCGTAGGGCTCTTTCGACATGAGCTTTATGGTGTCGCACTGTGGCTGCAGTGTGCCGAGCGTATCAGTGATGTTGTGCCGCAGTTCCACGACGAGCGTGTCCTGGTTGACGAGCGCCGTGTCGCGCAGCCAGTAGGTGATGGTGTCGTTCATGGCCGACGGTTCGACGATGAAAGCCCCCTCGGCGTCGAAATTGAGGCCGCGCACCGTTGGCGGCACGCTGTCGCCGTAGGTATAGAACAGGGTGAAGTGGTCGGCTTCTTTGCGTTCGGCCTTCAGGTAGTAGCGGTCGGTCACCGTTTCGTTGAAGGCTCGGAGACAGATGTCGTCGGGCAGGAAATGCGTGTAGGGCACGCGCCTGATGCCGGCTATGTGCAGCGAGTCGACCCACGACGTATCCTGCCGTATGTCGTCCTTGAACGAGGGTACGACCAGTGTGCTCTGGAACGCAATCTTCTCGCTCTTCTGGTTGAACGCGAAGTTGCCGTCTGCATCCTGCAGGGCGTAGATGCGGTAGGTGCCCGGTGCTATGCCCTTGACGGTGAAATGCCCCCACGAGTCGGTTTTCGACACGCGCAGCATGGGCTGTCGTTTGAAGCAACTGTCGGCGAGGTTATCGTACAGTCCCACGAGGATGCCGCTGACAGGCTCGAGGTTGCTGGCCTCTACCACATATCCCGACACCTCGAGCGTGTCGATGTGGTCGCCGGTCGAGAAACTGTAGGTGTAGCTGCCCATGGGGTTGCCCTCGTTGTTGTCGCTGATGGCATTCGAGAAATCGACGGTGTAGGTGGTGTTGGGCTTGAGCGAGTCGGCCAGTTCCACGATGATGCGCTTGCCCTGGGCCTTTATCTCGGCCTGTTCCAGTTGCGGCGGTGATATGACGACGTTCTGCGTGGGGTTGTCCACCTTGATGAACTCGTCGAAATTGATGTATATGTGCCGCCGGTTCACGTTCACGTCCTTGTCGGCCGGCGAGCAGCTCACCACGCGCGGCGGTGTCTCGTCGTACCATCCGCCGTCGGGGCTACCCATCTTTGCGCACGACGCAAGCACGAGGAGTCCGGCCAAGAGATACCCCAGCAGCCACGGGCGGGTCGTATGCGTCCCAGCCTTCCCGTGTGCGTTTTGTCTGTAGTCGGTGTTGTGGTTCATGTCTAAGCCTTTTGTCTGCCGCCTTGTGGCAGTGCCGTCCCGTTGGGTCAGGCCAGGTTCATTTTCAACAGTTCGTCCATGTTCTTGCGCGAATTGCTCAGCCGCGGCACCTTGTGCTGTCCGCCGAGCCGTCCCTTCTGTTTCAGCCAGTCGTTGAAGAGGCCCGTCTTAGCCTTCACCACTTCGAGGTGCTGCAGCGTGACGTTGTGCGACCGTTTGGCCTCGTAGTCGGAGTTAATCTCCTGCAGTTTCTCGTCGAGAGCCTGTGCGAAGCGCTGCAGGTCGTCGGGCTCCTTGCTGAACTCGATGAGCCACTGGTGCCGGCACTTGGCGTTCTCGTCCATGTAGACAGGTGCTGCCGTGTATTCGAGCACCTGTGCGCCCGTCTTTTCGCAGGCGTAGGCCAGTCCCTTCTCGGCGTTGTCCATGATCAGTTCTTCGCCGAAAGCATTGATGAAATACTTGGTGCGCCCCGTGATGATGAACTTGTAGGGCCGCTTGGAGGTGAACTCCACCGTGTCGCCTATCATGTACCGCCACAGGCCGCAGCTGGTGGTGATGACCATGGCATAGTTGCGCCCGATTTCCACGCCTTCGAGCGGCACCGCAGTGGCATCTGGCCGTCCCACTTCCTCGAGCGGCACGAATTCGTAGAACACCCCGTAGTCGAGCATGAGCAGCATCGATCGGTCGGTGGGGTCGTCCTGTATGCCGAAGAACCCTTCCGAGGCGTTGTAGGTCTCCATGTAGTGCATGCCCGGCGAGGTGATGAGCTGTTCGTACTGCGAACGGTAGGGTGTGAAGGCTATGCCGCCGTGGAAGAACACCTCCAGGTTGGGCCACACCTCCTCGAGGTGCTTCTTGCCCGACAGTTCCATGACCCTCACGAGCACGCTCAGCATCCACGACGGCACACCCGAAATGTTGGTCACGTTCTGCCGCAGACATTCCTGTGCGATGCGGTCGCGCTTCACCTCGAAGTCGGAGAGCAGTGCCGTGCGCTTGCGCGGCACGCGCATCAGGTTGACCAGCGGGTTGATGTTCTCGATGAGTATGGCGCTCAGGTCGCCCACCAGCGACCCGGCCACGTTGTAGTTGGGCGAGTGGCTGCCGCCCAGTATGAGCGCCTTGCCGTCGAAGAGGCGGCTGTCGGGGTTGTTGCGCAGGTAGAGCGCCACCACGTCCTTGCCCCCCTTGTAGTGTATGCTGTGCAGGCCCTCGTTGGAAACGGGTATGAATTTCGACTTGTCGTTGGTCGTTCCCGACGATTTGGCGTACCATTTCACCTGTCCGGGCCACAGCACGTCGGCCTCGCCGTGTCGCATGCGGTCGATGTCGCGTTTCAGTTCCTCGTAAGTGTTCACGGGAACGTTCTTGGCGAAGTCCTCGTAGCTGTTCTTCGATGCCAGCAGGTGGTTGCGTCCGTATTCCGTTTCGGCCCCGCGATCCAGCAAGTGCCGCAGCACAGCCTGTTGCAGAGCCTCGGGCTGCGTGTAGTGTTTCTCCAGCGCATACTGGCGGGGCGTAAACAGTTTGCCCGCTATTTTTGTTAAACTCATGCGTTCTGATAACTTGTCTTTAAGGTGCAAAGTTACCCTAAATCTTTAATATAATGTATAAATTTAGGTATTTTAATGCTTTTGACAAATGCTACAGCCGTCCGTGCTTGTTTTCCTGCGCCGGTTGCTGGGCCGCATTATGCTCCATAAGGGCCGCATGGCTCATCGCCTTATGCCATCCGAAAAACGGAGAAAGGCATCATTTTGCAGCCGTTTACCGATGGGTTTTGTCTATTTTGTTTTACCTTTGCACTATACTTTAAGCCATTCTAAAAATCACAAGCAAATGACCAAACTGTCTACTATTCTACTTTTTTCGGCCATGGCCGCCGCTGCACCGGCGCAGCACACGCTAACCCGGCAGCAAGCCCTGAGCCTCTACACCACGCAGGCCCCGGCGCGCGCCAGCGTGCACGACCCGTCGGTGGTGTGGGATGCGCAGAGCCGCCAATACTATATCTTCGGTTCGCACCGCGCACAGGCCCGCACGGCCGACCTGTACCACTGGACCTACATCACGCCCTCCATACCCTGGGGAACGGTTGTCGACGGCACGGTCGTTTCCAACGCCTCCAACCAGGATGCCTTCACCCGGCCGCAGGTAACGAGCATTACCACCGCCGCCGGCAAGACCGTCAGCCTTCCCGACTTCGATGCCGTCGCCTGGTCTGCGCTGGCCTCCACCGACTATGAGGTGGACGGCAACATGTGGGCACCCGACATCATCTACAACCCCGTGATGCACAAGTGGTGCCAGTATCTCAGCATCAACGGCGACAACTGGGCATCGAGCGTCATCCTGCTCACGGCCGACGACATCAACGGCCCCTTCGTCTATCAGGGGCCCGTGGTCATCGGCGGCTTCAACGGTAAGAACGACAACTCGTACAAGAACACCGACCTCGAACAAGTCATCGGCACGCAAGCCTCGCTGCCCGCCCGCTACAACAAGCAGGGCAGCTGGGGAACCACCTGGCCCAACTGCATCGACCCCTGCGTGTTCTACGACGAGGACGGCCAGCTGTGGATGTCGTACGGATCGTGGTCGGGCGGTGTGTTCATGCTCAAGCTCGACCCGCGCACGGGGCTGCGCGACTACGACGCCGTCTACCCGCTCACCGGCAGCGGCGACAACTATACCTCCGATCCCTATTTCGGCACGAAGATAGCCGGCGGCTACTATGTGTCGGGCGAAGGGTCGTATATACAGCACATCGGCGACTATTACTACCTCTTCATGTCGTATGGCGGCCTGACGGCCGACGGCGGCTACGAGATGGAGGTGTTCCGGTCGAAGAACCCCGACGGGCCCTATGTAGACCCCAACGGCACGTCGGCCGTGTACGGCCGATATGTCAAGAACTTCGGAACCAATGCGTCGTACCGAGGCGAAAAGATACTCGGCAACTACGAGGACTGGGGCTTCATGACCACCGGCGGAAAGACCAGCTACAGCACGCCCGGCGAACTGTCGCAGGGCCACAACTCGGCCGTCACCGACTCTCTGGGCCGCAGCTTCCTGATCTACCACACCCGTTTCAACGACGGCAGCGAGGGCCATACGGTGCGCGTACACCAGCTCTTCACCACCAAGAACGGCTGGCTGGCAGCAGCCCCCTTCGAGTTTACCGGCGAGACGGTCAACGACGACAGCATTGCCCACAGCCAGCGTTTCAGCGCTCACGACATGGCCGGAACCTACCAGGTGCTCATCCACAAGCAGGGAGTGGACTATGCCAACAAGGAGACCGTGAAACCCGTCAGCCTGACCCTTGCCGAGGACGGTAAGGTGACGGGCGACCTCACCGGGACGTGGAGCCTTGAGGACGGCACATCCTACATGACCCTGACAGCCGGAGGCAACACCTACCAGGCCGTGGTGGCCGAGCAGCAGATGGAACCCTACACCATCAAGGCCATAGCCTTTACCGGCGTGGGCACATCGGCCACGGTATGGGGCTACAGGATGGAAGACCCCTACCAGCTGGCTTACCTGCTGCGCACGGCTTCCATGCCCGTGACCGACGGCACTGTGGTCAACGCCAACGTCGACCTTTACGGCTTTGCCGACGCCTACGACAATGTGGACGTGACCTGGAAATCGTCGAACCCCGACATACTCAGCGACAACGGACGCTACAACCCCGATGTCATGACCGACGACGCCGTGCCCGTGAAGCTCGCCATGACCCTCACCGCCGGCGACTGGCAGTGTGTGGACACCGTCACGGTGAGCGTGCGCAAGACCACCATTCCCGACAAGGCCGACTACAAGAGCGGCACGGTGGCATACTACTGCTTCGACCAACTGCCCGTCACCAACGCTTTCGACTCCACGCAGGTGGCTCGTCTGAAGAACCAGACGGGGGCCTCGGCACCCGTGCTGCAGAACGACCGCGAGCGCAGCGGCAAGTTTGTGCATACCAGTTTCGGCGCCAGCGGCCGCGCCAGTTATGTGCAGATGGTCAATCCGCTCTATGCCGCCACGCTCGACGACGGCTTCACCGTGTCGTACTGGGCCAAGCTCACCGACGAGAACCTGTGGGACTGCCTCTTCAGTTTCTACAACTCGCTCTCGCAGGTGCGGCTCTACACGACCGGCAACCTCTATGTGGGATACAACAACAATGCCGGCAACTGGATAGACCTCAACCATCCGTCGAGCGTCGCCACTGGCTATGTGACGCCCGGAAAATGGGCGCTCGTCACTATGACCGTGTCGCGCACCGAGGGCGTGAAGCTCTATGTGGACGGCGTGCAGAAGAACATCTCCGTGGCCGCCGGCGCGCAGAACGGCACCGATATCGGTTCGGCCGCAGCGTTCGACTATAACGAGGTGGTCGACTTTGCAGCCACCTGCCCCAACATGTACATCGGCTACGGGTCGTTCTGGGGATCGGCCGACGCATCGTTCGACGACCTGCTGGTGTTCGACCGTGTGCTGACGCGTACCGACGTGCGCGGCCTCAATATGGCCGAGAACCGCGTGCACGACTTTGCGCCGACAGGCATCGCCGTCGTGACCGACGGCCGCCGTGCAGCGGCTTCCGGCAAGGTCTACAACCTGCAGGGACAGTGCGTCGGACAGTCGCTCAGCGGACTGCGTCCGGGCATCTACATCTGGCAGGGCCGCAAGTATGTCGTGAAGTGACCGGCCGCCGGCTGTAGCGGCCGCGAGCATTGCCGATACGAAAAAATCCCCCGCCTTCCTTTACGGAGGCGGGGGATTTTTCGTAGCTATGGTTTTCGTGCAACCGTGCCCGGTCTGTTGGCTGTTGGCGCGGCGTGCGGCATGTCACCGGCGTGCGCTGCCCTTGCTGAGTGTCTTTTTCCCGTTGTGCACATACACGCCCGGTACGGCTTGCCCGGCTGTCTTCTGTCCCTGCAGGTTATAGCAGTTTGCGTTGCCGGTGTGTTGCGTTTCCGTCTGGCCGATGCCGGTCGAAATGGCATTGTCGTAGGTCAGCTTGATGTCGTCCACGAGTATCAGTGCTTCCTTGTCGCCGGCACCGCCCCGGTAACCGAAGTTCAGGCGCAGCGTGTCAGCTTCGGGCAACGTGATTTTTACCGTTTGCCGGCTCCATCGGCCCTGCGTGGCGGGCAGCGGCGTGCGCTTGCCGCCTGTCTCGTAGTAGCACAGGTCTTCGCTGATGCCGGCCGTCGCACCCTTGTTGATGTAGTAGGAGAGGGTGTATACGCCCGCCGGCAGTTGCGCCTCCTTGAAGATATAGTTGTTCACGGCGTTCTTCTGCCACTTGGAACGCAGTCTGAGCGACATGGCGGTGGGTGCGCCGCTCTGCTGGCCGGTCATCTGGTAGGCGTGCGTGTACTGCACATTGTTGTCGGTGGCGTCCGTGCTCCACACATGGTTCCAGCCCGGCTGTCGGTGGATGTTGCCGGCGTTGTCGGCCGCAGCGTCCTGTGGGGTTTCGAAATCGAGGTTGTCGCCCAGCAGATATGAAGCGTCGGTGCCGGGTTCAGGCGCACCGGCGCCGGCATTGTCGATGACCCCCGTCGAGTCGGCTTGGCAGTAGGCCACGTCCGAAAGGTCCACCCGCTTCACTTCGACCACGCCGTCGGTCTTCGACACCAGCACCAGGAACATACCGCCCCCGGTGATTGCCGGAGCCGCAACCGTATAGTCGCGCATGCCGCCGTAGGTGTAGTTGCCGTAACTGTGCACATGTCCCGAGAAATGCACGCCGTTCCTGGTCTTCAGAACCAGTTCGGCCAACTTGTCCTTTTTCTTCTTGGCGTAGCCCTTGGCCGTCTGGTCGCTGTCGTATCTGCCCAGCGTGCCGATGTGCGTTCCGTAGGCCGATTCGTCGGCCGTGGCAATGTATTTGCCCACATCGGTCTGGTCGAGCCACCACCGGTCGCAGTCGCTGCCGTAGACGAAGGGATAGTGCTGCATCCATACCGACGGTTCGGAAGCGTGCTGGTCTACAAAGCTTTCGAGCGCGGCGACCACGCCGTCGGGGGCGTAGTAGGTCTTGGTCAGCAAGGTTCTCACATACGGTTTCTGAAACCAGTATGTCTGTCCGCAGTAGAACCGCACGCCCCTGAAGGTGAACGTGAAGGGACTGAGCTGCGTGTGGCTTGTGCCGTCGGTAATCCATTGCACGTCGGCGATGCCGTTGGTCTTTGCCGTGTCCACTTGCGCGCGCACCAGGCGCATGGCCACGTCGTTGCTGGCAGCGCCCCCGATGGTCAGCCCGTCGTCGGGACTGTTGCCTGTCCAATAGTCGGGCACGGCGTCGTGGTTGCCCAGCATGGTGACGAAGGGTATGCCGGCGGCGTTGAGCTTGTGGAAGGCGGCTTTGAAACTGGCTCCCGATTTCTCGTTGTCCTTGTCCATGTCGCCGAGGCAGAACACGATGTCGGCCTTGGGCGTATAGCCGGGAAGGGCGTTGAACTGGTACTGCTTTCCGCCGTTCGCATTGTTGCCGAGCCTTAGGATGGCCTCGCAGTAGTTGCTGAACGTGGCCACGTCGGCACCGCCGTGGTCTGGCTGGTCGACATGGGGGTCCGAGAAGATGACGGCGGTAAAATAGTTGGCAGCCTCGTTTCCGCTGCCGTTGGCCTGATGGCGGACGGCAGCGGTCTGCGCCTGCAAGCCTACGGCAAATGCAAGTGCGGCAACCGGGAGGATGTGCCGGGGCTTCATGACAGTTTCCAGGTCACGCCGTCCTTGGTGTCGTTGACTTCGAAACCGGCTTCGGTAAGGGTGTTGCGTATCTCGTCGGAGGTAGCCCAGTCCTTGGCCTCCTTGGCCTTCTGTCGCATGCCGAGCACCAGGTCGACAATCTTTCCGTAGGCTTTCTCGCGGGCTTCGTTGTTGGCGCCCCGGTTGTTTTGCAGTCCGAGAACGTCGAAGGTGAACAGGTTCATCGTGTCGGTCAGTTCCTGCAGGTCGTCGGCCGATATCTTCAGCTTGTGGTCCACGAGCAGGTTTACCAGATGGCAGGCCTCGAAGAGCGCGCTGATGACGAGCGGTGTCTGCAGGTCGTCGTTCATGGCGTCGTAGCAGCGCTGGCGCAATGCACGCACCACTTTCTGCGTATCGGGCGATGAGCCTTTGGCCGTCTGCACGCGTGCGAGGTCGGCAATGCCGTTCATCAGCCGGTCGTAGCCTTTCTGTGCCGCCTTCAGCGCATCGTTGGAGAAGTCGACGGTGCCGCGGTAATGGGCGGACAGGATGAAGAAGCGGATGGTCATGGGCGAGTAGGCCTGTTCCAGGCTCTCGTGCTCGCCCTTGAAGAACTGTTCCAAAGTGATGAAGTTGCCGAGCGACTTGCCCATCTTCTGGCCGTTGATGGTTATCATGTTGTTGTGCATCCAGTAGTGCACCATCTGGTCGCCCTGCGATGCCACGGCCTGTGCTATTTCACATTCGTGGTGGGGGAACACCAGGTCCATGCCGCCGCCGTGTATGTCGAAATGCGCGCCGAGGTACTTGCGTCCCATTGCCGTGCACTCGCAGTGCCATCCGGGGAAACCGTCGCTCCAGGGCGACGGCCAGCGCATGATGTGCTCGGGCTGCGCCTTCTTCCACAGGGCGAAGTCGGCCTGGTTGTGCTTCTCGGACGTTCCGGCCAGCTCGCGGCTCTTGTTGATGATGTCCTTCAGGTTGCGGCCCGAGAGGATGCCGTAGTGATGGTCGCGGTCGTACTTCTCCACGTCGAAATAGACCGACCCGTTGGAGATGTAGGCGTAGCCGTTGTCGAGGATTTCCTGCACCAGCTGTTCCTGCTCGATGATATGGCCCGTGGCATGCGGTTCGATGCTCGGCGGCAGCACGTTGAGCATCTCCATGGCATTGTGGTAGCGGTTGGTGTAGTACTGCGCTATCTCCATGGGCTCGAGCTGCTCCAGCCGTGCCTTCTTCTCGATCTTGTCGTCGCCCTCGTCGGCATCGTGTTCCAGGTGCCCCACGTCGGTGATGTTGCGCACATAGCGCACCTTGTAGCCCAGGTGTTTCAGGTAACGGAAGAGGATGTCGAAGGTGATGGCCGGGCGCGCGTGTCCCAAATGGGGGTCGCCGTAGACCGTGGGGCCGCATACATACATGCCCACATGCGGGGCGTGGAGAGGCTTGAACAGCTCTTTGGAGCGTGTCAGCGTATTGTAAATCAAAAGATCCTGTTTCATGATTGATGATGTTTTGCTAAAGTGTTGGTCGTTGCAAAGTTAGCCATTAATCTTGAGAAACAGGGTCTTTCGCCTTCCTTTTATGGTAAAAATGCCATAAACAGGGTAGCCGGCGGTGCTTTACCACACCACCTTTTCGCCGAGCAGAACGGCGTCGGCGGCATCGTCGGCGGTGAAAGTGTCGCTGCGGTACTGCACGCAGAGCATGACAAGCGGCTGCGTGCCGTTGTTGCGCACCGACCGTTTGCCGCCGGGCGCCACACGCACCACGCACCCTTCGCCTACGGCAAACACGTCGCCGTCGACCTGGAACTCGCCTTGGCCGCCGAGGAAGAAATAGAGTTCCTCATGGTTCTTGTGGGTGTGGAGGAAGCCCGTTTCGGTGGCGGGTGCGAAAACCTGAAACGAAAACTCGCTGCCGGTGGTACCGGCCAGTGCGCCCCCGAACACCTTGCCCGGTATCTTCGCGTCAGGACCTATCGGCAATTCGTATTCGCCGAGGTTGCTGAATTTGCCGAAATCGACGGCGGTGACGTGCTGCGCCTGCTGGAGGGTCTTTGCTTTTTTCATGGCTGTTTGATTTTAGTGGGTTAATAAAACTGGTTTTCTGCTGTCGGACTTTGTGTCCGCCTTGCAGAATTGCATATTTATCCGAAAATTTATACTTCTTTTGCCGTTCTTCGGATGCAAAGTTATGCAGTTGGTTTTTGATGTGCAAGAAGGCACTTTCGGGTAACCGGGTTACCGCCAGGTAAGGTTTATTGAGTTATAACACATTAAGTTGCGGGTGTTTAACCTTTATTAACCTATCTATCTTTGAACTTTCGCCGCCAATAGTTACTTTTGTAGCCCGTTATCAATAATTATTCATTTTGGCATGATTGATTCTGTTCAGGATGCAATGTTCAAGGACTGTCCCATCCGCAACGTACTGGCACGCATCAGCGGCAAATGGTCAATACTGGTGATGTACGCATTGCGGAACGACGGCGAGAGTCCGCTTCGGTTCAATGCGTTGCGCCACCGCATACCCGACATCTCGCAGAAAGTGCTGACCAGCACGCTGCGCACGCTCGAAGCCGACGGTCTGGTGAGCCGGCAGGTGTATGCCGAGGTTCCTCCGCGCGTGGAGTACCGGCTTACGCAAAGGGCCCTGACGCTTCTGCCACTGGTTGACGCCCTTGTAGACTGGGCTTCCGCAAACATGGCCGGAATCATGCGTGACCGGACATTGAGAAATGCCGACCCCGGCACCTGACGGCACGGCCGGCCGCTCAGGCCAAGGCGCGTTTTTTCAGCGGGCCGGCTCCCGCAGAACCGCCGTGTTCAGCCGTGTTCTCCGCTGCCACCGCCTACCTTTTCCGCGATACGGCCCGAAAATTACAGCAATACTTATTGTGTACCGGGGCAGGCTGCAGTGGCCTGCACCGCAGCGCATGCCGCAGGCTTCCGTGTGCCGCGGCAACGGCCTGCGCAACGGTTCGCAAATCCGCTATACGATTACTCACATTTTACAATTAAGCAGACTATTTCCAATCCTTACCGATTATGACATATCCCAGAATATCGGCTGCCGAAGCAGCCGCCATGATACACGACCGCGACAAGATGGCCCTCGGAGGCTTTACGCCCAGCGGTTGCCCAAAGGCCATTTTCCGCGAACTCAGCAAGCGTGCCGTCAGCGAGCACGAACAGGGGCGCCCCTTTGCGGTGGGCGTCTACACCGGCGCCTCGTCGTGCCAGAGCATCGAGGGCGACATGGCCAATGCGCACGCCTTGCTTTTCCGTGCGCCTTTTTCCACCAACAAGGATTTCCGCACGCATGCCAACCTGGGCGAAATCGACTATGAGGACATGCACCTGGGCCATATGGCCGAGCGCATGCGCCACGGCTTCTACGGCGAGTTCGACTGGGCGGTCATCGAGGTGTCGGACCTCGACGAGGGCGAAACGGAGTGCCGGGCTTACCTTACATCGGCCGGAGGCATAGCCACTACGGCCGTGCGCCTGGCCAAGCATGTGATCATTGAGCACAACACGTTCCACAATCCCAACTCCAGGTACCTGCACGACACCTGGGAGCCAGACGACAACGGCACCGGGCGCAACCCGATGATGGTGCTCAGCCCGTACGACCGGGTGGGCAAAAACTACATCAGCATCGACCCGAAAAAGATTGTGGGTGTCATCGAGTGCGACATACCCGAGGAGGCACGTACTTTCAAGGAGGTCGATGCCTTCACGTCGGCCATAGCCAACCATCTGGCCGATTTCTTCGTTTCGGACATGAAGGCCGGACGCATCCCGCCGCAGTTCCTGCCCATACAGAGCGGCGTAGGCGCCACGGGCAACGCGGTGCTGGCGGCCCTGGGGTCCAATCCGCGCATTCCCCGGTTCAACGTCTACAGCGAAGTGGTGCAGGATGCGGGCATACACTGGATGCTCGAGGGGAAGATTGCCTACGCCTCGTCGACGGCCATGACGGTAACCAACGAGTGCCTGAAAGAGGTATACAGCCACATGGACTATTTCTCCAAGCACCTTACCATCCGCCAGAGCGAGGTGGCCAACTCGCCGGAGGTGATACGGCGACTCGGCGTCATTGCCATCAACACGGCCGTGGAGTGTGACATATACGGCAACGAGAACTCGAGCCACATCTGCGGGTCGGCCTTGATGAACGGCATCGGCGGTTCGTGCGACTACGAGCGCAATGGATATATCAGCGTGTTCACCACGCCGTCGGTGTCGAAGGGAGGAAAGATATCGTGTATCGTGCCCATGTGCTGCCATGTGGACAGTACCGAGCACGATGTCGACGTCATTGTGACCGAGCAGGGTGTGGCCGACCTGCGCGGCAAGGGACCGCTGCGCCGGGCGCACGAGGTCATAGAGAACTGTGCCCACCCCGACTACAAGCCTTTGCTGCGCGACTACCTGGAGCATGTAGCCCCCATGGGCCACGAGCCGCAGAGCATGACTGCCGCCCTGGCCTTCCACGATACCTTCCTGCGCAAAGGCGACATGCGGTTGACCGATTTTGCCGAATATCTGAAGCGTTGACGGCTGCACGGATCCCGTAAAAGGATGTGCAATATTTTTACAATCTATAGCTTCAGAAATGCGGTGTAGCCGGCAGCGGCTTGCGTCGCACCCAAATGGCCCTATTTTCGGGCTTTTTGCGAAGCGGTTGACAATCAGTGTGCTGTGCACAATGAGGCGTTTGCATTGCGGTGTCCGGCCGTTCGGGCCAATGCGATAGCTGGCTTATCGCACTGCGATAGGTGCCGAACGGGGCGGCGGTAGGCCGTCGGCGGGCTGCCCGTAGACCGCTGACGACACTGCGATAAGCCGTCAACGGGCTACCGTCGGCGTAGCCGGCAGCCGAAGGGAAGGCACATTGTGGCAAGACAACCCTGCCGGAACACCTGAAAACGGACCGTTCCGCTACCTACGTCGAGCTAAGACGGGTAGCGGAACGGTCCGTTTTTTGAGTAAAAAAATATGGGTATTCGGTAAAAACACAAAAGCAAATCAGGTGGGGACAACATGTTATAGCGTAGGGGTTCTTGCTGACGCAAGCGACAAAGTCGAGCGCGCCACTACGGTTGTACCCATTGCCGTTGTCCCTGTATGGGGCGCATCATTTCGTTTTCCGGTGGGGTTCAAGTATGCGCTCGCCATTCGCTTAAATCTTCTTCCCGAACTTCAGCCAGCAGTATATGGGGTAGTGGTCGCTGGCCTTGATGCTGTTGTCCACGGCACAGGCGTACGGCTTGATGTCGGTCGAGCAGAACAGGTGGTCGATGCGCACATACATGTAGTTCCGGTTGAAACTCCGCCCGATGCCCCTGCCTGTAGCGGCATAGCAGTCGGTCAGGTCTTTGCCGATGCGCGTGTGGGCGTAACCGAGCGGATTTTCGTTAAAGTCGCCGCATACGATGATGCGGTAGCCCGCACTGTGGCTGGCAATGTAGCGCGCCACGGCTTCGACTTGCGGGGCGCGTTTTTTCGATGCCATGGCCAGCTTGTCGATGAGGCGTGTCGACTCGGTGCGTGCCGTCTGCTTGTCGAGGGTGCCCTTGATGAGGTTTCCGAACCCGGTCTTGTCGCTGTTGTCGAGCGAATTGGTTTCCAGGTGGTTGTTGACCACCAGCACGTCCTGCCCGTTTACATCGAGGAAGAATGCCGCACTGATGTTGCCCGCCGACGGGTAGTCGATGACCTGCGAGCGGAGTATGGGGAACCGGCTGTAGACACCTACCAGATTGCTGCCGTCGCCTTTCTTTTCCTCCTTGATGTAAGGATACCGCTTGCGGAACGTACTGTCGAAGTCGAGCGCATGCGGGCCTTCCTGTACGCACACGATGTCGGCTCCGCTGTGCAGGATGTACGACGCAATGGTGTCGTCGGAAAAGGTGGTAGCGCTGGTCCGCATGCTGGGGTAGCATGCCGTGTTGAACGACAGCACCTTGATGGCGCCCACGGGCGGGTCGGCCGGAAGATTGAAGGGCATGTATGTCCGCATGGGGCCGTAGCAGAGTATGTAGCCCACGACGGGTATGATGGCACCCTTCAGCTTGCATATCACCCAGAAGAGAAGGAAAGCCGCGTTGATGGCGACGAAGGCGGGAAACAGCAGTCCCGCATTGGCCAGCACCGGGTGGTCGGAAGGGTTGATATGGCCGCTATAGCCCACAAGGAGCATCAGCAGGATGGTGGCGCAGTTGGCGCCGGCCATTGCCTGGAGTGTTATTTTCTTGAGTTTACCGATCATGTTTGCTTTGGTCGAAGAGGGTCTGCTTCTCGTCTTTGGTCAGACTGTCGTAACCGCTTTTCCTGATCTTGTCGAGTATGCGGTCGATCTCTTCCTGAGTGGCACGCTTCGTGGCATTGTAGTTCCAGTCGGGATTGTCGCTGTAGCTTCGGCCCGACTGGTTGCGTTTGGTCTGTCGGTTGTTCCACCGTTGCTGCATGTTGCTGAAAAATTGTGTGCTGCGCGGCGAACGGTAGCCGTTCGACTGCCGACGCCAGTGCAGTATGAGCAGGAAGCCGAAGGCCATGCCGCCGAGATGGGCCATGTGCGCCACTCCGTCGCCGCCGCCCGAGAGCCCCAGGAAGAACTCTACGGCAATCGAACCGAAGATGATCCACTTGGCTTTGATGGGGAACGGAATGGGGATGATGAACATCTTCTCGTTGGGAAACATCATTCCGAAGGCAAGCAGCAGCGCATATACGGAGCCCGACGCGCCTACGGTAGTCCACAGGTTGAGGTACTGTTCGGTCGATATGGTGGCCGTCCCGATGTCTACCAAACTGTAGTCGGCCAGACCTTTGGCCACATACTGGCAGTACTGCGTCAGCTCTTGGCACAAGCCGGCGCCCACACCGCACAGGATGTAATAAAAAAGATATCTCTTTGCGCCCCACATGTTTTCGACTACCGCGCCAAACATCCATAGCATAAACATGTTGACGAGGATATGGGTAAATCCGCCGTGCATGAACATGTAGGTGACAAGCTGGTAAACCTGAAAGTCGGGGGCTTTGAAAAAGTGAAGTCCTAGTGTGCTTGTGAGATCCACTCCGGCGGTCTGCCCGAGCACCTCTGTGGCCAGAAAGGCCAGCACGTTGATGATAAGCAGGTTTTTGGTGACGGTCGGTATTCTTTGCATGGTATAATCCTGTTGGTTGGAAAGGTCTTGAAAAACGCTGCAAATTTACGAAAAAAGTTGTTTAAATGGCTAAGAAACAGAGGATTTGCGCTGTTTTTTAGTCTTTCGCATCACTTTTTTTTATTTTTTGTTTGAATTATGAAAGTAAAGACCTATATTTGTTGCCGAAAAGTGTCAGGAATATCATTTATATCCATTAAATAACGAAAAATCATGAACAAGACAGACTTAGTAAAGAAGATTGCTGAGGCAGCAGGTATTACTTCCGCACAGGCCAAAGCCGCGTTGGATGCTACTACAGAGGGTATCAAGGATGCGTTGGTAGCCGGCGACAAGGTGCAGCTTGTCGGTTTCGGTACGTTTGCCGTTAAGGAACGTCCTGCCCGTCAGGGTGTCAATCCCCGTACCGGAGAGAAGGTGACGCTCGCTGCCAAGACGGTTGTGAAGTTTGCCGCAGGTGCACAGTTCGCTGATGCAGTAAACAAGTAATCGGTAAACAAAATCATAAAAAAAGCCCGCGGAAACCGCGGGCTTTTTTTATGATGGCAATAGCTGTATGTGGCTTATCCGTTGAGCTGCGAGGGGTCTTTGCCGATGTAGGCCAGGATACCGCCGTCCACATAGAGCACATGGCCGTTCACGGCATCGGAGGCGTGCGAAGCCAGGAATACGGCGGGGCCGCCTAGCTCAGAGGGGTCAAGCCAGCGTCCGGCGGGAGTCTTGGCGCAGATGAACTTGTCGAACGGATGACGGCTGCCGTCCGGCTGGCGCTCGCGCAGCGGAGCGGTCTGCGGCGTTGCGATGTAACCCGGGCCGATGGCGTTGCACTGGATGTTGTACTCGCCGTACTCCGAGCAGATGTTGCGTGTGAGCATCTTCAGACCGCCCTTTGCGGCAGCGTAGGCCGATACGGTTTCGCGGCCCAGCTCAGACATCATGGAGCACATGTTGATGATTTTGCCTTCCTTGCGTTCAATCATCTCGGGCAACACGGCCTTGGAGCAGATGAACGGGCCGACGAGGTCGATGTCGATGACCTGCTGGAAATCCTTGCGGCTCATTTCAACCATGGGGATACGCTTGATGATGCCGGCGTTGTTGACCAAGATGTCGATGTTGCCGACCTCTTCGTGGACCTTTTTCACCAAGGCCTGTACGGCATCTTCATCGGTGACATTGCAGACATATCCGTACACGTTCTCGATGCCGGCCTCCTTGTAGGAAGCCAGACCGCGGTCTACGTGCTCCTGGTCGATGTCGTTGAAGATGATGTTCTTCACGCCGGCTGCATGGAATGCCTTGGCGATATTGAAACCGATACCGTAAGTGGCGCCTGTCACCCAAGCGTTCTTACCTTCCAAAGAAAAGTCTTTCAAACTGGTCATAAGTCTTATGTTTTAAGTTAAAAAGTCAATGTTGCTGTCCGAAGACAGTGCCGACGGGCGAAAAGAATACCGGTTTCCTGATGGCCGGACACCGCCTGTCTTGCTGCAAAGATAATAATTTTATTTGGTTCCAATCCCAATATTGTTCCGTTTATTCGCAGCGGAAAACTTAAATAAGTGTAACGGCGGCCAGCCGTGCGTTAAAAAATGGGATAAAGACCGACTGCGTTATGTGCTGCTGTACGGTGAGTGCCGTTGGAACCGGGGACAACAAAAAAATGCCGAATGCTCGTTGTCAAGCATTCGGCATTTTCCAAAGGTTGTCGTACGCGGACTCGAACCACGACAAACAGAACCAAAACCTGTTGTGCTACCATTACACCATACGACAATCTTACGATTGATATTAGCATTGCAAAGGTAGTGCTTTTTTAGGCCACCACCAAATTTTTTACTACTTATTTGTTTCCGCCCGCAAGAACAGACACCCCCCCTTGCAGCAGGCGGCATGCTGCCGTCGTGGCTGTGCCGCTTGCCCGGAGAGGCGGATGCGGACGGCTATTCCTGCTCCGCAGTGTTATTTCACGGTAATCAGGTAATAGTTTTTCTTGCCGCGCTGCACCAGAAGGTACTTTCCGTCAATCAGATCTTCACTTGTGATGGGTTGGTCGAACGCCGTAAGTTTTTCCTTGTTGAGGCTTACGCCGTTGCCTTTCACCATCTTGCGCATCTCGCCTTTCGAGGGGAAAATGTCCCATCCGTCCTGACAGAACAGGTCGATGGCGTTTCCGCCGAGCATGTCCTTGGACATCTCGTAGTGGGGCACATCCTTGAAAACGTCGTTGAGCGTGGCTTCGTCGAGCTTGGCCAGTTGGTCCTTGGTGGCCTTTCCGAACAGGATGTTGCTGGCGGCAATGGCCGTTTCAAGGTCTTCGGCCGAGTGTACCATGACGGTTACCTCTTCGGCCAGCTTGCGCTGCAGCACACGGCGGCCGGGGTCTTGCTTGTGCTCGGCCACCAGACTTTCGATGGTTTCGCGTTCGAGCGATGTGAAGATCTTGATGTACCGTTCGGCATCGTCATCGCTCACGTTGAGCCAGAACTGGTAGAAGGCGTAGGGAGTGGTGCGGTTGCGGTCGAGCCACACGTTGCCGCTCTCGGTCTTTCCGAACTTCTTGCCGTCTGCTTTGGTGATGAGCGGGCATGTCAAGGCATAGGCTTCGGTCTCGTTGCCCAGCGTGCGGCGTATCAGTTCGGTGCCGGTGGTCATGTTGCCCCACTGGTCGTTGCCGCCCAGCTGCAGGCGGACACCGTGATGCTGGTAGAGGTAAAGGAAATCGTAGCCTTGCAGGAGCTGGTAGGTGAACTCGGTAAACGACAGTCCGTCGCGCGATGTCCCGTTAAGGCGCTGCTGCACGCTTTCCTTCGCCATCATGTAGTTCACGGTAATGTGCTTGCCCACCTCGCGTGCGAAGTCGAGGAAACTGAATTCCTTCATCCAGTCGTAGTTGTTGACAAGCTCGGCCTTGTTGGGCTCGTTACCGTCGAAATCGAGGAACTTGGCCACTTGGTTCTTGATGGCTTCCTGGTTGTGGTAGAGCGTTTCGGCATCGAGCAGGTTGCGCTCCTGGCTCTTGCCCGAAGGGTCGCCGATCATTCCGGTGGCTCCGCCCACAAGCAGATAGGGCTTGTGTCCGCAACGCTGCAGATGGCGCAGCATCATGATGCCGCACAGGTGGCCGATGTGCAGGGAGTCGGCAGTGGGGTCGGTGCCCAGATAGGCGGACACCATGTTTTCCATCAGGTATTCCTCGGTACCCGGTGTCATCTGCGCCAGCATACCGCGCCATTTCAGTTCTTCAACGAAATTTTTCATTGTGGTCAATTGGTTTATGCCTTTCCGGCTTGTTTCTTATTTGTTTTTTCGGAGTTGTCGGGGGTGTGGTTGTGTCTTTCAAACAGCGTTCTGATTGTGAACGTTTCGGGTACAGGGTCGTATCCGCTTCCGCCCCAGGGATGGCACCGGCTGATGCGCCATACGGCCAAAAGCAGTCCTTTCACGGGGCCGTGCTTCAGCAGGGCTTGCCGGGCGTACTCCGAGCAGGTGGGCGTGAACCGGCAGGCGGGGGGCGTGAAGGGGGTTATGAATTTCTGGTAAGCCCTGATGGGTATCACCAGCAGCAGCGCGATGGTGCGCGATAAGGTTCTCAGGAATTGTCCCATGGGTCGTTCCGTCAGTCCGTCACCTGCGGGTTGGGCTGCGTGTCCTGTTCCCGTTGGCCTTTCTCCAGCTTTTCCTTTACCCTTGTCAGCAGGTTCACCACTTTCCGTTCCACTTGACTGCTGTCGTGCAGCCGGTGGTCTGTCCAGATAAATGCCAGTGCCACGGCCTTGTCGGCGATGATGCCCTTGTTCTTGCGGTAGGCTTCGCGCACCTGGCGTTTCACGCGGTTGCGCTTCACGGCGCGCTTGAAATACCGTTTCGGCACGCTCACCAACATCTTCGCCTTGGGGTGCGGGCTGCTGCCTGCCTGAAGGGTTCCGTTGTCGGCAGAGCCTTCGCCGTTGTCCACGGGTACGCTTTGTCCGCCGCCTTCTTCGATGGGCATGTAGACCACGCGCAGCGGAAAGGCCGATACGGACCGGCTTTTGCTGCCCGAGAAAATCTCATCTATGAGCTTGCGGCTGCAGATGCGTTCCTCTTTGCGTAAGGTGGCGGGGTAGGTTGTACTCATTTTTTCAGTGGCTGAGGCGTGCCTTTGTCAGGCGGTTCCGGGCCGGCGTTTATTGGGCTGCCTGGTTTTCCTTGTCGAGATATGCCTTGAGGGCGGCTACCATCGAGGGGTATTCGGGTGTTCCGGCCATGAGGTCGAGACGCAGTCCGGCACTTTCCACGGCCTTGGCAGTGGCGGGCCCGAACACGCCGATCTTGTATTTCCCGTCCTTGATGCCGGGGAGCGACTCGCTGAGATAGTGCACACCGGTGGGTGTCGAGAAGATGAGCAGGTCGCAGTCGAACTTCTCAATCTCTTCTTCGCTGAAATTGTTGCTGACGGTACGGTACATCGTACACTCCTTGTGGTTCAGTCCCTTGGCGTCGAAGAGCTTGGTCAGCTCGTCGCTGTGTGCGCTGCTTTGCGGCACGAGGTATTTTTCGCTTTTGTGTTTCAGCATGAGGGGCAGGAGGTCATCGACCTTTCCCGATGTTCCGAAGAACACTTTCCGCTTGCGGTACTGTACATATTTCTGTATGTAGAGCGAGGTGGTCTCGGTCACACAGAAATATTTCATGGTTTCGGGAATAGTGAGGCGCATGTCCTTCGCAATCTTGAAGAAGTTGTCGATGGCATGTTTTGACGTGAAAACGATGGCCGTGTATGAGAGGATGTCAATCTTCTGTTGGCGGAATTCCTTGGCCGTTAATCCTTCTACCTTGATGAAAGGCCGGAAGACCAATTCCACGCCATAGTTCTTTTCTATGTCGAAGTAGGGAGATTTCTCACTTGCAGGTTTAGGCTGCGAAACCAAAATCTTCTTAATCATTATGTTTTAAAAATTCAATTTTAAAAGTTCGTCCGTCAACACCAAAATGCCCCACAGGGCACCCAATGGCATAATTTCAAGTGTGCAAAAGTACAAAATATTTTGCAAAGCAGCCTTCTTTCTCTGGAAAAAGATAAGGTAGGTCTTATAAAAAGTAAGCAATTTGCCCGAGACCACTACTAAAATAGTATAAAATACTATGCTTTCGACGGGCAGTTTAAAGTAAACCAGCAGCATGACAGCCGGGAAGAGGAGTATGCCTTCGGAGGAGATGAGGAAGAGATTGGCCTTCATCCATTGTTCATTATTTTTCTTATCGAAGAACACCCATCCCACGGCGGCGGTGAGGCAGTATTTCACAAAGAAATAGACGGCGAATATGCCGGTATAGACACCTATCGTCTGATAGTGGGGCAGGATGAAGGTTTCTTCGAACGAGGTCTGTCTCCACAGGAAGAAAAGCAAGGCAAACAGCAGGCAGGTGTGCAGCACGAGGAATATCTGGAAGCGCAGTTCGGAACTGGTTTCGGTGATGACGGTGGTGCCTTCGTGCTGCGGGCGGAACAGGTTTTTCGTTTGTCTGCTGATGAAATTTCCCGACTTGGCTACGGCCAGCATGGCAAAGATGAAACAACCGAGCAGCACCGACGTGATGAGGTTGTCGCCGGCTATGGTGTAGGGCACGGGATCGCCGGCCACGCCGGGTCGGTAGGTGGCATACTCCGGGCGGTACACCGAGTCGGGTTGCACGAGCGACCGGCTGTGGTACAGAGGTTTCTCGGCTGAGAATCCCGATGGCTCGTCGGCCTTGGTGGTCGGCGTACACATCGGGTTGGGACGTTCGCTCCAGTCGACGGCGGGAAACTTGATGTTGGCCCTTACGGCCGAGTCTTGCTGCCAGGGAGTTGCGTCCTTGGGCAGACTGGCGATAATCTGCCTCGGCGTGTGCAGACCGGCTGCCTGTTTGCCGGCCGTTGTGGCCGTCAGCAGGGTGTCGGCCACAGCGGTGGAGTCTGGAGTGAGCGTGGGTGACATGTGCATGGAGGGTTGTTAAAGAGCGAAAGCCTTGCGGATGCGTTCCACTTGGTCGAGCTTCTCCCAGGTGAAGAGCTCCACCTCCATCACTTTCTTTTCGTGGTAACGGCTGGTGAACACCTTCTTCACGGTTTCGTTCTTCCGTCCCATGTGGCCGTAGGCGGCAGTCTCCAGATAGATGGGCTGCCTGAGTTTCAGCTGCTGTTCGATGGCCTTGGGCCTGAGGTCGAACAACTGGCCAATCTTGCAGGCAATCTCTCCGTCGGTCATGTCCACATGCTTCTTGCCGTAGGTGTTGACGTACACGCTGACGGGCTGCGCCACGCCGATGGCATAGGCCAGCTGCACCAGCATCTCGTCGCTGACGCCGGCTGCCACCATGTTCTTTGCGATGTAGCGTGCGGCGTAGGCTGCCGAGCGGTCCACCTTCGACGGGTCTTTGCCCGAGAAGGCTCCACCGCCGTGCGCTCCGCGTCCGCCGTAGGTATCGACGATGATTTTGCGTCCGGTGAGGCCGGTGTCTCCGTGGGGGCCTCCGATGACAAACTTACCGGTGGGGTTGACGAAATATTTCTCGTTGCCGTCGAAGAGTGCCAGCACCTTGCCGCTGAGCTGCTGCTTGACGCGCGGCATGAGGATGTTGACCACGTCGTGGCGGATGGTGGCCAGCATGTCCTCGTCGGCTTTCTTCTGTGCCTCGGGGGTGCTATCGGCGGGCTGCACAAAGTCGTCGTGCTGTGTCGACACCACGATGGTGTCGATGCGCTGGGGAACGCCCCCGTCGCTATACTCGATGGTTACCTGGCTTTTCGAGTCGGGGCGCAGGTAGGTCATTTCCTTGCCTTCCTTGCGGATGTCGGCCAGTGTGCGCACGATGAGGTGTGCCAGGTCGAGCGTGGCGGGCATGTAGTTGGCGGTCTCGTTGCAGGCATAGCCGAACATCATGCCCTGGTCGCCGGCCCCCTGGTCTTCCTCGCGCTCGCGGCTGACACCCTGGTTGATGTCGTCGCTCTGTTCGTGGATGGCGGTGAGGATGCCGCACGAGTTGCCGTCGAACTGGTACTCGGCCTTGGTGTAGCCGATGCGGTTGATGGTGTTGCGTGTCACGGTCTGCAGGTCGATGTACTGCGACGACCGCACCTCGCCCATGATGATCATCTGGCCGGTGGTGTTGAAGGTCTCGATGGCGCAGTGGGCCTCGGGGTCATAGGCCAGAAACTGGTCGAGCAGGGCGTCGGATACCTGGTCGGCTACTTTGTCGGGATGTCCTTCCGACACGGATTCGGATGAGAATAGATAACTCATTTTACATTACTTTCTTTTACGTGGAGACGCATGCGAGTAACCGTAAAATCTGAGGGTGATTTTGCAGTTTTAGCATTTTTTACTGTGGTTGCAAGCAGCCAAATTCTTCCACAACGTTAAACAAATGTTTTAAAGCGGGTGCAAAGTTACGTGTTTTTGGTGTATCGGCAAAGGAAAAGCACATTAAAAATGGTGAAATGCGGTGGGGCGGAAAGGTCAGCACAACGGTGCGACGGTGCAATGATGCCGTGATGGCCGTGCAGACCCTTAAGGCCGGATACTTTATGAACCCCGAACCGCACGGGCAAAAAAAATCCGGAAGGCCGGCCGCTTGGGCTGGACTTCCGGATGGCGGTTGCCGCCGGTCATGCCTGCGCAGTGGCAGACGGTTCCGGCTGGTCAGTGTTTATTCGGCAGGCAACATGACCACGTTGACCTTGTTGGCACCCTTGAGCATCTCCTTCATGAAGGCGACGATGGTTTCGGGGGTCTGCTTCTCCACCAGGCTCTTGTAGTCGGTGTAGGTGTCGGTGTGCAGTGCGTAGTCGCTGTATACCACCTGGTTCCAGAAACCGTTGGTCTTGGCGTTGTCGTCAAACTTCTTGAGCATGAGCGTCTTCACCTTCTCGAGCATTTCCTTGTCGCATGTCACGGCGAGATCCTTCACGCCTTGCTCCATGATGCTCAGCGCCACTTCCTTCTTCTCGGGTTTCATGGGGCAGTAGGCCAGCACCTGTGTGATGTGGTATCCGTCGTCGGCAGTGTTTGCCACGCCCTGCGCACCGCAGGTGTAGGCGGCACTGGCCTCCTCGCGGATCTGCTTGAGGTAGACCATCGAGAGCACCTGTCCGGCCATGCTGGCGCGGATGGAGTTCTCGAGCGTGTAGGGCATGGTTTCGTTCAGCCATATCTTGTAGGCCGTGGCCTTAGGCGTTTCCTGCTTGCGCTCGAAGGTGCAGTCCACGTTCTTCCGCGTGGGATTGGCCACGCGTTTGGCCTTGGGAGCCTTGCCGCTGGCCGGCAGTGCGCCGAGATACTGGCAGATGAGCGGGCGGATGGTGGCCTCGTCGAAGTTGCCCACAATCTCGAAGGTCCAACCGGCAGCGTTGGCCGTGCGTTCCTTGGCCATCTGCAGGATGCGGTCGTAGTCCACGTTTTTCACGTCGGCGAGCTTCATCGAAGCCTTGCGCCAGCTGTGGTCGTAGAGACTGGCCGACAGCGAGTCGCTGAGGGCACTCTCGGGAGCCTGCTCGCGGTTTTTCAGCATCACCTCAAACTGCTGGATGATGTTGCTGTACGAGTCGGGGTCTTTCTTGATGTTGGTGAAGTAGAGGTAGGTGAGCTGCAGCATGGTCTCCACGTCTTTGGGTGTGGAGCTGCCTTCGATGTTCATGCGGCGTCCCATGGTGAGGCTGGCCTCGGCAATCTTTCCGGCGAGCGCCTTCTGCAGTTCGTTGTTCGAGAATTCGCCCAGTCCGCTTGCGGCAATCACGTCGTCGAACACCTTGAGGTTGACAGCGTCGGCCTGGGTGTAGTTGGCCTCGCCGGTACCGCCGAAGCCGTCCATGATGACCTGGTCTTTCTTCAGGTCGGTCTTCTTTAGCAGCACGGTGACACCGTTCGAGAGTGTAAGCACGCTGTAGTCGAACTTCTTGCTCTTCACCTCTTTCTTGATGGTGCCGGCCTTGGGCAGCTGCTGGATGAGGGGCTCGTCCTTCACGTTGTCCACATACGCCTCGATCTGGGCCGCACGGGCTGCGCTGATGGCGTTGAGCATCTGCTCCTCGGTGGGATAGACGTTGCCCTCTTTCTCGTTGTTGAAGCTGATCACGACCATGTTCGAGTCGCTCTTGCTCACCAGCTCAGGCACCAGTTCGTTGATGGCCTCTACGGGAATGGCCGGAGCCAGCTGCTTCATCAGCGTGTAGGTAGTCTCGATGCTGGGCATGGCCTCGTTCTCGAGGAAATTGCTCAGTGCCTGGGCGTAGAACGTGCCGTTGCGGCGCTTGTCCTTGTTCGAGTACTCCTTGTCGAGGCGGCTCAGGTAGTCTTGCTGGAACCGCTTGTACTCGGTGGCCGTGAAGCCGTGTTCAACGGCACGCAGCACCTCGGTGTAGGCAGCCTGCAGGGCTTCGGCCGACTGGTCGATGGTCCTCGGGTACACGTCGAGGCTGAAGGCATCCTTAGTCTTGGCGTAGATGTAGTTGCCGTCGCTCACGCTGGCGGCCACAAACGGGCAGCCGGCTTTCTGCGACACCTCTTTCAGTCGCTCGTTGAGCATGGAGAGCAGGGCTTCCTTGCTGTACTCGGTGATGAGGTACACGGGGGTCTGCTTCAGCGAGTCGGGGAAGATGTCGTGCTTGAAGCACACCTCCACGTTGCTCATCTGCTGTTCCTTGTCCTTGTCGATAATCACGATGGGCTTGGCGTTGTCGGGCACCTGCTCGTCGACCAGCGGTGCCTCGTCGGCCGGGTTCTTGATGCCGCCGAAGAGTTTCTTGATTTCGGCCTCTACCTTGTCCACGTCCACGTCGCCCACGATGATGAGGCCCTGGTGGTTGGGGTGGTACCACTTGTGGTAGTAGTCAACCAGCTCCTTGCGCTTGAAATTGTCGACCACCGACATCAGGCCGATGGGGAAGCGCTTGCCGTATTTCGATCCGGGATAGAGTTTCTCGAGGTTACGCTCCAGCATGCGGCTTGAAGCCGACGAGCGCAACCGCCACTCCTCGTGTATCACGCCGCGCTCCTTGTCGATCTCGTCTTGCTCGAGCAGCAGTCCGCACGACCAGTCGCGTAGGATGAGCAGGCACGAGTCCACGGTGCCCTGGTTGGTGGTGGGCACGTTGTTGATGTTGTAGACCGTCTGGTCGATGGCGGTATAGGCGTTGAGGTCGCCGCCGAACTCGATACCCTTCTGGCGGCACCACTCTATGAGGTCGTTGCCCTTGAAATTGTCGCTGCCGTTGAAGGCCATGTGCTCTAGGAAATGGGCCAGTCCGCGCTGGCTCTCCTCCTCCTGCAGCGAGCCAACTTTCTGGGCGATGTAGAAGTTGGCGCGGTGTTCCGGCCAGTTGTTGTAACGGATGTAGTAGGTCAGTCCGTTGGCCAGCTTGCCAACGCGGAAGGCCGTGTCGGCAGGAATCGTCATGCTTGCCAGCTGTGCCTGGGCCAGGCCCGACACCATCAGCATCAAGACGATAATTGCGTTTCTGATTTTCATAAAAGTTGAATATAATAGGTGACAATTATAATGCAAAATTACGGGAAAACCGCCAATGTGCCAAGCGATTGCGCCATAATAAGCCCGCCGGGCCGTTAAGTGATGTTAAAAAATCAACTTGCGCAATGCTTGTCCTCCGGCTTTTACCGGTAGCAGACTATCCAACGGCGTGTAATGTTTGTGAACATACAGACCATGACACCCACCGCCCCGGCCGTAACCCTGGGGGCACGTCTTGCGGCCGCGCCGCCCTGATCGTCCCGGGATAGGCCAGTGCCGCTTTTGCAAGACATGGTTCGCCGCAGTGGCATGGATGGCTTATGGCAGAAAATAATAGCTTAAATTTGCAAAATTTAAGCTATTATTTCGCAAATTTAAGCTATTATTTTCTGTGGTTCCTAAACCGCTGGTTTACAACGGAGTAGCGGACGGGTGCCGAAAGCGGTCATTCGGTCTTCACGCTGGTGGCCGGGTTGATGGTGGCCACGCGCCAGCTCTGTGCCACGACGGTAAGCATCACCACCGCCGACACCACCACCAGCGCCAAGGGGAAGAGCCACCAATGTATGTCGGTGTGGTCGGCGAAACTCTGCAGCCACGAGGCGCTGAGCATGTAGCCCAGGGGGACGGCGATGACGAAGGCCCCGGCGAGCGGCCCGACATGCTTGCGTGCAAAGAGCGCGATGACCTGGCCGACCGAACTGCCCATCACCTTGCGGATGGCAATCTCCTTGCGCCGGTACTCGGAGTCGAACATTGTGAGGCAGAACACGCCTATGAGGGTGATGAAGATGCAGACCATGGCGAAGCCCCTAATCTGGCGGATGAAGCGGAACTCCTCCTCGTAGGTCTGCTGCAACGTGTCGTCGAGGAACTGGAAGTCGCACGGCCCCTGCTTGTCGATGCGGGCCAGGGCGGCGGCCACCTGCTGCCGTGCCTCCCACTTGTCGTAGTTCTTGCCGATGCGCACAAACAGCTTTCTGCAGCGGTTGCCGAAAGCCTGCTGCAACTCGGGCGGCATGACGATGAAGGCCACGGGCACGGTGTTGTTGTCCTGCCGCATGGAATAGAGCTTGAAGTTGCGGCAGACCCCCACGATGTCGAAGTTGCGGTCGCCCCATCCGCCCTTTATGCCGATGGGCTTGCCCACCTGCAGCCACTTGTACTTGCGCATGGCCGCCTCGTTGAGGATGTAGGCGCCGTGTGTGTCGTGGATGTTGAAGTCGCGTCCGCGGCTGATGGTGAGGCCCATGGTGCGCAGGTAGTTCACGTCGACGGGCACCACCGTTATGCTGATTTGGTATTGCGATTCGCCGACTCCCCACTGCATGAGCTGCTCGTTGTTGCCCAGTTCGGAGCTGCCGAAGGCCACGTCGTTGACGCAGGCCAGCTGTTTCAGTTCGTTGGCAATGGCCTCCTTCTGTTCGGTGGCCTCCTGCGACAGGGAGGCGAATACCACCTGGTCCTTGTCGAAACCGTAGTCGGCGTGGTAGATATAGTGCGACTGGCTGCTCATCACCCCCATGTAGACGACCAGCACGAAGGCGATGACATACTGCACGAAGAGCAGTGCGCTGCGCAGCCGCCGGCCTTTGGGCGTGAGGCCGAAAGCTCCCTTGAGCACGAGGGCGGGAGCGAACGAGGTGGCGTAGAACGCCGGGAACACAGCCGCCAGGGCACTGATGGCTATGCCGAGGGCCGCACTGACGGCCGCCAGCGGCCACTGGGCGGAAACGCGTATGTCGCCCGACACCAGGCTCATGCAGGATGCCGACCGCCCGAAGGCAAGCACCAGCAGCAGGGCCACGGCCACGGCCACTGCGCCCAGCACCATGTTCTCGGCCACCATGCCCCACCTGAGACTGGCCACGCTGGCACCCATCACCTTGCGGGTGTTGATGCCGCGCATGCGGAACGGTGTCTCGGCCAGCGTGAAGTTGGTCATGTTGAGCAGGGCCACGATGAGTGCAAAGAAAGCACCGGACAGGAGCACGCCCACAAGGTTGTGGTTGCCCTTGTCCTCGGGCAAGAGCTGGGTGAAGTACACCTCGTCGACGGGGGTGAGGCGCACGGCAAGGCCGTATGTCTTGACGAACTCGTCGACGGAACCGTCCGGCGAGAAGATGTTCACGACAGCCTGTATGGCCGACTTTTCGATGGCCTCGCGGTCTTCGGCCTTTTTAAGACGTATGTAGACGGTGTAGCTCCATTCCGACGGGGTGTCGATGTTCGACTGGCCGTAGCAATCGATGATGCCGTTTTTCACGGTGCTGTTGTCGGGAAAATCCTCGCATACGGCACACACCGTCAGGGGCATTCCGTTGTTCTCGCCGTTCTGGCCCTTGAGCTGCTTGCCCAGGGCGTTGGCCGCATTGCCGAACATGCGCTCGGCCACACTCCTGGTGAGGACGGCATGCTGGCAGTCGGCCCACTGGTCCATGCTGCCGCACACCAGGCGGGCGCCGAAAAACTGCGGTCCGGGCAGACCCATCGTGGTGCGCGTCAGCGAGAACATGTGCTCGTTGACCTGCACGTTCATCCATGCGCCCCAGCTCTGCACGCTCTGCACCTGCTCTATGCGCGTGTCTTTCCGGAGGGCAGCCTCGACGGGGCGCGGCAGCATGGCGGCCCAGTTGCCGTTGTTGAGCTGCTTGAACTGCATCTCCAGGCGGAAGGTGCGGTCGTAGGCGGGAATGTTGCTGTTGTAGGTCAGGTTGTACTTCACCTGTGTCATGAACAGGTAGAAGGCCGTCACGGCCACGGCCAGCCCCAGCACGTTGAGCAGCGTGGCCGCACGGTAGCGGCGAAAAAGATAGAGTAGTGACTTCATGTTAGAAAATGTCTTCGGTGTTGTCGACGACCTGTCCGTCGAAGAGGTTGATGATGCGGTCGGCCATCTTGGCGTCGTGGAGCGAGTGGGTCACCATGACGATGGTGGTGCCCTCGGCGTTGAGCTGCCGCAGCAGGTCCATCACCTCCTGCCCGTTCTTCGAGTCGAGGTTGCCGGTGGGCTCGTCGGCCAGCAGCAGGCGCGGGCGGCCCACCACGGCGCGGGCTATGGCGGTGCGCTGCTGCTGGCCGCCGGAGAGTTGCTGCGGATAGTGCTTGGCGCGGTGGCTGAGCTTCACCTTGCGCAGTACGTCGAGCACGCGCTGGGCACGCTCCTTGCGCGGCACGCCGATGTATTTCAGCTGCAGGTCGACGTTCTCCTCCATGGTGAGCTCCTCGATGAGGTTGAAACTCTGGAACACGAAGCCGATGCGCCCCTTGCGGTATTTCGTACGCTCGCGCTCCTTGAGGTGCCCCACCTCCTCGCCGTCGAGGTAATAGTTGCCGCTGTCGGGATTGTCGAGCAGGCCCAGGATGCTGAGCAGGGTGGACTTGCCGCAGCCCGAAGGGCCCATGACGGCCACAAATTCGCCGTCTTCCACCTGTAGGCTTACGCCGTTGAGTGCCAGCGTCTGCACCTCGTCGGTGCTGAAGGTCTTGGTAATGTTTTCTAGTTTTATCATGGTGTGGTATGTTGGTTTGCTGTGTGCGTTCGGTGCCTTTCGGCAATGCAAAGGTAGGGCATCGGCAGTTGGCGGCGGTTGTGGCAGACGGCGAAAAACGGAGAATGGATGAAAATCATACACAACCTTGTATGATTGTTAGACAGAAACCGCTTAACTTTGCATGCACAAAAGTAGAATACAAGCGTATGGACAAATACGGAACGCTGCTGGTGGTGGACGACAATCCGGCCATCCTCACAGCCGTGAAGATCTGCATGGCTCCGGTCTTCGACAGGGTGGCGACCCTTGCGTCGCCCGACAGGCTGCTGGCCACGCTGGCCGGTGAGCAGGTGGACGTGGTGCTGCTCGACATGAACTTCTCGCTGGGGGCCAACACCGGGCAGGACGGACTGTTCTGGCTGCGCACCGTGCGCAAGCGCCATCCCGACCTGCCTGTGGTGCTGATGACGGCTTATGCCGACATACAGTTGGCCGTGAAAGGACTGAAGCTGGGGGCGGCCGACTTTGTGACCAAGCCCTGGGAGAACGACGAACTGGCGCGCACGCTCAAGGATGCCGTGGAGGACAGCCGCGAGGTGATGCCGCTGGAAGAGATGGAATGCGTGCATGTGCGGAAGGTGGTGAACCGCTGCCACGGCAATGTGAGCCGGGCGGCGGCCCTGCTGGGCATAACGCGGCAGACGCTGTACGCCAAACTGAAGAAGTCATGACCCTTGCCGTATGGTTGGCCGTGGTGGCCATAGCGGTGGCCGTGGCGACTTTCGTGCACCACCAGAAGGTGCTCAAGGAGCGTGCCCACCTGATGCGCGAGGCCGTGCGCAACGGCGATTTCATGTTTGCCCTGCCCGTGCGCGGACTGCTGCCCGGCGAGAAAGCGCTGCAGCAGGCACTCAACGACCTGTGCCGGCACATGGGGCACATGGGCGTGGACCGCGAGGTGGACGCATGGCAGCGTCTCACGCGGGTGCTGACCCACGAGATCATGAACGCCATGGCACCCATTGCCAGCATCAGCGAGGCGTATCTGGCCAGTGCCGCCCGGGAGAACTCGCCTTACCTGGAGGGACTGCGAGCCATCCGCGACACCAGCACCGGCCTGGCGGCCTTTGTAAGCAATTACCGGAAAATGAGCTGTCTGGAATGTCCGGCCCCGGCGGAAATAGGTCTGTCCGACTTTGTGGATAGTGTGGTGCCGCTCTATCCGCAGTTGCGGTGGCATGTGCATCTGCAGCAGGGCATTGCGGTAATGGCCGATGCCGGCATGCTGCGGCAGGTGATGGTCAACCTGCTGAAAAACGCCGTTGAGGCCGGTGCCAACGACGTGGACGTGAGATGGTGCGGCGGACTGATGGTAAGCAACAACGGAAAACCCATAACCGGCGAAGTGGAGCGCGAGCTGTTTGTTCCGTTCTTCACCACCAAGCGGCAGGGCTGCGGCATCGGGTTGCCACTTTCGCGCCAGATGATGGTCAGGCAAGGGGGCGACCTGCTGTTGGCCAGAAGACAGCCGCCGGGCTACACCGTGACGTTTGTCATCGTGTTGCCCCAATGCGGAGAAGACGCCGCAGAGGGCAAACGGCACTGACACCGCAGCGGTTTGCTCCTGCATAAACCGTCCGGAACAAGCCGACTTGCTCATTTTGTATTTATGCGTCCACTTGAAAAAGTCAGAGCACTATCAATCTGAAAGTAAAACAGTAAACAGAAACCAAAAATTGTCTCTTAAAAGCTGTAATCTTCATTCAGAATGGCTCCTCTTATGCTTTTTAGTTTTAAACTGTAAGCATTTTGAGGTACCCTTCTGTTTTGATGGCACTTTTTCAAGTGGACTCACTTGTGCAATTATTACCTTGCGCTTTTTAGCGATTGCAGACTATTTGACGAAAAAGTAACGTCATTGCCGTGGAACATTCACGAGACTAAATGTTTCGCATAGCCGTATGGTCAATGCCCCCTTCGGGCACACTGGCCATACGACTATGCGAAACCACAGTAAGTCATTGAATGGCAGCCAGACTGTCACTATAACTTGTCGATATCAATGGACACGCCGACCTGGAGATTGATGCCGTCGGTTAGCGGACTGTTGAGGTAATAGTATTGGGGCTTGTAGTTGAAGAGGTTGTCGAGAGCCAGGTTGAGCTTCACCGCTTTGCCGAAACGCTGCACGAGAGACAGCTTCCAGAGGGTGTAGGCAGGATAGCTCACCGTAAGTGTTCCTTCGCTCATGTTGTAGTAATTCTTGTATTCCACGTTGTCCACACCCGAGAGCACCCTTCCGTTAAGCCCCACCGCCAGACCGTAGTTTTTTGTTATCTGCCTGTCGTAGTCCACACGCGCGTTCACGGCGTGTTTCCTTGCCGGGATATACTGGTTGTTGATGGCGTTGCCGTCCTTGTCCTTCGCCAGCTGTTCGTTGGTGTAGGCGTAGGTGAGGCGTGCCGACAGTCCATTGCTCCAGCGCGCCTGCACGCCAGCCTCTGCGCCGCTCACGGTGTAGTCGTCGAGGTTGGAATACGGCAGGTAAGGCAGTTTGTCGGCAACGTTCTTGAAATAAGGCGCAGCCGTGGAGAGCTTGTTCTTCACCTTGTTGTGGTAAGCGGAAAGGGTGAAGTTGTAGTGGCCCTTGGTGTATTCAGCCGAAACGTTGAAATTATGGCTCGTTTCGGGTTTGAGGTCGGGGTTGCCCTCCACAATCCAGATGCCCGACATGTCGAAATTATAGTATTTCTCCTTCAGCGACGGCGCGCGGAAGCCCATGCCGTAGCCAGCTCTCAGTGAGAGGTTGTGCAAGGGCTTGTAGCACACGTTCAGCTTCGGCGTGAGGCGCGACAGATTGCCGTCGGAGAAATAGTCGTAGCGCATGGCGGCAACAATCTCCCATTGCTCGGTGATGCGCCAGTCGTACTGGGCGAAGGCGTCGAAGCTATCCTGCTTGCGCGTGCTGCCTTCGAGGTTGGTGTTGTATAGGTAATCGTGCATGAAATCCGCCCCTGCGGTGAACACGTCGCCGCTCTGGAAAGAATGGCTGTAGAGCAGCCGCACGCTGTTCTGCACGTTGCTGTAGTCGCGTATGTCAAGGCGCGTGATGCGCTGGTAGTCCGACTTGTCATACTGGTCGAAGGCGTAGCTGAGCTGGATGTTGTCGCTTTGGCTCACGTTCCAGTCCATCTTGAGTCCGCCCGTGAAGTCGCGGTAGCGCTCCGGCTGGTCGGCGCTGCGCACCGTCTCGCGGAAGAAATACCCGGCACGCCCCGTAAGGCTGAAATTGGCGGAAGGTTTCCACACGAGCTGGTCCTTGAAATTCGTCGTCTTGTCGCCGTAGATGGTGGCGATGACGCGCGTGACAGGGTTGGCGGCACTGTGAACGTCGTAGTTGTTGATGCGGTTGTAGTTGGCGGTGAGCATGTTGTTCCAGTGCTTGCCGTTGATGCCGTACGACGCGCCGTAGCGCTGCTCATGGTGCTTAGCGAGGCGTGCGTTGAGGTTGAGCGTCCACGGCTGCCGCGTGCGCTTGGTGATGATGTTTATCACGCCGCCCGTGGCATTGCTTCCGTAGAGCGCGGAGGCAGCGCCCTTCACGATCTCGATGCGTTCCACGTTGTCCATGGAGAGGCGCGAGAAATCCACGTCGTCCATCGTCTCGCCGGCCAACCGCTCGCCGTCGACGAGGAAGAGCACGCCCTGTCCGCCGAATCCCGAAAAGTTGAGGTGCGTCTGCTGGTTCATGGCATAGGAGAATTCTACCCCCGGCAGTTCCTGCTGCAGCGCATCGAGCACGTTGGTGGCATCGAGGCGCGCAAGGTCTTTCGACGTGATCACGCGGGTCTGTATGGGGGTATCTTTAAGGAATTTCGGCGTGCGCGTGCCAGTCACCACCACCGCGTCGAGGTCGAAATGCCTGGTGATGGAGTCGGCGGCAGTGTCCGTCGGGGCTTGCGCCATGAGGGCGAGCGGACTCGCCAGTAATATTGCCGATGCTATTAGCTTCATGTCTTGCATGTAAGGGGAAGGATTGTCGGGGAGAATGGTCAGTAAGGGTACTTGTAGTTGATGGTGAGATAGCACTTCGTTCCCTTCGGCGAGAGATAATTCGCCAGTTGTAAGGCAGCATAGGTGCCGTCTTTGAGCCGCAGGACGAACACATGACTGTTGAGGGTGAACGCCGGCGGCATGGGCGGTATTTCCATGGCAAGCCATGAAGACAGCACCTTGTTGATGGCGATGCCCTGCGAGGGGATGTTCAGGAGGAGCATCTGGTCCTGGTTGTCCCACACTTCGTTTTCCGACCATTCGTCTTCGGTGAATGTCATGTCGCGGAAATAGTCGCTCGTCTCGGGCAGCTGGTCCATCGACGTGAACGATGTCTCAAGCGCCGCCGCACCGTTGGTGCGCACATTGTTGCGGTGAACGGCAAAAGTCCAGCTTGCCGGCTCGGGCTGCGCCGCTGTGGGCGTGAAGCTCACGAAATGGTTGTTCTTGAAGCCTGCGCCCCACACGTCGAACCAGTACATGTATTGCCCCGGCTTCCTGTCGGCGGTGGCGGCGGCGTGTCCGCTTTCCGTCTCGTCCTTGCTCCCGATAGAGTCCATCGGTATCGGATAGGCTTCAAACTCCGTCTGCGCCTTCACCAGAGCCGCAGAGTCGCCGCTTTGCTGGAGTCGGCGCAGTTGGACGAGATCCACATAGTACCAATTCTCCCAGCTCGTGGCGTCAATCACAAGCTGTCCGCTGGGAGGGAGGGTATCAACGGGGTCGTCGTAGATACCGTCAAAAATACCGTTGCAGGCTGTGAGCATCAGCATGCCCAAGCCTGCAACGGCGTGTCCAAGATGATCAGTTATTCTCTTCTTCGTCATCTTTGTTGTTGATTGCGGCGGGAATTTTCAGAACCCGCCTTGAAAGTATTGTTTCCTCGTTGCCATTAATCGGCAATGTGCTTACTTGTTGAGGTATTTCTTGCCGTTCACGATGACAACGCCCTTGTAGCTTTTGTCTACCTGCTGTCCGCTGAGGTTGTACATCTTGCCGTCGGCCTTCACGCTGCTGGCAGTTGCCGAAGAGATGCCGGCGCTTGATGCCTTGAACTTAGACACGATGCCGAACGGCATTGCGCCCATCTGGAAGGTGTTCACGATGTCCTCCACAGTCGTGCCGTTGTATTTCACAAGGATGGTGTTGTCTTTCTCCGCATTGAACAGATAGTCGCCGTCCATATTCTTATTTCCGTTCATCACTGCTGTGAAATGGAACTGCAGGTTGTCGTTTCTGTAGTCGCGGAAATATCCGCCCTTTTCCTCGTCATACGCAAGCTGCTTCACCGTGTAGGCGCCGAGCGTTAGGTCGCCCATCACGGTGCCCTTCAGCTCGTAGGTAGGTATCTGCACATCCAGCAGTTCGGTGTCGCCGTCCTTGTACTTGCGCACATTGTATGTCACGCTCTCGTTGGAGTAGTTGAACGTTCCGCCTACGCTCACGCTGATGGCGCTCGTTACGGGCTTCACATAATACGATTTCACGGTGTAGGTGAGCGAGAAAGGCATTCCGCCGTACTTGAATACCGCCTTAATGTCGAGGCAGTTGTCCGCCATGTTGTATGTGCCGGAAAGTGAAGTTCCCGTTATCTTCTTCTCTGCGCCGTCCACTGTTACAGTGGCTGAGAATGTCTGTTCCGTTATCGTTATGGCGTGGTTTTCGCCCATGGTGAAGGCTGCGCCGCTGATGGTGAACGAGGGGATGGATCCCATTGCTGCGGCAGATATTGCCGGGATGGTGATATTGCCTGAGCTTGCGCCAGTGACCTCAAATTTCAAGGTGTCGCTTTCGTTCGGCACGTTCATTGACATCACGCTTGCCGTAGACGGACCTACGAATGTCATGGGGCCATGCTGTGCCATCATGTCGGTTGCCGCAAGGGCGGCGAAAACGAGAGTAAAGATTTTCTTCATTTTGCTTTTTCTTTTTACCGTATTCTTGTTATTTTTCCGTTTGGTGTTTCTGCCCCATGAGGCGATTCTTGAGCATCAGTGCCGAAGCCACAAGGCACACCACTGCCGCGGCGAAGGTCACGGGATGCGTGGTGCCGAGGAACACAGGGTCAAAACAACACATGAGCATGAGGTATAGACCCCGTCCCGTAAAGGCGACGATGCTCGTGTGGTGTCGAATAGGGCAGCGCGGCGGATGGGCGAAGATGCTCCATAATAATCATCAGAGCATGCCCAGAGGCATCAATGGCAGGATTGTGGGCAAAGCCCCTACAGTCTTGCCAAGACGTAACTGTTTCTTCATTGTTTTCCTTTGCAGCCGCTTTTCCGACTTTGGCTGCAAAGGTAGGCACATTCTTTCTTCCCGGCAATACCCAAAACTTGTGATTTTACCCCCTGTTTCAGGTCTCTTTTGGACAGATATGCGGTGATTTTCGGCGGCGAAGTGCTGCTCCGCCATCAGAAACGGCGGTTACATGATATTGCCTTAAGGATTTCCGCCGAAACGCTTGGTGGCCGCGCGCACCGTGTACCAAACGGCCGTCCAGCCCGTCACGATGACTGTGGCAAAGACACCGAGCACATCCAGATAGTGCACGCTTACGGGATAGGCATTCACGATGTAGCTGCCGTCGGTGCCGCCCATGCGCACCAGGCCAAACTGTTGTTGCAGGGCGCACAGCGCCAAGCCGAGGGCTATGCCGACAACGGCGCCGAAGACGCTGATTATACGGCCTTCGAAGAGGAATATGCGGCGCACCTGACGGTTGGAGGCACCCAGGTTGCGCAGGGTCATCACGTCGTAACGCTTGTCGATGATGAGCATCGAGAGCGAGCCGATGATGTTGAAACAGGCCACCACAAGGATGAAAGTCAGGAAGATGTAAGCCATGAGCTTCTCGATCTGCATGATCTTGAACGTGTCGTGCTGTTGCTCATAGCGGTCTTCCACGGTGTACTTGCCACCACCTATGCGTTGCATCTCTTTCTTCACGGCATCGATGTCGGCACCGGGTTTCAGGCGGAACTCGATGGCCGATACCCGGCCTTGCTGCCCGAAGAGGTTTTGGGCAAACCCCAAGCTGGTCAGGATGTGGCTCTTGTCGTACTTGCCTTGGTTCACGGCAAACAGCACGCCCGGCGACAGCAGCGAGTCGACCACAAAGCCGTCTTCGGCATTGCTCATGTCGAGCTGGCCCTCGCGGCGCGGGGCATAGACGCGAAGGTAGTCTTTCCACTGTGTGCCGGTGCCGAGCGTTTGTGCCAGACGGATGCCCAGCACACCAAACTGCAGGTTGGCAGTGTGCAGGTCAAATTCGCCGTTGCCGTAGAGTATTTCCGTGATGTGGGTAAGGTCGGAAAAACTGTCGTCCACGCCTTTCACCGTCACCATGGCCTGACGGCCGTTGTATACCGCCAGGGCCATGTCCTCGAGCGTTTCGGTCGAGACGGCCACCTCGGGCAGCCGGCGCATCTGGGTCAGCACCGGCGCATCGGCAGCGACGGTCTTTCCCTCAACGGGAACCACCTTGAGCTGCGGGTCGAAGTTGGTGAAGAAACTGGCCACCAGGTCGTGGAAACCGTTGAACACGCTCAGCACGATGACCAGTGCCATGGTGGCTACGGCCACGCCGGCCACCGATATCAGCGAAATGACATTGATGGCGTGTGTCTTCTTCTTCGAGAAGAGGTAGCGGCGGGCGATGAAAAAGGGGAAGTTCATTTCACGGATGGCGAGGGGTTCATTTCTTCAGCAGCTCGTCGATGTGGTCGATGTAGTCGAGACTGTCGTCGATGAAGAAGCGCAGTTCCGGGATGATGCGGAGCTGGTTGTGCACGCGCCGCCCCAGTTCGTAGCGGATACTCTTTTCGTTTCCGGTGATGTTCTTGAGCAGTTCGTCGCCCTTGTCCGAAGGGAAAATGCTCAGGTAGGCCGTGCAGATGCTCAGGTCGGGCGAGATGCGGACACGTGTCACGCTGACCAGCACACCGTGCATGCTGCGCGTTTGGCTTTGGAAAATCTCGGCAAGTTCCTTTTGCAGAAGTCTGGATATGCGGTTTTGTCTTGTCTCTTGCATATTGTAAGTTGTTGTTTGTTGGTGTGTATTAGGGTTGGTCGGGGCCAGCGGGGATGCCATGTGCCGCTTGTTCAGCGGCTTTCCAGGTCCACATGTTCCACGTCGATGTTTTCGTGTAGGAAGATGGAGGCCGTCTCCTTGAACCGTTCGGGCATCTCCGTGGTGTAGTATCGGCATGTGGCGTTGCGTGTCAGCGTGCCATCCATATCGGGGTGGCGGTGCAGATAACTTTTCAGACTGCTTGCCACATATTCGCCTTGCGGTACGATGGTTATGCCGGGCTTGGTGTATTTCAGGATTTTCGGCATCAGGATGGGGTAGTGGGTGCATCCAAGGATGATGGTGTCGATGTCGGGATCCTTCATCATGAGCTGGTCGATGCGTTTCTTTACGAAATAGTCGGCACCGGGCGAGTCGGCCTCGTTGTACTCTATCAGCGGCACCCAGAAGGGGCACGCCTGTCCGGTCACCTTCACATGCGGCCACAGTTTGGCTATCTCCATGTCGTAGCTGTGGCTTTTCACCGTACCTTCCGTGGCGAGCAGCCCCACGTGTCCGTTGCGGGTGAGCTTGCCGATGACCTCAGCCGTGGGGCGTATCACGCCCAGCACGCGGCGTGTGGGATCCCAGCCGGGCAAGTCGTTGAGCTGGATGCTGCGCAGGGCCTTTGCCGAGGCGGTGTTGCATCCGAGGATGACCAGGCGGCAACCCATGTCGAAGAGTTTGCCTACGGCCTGCCGCGTGAACTCGTAGACCACGTCGAACGAACGCGGGCCGTAAGGGGCACGGGCGTTGTCGCCAATATAAACGTAGTCGTAATCGGGCAACAACTGGCGTATGCCGTGCAGGATGGTCAGTCCGCCGTAGCCCGAGTCGAACACGCCGATGGGGCCGTGACCTTGTTGGTTGTTCATGCCTGGATGGGTTAATGGCTTAGCGCAGGGCGGCGTTGATGTCGGCCTGTGCGTCGAATCCGGTTGCGGGGTCTATGAAGGGCACTGCCTCGCTGTCGGTGTTGAGGATGAAGGCGAACCCTTTCTCCTTGCCCACTTTGGCGAGGGCGGCGGCGATCTTCTCGCGGAGGGGTTTGTAGGCGTTGTCCTCGGCCTCCTTCAGCAGCCGCCGGGCTTCTTCCTTGAAGGCCATGTTCTTTTCCATGAGCTCCTGCAGTTCGGCTTGCCGTTTGTGGCGGATGGAGGGTGCGAAGTCGCGCTGCCCGTCGAGGAACAACTCGTATTTCTGGTTGAATTCCTCTTCCACGCGCTTCAGTTCGCTGTCGTACTTGGCCCGAAGGTCGTCTATGTTGTGTTGTGCGATGGCATGGTCGGGCATCGACTCGAATGCTGCCCGGTAGCTGAAATATCCGAACCGGAACGGTTGCGCATGCGTGGCGATGCCGGCGTTGGCGGCAGTCGGGGCTGTCGGCGTTGTGTCCGCGCTGGTCTGTGCGGTGGCCTGCATGCCGGCGGCGGCAATGATTAGAGATAGCAGAAGTCGTTTCATTGTGTGGTGTTTTGTGCCGCATAGCCCGTTGAGGCTTGGCGGAGGATGGTTGGCGTGGCGTGTGCCGTGTGTGTAAAGGCAATCGCCCGCAGGAGCAGGTCAGCACCTATTCCTGCGGGCGGATGGTTGATGGTTGTTGTGCGCGGGTGCTTATTTTGTCTTGGTAATCTCGGCCTGCACCTTGCTGGTCACATCCTCGACGTTGGTGCCCATGTAGGGGGCAGTGCCTTCCTCGAAGATAAACGTGTAGCCGCCTGCTTTGCCCACGCTGGTAATGGCGTTCATGATTTTGGTCTGGATAGGCTGCATCAGTTCCTGCTGCTTCTTCTGCAGTTCCTGCTGTGCGTCCTGGCTGGCCTGCTGGAGCTTCTGGCTCAGTGTGGTCAGTTCCGTTTCCTTCTGTTCCTGCTGTGTCTGGTTCATCTGGCTCTTGCCTTTCTGGTAGGCGTCGAGCTGGCGCTGGAACTCGTTCTGCATGCTTTCCAGCTCGTTCTGCTTCTGCTTCTGCAGAGCCTGGAACTCGCCGTTGGCCTTGGCCACCTCGGGCAGGGCGTTGAAGATGGTCTGTGAGTCAACCTTGCCGAACTTCTGTGCGAATGTGGCCAACGGAGCCATCAGCATGATCATTAATAAAAGCTTTTTCATGTTCTTTTCTTGAATTGATATGATTTTTCTTGTTTTGTCTGTCTGTTGCCGGCCGAAACGTTTCCCCGTTCCCGCCTGTGTGCAGCCTAATAGCCCAGTTTCTGCAGCACTTCCTGCGAGATGTCTATTTTCGGCGAACCGTAGATGATGCCCGTGTCGGAGGCTCGGTCAATGACCAGCGAGTAGCCCCGCAGTTCGGATATCTCCTTTACGGCGTTGTATATCTCCTCCTGGATGGGGGACATGAGGCTTTCGCGTTTCTTGAATAGCTCGCCTTCGGGTCCGAAATATTTCTTCTTGAGGTCCGCGGCTTCCTTCTCTTTGGCCACAATCTGGTCTTGTTTTGCCTTTTTCTGCTCTTGCGACAGGAACACCACCTCGTTCTGGTAGTTCTTGTACATGGTCGAAGCCTCGGTGTTGAGGGCTTCCACTTCAGCCTGCCATTTTTTCGACACTTGGTTGAGTTGCTCGTTGGCACGCTCGTAGGCGGGTATGTTCTTCAGCACATACTCCATGTCAACCAGAGCGAATTTCTGTGCCTGGGCCTTGCCGGCCGGCACGAGTGCCAGTGCGCAGACCAGCAGTAGGCTTGCCAGCCAGCTGTATCCCTGTTTATGGTTGTTGCCTTTCATGTTCTTGTATGTTTTGTCGGTTTGTTGCGTTGTGCGCCGTCTGTTTATGATAGACGTTTCACATTCCGTTTTGTTACATCACGTTTCCCGCCGCAGGGGGGCACCGTTCCTTTTGTCGCCTCTGCCGCGGCAGGTTAGAACTCCTGTCCGAGGATAAAGTGGAACTGGCTTCCGCCTTGTTGCTGTCCGAGGAAGTACTTGTCGAAACCGTAGGCCCAGTCAATACCCATCAGTCCCACCATCGGCAGGTAGATGCGCACGCCGAAGCCGGCCGACCGTTTCATGTCGAACGGGTTGAACTTCTTGGTGTCGTTCCAGGCGTTTCCGCCCTCCACGAAGGTCAGTCCATATATAGTGGTGTTGCCCAGCATGAAGGGGTAGCGCAGCTCGAGCGTGAACCGGTCGTAGGCATAGCCTTCGTATCCGTACGGTGTGAGGTTACCGTTGTCGTATCCGCGCAGGCCGATGGTCTCTGTGGCATAGCCGTACGAGTAGCCGCTCATGCCGTCGCCGCCCATGTAGTAGGTCTCAAACGGGCTCTTCTTGTACTTGTTGAAGCTGCCGAGCAGTCCCATTTCCACGCGTGTCATCAGCACGAACGTTTTCTGGGCCGACGTGAGTGCGGTGTAGGTGCGGGCCTTGAATTTCCACTTGTGGTATTCTATCCAGCGGTACTTTTCTTGCTGTTCCTTCACATAGTTGGCCGAGTGCGCATCGGTGGCGAGGTTCTTGTAGTCCTTGCCGTCCCACAGCGACCAGGGCGGCGTGACGGTCACGCTGGCCGTGAATTCCGATCCGTGCCGCGGGAACAGCTGGTTGTCGGTCGAGGTGCGGTTTATGGCGATGCTGAGGTTCAGGTTGTTGGAGTTTCCGTTGGTGAGCAGGAAATACCGCCAGTTCTTCAGCATGTACCGGGTGTACGACAGCTGCACGGAGAGCGTGAAGTAGTCGTCGGGCCATCTCAGTCGCTTGCCCCATCCCACGTTTACGCCCAGCATCTTCACGTATTTGTCGGGGTCGTAGTAGTTCTCGTAGTTCGAGTAGTTGTAGCCGTAACTGTTGTAACCGTACAGGTAGTTCATGTAGCTGTTCTGCCAGGCGGTGTTGTAGTAGTTGCTCGACACGTCGGTCGACTTCGAGAAATAGGCACCCACCGAGAACTGTATGGGCCGCTTGCCGCCGAACCAGTTGGTGGAGTAGCTCATGTTGTAGCTCTGGTAGTACGAGGCGTTGGTCTGCACGCCTATCGACAGTTTCTCGCCGTCGCCCACGGGCAGGATGCCGCGGTGTGCCTTGTTCTTTCCGAAGAGGTTGGCCATGGAGAAGTTGTTGAGCGTCAGTCCCACGCGGCCGATGATGCCGGTCTGTCCCCATCCCAGCGAGAACTCCACCTGGTCGTTCGATTTCTGTTCGAGGTTCCAGTTCACGTCCACCGTTCCGTCGTCGTTGTTGGGCCGCACGTCGGGCACCACTTTCTCCTGGTCGAAGTGTCCCATCGACGCCAGTTCGCGTGCCGAGCGCATCAGTGCCTCGCGCGAGAACAGGTCGCCGGGCTTCGTGCGCAGCTCGCGTCTCACCACGTTCTCGTAGAGGCGCGTGTTTCCCGATATGCGCACATGGCTCAGGTGTGCCTGTGGTCCCTCGAAGATGCGCATCTCCAGGTCGATGGAGTCGCCCACCACGTTCACCTCGGTGGGGTTGATCTGCGAGAACACGTATCCGTTGTTGTAGTACAGGTTGCTCACGGCATCGTCGTCCGTGGTCAGCCTCTTTTCCAGCAGTTTCTGGTTGTACACGCTGCCGGAGTGCATGCCGAGCAGGTGCGACAGCACGTCGGAGTTGTATACCGTGTTGCCCACCCACTGCAGGTTGCGCACATAGTATTTCTGTCCTTCGTCCACTTTCACCCACACGTTCACGTGCTTCGCGTCAGCGTTCCACACGCTATCGGCCACGATGACGGCGTCGCGGTATCCCAGTTCGTTGTATTTCTCGATGAGCTTCTGCTTGTCGGCGGTCCACCGTTCGGGCGTGAATTTCTTGGCCTTTAGGAAGGTCGACAGCTTGCCGGCCTCGTGGGTCTTGGCGAACGCTCCTTTTCTGAACAGTCCGCCCTTGATTTTCAGGTTCGACAGTTTCTCGTTGCCTTCGATGATGATGTGCCGCACGCGCATCTTCTGTTTCTTGTCGATGATGACGTCGAGTATCACTTGGTTTTTCGAGGCCACGTCGTCGCGCTGCTGTATTTCTATCTCGGCGTTCTTGAAACCCTTTTCGTCAAAGTATTTCTTGCCCAGGATCACCGCACGGTCTATCATGTTGGGCGTTATCTGTCCGCCTTTCAGTATGCCGAGCTTCTGCTCCATGTCTTCGCGCTCGCTCTTTTTCAGGCCTATATAGTTGATTTGCGACACGCGCGGCCTTGCCTTCAGTGCGATGTGCAGGTACACTTTCTCGTCCACTATCGAGTCGGCGGATATCTGCACGTCCGAGAACAGTCCGTGGTTCCAGTAGCGTTTCACGGCGTCGGTGATGGCCGTTCCCGGCAGTTCGATGTGTTGGCCGACCGACAGTCCTGATATGCCGGTGAGCATGTAGTCCTCGTATCCGTCCATGCCCGACACGCTGATGCCGCCGATGATTACGTCGCGCGGTGTTCCGGCGTAGGTGATGTCGGGGTGGGCGATGCGGTACTGGGCGTTGCCCACGGCGCAGCAGGCCAGCAGGGCGAGGCTCAACAGAGCTTTATGTTTGATATTGTACATCCTTTGGTTACTGTGTGCTTGGTCTTATGGCGTGTTGTGTGTTGTCCACGCGGTGTTGTGTTTCTTGCGGTCGTGGGGTCCTTAGGGTTGCTGTTCCACCTGTGCGCCGGTCTTGCCGTAGCGCCGTTGCCGTCCCTGGTAGCTCTCTATGGCGCGCCGCAGGTCGTCCTCGTCGAAGTCGGGCCAGTAGGTGTCGCAGAAGTAAAGCTCCGAGTAGGCTATCTGCCAGAGCAGGAAATTGCTCACCCTGCACTCGCCGCCCGTGCGTATCAGCAGGTCGGGGTCGGGCATGAAGGCGGTCTGCATCCGTTGCGACAGGTAGTCCTCGTCGATGTCGTCGGCTTTCAGTGTTCCCGGCCGGCTGTTGGCCTCGTCCACGATCTGCTTTACGGCCCGGGTTATCTCCCACCGTGCCGAGTAGCTCAGCGCCACCACCATGGTCATGGCGGTGTTGCCGGCCGTGTGCTCCTCGGTCTCGCGCAGTTTCTGCTGCACCTCTACGGGCAGCCGGCCGATGTCGCCCACCACGCGGAAGCGCACGTTGTTCTTCATGAATATCTCGTCCTCGAGCGAGGTCAGCACCAGTCCCATCAGGGCGTGTATCTCTGTGGCCGGCCGGTTCCAGTTCTCGGTCGAGAAGGTATAGAGCGTGAGGTATTTCACGCCCAGCCGCGTACACTCCGACGTGATGCGCCTTACGGTGTCCACGCCCGCCTGGTGGCCGTAGCTGCGGTCTTTGCCGCGCTCGGTGGCCCAGCGTCCGTTGCCGTCCATGATGATGGCAATGTGCTGCGGTATGTGTGTCATGTCCATATCCTTATTCTTTGTTGCACGTCACGCACTTGGGCATGAAGCTGTAGGTGAGTGTCAGTTGCAGGGTCGAGTAGCAGTCGGTGTTCTTGAACAGTCCGCTGCTCTCTATGTGGTAGGGGTCTTCTGCGCCGTCGAGCTTGTCGCTCTGCGTGAAGTGCATGGCCCATTCCAGTCCGATGTTGAGGCGTTCGGCCAGTTTGTATTTTGCGCCGATGCCGAGAGCCGCGTTCACCGTGAGCTGCCCTTTGTCCTGCGTGTCGGCGTAGGTGACGCCCAGACCGCCCGTCACATAGGGGGCCAGCCGTTTGGCACCGCGGTAGTCGCGCCCTGTGCCGTAGGGCAGGAAGTTGTATTCGTAGGCCACGCCCACGTCCACCGTCTTGTTGCTGAACGTGTAGGGCGTGTCGGCATAGTCGGGGTAGTAGGTCTCCGCGTCGGCCGACGATCCTTTCAGCGTGCCGTAGCTCACGTTCATCTTCAGGGCCATGTAGGGGTTGAGGATGTAGCGTGCCAGCACGGTGGCCATGGGCTGCAGGTCTTTGGTCAGGTTGCCGTTGAAGTCGCCCAGATAGCCCATCATTCCCACGCCGCCGCCTATCTCCATGCGGTACTGCGGGTCGTCCTGCGCCTTTGCGGGGCTGCAGGCCAAGGCCAGGAGGGCCAGTGTGGACAGCATGTGTTTCATGGTGTGTGCGGGTGGGGCAATTACGGCCAAATTAGTTTACAATATTATTCGGTGAACGCCGTCTGCTGTTTTTTCCAGCCCAGGCGTGCCAGTCGTCCCGACAGCACCGCGGCCTGTCCGGCCCGGCTGCAGTACAGGGTGTTGTCGCTCTTGCGGAAGAGGGTGGCCTGTGTGGCAGTGTCGGTGGCGGGCAGGGCGTAGATGTCGGTGGACGTCCATGTCAGTCCGTGGTCTTTGCTGGTATAGAAGGTGGTCAGGTCGCCGCCGGTGGCCAGCACTCCGCCGTCGTAGGCCACGGCCTGCAGTCCTTCGAGGCAGGGCAGTGTCTTGAGGTTGTAGCTGTCCTCGGGCAGCAGCGCCCACGGGTTGTTGTCGGCGGTGCCGTTCTCCTCCACGCGCGTCCACACCACGGTCTTGCCGCCGCGGTTGCCTATCAGGGTCAGGTTGTTGGTGTTGGCGTTCACCTGCGAGGCTATCGACACCAGGTTGATGTCGGTGGCGGGCAGCGAGTCGGGGGCGCTGTCGAGCGTGTCGTCCGTCCAGTTCTGTCCGTCGGTGGTGTAGGCTATCCCGTTGTCTGTCAGGGCGTAGAGCCGCTTGTCAGAGCTGCCTACCAGTTGTTTCAGGTTGCCGGGGGTGGGGGCGGCGGTCCATGTCGTTCCGTCGGCCGTGCTGTACACGGTGCCACCCACAAGGGTGTAGAGCTTGTCGCCCAGCGTGGCCGTGTTGGCGTAGGCTTGCGCATCGGGCAGGGTAGTGGCCTGCTGCCATGTGCCGTCGGTCAGGTGGTAGCCTGTGGTATGCTGTCCGTCCTGGCAGAACATCCACATCTTGTCGCCCAGCTGTGCAAAGCGGCGTGCGCCCAGCGCGTCGGCGCCGTCGGCACTGGTCGTGCTCCAGGCAAACTCGTCGCCCGTCTGCTGGTGTACGTTCAGCGTCAGCGTGTACTCCTTGTAGCTCGTTCCGCGGTTGCTGTATACCTTCACCTTCATCGGCGTGCTCAGGTCGAGCGAGTCGCCGGTCGAGTAGTAGGCCAGGCTGTCCTCGCCCCACACGTTTTTCTCGGTTACCACCACCAGGCCGCCGTTCTTCGTCGAGAAGGTGCACACCACATGCTTGGCGTCGCAGTTCTTGGGCAGCGAGTCGGGGTTGTATATCTGTGCGTTCAGCTGGTCGATGTAGCAGGCATAGTTGCTACCGGTCACCTTGGTTACATAGGTGCTGTCGCTGCCGTCGGCTTTGGTGGTATGGTTATAGCGGTTGATGGTTCCCAGCGTGAAGGCTGTGATGGCGGTGTCGTCGTAGTATGTCACATCGTCATCCGTGTCGCTGAGGCACGAGGTCAGCGAGGCTGCTGCCGCAAAGGCAAGGAGCAGCGGATATAACCTTTTCGTCATTTTGTTGCGCGCGTATTATGTTTTATGTGCAAATTTACAGAGATTTATTTAAAACGGGACTAAAATTGCGGGTTTATTATGTTTATTATCGAATTGTCAGTGTTTTTTTAGTAATCGTTAAATAATGCTTTTTCCGCAGTTGCGGCATCCGCAATTAGTATTTTTTATGACACCCCGGCCGTCCCTCGTGGCGGCTCGCGCGGCGGTTGTGCCTGTAGTGATGTCATCCGCAACCTTTGCCCCTGTAGGGGGCGCATAATATAGGATAGGGGCTCGCCCCTATCATTTCCAATGCGGTATTAATGAACCGCCCCTGTAGGGGGCGCATA